>CAYXUN010000050.1:8570-29786 GCA_964468165.1 uncultured Novosphingobium sp. | reverse complement strand
GGCCGTTGTGGGTGGCCAAGCTTTCCGGGGGTAAACGCTCACGGTTCCCCCCACCCCCAAACCCCCTCCTCTGACGTGGTGGGGGGTTTTTTAAATCCCCCTCCCGCTAGCGGGAGGGGTTAGGGGAGGGCATGTTTCAGGCCCAAAGCCCTAAAAACAATCAATCGCAGGGATCGCCCGCTTCCACGGTCACGCTCGCCTGAGTCTGGCGCACGCGGCTGCCCGGGGGAACAGATCGGGTGAGCCAGACATTGCCGCCGATCACCGAGCAGCGGCCGATGGTAACGCGGCCCAGGATCGTGGCGCCGGCGTAGATTGTCACGTCATCCTCGATGATCGGATGGCGGGCCTCGTCCTTGACCAGGCGGCCTTCCTCGTCGGTGCTGAAGCTGCGCGCGCCGAGCGTTACGGCCTGGTAGATCCGCACCCGCTTGCCGATGATCGCGGTCTGCCCGATCACCACGCCGGTGCCGTGATCGATGAAGAAACGCTCGCCGATGGTGGCGCCGGGATGGATATCGATGCCGGTGCGCGAATGGGCGATTTCAGCCAGGATGCGCGCCACCAGCGGGGCGCCCAGCTTGTAAAGCTCGTGCGCCACGCGATGGTGCAGCACGGCGGTGACGAACGGATAGCACAGCAGCACTTCATCGACGCAGCGCGCGGCCGGATCGCCATCGAACGCGGCTTCCACGTCACTGTCGAGCAGGCGGCGGATTTCCGGCAGGCGAGCGGCGAGCGCGGTGACGATGCGGTTGACCTCGGCATCGACGGTGGCGTCGCAATCCTGGGGATGGCTGTAGTGCAATTCCATCCGCACTTGCGCGGCAAGCAGGGGCAGGGCTGATTGCAGGCTGGCGGCAACGAAGATGTCTTCGTTGGCGGCGGTCACTTCGGCCGGGCCCAGGCGCAGCGGAAACAGCGCGGCGGCCAGCACGTCGATGATGCGGCCCAGCGCGTGGCGCGAGGGGAAGCCGACCGCGCCGTAATCGCCGCGCTTGCTGCGTGCATCGCGCCAGCCCTCGCGCACGCGGCGCAGGTGCGCGACAACATCGTCGATGGCAAACGGCGGCTCGGGAAATTCGACCTCGGCCTTGCCCATATCCCTCATGTCCTTCCTGCGCCTTGCCGCCGGCCGATCAGGGGCCGCCGGGGCTGTGGCGCATCATATAGGATGTGCCACAGCCACGGAAAGGGGGCCTTGCGGGAATGTTGCCAGCTGTTTGCACGGCGTTATGCCGACGCGGGGCCTAGAGGCCGGTCGCCGCCAGGCGCGCGGCCGTGGCGTCACCATGGGCAAAACGTGCCGCCTCGATCACGAGGTCGGCCGAGGGGCGCACTCCGGTATAGAGCACGAACTGCTCCACGGCCTGGAGAACGATGACCTCGGCGCCCGAAACCACCGGCTTTCCGGCTGCCAGCGCGGCTTGAATGAACGGGGTTTGCGCCGGTTGGGCCACCACGTCGAACGCGACGTCTGCGGCGGCGATCATCTCGGCGGGGAAGGCCAGTGCCTCGGCATCGGGGCCTTCCATGCCCAGCGGCGTCACGTTGACCAGCAGCGGCGCGCCGGCGACCGGCACATCGCTGGCCCAGGCAAAGCCATAGCGTTCGGCCAGCACCGGACCGGCCACGGCATTGCGCGCCACAACCGTGCCCTGGGTAAAGCCCGCATCGCGCAGCGCTGCGACCACGGCCTTGGCCATGCCACCGCTGCCCCGCAGGATGAAAGGCTTGGCCGGATCGGCGGGGCTGGCCTCGATCAACTGGCGGCAGGCGGTGTAATCGGTGTTGTACCCGGTGAGAAGCCCGTCATCGTTGACGATGGTATTGACGCTGTCGATCGCGAGCGCGGAGGGTTCGAGCGTATCGAGCAGCGGGATCACCGCTTCCTTGAACGGCATCGAGATCGCGCTGCCGCGAATGTCCAGCGCGCGGATGCCGGCAACGGCTGCCGGCAGATCACGTGTGGAGAAAGACTTGTAGATAAAGTCGAGGCCCAGTGCCTCGTACAGGTAGTTGTGCAGCCGCGATCCGGCATTGCCGGGGCGGCCCGACAGCGACATGCACAGGCGGGTATCGCGGCCAATGGGGGGCTTGGTGGGCATTGAGGCTCCTGGGGGAAGGGGCTGACGGTCGGCCCAGCCATGGCATGAATTGCCGGGGCAAGGCCAGCCTGTTGAGGCAGCTTGACACGAGGCGGGGATTGCCGCCAGCGCTGGCGGAAACGCAACCTCTGCCAGCATGGTTTCCCGCATGATGCCACCGCTTGCGATCGTTCTGGCCGGGCGAAGCAACACCGCCAAGCGATCCGATATCCTGACCCGCGTTGCCCGCCAGTTCGGCGAGCGCGGGCAACCGGTGTTCGTTTTCGAATCGCCGCGCCATGCCGCATCGGAGAAGATCAACCGCCGATTGGAGCAGGCGCTGCCCGGTATCGCGCACAGCACGGGCCAGGCACTATCGTGGCCGCGCCTGGCCGCCTGGTACATGGTCAAGACCGCGCTGGCCTGCGCCAGCCCGCACCGCCTCGATTTCCTCATGGCTGCGCTGCTGCCACCCTGGCTGATCGCCACCTGGGAATTGCGACGGTTCATCGAGAGCCTGCCGCAAGCGCAGGTCATGGTCGTCACCCATTCGGCCGGGGGCGTGGCCGCCACGCGGATTGCCGCCCATCCCCGCGTGCAGGCGATCGCCAGCTTTGGCTATCCGTTTCGCCATCCCGAACGGCGGCGCGAAGCCTATCGCACGCGGCATCTGCGCGCGGTGGCCAAGCCGATGGTGGTGATCCAGGGCCGCGGCGACGCCTATGGCGGCGATCCCGCGCAGTTTGGCCGCTTTTTGGCCCCGGCATGCGCGATCGTCTCGCTCGAATGCGACCACGACTATCATGGTCTCGACGATGCCGTGTTTGCGCGCGCCTGGGAGGCCATCGTGAACGTGCACGATGGCCGATGCGACAAGGCACCCGAATAGGCGGGATTGGCGCGCCCTGCAGGATTCGAACCTGCGGCCACCGGCTTAGAAGGCTGGTGCTCTATCCAGCTGAGCTAAGGGCGCGCACAGCCGTGCCCATAAGACGGCTTTGCCTTTGGTGCAAATGGCGATAGCAGTTCATCCCCATGAACGATCCCGCATCCGCATCGGCGCCGCTTGAAAAGATCGGCGGCAAGCTCGGCGCCCGCCGCCATTTCCGCTTTTTCGACTACATGATGGCCGCGTTCGTGGCGATCCTGCTGCTGTCGAACCTGATCGGCGCGTCAAAGCTGTCGAGCGTGGGCGGCTTCACCTTTGGCGCGGGCATCCTGTTCTTCCCGATTTCCTACATCCTGGGTGACGTGCTCACCGAGGTCTATGGCTATGCCAATGCGCGGCGTTGCGTGTGGGTTGGCTTTTTCGCGCTGCTGTTCATGGCGGTGATGAGCTTCGTGGTGGTGGGGATGCCGCCAGCGGCAGACTGGGGCTGCGCGTCGAGCGGCGATCCGCAGTTCGCCGGGCTCGTGGCCAAAAGTTCGGCCGGGGCAGTATGCCAGACCACCTATGTCTCGGTATTCGGCAGCACCTGGCGCATCGTGCTGGCCTCGGTCACGGCGTTCTGGGCCGGGGAGTTCGTCAATTCCTTCGTGATGGCGCGGATGAAAGTGTGGACGGGCGGCAAGTACCTGTTCACCCGCACCTGGGGCTCGACCATTGCCGGGCAGGCGATCGACAGCCTGATCTTCTATCCGGTGGCATTCCTTGGCACCTGGACCAACGCCGACGTGGTGCACGTGATGATCACCAACTGGGCCATGAAAGTGTTGTGGGAAGTGGTGCTCACGCCGGTAACCTATGCCGTGGTCAATTTCCTCAAGCGGCGCGAAGGTGTGGATGTCTATGACACCGACACCGATTTCTCGCCGTTTGCCCGCACCGCTTCGGTGTGAAGGGGTGCGGGTCGAAGGTGGCCCGCATCAATCGGCGATCAGCGCGATGGCCAGGTAGATCAGCAGCAGCGAGCCAAAGCCGAGCAGGGTGCCGGCGATCCAGGCCACGCGCACCAGCGTGACATCGAGATCGAGCGCGTCGGCCATGCCGGCGCAAACGCCGAAGATCTTGCCGTTGGCACGGTCGCGGCGGAAGATGCTGCCACGGCGGCGGGCGGGGCGGACGGGGCTATCGTCAAAGCGCAGGTCGGTCATCATGCGATCTCCACGGCAGAAGCGGTACCCTGGGCAGTGGTGACCGGCGTCTGCACGGTCTGGCCGATCAGGGCGAGCGAGAGGGCGAGGGCGGCGACAGCGGCCGAGGTGCGGCCGGCGATGGAAAGCAAGGTCTGCATGGTGATTACTCCCTGAATGTGGCGCCGGATGATCGCATCCGGCCGATGTCCCTTGCTTTGCACGGGGCGTGCCAAATTCAGAAAATGGCGGTTTTCTGCGCTTTTCCTTCGCGCGGTTCGGCGGTGAACGCAGAATGAATGCCAAGGATTGGGATTATTCACCGACAATTCGGATAATCGATTTTCTGGCTGACGCGATTCGCATGCCGCGCAGCTTTGTCAGGGCGGGAACCGGCCTTCTTCCCCCTTTGGAAGGCTGGCGCCGATGCAGGCCGGGCGGGCCATGTATCAGGCGTTGCCGGAGCAATCCGGCGGTTCCCGCCTCCCTTGCGGGGAAAGGCGAAGTGGCGCGGCTTTGTTCTTGCAATTTTCCGCCGCCTCCCTTATCTGCACATTCATCCCGACATTGTGAAGGCAAGAGCGGGCTGGCGCCAGACGGGGCCGGCGCGAAACTTCGTTGCCGAAGCGGTGTGGCCTGGTGCGGTCTGATGCGCCGGGGGCATGGTCGGGTTATTGGAGACGGCATGACGGATATCGCGCGGATCATCGAGATTGTGGAACCCGAGGTGAAAGCCATGGGATTCGATCTCGTGCGCGTGCGCCTTTACGGCAAGAGTGAGGTTGGCGACGAGGAGCACACGCTCCAGATCATGGCCGAGCGCCCCGAGACCGGGCAGCTGGTCATCGAGGATTGCGCCGGCCTCTCGCACCGCATTTCCGACAAGATCGACGCGCTGGAAGAAGCCGGTGAAATGCTGATCGAAGAGGCCTATCGCCTCGAAGTCAGCTCGCCGGGGATCGACCGCCCGCTGACCCGCCCCAAGGACTTTGCCGCCTGGATCGGCCACGAGGCGCGGATCGAGCTGTCCGAGCTGCTCGACAATCGCAAGCGCTTTCGTGGCGATCTCAAGGGCTTTGATGCCGATACCGGCACGATCTCGATCGAGGACGACGGTCAGGTGTTTGCCGTGCCGTTTGTCCTTGTCACCAATGCCAAGCTGATCCTTACCGATCGGCTGATTGCGGCTTCGCGCCCGGTGGATACTGCCGGCGTGGACGAGGAAGATTTCGAAGACGAAGACGCTTTGGCGCAAACCGACGCATTTCTTGAGGAACAGGAAGACTAAGCCATGGCCAGTGCGATTTCCGCCAACCGTGCCGAGCTGCTGGCGATTGCCAACGCGGTCGCTGCCGAAAAGATGATCGACAAGTCCATCGTGATCGAAGCGATGGAAGAAGCGATCCAGAAGTCGGCGCGCAACCGCTATGGCGCCGAGAACGACATCCGCGCCAAGCTCGATCCGCGCACCGGCGACCTGCGCCTGTGGCGCGTGGTCGAAGTGGTCGAGCATGTCGAAGACTACTTCAAGCAGGTTGACCTCAAGCAGGCCGAAAAGCTCCAGGCCGGCGCCAAGGTGGGTGACTTCATCGTCGATCCGCTGCCGCCGGTGGACCTCGGGCGCATCGATGCGCAGTCGGCCAAGCAGGTCATCTTCCAGAAGGTGCGCGATGCCGAGCGCGATCGCCAGTATGACGAGTTCAAGGACCGCGCCGGCGAAATCATCACCGGCGTGATCAAGTCGGTCGAATTCGGCCACGTGATCGTCAACCTGGGCCGCGCCGAAGGCGTGATCCGCCGCGACCAGCAGATCCCGCGCGAAGTGCCGCGCGTGGGCGAGCGCGTGCGGGCGCTGATCCTCAAGGTGGAGCGCCAGAACCGCGGTCCGCAGATCTTCCTGAGCCGCGCGCACCCTGACTTCATGAAGAAGCTGTTCGCCCAGGAAGTGCCCGAAATCTATGACGGCATCATCGAGATCAAGGCCGCAGCCCGCGATCCGGGCAGCCGCGCCAAGATCGGCGTGATCAGCCGTGACAGCTCGATCGACCCGGTCGGCGCCTGCGTCGGCATGAAGGGCAGCCGCGTTCAGGCGGTCGTCCAGGAAATGCAGGGCGAAAAGATCGACATCATTCCCTGGAGCGAAGATACTGCGACGTTCGTGGTCAACGCGCTGCAGCCCGCGACGGTCAGCCGCGTGGTGATCGACGAGGAAGAAAGCCGCATCGAAGTGGTCGTGCCCGACGACCAGCTGAGCCTGGCGATCGGTCGCCGTGGCCAGAACGTGCGCCTGGCATCCTCGCTCACCGGCTCGGCCATCGACATCATGACCGAGGCCGAGGCGAGCGAGAAGCGCCAGAAGGAATTCTCCGAACGGTCCAAGACCTTCGAGGAAGAACTCGACGTCGATGAAACCCTGTCGCAGCTGCTGGTGGCCGAAGGCTTCAGCGAGCTGGAAGAAGTGGCCTATATCGACATCAGCGAACTCGCCGGGATCGAAGGGTTCGACGAGGAACTGGCTGCCGAGCTGCAGAACCGCGCGCTTGAAGCGCTGGAACGCCGCGAGGAAGGCCAGCGTGAAGAGCGCCGCGCCCTAGGCGTGGACGATGCCCTGGCCGAACTGCCGCACCTGACCGAAGCCATGCTCGTTACCCTGGGCAAGGCGGGGATCAAGACGCTGGACGACCTGGCGGATCTCGCCACCGACGAACTGATCGCCAAGAAGCGCAACAACGACCAGCGCCGCCGCAACGACCGCCGCGAGCGTGATCGTTCGGAACGCAGCGAAGACAAGGGCGGCGTGCTGGGCGAATATGGCCTGAGCGACGAACAGGGCAACGAAATCATCATGGCGGCACGCGCCCACTGGTTCGACGACGAACCGATGGCCGACGAAGCCCCCGCAACCGAGGAGGCCGCCGATGCGGAATCCTCACAATGAGACGCTAAGCCCGCAGCGGCCGCAAGACCGACCGGCAAAGCCTGAGAAGGCCTTGCCGGAGCGGAAGTGCATTCTCACCAACCGGCATGATGACCGGGGCGCGCTCGTGCGCCTTGCCATCTCGCCCGATGGGCAGGTGCTGCCCGATCCACTGGCGCGTGCCCCCGGGCGCGGCGCCTGGATCGGTGTTTCTCGCGCAGACCTTGAAATTGCCCTTGCCAATGGCAAACTTAAGGGTGCGCTGGCGCGCGCGTTCAAAGGCGCACCGCTGACCATTCCCGCTGACTTGCCCGATCTGATCGAACAGGGCCTCAAACGCGCGACGCTGGACCGACTCGGTATCGAGTTGCGTGCCGGTGGACTGGTGCTGGGCACCGAGAAAATTGCCCAGGCTGCCCGTTCCGGGGCGATCGTCATGCTGGCCCATGCCAGCGACGCGCGCGCCGATGGCGTGGGCAAACTGGCCCAGGCCTGGCGCGTGGGCGAAGAGGCCGAGGGATCGGGAATGATGGGCCGCATCTTGCCGCTGGACCGGGCGGCGTTGTCTGTGGCATTGGGCCGCGACAACGTCGTTCACCTGGGCGTCACCGATGCGGGCGCGGCCGAACGGATTGACGGGCCATTGGCCCGCTTGATGCACTTTATCGGGGCTGCGGCACCGGAAGGTCCACCTGGTGGCACGCCACCGGGCGAACCTGCCCCTGCTGCTGCACCGGCCGCGCATGCGGCGAATGACGATTTGGATACGAAGGGCGAATGAGTTCGATGAGCGATAGCGACAAGAAGCCGACACTGGGCCGCAGGCCACTGGGCCTGAAGACCGCAGTGGAGGCCGGAGAGGTCAAGCAGACCTTCAGCCATGGTCGCACCAACAAGGTGGTGGTCGAAGTGAAGCGCCGCAAGCTGGTGCCGGGCGGTCAGCCCGCTGCGCCGGCTGCTGCTGCGCCTGCCGCAGCCCCGCGCCCGGCTGCGCCGGCCGCGCGTGCGCCGGTCGTGCCGCCGCCACCGCCGCCGGTTTCGCCCACTGCCTCGCGCGAAACGCGCCAGGAACTGCAGGCCCGCCTGCTGCGCCAGGCCGAGGAAGCCCGCCTCGCTGCCCTGGAAGCGGCCAACCGCCGCGAGCAGGAAGAACGCCTGCGCGCCATCGAGGACGAACGCCGCCGCGCCGGGGAAAAGGAAGCAGCTGCCGCTGCCGCCGCCCAGGCCGCTGCTGAACCGGAAGCCGCTCCGGCCGCGCCGGCGCCGGCTGCCGAACCCGCGCCCGCAGCGCCCGTCGCTGCGGCCCAGCCCGCTGCCGAGCCGGCACCTGCTGCTGCGCCCGTGGCATCGGCCCCGGCCGCCAAGGCCGAAGAGCCGGCCCAGGCACCTGCCGCCGCCGCTGCACCGGCCGCGCGCGCCGCACCGGCTGCTGCCGTGCCCGCGCCGCGTCGCTTTACCCCGGTCGTGGCGCCCAAGCGCCCCGAACCGGCCAAGAAGCCGGCGCACGCCCCGCGCGACAAGAACGCCAACGACCGCCGCCAGGCGGGCAAGCTGACCGTGACGCGTGCGCTCAACGAAGACGAGGGCGCCCGCGCCCGTTCGCTCGCCGCGCTCAAGCGTGCCCGCGAAAAGGAACGCCGTGCGCACTTCGCCGGGCAGACCCAGGCGCGTGAAAAGCAGGTGCGCGACGTGATCGTGCCCGAAGCGATCACCGTGCAGGAACTGGCCAACCGCATGGCCGAAAAGGCCGCCGACCTGGTCAAGGCGCTGTTCAAGATGGGCATGATGGTCACCATCAACCAGACCATCGACCAGGATACCGCCGAACTGCTGGTGACCGAATTCGGCCACAACATCCAGCGCGTGAGCGACAGCGACGTCGATATCGACACCGCTTCGGACATCGACGCCGATGCCACGCTCAAGTCGCGGCCCCCGGTCGTGGCGATCATGGGCCACGTCGACCACGGCAAGACCAGCCTGCTCGACGCGCTGCGCGGCACCGACGTGGTGCGCGGCGAAGCCGGCGGCATCACGCAGCATATCGGCGCCTATCAGATCAAGACCAAGGGCGGTGACTACATCACCTTCCTCGATACGCCGGGCCACGAAGCCTTTACCGAGATGCGCATGCGCGGTGCCAATGTCACCGACATCGTCATCCTGGTGGTGGCCGCCGACGATGGCATCATGCCGCAGACGGTGGAGGCCATCAACCACACCAAGGCGGCCGGCGTGCCGATGATCGTGGCGATCACCAAGTCGGACAAGCCCGAGGCGAACCCGCAGAAGATCCGCGAACGTCTGCTCGAACACGAAGTGATCGTGGAAGACATGTCGGGTGACGTGCAGGACGTGGAGGTTTCCTCCAAGACCGGCGCGGGTCTCGACACGCTGATCGAAAAGATCCTGCTTCAGGCCGAACTGATGGAACTGCGTTCCAACCCCGATCGCGCCGCCGAAGCGACCGTGATCGAGGCGAAGCTCGACAAGGGCAAGGGCCCGCTGGCGACCGTGCTGATCAACCGCGGCACCCTGCATGTCGGCGATATCCTGGTGGTGGGCACCCAGTCTGGCCGCGTCCGCGCCATGCTGGATGACAAGGGCCGCCAGGTGAAGTCTGCGCCGCCTTCGCTGCCGGTGGAAGTGCTGGGCATTGGCGGCGTGCCGATGGCCGGTGACACGCTCACCGTCGTCGAAAACGAAGCGCGTGCCCGCGAAGTTGCGGCCTATCGCCAGGAAAAGGCCACTGCCAAGCGTACCGCCGTAGCCCCGTCGAGCCTGGAGAACATGTTCTCCGCGCTCGCGGCCAAGCAGACCGTCATCGAATATCCGGTGGTGATCAAGGCCGACGTGCAAGGGTCGACCGAAGCGATCGTCAATGCGCTCAACCGCCTCTCGACCGACGAGATCAAGGTGCGCGTGCTGCATTCCGGGGTGGGTGCGATCACCGAAAGCGACGTGGGCCTGGCCCAGGCTTCCGGCGCACCGATCGTGGGCTTCAACGTCCGTCCCAACGCCAAGGCGCGCGAGCTGATCGAGCGCAACAAGGTGCGGATGAAGTACTTTGACGTGATCTATCAGCTGACCGACGACATCGCTAAGGAAATGGCCGGCGAGCTGGGTCCGGAGCGCATCGAAACCGTTGTGGGCCGTGCGGAAGTCAAGGAAGTCTTCCCCGCGGGCAAGAAGGACAAGGCAGCCGGTCTGCTGGTGCTGGAAGGCTATATCCGCAAGGGCATCTACGCGCGTCTTACCCGCAACGACGTCATCGTCAGCAAGACCACGATTGCCTCGCTGCGTCGCTTCAAGGACGATGTTTCGGAAGTGCGCGCGGGCCTGGAATGCGGCGTGGTGTTGCAGGACACCAACGACATCAAGGCTGGCGACACGCTGGAAGTGTTCGAAGTGGAAGAGCGCGAACGCACGCTCTGATCTTCGGATCGGCAAACACGAAAAAGGCGGCCTTTCCTACGGGAAGGGCCGCCTTTTTCATATCTGGAACAGATAGTGCCCTGAGCTGTGCCTCAGCTGGCGATCGCAAGAGGCAACGGCGTCTCCGCGTCACGGCCGCGCGATGACGGTGCCGCGCCCGGTCGGCCGAAGTAATAGCCTTGGGCCTCAAGGCAGCCTTCGTCGCACAGGATCGCGAGCTGTTCGCGCGTTTCCACCCCTTCGGCGAGAACCGGGATCGAAAGGCTGCGTCCCAGCGCCAGCACGGCCCTGACGATGGCGCGCGATTGCTCGTTGGAATCGGCATTCATCAGGAACGACTTGTCGATCTTGATCCGATCGAATGGGAACGAGTGCAGCGTATCGAGCGAGGAATAGCCCGTGCCGAAATCATCGATCGCCACGCTCACGCCCAGAGCCTTGATCCGGCGCAGCGAATGCAGGGCCCTCACCTTGTCGGAAATGATCGCCGTTTCGGTAATTTCCAGCTCCAGCCGGCGTGGCGATATGCCGGTTTCCAGCAGGATTGTCGTGACCATTTCGGGCAGATCGGGCTGCAGCAGTTGCACCGGCGAAAGATTGACCGCCACCTTGAGGTCGACCGGCCACTGCGCCGCCTCGGCGCAGGTGGTGCGCAAGACCCATTCACCGATTGCAATGATCTCGCCATTGGTCTCGGCAATCGGGATGAATTCGGTGGGCGGGATACTGCCGTGCACCGGATGGTGCCAGCGCAGCAGAGCTTCATACCCGGTCAGCTTCTGATCGATGACCGAGCGCTGTTCCTGATAGAGCACCGACAGCTCGTTGCGGACGATCGCCTGGCGCAGGTCATTGCTCAACTGGCGGCGCCAGCGGGCCTTTTCGTCCATGCCGGCTTCATAAAAGCAGATCGATTGGCCGTGGCTGGCCTTGGCACGGTACATCGCCATGTCGGCATTGTTCATCAGGTCGTCGATCGTGCACGCGTCGCCCGGCAGGATCGCCACGCCCAGGCTGGCACCGCAACGCGCGGTCTGCAAGGCGCCGTTAGCATGCTCGATCGCGCGATCGAGCCGCGCCAGCAGGTCGGGCAGATCGTCGGCATGGGCAAAGCGCTTGGCCACGGCGAATTCATCGCCGCCCAGGCGCGCGGCGATTTCGCTGTCCGCCAATGCCTGCGAGAGCGCCTCGGCAAAGCTGGTCAGCACGGCGTCGCCCACGGCGTGGCCCTGCGTGTCGTTGATTTCCTTGAACCGGTCGAGATCGATGGCGATCATGGCCACCTGCTCGTGGCGCGACAGGGCGATGTCGGTTTCATGGGCTAGCCAGCGGTGGAAATGCACGCGGTTGGGCAGCCCGGTGAGGATATCGTGGTGCGCCATGTGCGCGATGCGCTGTTCGGACTTGCGCCGCTCGGTGATGTCTTCAAACGTGGTGACCCAGCCCCCATCGGGCAGGGCGCGACTGGTGATCGCCACGCAAAAGGCATCGCCGTAATCGAGCACTACGGCGCCGCGATCGGCGTGGATCAGCGAGTCATGGAATGCGTTGCGCATTTCCGCGACGCGGTCCAGGCTTGCCTGCTCCCGCATGCGCCCGGCCAGCGCAGCGCTGGCGACATCGTTGAGATGGGTGCCTGGCGGGCAGCTGTCGGCAGGCAATTGCCACAGTTCGGCAAAGCGCGGATTGCGCAACACCAGCCGCTCCCGCGCATCAAACAGGCACAGGCCCTGGTGCATGTTGCCAAGCGCGGTGTCGAGTTGGCGCCGCGCTTCCTCCAGCCGGTCCTGGTCTTCCTTGAACTGCGACATATCGCGCGTGAGCTTGGCAAAGCCCAGCGATTTCCCGGCATCGTCCAACACATGCTCGATCGTCACATGCGCCCAGAAGCGTGAGCCATCGCGCCGCACCCGCCAGCCTTCGCCCATGAATTTGCCGTGGGCGCGCGCAGCTTCCAAGGCCTGGTGGTGCAGGCCGCTGTCACGATCCTGCGGGACATAGAACATCGTAAACGGCTGACCGATCACATCGGTGTCGGTGTAGCCTTTCAGGCGCTGCGCGCCCGCGTTCCAACTGGTGATGCAGCCATTCTGGTCGAGCATGTATATCGCGCAATCGGAAATGCCCTGGACCAGGATCGAAAACTGCCGCTGGTTGTGCTGGATCGCCGAGCGGCTGCGCTGCGCCATCACGCCGCCGGTCACGCTCAGGCCCAGGACGAGGAGCGAGGCTGCACCGATCACGATGGAGAGAGCGCTGGGCGACACCAGCATGGCGCCACTTTCCATTCGCGCCGGTACGAGTTGAATAGCGGTCATGCCGATGAAATGCAGCCCAACGATGGCCAGGAGCATCAGCCCTGCTGCCTGCACCGCGCTGGTCATGCCCTGGCGCCGCAGGATAAGGTGCAGCACGGTCTGCATCGGCACGACAGCAAGGGCGATCGAGAGCGCGAGATAGCCAGGGGCCCAGACAATCTGCGCAGGCATGGCCAGCGCAGCAATGCCGACATAGTGCATTGCTGCAAAGCCACCGCCGGTGATTGCTGCGGCCAGGCCGAAGGACCAGCGGCCTTGCGCAGCCACCGCAAGCCGGAAACCGACGAGTGTCGAGGTCAGCACGATGGCGAGCGAGAGACCGGTGAGAAATGGCTTGTAGCCGGCGATGAAGCCCGGCTCGTAACCGAGCATGGCGATGAAATGCGTGGACCAGATACCGAAACCGGTGGCCAGGCCGCCGATCATGAGCCACACACGCCGGCCTCTGCCGCCAGCATGCCAAGGGGAATAGGTCGCCTGTCGCAGCGTGATGACAGCGGCGGTGCTGGCGATGGCACAAATCAACGCTGCCAATACAACAAACCGGAAATCGTGGTTGTCGCGAACGCAGAGCAAAATGTCGAGCACGCAAAAATCCCGGCAAGAGCAGCGGTTAGGCTACGCTCTTAAGGTTAACGAATGATGCGAGCGCGCTGGTGGGCCCTACGCATCGCACAACCGGCAGTCGGGGTGCGCGAGGCAGCCGTGGGCGCAATCAAGCCATTGATTATACGATATATCGTGTGTCGGCTCAGGTGCTTTTCAGACGTTAAGCATTCGATCTCGCCCTTAAGGGCAACCCAACATTTCACGCTGCGGAATTTTTCGACGGAAAATCAACGTCTCGACGCGGCGCATGAGTGCGTGCCAGTGCGACGCGAAAAGGGGCGGCCTTGTGCAAGGCCGCCCCTGATGTGATCCGGTCGCGCGCGGATCAGAACGTGTTGGCGATCACCGAGGCGATCACGCCGCTGCTGATTGCCACCAGCAGGGCATCGTTGCCCGACCGCACCCAGTGATAGCCGCGCGGCGGCGCGGACAGGCGGCGGTACTGGTGGTAGTCAACCACGCGATAGTTGGGCGCGCGACGGTGGTCGAAGCGCTGCCCCTTGCGGAAGGGGTTGGGCTTCATCTTCACTGGCCCACGGCGCACATCATGGCGTTGATCGTGGCGCGCATCATAGTGCTGGGCCAGTGCCGGAGTGGCGGCGGGCAGGGCCACCGCAAGGGCGGCAACCGTGGCGAGAAACTTGTTCATGGCGGTCCTTTCCAATGAAACTGACCCTGCCTCAACGGCTCTACGCCGCGCTGGCTCCCAGGATAAATGTCTGACTTTGTATCGATTTTGTTACCTGACTGGGCGTCACCGCGGCGTGAGCCGCAGGCGGATGCCATGGCGCGAACGCAGGGTCAGGCGGCTGATCGGTTCCGGCACGCGGCCGGGGACGGGCGCGAGGCGAAATTCGCGCAGCAGCGTGGCCAGCACGATCATCGCCTCCTGCATGGCAAAGCCCTGACCGATGCACACGCGTGGGCCCTTGCCGAACGGCAGCCAAGCCTCGCGCGCGGCCCTGGCATTCTCGGCCCGGGCAAAGCGGCCCGGATCGAACGCATGCGGGCAGGCCCAGTTATCGGCGTTGCGCTGGATCAGCCAGGGCGACACCACCGCGAGATCGCCCGGCGCCATCGCCTTGCCGCGCATGGTCTGGGGCGCGACGACCTCGCGCATCAGGAAACTGACCGGGGGATAGAGGCGCAGCGCTTCCTGAAAGAGATGGCGCAGTTCGGGCAAGGCCTTGAGGTGATCGGCAGCGAGCGGGCTGCCGGCCGTGACCGCCGCGATCTGCGCGGCCAGGCGATCCTGCAGCCCCGCGTCGCCAGCCAGAAGATAGCTGGCCCAGGCGAGCGCGGATGCCGAGGTTTCGTGGCCCGCGAGAAAGATCGTGCCCAACTGATCGAGCAGGGCCTCGCGCGAAAACGCTGCGCCGCTGTGCGGATCGCGCGCATCGAGCAGCGCATCGAGGATATCGGCCGGCGGCAAGGGCTGATCGACATGCGCGCGCGCTGCCATCCGGGCATCGACGAGCGGGGCGAACAGCGTGCGGATGTCGGCGGCGGCCCGGGTAAGGCGCTGGCGCCGGCGCATGAGCGGCAGGCGATAGAGGCGCAGCATGGCATAGCGCTGCGCATGGCGCTGATAGCGGTCAAACGCGGCGAAGACCGCGTCGGCAGCCTCGGCAGACAGGCTGTGCGAAAACAGCGTGCGATAGATCACGTCGGCGGTCACTGAAGTCATCGCCCGCTCCATGTCCACCGCGCCGCGCGCGGCAGACTGGTGCAGGGTGTCGGCCATGTCCAGTGCGGCGGCGCGCATGGCTGGGAACGCGCGGCCCAGGCCGGCGTGGGCGAAGGCTGGCTGGATCATCGCGCGCTGCGCCTGCCACGCCGCGCCATTGGCGGAAAAGACGCTGTCGCCGAGCAGGGGGCGGAGCAGTTCGGTCATCAAGCCGTGCTTGGGCCAGGGGCAGCGGCGTTCCTCCAGCACGTCTTGCGCCAGGGCCAGATCGTTGATCACGAAAAAGCGCAGCAGTGGAAAGCGCACCGTGCCCATCTTCATGCGATAGGATTTTTCGAACAACGTATGAATCCAGATGCTCCAGCCGATCACGAAGCGACGCAGCAGCCCGGCCTTGTGCCGCAGCGGCACGGGGAAGGGCGGCACCGCCAGCGCAGGGTCCGGCATCATGCCCGCCCCGCCTGGCGGAAGGCGGCGATATTGACGGCCAGTGGCCGGTCGCTGCACGTCAGCCCGAGGTAATCGAGCGGGGATGGACGATCGAGCCGACGCAGATAGTCGAAGTGGGTGAGGTAATTGTCCTTGCGCCGCGTGGCATAGCTGGTGGCGTCGCAAAACGCGAACCAGCGCGGGGAAAGCTGCACCAGCCCATCGGGCGGCTGCGTTGCCAGGCCCAGCCAGGGATCGACCAGCGGCGTGGCCGCACCATCGGTGGGAGAGCCGATGTCGAGCCAGGCAAAGCGCCCCTGCGCCAGCGTGGCCATCGTGCCGGCAAACTCGCGCGCATCGCGCCGGGCGCCCAGCAGCGGCAGGCTCGCCCCCAGGGTGACGAGCGCCAGACGGGGCGGCAGAGTGCCGCCATGGCGGGCGAGCAAGCGGGCGGTGACACCGGCGGCCAGGACGGCGCCATTGGAATGGCTCACCACCAGCACCTCGTCCCACGGCGCATCGGTGGCCAGGGCGCCATCGATCGCCGCGGCAAAGCGATCGAGCCGGCTGGCCAGTGCCGGATCACCATGCCCGGCCGCCAACGCATCGTTGAAGACGATGAACTGCACCAGCCAGCCGACATGCCCGCGCCGCCCGAGAAGCAGCGCGAGCGTGGCAGCGAGCGGCAATGCCACGAGCGGGGCCAGCCAGGCCTGGCCAAGCAGGCTGGCAGCCAATGCCGCACCCAGCCCGGCAAGCAGCGGCAGCACCAGCAGCGCAAGAGCAGGCAGGAACAACGCCACCCGGCTGCCGCGCGGAACGCGGCGCAGGCAGGAAAGATCGGTCTGCCACAAGAGGCGGGCATAGGCGCGGGCGGTGGCCAGCAGCAGGCGCGGCCCGCCCCTGATCCAGGCGCGGCGCACGATATCGTCCCATGCCAGGAAGTGGAACGCGCCGGTCATCGTGGCGGCGGCGTCCGTCACCGTCCAGGCGGTGTCGCCATGGCCGGCGGCGGCCCGCGCGGACAGCGCCAGGGGATTGCTTGCGCCATCACGCGTATTGTGCGCGTCTATCTGTTGTGCCAGCAAGCCATGATAGAAACGCGCGCCCCTGGGGTCGAAGCCACCAATATAGAATACTTTGCGCTTGAACATTGCCCCGTCCACGCCAAAATTGCGATCAGGCGATATCACAGGTGCAGGGGGCTGGCGTGTGCGATCCGGGGCAGAGGGACTATTGTCTGTTCCTCAATGGATTTAAATACAACCGCAATGGATCATGCCGGCGCCATGACAATGCTTATGGCATTGCCGGTGGCGGCCGGGAGGCCGATCGTCGCCGTGCCGATGCTGCGTTCTTTCGCGCCCTGCGGCATGAGGGCGATCCCATGGCCGTGCCGGTGTGGCTGGCAGTGCGCGCCTGTGGCTGGTTCTTCTTCAATTATCATGGCTTTCCCTGGCGCGGCCAACTCGTGCGCAAGATCTTCCCCCGCTATTGACCCAAGGTTCTGGCGAAATGGCGGCCGATGCCCCATATAGGGCGCGATGAACCGCCAGAATGCCTCTCCCGAACAACGCTCGGTCCGCCTGCTCAAGGTGGGCGAGCAGGTGCGCCACGTGCTGTCCGAACTGCTCACGCGCCAGCAGGTCCATGACGATGTGCTGAGCGCCCATACCGTATCGGTCACCGAAGTGCGCATGTCGCCCGATCTGCGCCACGCCACCGTCTTCATCAAGCCGCTGCTGGGCGAGCATGAGGAAATCGTGCTCAAGGCCCTGCGCACGCACACCGCCTATTTCCAGAAGGAAGTGGCCGGCCGGCTCAAGCTGAAATATGCAGCGCGGATCAAGTTCCTGCCCGACGAAAGCTTTGACGAGGCGTTTCGGATCGACGCGCTGTTGTCCGATCCGCGCGTGCGCCGCGATCTGGGCGAGGACGCGGCCGGAGAAGGCGAGGGCTGATCGGCCCCGCCACCGCCTTTCGCCACCATGGCCAAGCTCTATTTCTATTATGCCAGCATGAACGCTGGCAAATCGACCAACCTGCTCCAGGCCGCGTTCAACTATCACGAGCGTGGCATGGCGACGATGCTGTGGACGGCCGCGCTCGATGACCGGGCCGAACATCTCGGGCCGGGGCGGGCCATTGCCAGCCGCGTTGGCCTTCATGCCGATGCGCACCGTTTTTCCCCGCAAACCGACCTGTGGCAGGCGGTCAGCGCCGAACTGGCCACGGGGCCGCTTGCCTGCGTGCTGGTTGACGAGGCGCAGTTCCTGACCCGGGCACAGGTATGGCAACTGGCTGACCTGGCCGATCGCGCCGGCGTTCCCGTGCTGTGCTATGGCCTGCGCACCGATTTCCGCGGGGAACTGTTCGAAGGCTCTGCCGCGCTGCTGGGCCTGGCTGATAGCCTGGTGGAACTGAAGGCCGTGTGCCACTGCGGCCGCAAGGCGACGATGAACCTGCGGGTCGACGCGCAGGGGCATCCCGTGCGCGAAGGCGCGCAGACCGAAATCGGCGGCAACGAACGCTATCTTTCCCTTTGCCGCGCGCATTTCAGCGCGGCGCTGCGCCTGGATGAACACCCATGAGCGATGGCCTTTACGTACCCCTGGCCGAGGGCAACCTGGCGCTGGAGCCGCTGGCCGAACCGCACCGCGAAGGCTTGCGCGCCGCCTGTGCGCAGGATCAGGAGATCTGGGTGGTCTATCCGCATGATTACCTGGGCGAGAGTTTCGATCCGCAGTTCGATCGCCTGCTGGCGGGCGGCTTGCCGCGGCGGATCTACGCGGTTCTGGCCGATGGCGTGGTGGTGGGGATGACCGGCTGGATCGAGCATGGCGCGGCCGGCTGGTCGATCGAGATCGGCAACAGCTTCATCGTGCCCGCGCTGCGCGGCACGGGCTTCAACGGCCGGCTCAAGCGGCTGATGCTTGGCCATGCTTTTGCCTGCGGGTTGGAGCGGGTGGTGTTCAAGGTGGACCGGATCAACACCCGCAGCCAGGCCGCCGTGCGCAAGCTGGGCGGGGTGGAAGAAGGCCTGATGCGCCACGAACGCCGCACCTGGACCGGGCGGGTGCGCGATACCGTGCTATTTTCGATCCTGCGCGACGAATGGATGGCGCGGCCATGAACGACACGCTCTACAGCCTGGCCACGGTGGCCATCCCGATGATCGTGGCCATCGTGTTCCACGAAGTGGCGCATGGTCGCATGGCCCGCCTGCTGGGTGATCACACCGCGCAGGACATGGGGCGGTTGAGCTTCAACCCGCTGCGCCATGTCGATCCGGTGGGCACGGTGTTTCTCCCCGGCATGCTTGCGCTGGCCCATGCACCGGTGTTTGGCTGGGCCAAGCCGGTGCCGGTCGATGTGCGCGGGTTGCCGCATCCGCGCCGGGCGATGATGCTGGTGGGCGCCGCGGGGCCGGCGATGAACTTTGCCCTTGCCGTGGTGGCGGCGCTGGGGCTGGGGGTCATGGCACGGCTGGCGCCGGGGGCGGGCGCGGTGGCCCAGTTCGTGGCGGCAAACCTGGTGAATTTTCTGGCGATCAATCTGTTCCTCGCCTGCTTCAACCTGCTTCCGCTGCCGCCGTTCGATGGATCGCACATCGTCGAGGGGCTGCTGCCGCGCCGGGCGGCGCAGGCCTATGCCCGGCTGCGTCCCCTGGGCTTTCCGATCATGCTGGTCCTGCTGGTCGTCCTGCCGTGGATGATGCCATCGCTCGATCCGGTGCGCGCAGTCGTGGTGCCGCCCGTGACCTGGCTGGCCGATCATTACCTGGCGCTGGCGGAACTGGTGGCAGGCCGGCCGCTCGGCTGATGCCAGTGGCAGATTAACGCGGTTTCAGCTTGGTCGCCAATTGTCGCGCCGGGCTTGATCGCGCCGGCGCTCTGCCCATGTCGATACCATAGGTTCGACATGACAAGGAGTTGGCCCATGATCCGCTTCGCTGCACTGGCCGCGCTCGCGCTGGCCGCAACCCCCGCTTTGGCCCAGGCACCGGCGAGCCCCGCTCAGCCGGCCGAGGCTTCGATCCCCTTCGTCAACCACGGCGGCATTCGCGACTGGCGCGCCCAGGGCGACAGCACGCTCTACGTCCAGGACCAGAGCGGCCAGTGGTATCGCGCCAGCCTGATGGGCCCGGCGTTCGATCTGCCGTTTGCCCAGGCCATCGGTTTCGATGCGCGCGGCACCGATACCTTTGACCGCTTCGCCAGCGTGGTGGTGCACGGACAAAGCTATCCGGTGCAAAGCCTGGTCAAGGTTGCCGGCCCGCCGGCAAAGGCCGCGCCCGGCAAGGCTGCCCCGGCCAAGCCGGCCGCCTGACGCGCACCCGCGCCAAAGGGCTGACAGCGCCGCGCATAGCCGCTAGGGCGCGCGGCCATGGCAGATGGCTGGATCATTCTCGACAAGCCGCTGACCCTGGGATCGACCCAGGGCGTGGCGGCGGTAAAGCGCAACCTGCGCGCGCGGGGCCTTGGCAAGTGCAAGGTGGGGCACGGCGGCACGCTTGATCCGCTGGCCACGGGCGTGCTGCCGATCGCCGTGGGCGAGGCGACCAAGCTGTGCGGGCGCATGCTCGATGCGCGCAAGACCTATGCCTTCACCGTGGTCTTTGGCGCCGAGACCGACACGCTCGATCTGGAAGGGGCGGTGATCGGGCAAAGCGCGGTGCGGCCGACGCGCGGCGCGCTCGATGCGGCACTGGCGGCCTTTACCGGGCCGATCGCCCAGGTGCCGCCGGCCTATTCTGCGCTCAAGGTGGATGGAGAGCGCGCCTATGACCTGGCGCGCGCCGGCCAGGATGTGGTCTTGGCCGCGCGCCATGTGACGATCCATGCCCTGCGCGTGCTGGAAACCCAGGGCAGCGACGCGGCATTGGACAGCGCCACGCTGGAGGCCGATGTTTCCAAGGGCACCTATATCCGCAGCCTGGCGCGCGACATCGCCGTGTTCCTTGGCACGCGCGGCCATGTTACCATGCTACGCCGCTTGAAGGCCGGGCCGTTCACCCTGGATCAGGCGATTTCGCTGGACAAATTGAACGAATGGGGCCAAGGCGCGCCCCTTGAGAACGTGATCTTGCCTGTGGAGGCAGGGCTGGTCGACATCCCGGCTCTTGACCTCAACCCCGAACAGGCCGGGGCGGTCCGCCAGGGCCGCGTTCTATCGGGGTTGCCCTTTCCTGACGGGCTATGGTGGGCGCGGTGCGGCGGCAAGCCGGTCGCGCTGGTCATGCTGGCAGGCGGCGCCTTGCGCGTCGAGCGGGGTTTCAACCTTTGAGCATGTCGCGGAGTGAATACTTATGTCGGTGACCCCGGAAAAGAAGCAGGAAATCATCCAGAGCAACGCGCGCGCCGCCGGTGATACCGGTTCGCCCGAAGTTCAGGTGGCTATCCTCACCGAGCGGATCGTCAACCTCACCGAACACTTCAAGGGCCACCACAAGGACAACCATTCGCGTCGTGGCCTTCTGCAGATGGTGAACAAGCGTCGTTCGCTGCTCGACTACCTCAAGAAGAAGGACGTCGAGCGTTACAACGCGCTGATCCAGAAGCTTGGTCTGCGTAAGTAAGTTCACAGACGGGCCCCCGCCCCCCCGGCCCGCTTTGTTTTTAAAAAACCCACCGCAGCGGCAGCGGCCGCCCCCCCCCCCCC
>CAYXUN010000050.1:0-8560 GCA_964468165.1 uncultured Novosphingobium sp. | reverse complement strand
GCGCGGGGGGGCCGGGCGCGCCCCCCCGCGGGGGGGGGTTTTTTTTTACAACCCCCCCCCGGGGGGGGGCCGGCGGCCGCTTCCCGGCGGGCCGTTTTGCATTTGCCGTTAGCGGCAGAATGACCATGGGGTCGCATGGCCGGATGCAAAAGGCATTCGGCAGCGGCGCAATCCATGGTAAGGCAAAGGGGCTTGGCGCAATTCGGCGCGGGCTCCACGGGGCAAAGCCCCACACCGGACCGGGACGGCATCCCCGGCAGCAAATCCCACCGGCAATAGGGCCTGTGGGGCGAAGGAAACTACATGTTCGACGTCAAGACCGTATCGCTGGAGTGGGGCGGAAAGACCCTCACTCTGGAAACTGGCCGCATTGCGCGCCAAGCCGATGGTGCCGTGCTGGCCACCTATGGCGAAACCGTGGTGCTTTGCGCGGTGACTGCCGCCAAGTCGGTGAAGGAAGGCCAGGACTTCTTCCCGCTGACCGTGCACTACCAGGAAAAGTTTTCCTCGGCCGGCCGCATCCCCGGCGGCTTCTTCAAGCGTGAACGCGGCGCCACCGAAAAGGAAACGCTGGTTTCGCGCCTGATCGACCGTCCGGTGCGCCCGCTGTTCCCCGAAGGCTTCTACAACGAAGTCAACGTCATCGCCCAGGTGATGAGCTATGACGGCGAAACCGAACCCGATATCGTCGCGATGATCGCCGCTTCGGCCGCGCTGACCATTTCGGGCGTGCCGTTCATGGGCCCGATCGGCGCTGCCCGCGTCGGCTTCAAGGATGGCGAATACCAGCTCAACCCGTCGCTGAGCGAAGCTGCCAGCGGCCGTCTCGACCTGGTCGTTGCCGCCACCGATACCGCCGTGATGATGGTGGAATCGGAAGCCAAGGAACTGACCGAGGACGAAATGCTCGGCGCGGTGGTCTTTGCCCACCAGGAAAGCCGCAAGGTGATCGGTGCGATCATCGAGCTGGCCGAAAAGGCCGCCAAGGACCCTTGGGAAATCGACCTGTCGGACAACACGGCCGACATCAAGGCCAAGCTCAAGAAGGGCGTTGGCGCCGATATCGCCGCGGCCTACAAGCTGACCGACAAGTCTGCCCGTTCGAACGCCCTGAACGACGTGCGCGCCAAGGCCAAGACGCTGTTTGCGGATGAAACCCCGCAGACGCAGATGGTGGCGATCAAGACGCTCAAGAAGCTCGAAGCGGAAATCGTGCGCGGCGCCATCCTCAAGGACGGCCAGCGTATCGACGGCCGTTCGGTCACCCAGGTCCGCCCGATCGAATCGATCGTCGGCTTCCTGCCGCGCACCCATGGTTCGTCGCTGTTCACCCGCGGTGAAACCCAGGCCATCTGCACCACCACCCTTGGCACCAAGGATGCGGAGCAGATGATCGACGGGCTCGACGGCCTGACCTATCAGCGCTTCATGCTGCACTACAACTTCCCCCCCTATTCGGTGGGTGAAGTGGGTCGCTTCGGCGCCCCCGGTCGTCGTGAAGTGGGCCACGGCAAGCTGGCCTGGCGCGCGCTGAACCCGGTGCTGCCGACCAAGGACGAGTTCCCCTACACGATCCGCGTGCTGTCCGACATCACCGAATCCAACGGCTCGTCGTCGATGGCCACGGTGTGCGGCGGCTCCCTGTCGATGATGGACGCCGGCGTTCCCATCGCGCGCCCGGTTTCGGGCATCGCCATGGGCCTGATCCTGGAAGGCAAGGACTTTGCCGTCCTGTCCGACATCCTGGGTGACGAAGACCACCTGGGCGACATGGACTTCAAGGTGGCCGGCACCAGCGAAGGTATCACCTCGCTGCAGATGGACATCAAGATCGCCGGGATCACCGAGGAAATCATGCGCAAGGCCCTGGCCCAGGCCAAGGAAGGCCGCGCGCACATCCTGGGTGAAATGACCAAGGCTCTGGGCAGCGCCCGTACCGAGCTTTCGGCCCATGCCCCGCGCATCGAGACGATCCAGATCGACAAGTCGAAGATCCGCGAAGTGATCGGCACCGGCGGCAAGGTCATCCGCGAAATCGTCGCGGAAACCGGCGCCAAGGTCGACATCGACGATGAAGGCCTGATCAAGATCTCGTCCTCCGATCTCTCGCAGATCGAAGCGGCCAAGAACTGGATTCTCGGCATCGTCGAAGAACCGGAAGTGGGCAAGGTCTACACCGGCAAGGTCGTCAACATCGTCGATTTCGGCGCTTTCGTGAACTTCATGGGCGGCAAGGACGGTCTCGTCCACGTGTCGGAAATGAAGAACGAGCGCGTGGAAAAGCCGGGCGACGTCGTCAAGGAAGGCCAGGAAGTCAAGGTCAAGGTCCTCGAGATCGACAACCGTGGCAAGGTGCGCCTGTCGATGCGCGTGGTGGACCAGGAAACCGGCGAAGCGCTGGAAGATACCCGCCCGGCGCGCGAACCGCGTGAACCGCGCGGTGATCGTGGCGATCGCGGTGATCGCGGCGGTGATCGTCGTGGCCCCCGCGGCGATCGTGGCCCGCGCCGCGATGGCGATCGCGGTCCGCGTCGCGAAGGCGGCGATCGCCCGCGTCGCGACCGTGACGAAGGTCCGGCCCCCGATCACATGCCGGCGTTCCTCAAGTCTGACGACTGAGGCATTCCAGCCTGATGGCAACAAGGAAGGCTCGCACCACCCGGTGCGGGCCTTTCTTGCGTCAGGGCCTGGCGCGCTGCCCCACCGGCCAGGCGCGGTCGGTCAGCATCACGCGGTTGCGCCCGGCATTCTTGGCGGCATAGAGCGCGCCGTCTGCCGCGCTGAGCGCGCTTTCCAGATCGCCACAGGCGATGGCATCGGCAATGCCGCCGGAAATGGTGACCAGGCCGAACGGCAGATCGGTCATGCGGTTGATCATGCGCCGTTCGGCAACCCGGGCGCGCACGGCATCGAGCAGGGCCATGGCCTGGCCCGGGCTGTGGCCCGGAAACAGCACGCCGAATTCCTCCCCGCCAATGCGGCCGACAAAGCATTCGGCATCGCGCAGCGTGGCGATGGTTTCGGCGATCACCTTGAGCACGCGATCGCCGGCGGCGTGGCCGTGGCGATCGTTGATGCGCTTGAAATGATCGATATCCACCACCGCCAGGCACAGCGGCGCGCGCGTGCGGCGTGCCAGGTCCAGTGCCTGGACAAACTGGCGCTCGAATGCGCGGCGGTTGGCCAGCCCGGTGAGGTGGTCTTCATCGGCAACGCGCTGCACCTGTTCCAGCGTACTCTGCAATTCGGCGCTGCGCTTGCGGCTGGCGGCAAGTTCGGCGTGAAGCTGGCTCGCCTGGACCAGCATGGCGCGGGCGGCGTCGGCCAGCTTGCGCACCAGCGCCTCGTCGGCGCCGGCCTGTGCCATGTCGGCCAGGTGGCCTTGCAGGCTGTCGGAAAAGTCGTCGCTGGCCTGCATGGCATCGTGCGTGCTGCGATCGAATGCGGTCAGGCTTTCGCGCACGTGGCACAGCAGGGTGACGAGCTGTTCGGCGGCCATGTCCTGCGCCGGGTGGCGTAGCGCCTGTTCCAGCCAGGCAAGGTCCATCGGCAGGCCGGCCGCGATGCGTTGCACCAGCAATTCGGCCAGGCGCGGGTTCGCGCCGGTTACGCAATCGTGCGCCATCACCAGCGTGAACGGGCTGATCGGCAGATCGTGTTCGACCAGCAGCGCCGCCAGGCGTGCCAGCAGGGCCCGCCGCCCTGCCAGCGCCTCGACCGTTTCGGCCAGATCGCCGGCCGCGGCATTGTCACCCGCCAGGCCAAGCCTGTGCCACAGGCGCTGAAACGGGCTCTCGGCCCGCCGTTGATCGTGTTTCCCCATGGCCGGCAAAACGACAAGGCCGCCATCCGGTTAAGGATCGCGGCCTTGCGTAGAACCGTGGTAACCAGGCGTCAGGCCCGGCCGGGATAGCCTGGCTTAGCGCACGCGCGGGCCGCCAAACGGCATCGGCGGCGGCGGGCGGCGATGGCCGCGCGGCAGCTGCGCCTGATAGGCACGGCCGCAATGCTCCACGCAATAGGGGAAGCCAGGGTTCACCTTCTCGCCGCAGAAGTGGAAATCAGGCTCGCCCGGGTGCCCCATCGGCCAGCGGCAGATGCGATCGTTGAGATCGAGCAGGCTGGTCTTGTCGGCAATTTCCGGGCTCGGCCGGGCCGGCACCAGGCGGCGCGGCGGCGCGGGCGGGATCGGTGCCTGCTGGTCGCCAGGGCCCTGGCGGAGGAAGCCACCGGGGCCAACCGACACGACGCGCGGCGTCGGGGCAGGGGCCGGCTCACCAGTCGGTGCCGCGCTGGCAGCCGCCGGGGGCGACGCAACCGGGGCTGCCGGGGCAGGGCGCGGGGTTGGCGCGGGCGCCGGGCGTGCTTCCACCGGGGCGGGAGCCGGCGCGGGCTTGGGCGTAGCCGGGCGCGCCTCGGCAACCGGCGGCGCGGCGGGTGCCGCAGGCTTGGCGGGCTTGGGCGCGGCGGCTGCTGCCGGCTCGCTCTTGTCATTGGCCTTGACCGGGGAAGGCCGCGCCTTGAGCCCCAGGCGATGGGCCTTGCCGATCACGGCGTTGCGGCTGACCCCGCCAAGTTCTTCGGCGATCTGGCTGGCGGTGGCGCCGCCTTCCCACATCTTGGTCAGTTTCTCGATCCGCTCGTCGGTCCAGCTCATCCGTTCGAAAACCCTTGCATGGGCCAAGGGGTGCGTCCCTTGCCCTTTCATCATCTTGCCATCGGCCTCCGCGCGCGATACCGCGCCCGTCATGGCCAACCAATTCCCGTCCCCCACCGGAGAAACGAAACCGCTTGAACCGGGCGATGCCTTTGCGGGCACCGCTGCCGGTCATGCCTATGGGCATCTAGCCGGTTTTCCGCCGCCCGGACAGCCGATTTTCCGCAGCTTCAACAGTGTCGGGCTCTGGACCCTCTATATGAAGGAGGTGCGCCGGTTCTTCAAGGTGCAGACCCAGACGATCTGGGCACCGGCGGTCACGACGCTGCTTTATCTGATGATTTTCACCCTCGCCCTGGGCGGCGGTGGCCGCGTGGTGCTGGGCGTGCCGTTTGCCAGTTTCGTGGCGCCGGGCCTCATCGCCATGGGCATGATCAACAATGCCTTTGCCAATGCCAGCTTCGGGCTGCTCGGTGGCAAGATCCAGGGCACCATCATCGATTACCTGATGCCGCCGGTTTCCGAGGGTGAACTGCTCGCCGCCCTGGTGGGTGCCGCCGTATCGCGCGCGATCCTGGTTGGCCTTGCCGTATCGGCCGCGATGATGTTCTGGCCGGGCGTATCGCTGGAAGTGCGCCATCCCTGGGCCGTGATCTGGTTCGGCCTGATGGGGGCGATCCTGCTGTCGCTGATCGGCGTGGCCACCTCGCTGTGGGCGGAAAAGTTCGATCACAACGCCGCGGTGACCAATTTCATCATCACGCCGATGTCGATGCTGTCGGGCACGTTCTACGTGATCGATCGCCTGGCGCCGGCGTTCCAGACGGTCAGCCGGATGAACCCGATCTTCTACGTGATCTCGGGCTTCCGCTATGGCTTTCTGGGGCAGAGCGACATCGGCAGCAGCAACATGGCCGTGCTGCATGGCGCGATCGGCTTGGGCGTGCTCAACCTCGTCCTCGGCCTTGGCCTCTATGCCCTGCTGCGCACGGGCTGGAAGCTGAAAGCCTGAAGGCTTCACATACGCGAAAAAGGCGCCGCTTCCCCGGGGAAACGGCGCCTTTTTCGTGTGTGCCGGCTGATCAGTGCGACAGGCTGCGCCGCAGGCGATAGCGCCCATCGGCAAACCCGTCGAACATCTCGCGCAGCGATGGATGGTCGACCGGCCCGGCTTCGGCATCGGCGGCCAGGTTTTGCTGGCTGACATAGGCGACGTAGCTGCTCTCATCGTTCTCGGCGAGGAGGTGATAGAACGGCTGCTCGCGCAGGGGGCGCATGTCTTCGGGAATGGATTCATACCATTCCTCGCTATTGGCGAAGACCGGATCGATATCGAACACCACGCCGCGAAACCCGAACAGGCGATGGCGCACCACGTCACCGATGGCAAAGCGCGCCTCGCTCACGGCCGGTACGGAAATCTGACGGCCGGCCTGGGGAGAAAAGTAGCTCGTATTTTCGGCATGGATGGACATGGAGCGAATATAGGTTTGCGGCACTTGCGAAACAAGCAAGGCTTTTTGGGGAATATCAGGCTGGGGATAACTCCTCTTTCCGCTTGGCAAGCCCCGAATCCTACGCTAGTGGCGCGGTCCTCGACCGGGGCGGCACACACCGCCTGACGCACGGCACTTCATGGAGAGGTGGCAGAGTGGTCGAATGCGCCGCACTCGAAATGCGGTGTACGGGCAACCGTACCGTGGGTTCGAATCCCACCCTCTCCGCCAGCCACTCATCCCCAAGCGTCCAAGAATCCCCGGTTTTCCTTGATTCTTCGACATTTTGCACTATAGATTGTTCTCGATTTGTTTCGATGTTTCCATGTGCGTCCGTATCGATCGGGGGCATTTTTGGGGGCATCGAACGGCAGAATTGGGGGCACAGATGCTCAGTGAACTGGCGGTTCGGCAGGCGAAGGCAAAGGAAAAGGATTACAAGCTTTCCGATTCCGAGGGTCTGTACCTGTTTGTCGCGAAGTCAGGTCGGCGGAGCTGGCGCCTGAAGTATCGTTTTGCGGGCAAGGAACGGAGGCTCGTTCTCGGGGCTTACCCTGAGATGTCATTGAAACAGGCGCGCGACCGGAAGCTCGAAGCGCGTAAGCTGCTGGCCGAAGGGAAGGACCCGGGCATTGAGGCGAAGAAGGCTGCGATCGCCAGAACCGTTGTTGCTTCAAACACCTTTGAGCTGACAGCTCGGAATTGGTTCGCTCTACAACAGGACCGTTGGACACCAGTTCACTCGAAAGATGTAATCTCGAGCCTGGAAAAGGAAGTTTTTCCGTGGATCGGCGTCCTTCCCGTGTCGGAGATCGATGAGCCGGTAGTGCTGACCGTCCTGAGGAAAATCGAACGTCGAGGCGCGATCGAAACTGCGCACCGCGTTCGCCAGAGAATGTCGGCTGTTTTCGTCCATGCTATTGCCGAGGGGCTTTCCACGAGGGATCCGGCAGCGGTGGTGGGTAAGGCCCTGAAACCGGTTCCGCGCGGCCGAAAGCGACCTGCAATCCTTGATATGGACGGCTTGCATGACATGATCCGCAAGACAGAGATCGAGTTTGCATCTCCGCTTACGAAACTGGCTTCGCGATATGTAGCCTTGACTGCCCAAAGGCTTGGCTCAGTCCGATCAATGGCTTGGACGGAACTTGAAAATATCAATTGGAACAACGATGAGCCGTGTCCAGGTGCAATCTGGCGGATACCCGCCGGGCACATGAAACTCTCTAGCGAGATGAAAATTGAAGAGGGGTACGAGCACCTAGTACCGCTCGCACCGGAGGCTGTTGCTGTGCTTCGTGCAGCAAAGCAGCTGACTGGGCGCGGACCGCTTGTGTTTCCGGGTAACAGAAATGCCCGCATCCCAATGAGCGAAAACACATTGAGCTACTTTTACAATCGGTGCGGATATCAGGGCAGACATGTACCTCACGGCTGGCGCGCATCGTTCTCGACTATCATGAACGAATGGGCAGAGCGGAACGGTACAGCGAGTGATCGTCATGTGATCGATTTGATGTTGGCACATATACCTGAGGGCGTTTCAGGTTCGGAAGGGGCCTACAATCGTGCAGCGTTTCTTGACCGCCGCCGTGAGATTGCGGAGGAATGGGCCAAGATGCTGTTCGAGAGCTTTCCAGCTCCGCGAAAGCTCCTGGATTATCCGTCGCGTTAATGGCCGTATTCCCACGCGCGCACCCTGATGCTGGCGGCGGCGAATACTCAGTGGGCTAGAACCTCCAGCTTTGCAGCACATTGCGTACATATCCCGGCGTCTCGCCATTCCGCGGTATACCGCCAGCACGCTCAACGGCGCCGGGACCTGCATTGTAGGCAGCTACCGCGAGGTGGACCACGCCAAACCTGTCGAGCATCTGCCGCAGGTATCGCGCTGCGCCGAAGATGTTGGCCATTGGATCGAAGCGATTGAAGACCCCAAGCTCTTTTGCCGTAGCGGGCATCAGCTGCCCAAGGCCCACGGCACCGGCAGGACTGACAGCCAAAGGGTTGTAACGAGATTCTGTCCATACGAGCGCATCAAGCAGGCCCGCGGGCAATGAGTACTTCGCCTCCGCGGCATAGATGTGAGGCAAGTAGGTTGCTCGCCGAAACCCGGATTGGGCCGGCTTGGCATTGGGTTCGTATCTGTATGGCAGGTTGACCCGGCCATCGTCTGCCACTGACAGGCGCGGTGCTGGGGCGGTCTGCGCGGACCGCCAGAGCCCATGCTCGACCAGTTGAAAGCCGTTTGATGCTTCCGCAATCCGAATGCCTTCGGAGTGGCTGGCCGCAGCGCCGTTCGTAGCTGGCGCTGTTATGTCCTGAGCACTGGCCGGGATACCAGAAGTGATCGCGATGCCCGCGATCAAGAGTGTTCTGATTGTCATTTTTCGATCCTTGTCTAGCC
>CAYXUN010000049.1:0-29902 GCA_964468165.1 uncultured Novosphingobium sp. | reverse complement strand
ACTGGCGGTTTTTGCCTCCAGCCGTGGCGCTGTGGAATTTGTCCACGCCGCCTAGCCCTCCCCCAGCAGGCTGGCGCTGTCCATCAGGCTGGCGGCCAGTTCGGCGCGGGCGGCAGCGTGGCGGTATTGGGCGTCGATCTGGCGCAGTTGCGCATCGGCGGCGGCTTCCTCGCGCAGGTTGACCGGCAGGAAATCGCTGGCGCCCAGGGCAAAGCGGCGGCGTTCGGCCTCGGCCATGCGGCGGGCCAGGTCTGCCTCGTCGCCGGCCAGCGCCGCCAGCCGGTCCGCGCCGCTGACCTGCAGGCGCAGGCTGGCAAGATCGGCGGTGATCTGCTGTTCAGCCAGGCGCAGGCGGTGGGTCAGGGCATCGGCATCGGCCTCTGCCTCGGCCAGGCGGCCGCGCGCGGCGCGCTGTTCCAGCGGCATCGACAGGCGCACCCCGAACATCACCTCGCCGGGCACGCGCGTGGGGCTGCCGCTGCCGAAATCCTTGGCCGCCTCCACCCGCAGATCGAGCCGGGGGAGCAGGTCGTTGCCGGCCAGATCGCCGCGCAGGCGCGCCTGCTCGGCCCGGTTCAACAGGATCTGCAGATCGGGCCGGCCAGCCAGCACAGTTGCGGTATCGGCCAGGCGCGGCGCCACGCCTTCGGGAAAGGCCGCAGGCAGGTCTTCCGGCTGCGCCACCACCGGCTGGCCCAGGTCATCGCGCCAGAACAGCGACAGCGCCTGGGCCGCCACGGCCAGATCCTGCTCCGCACGCACCAGCAGGGCCTGGCGGCGCACGATGTTCTGGCGGTTTTCCACCGCCAGCACCGCCGGGCGCGCGCCCAGCGTCACCTGCCGTTCGATCGAGGCCTGGCGTTCGCGCGCCAGGGCCAGCAGATCGCGATAGGTGCGCATGCGCAGGCCCGCCGCCACCCACTGCTGATAGGCATCGGCCGCGCGGCGCTGCACGCCGATCATCACCATCGCCTGGTCGAGCCCGGCGATCTCGGCATCGGCCTGCGCCTGCGCCAGCTTGGTGCGACGTTCGTCCACCAGCCGATCGCGCAGCAGCGAAAACACCGCGCCGGCACGCACTTCGCCCAGGGCATTGGTCACGTTCTTGCCGTCATAGACGGCAAAGCGCCCGCTCGACACGCGATAGCCGCCATAGACCTGGCCGCCATTGGTGGCGAACGGCCGGGTCAGCTTCGCTTCGGCCAGGGCATTGTCGTAATAGCCGAGCGGGCGGGCCTGGACTTCGGCATCGAAGACCATGTCGAACAGGCCTTGCGCGGCCAGCGTGCGCGCATCGGCCGCGCGCTGGCGGGCCATGGCTTCGAGCACCAGGGGCTGATGCCGGGCCGAGGCGCGCAGCACGGTGTTGAGGGTGAGTTCACCGGCCCAGGCCGCCTGGCTGCACAGCAGGGCAGCGGCAACAAGCAGCGCACGAATCACTTTTCGTCCTCCCCGCCATCCTTGGCGTCATCCTTGGCAGGCTTGGCCTTCTTGGCGGCCTCCTTGTCGGCCAGGCCCTTGCCGGCGCCCTTGCGCGGGCCGGTTTCCACCGGGCGCTGGAATTCCAGCGGGAAATCGTTGAGCTGGCGCCACAGTTCATAGCCGACCGAGACCGTTTCCATCTGGATCCAGCCGCGCACGCGCGAGCCCAGGCGAGTGAACTGGTTGCCGGGCCAGGCCGGCTTGCCCGGCATCGGTTCCACCAGCACGCGGAACAGGCCGCTGGCCTGGGCGGAGGGATCGATGCTGCGCACGCGCCCATCGAACATACCCTGCGCCACCGAAGGCCAGCCGCTGAACTGGATCGCCGGCCAGCCTTCGAAGTGCAGGCGCACCGGCTGTCCGCGCCGCACCAGCGCCACGTCGCGCCCGTCGACCATCAGTTCCACCACCCGCACCGCGCTTTCCGGCGCCACCGTGGCCAGCCAATCGCCCGCGCTTACCAGCGTGGCACCGGCCGCGGTGTTGAGCGACTGGATGCGGCCATCGCGCGGCGCGCGCACCAGCTGCGCCGACTGGCGCGTGCGGGCAATGTCGACGCGGCTGAGCTTGGCGCGTGCCTCGGCCAGCTTGGCGCCATGTTCGGCCACCTTGATCTGCGCGTTTTCAAAGTCGCGGCGGGCGGCCAGGCCATCGGCCAGCAACTGGGCAGAGCGGCCCACGTCGATCCGCGCCACCGCCATCGCCTGCTCGCTGGCGGCGATCTGCGCCAGCACCTGCGCCCGCTCGGCCGCCAGGCGTTCGAGCAGGCCGGGATCGTTGTCCACCACGCGCGCGATCGGGTCGCCCGCCTTCACGCTCTGCCCATCGGTCACATACCAGCGCTCCACCCGGCCGGGCACCAGCGCAGTGACCTGCTGCACACGGTCGGCTGGATCGAGCGCGACGATCTGCCCGGTGCCCGGCGCCGTCTGCACCCAGGGCACGAACAACAGGCCCAGCACCACCAGCGGAATGGCGATGGCGATCATCCAGCCCACTGCCACTGCCGTGCGCGGGGGGCGCAGGCTGGCCAGGGTGGCAAAGCGCTTCATGTCTTCGGCATGGCTGGCCATGGCTCAATCCTCCTTGCCGGCAGCGGGCGGGATAACGCGTTCAACGGGCGGGCGATCGGCGCTGCGCTGCTGCGCGGTTTCGCCCAGGCGCAGCCAGGCATCATGGGCCGGGCCGCCCGGCCGGTCGGTGAAATGCAGCACGGTCGTACCCTGCGGACGCAAGGCAGCCAGCACGCGCGACAGGCGCGCCGGATCGAGCATGTCGTAGAGCGGCGACAGCATCAGCACGCGCGGGCCAGCGAGGATTGCGCCCGCCAGCTTGAGCAGCATGGTTTCGCCCACCGCCAGCGGCCAGCCCGAACTCGACAGCATGGTGTCCAGCCCTTGCGGCAGGGCGCTGACCCGCTCTTCCAGCCCGACCAGCGCCAGGGCATCGAGCATCGCCCCGCCCTGCCACGCGGCATCGCCCCGGCCAGATCCCGAGAGGCGCAGATAGTCGCGCACGGTCATTTCCACGATCGTCGGCCGATCGAGCACGATCACGTCGGCCCGCAGGCGCACCATGTCGAAACTGCCCAGGTCGGCCCCGCCCCCGCGCACCCGCCCGCGCTCGGGCGTGGCCAGCCGCTTGAGCAGCGTGGCCACGCTGCGCTCCACGCCAGGGGCGGCCAGCACGCCGACGTGCTCGCCGCTCTCGATGGCAAAGTCGAGGCGATGGTTGCCCAGCACCACGCCCTGGAAACGGATCGCGCCGTGGGCCGGGCCGATGGCATCGGCTGCCGGCGGCGCTTCCTGTGGCACGTCCCAGAACAGGGCGAGTTCTTCCAGGCCGGCGGCCAGGTCGTAGAATACTTCAAGATAGCCGCCGAGTTGGGCAATGCCATAGAACACGCCCGACAGGATCAGCTCGGCCGCAACCAGTTGCCCCACCGACAGTTCACCCTGCAGGATCAGCCAGCCACCCATCGCCAGCAGCCCGGCGCTGGCCAGGGCATAGAGCAGCAAGAGGCACAGCGTCTGGCTGAAGGTATGGCGGAAATGGCGGCGGTGCGCTGCCACATAGGTGGCCGTCATCGCTTCGCTGCGGTCGATGGCAAAGCTGATGTGGCGGCCGGATTTGTAGAACCCGTTGGAAGCACCCAGGCTTTCCAGCCAGTGCGCGGCGGCATGCTTGGCATGGCTCTTGGCCACGGCGCTGTCGAGCGAAGGCAGCAACCAGGCGCGCCAGATCACCAGCACGACCAGGACCAGCACCACGTTGAACGCCAGGAAGAACGGGTGATAGAAACTCGTCACCACCAGCCCGACCAGGCTTTGCAGCACGATGGCGAAGCCGCCAATGACCAGGCTGGTCAACGCTTTTTGCACTGTGCCCATGTCGAAGAAGCGGTTGAACAGATCGCCGTGCCGCGCATCGACGAAGAACGGGTTCTGCGCGTGGATCGCGCGCGTGGTGATCTCGGCCATCAGCCGGGCAAAGAAGCGCTGCTCGAACCGCGCCATCACCGCCACGCGCAGCGCCATCAGCGCGCCTGCCAGCAGCAGCAGGGCAAACAGCACGAGGGCCAGCGTAAACAGCGGCGCGGGCAGCGCGATGTTGGCCACCGCATTGATCAGCAACTGCACCGAGATCGGCGTGGCCAGCGACAAGAGCGAGATCGCCGCGCCGAACACCAGCGCCAGGCGGATAAAGGCCTTGTCGGGCGCCATGACCAGGCTGGCCCAGCGGCGCAGATCGCGCATGGTCGGGCGATGGGCCTGGTGGCTGTGCTGTCCATGCTGGCCGGGCGAATGGGCGGCGGTATGGTCGCGGGCGTCCATGAAGGGCGGCTTTCCTTGGCGGGCTAAGGGGTCTGCCCGAAAAGGTGGCGTGTGCCGCGCGATCCGCCAATACGGTGGTCACCTATGCTTCCGATAGGTTTTTCCTATCGCTGGGCAATGCTCCGCAATGTCTCGGCGAGGAGCATGAGATCGCTCGACCGCCCCGCGCCCACCCGCCAGATCAGGCCGATCTCGCGATAGGGGCGGCCACCGGCGAACGGGCGCACCACCACGTCGCCGCCTTCTGCAATTTCCTGGCGCACATAGAGTTCGGGCAAGAGCGCCAGCCCCATGCCCATTCCGGCCATCTGGCGCACCGCATCAAGGCTGGTGCCCTCGTAATCGCGCAAGACCTGCGCGCCGCAGCGTTCGGCCAGGGCTGCCACCTGCTGGCTGAGGCGGTATTCGGGCTGCATGGTCAAGAGGCCGCGCCCGGCGAGGTGCTCGGGCCGCACGACGCGCACCGCTGCCATGGGATCGTCGGCCGCCATCGCCAGAAACATCGGTTCACGAAACAGCCGCTCGATATGAAAGCGCGCGTCGGTGACGGGCAGTTGCACCAGCACGGTATCATGGCGCCCATCGCCCAGATGTTCGAGCAGGGCATCGGGCAAGCCTTCGCGCACATGCACCTTGAGATCGGGATGCGTGGCGTGCAGCCGCGCCACCAGTTGCGGCAGGATATAGGGCCCGAGCGTAGGCGACACGCCCAGACGCAGCGTGCCGGCCAGTTCACCCTGGCGATGCCGCCGGGCCAGATCGGCAAAGCCTTCGGCCTCGGTCAGCACGCGACGCGCCGCCGCCACCGCCTCACGGCCCAGCGGCGTCAGCACCATGCGCCCGCCGCGTTCGGCCACGGCGCCGCCCAGCAAGCCTTCCAGCAGATGGATCTGTTGCGAGAACGAGGGCTGCGACACGCCCATCGCCGCAGCGCCGCGGGTGAAATTGCCGCAATCGGCCAGGGCAACCAGGCAGCGCAACTGCCGCAGGCTGGGCCAGGCCAGGCTTTCGGTCATGGCTCGAGCGCTCCCTTCCATCTCGCCGGCGCACCGTAGCGGACTTCGCTGCCGGAACCCAAGCCCTGCGAACACCGTCTATAAATATGATAATTGCGTGAAACGCAACTGCAACGCCGTTATTCGCATTTGTCAGTGCCGGCAATCTGGCCCATCTAGAGCGGGCCTTTCAGGCATCCTCTCCCAAACTTTCCAAGGCCGGTCGCAAGATCGGCCTTTTTTTTGCACGCTTCACCGTCACAATGAGCCCTGGCCGCGCCAAGACGATGCGGCAGTTACGGGGCAGCTTGGCTGCCAAGCGCCACGCGTTGCCGCGCCCTGCTTTCCCATTGCGTCACTTGCACGGAACGCACGAATTTATTCCGGCGCGATCGGTCGCCGCTCCAGCCGGGCGACGGCGTGGCGCACCACCTTTTGCAAGGCCGGCGCGGAAAAGAACCCGCCTGGTATCAGGCAGCGTTCGATCAGCACGCGGCGAAACGCGGCAAACGTGGTGGCATCGGGCGGCACGGGATTGGTCCAGAACGCGTCAAGCCCGTCCTGGTAGGTAATATCAGGCATGTCGTAGACCGCGTGGCCCAGCGCCACGACGGGGATGCCCTCGGCCAGCGCCAGGGTGCCGCTCGTGCTGTTGATGGTCACCACGCCCAGCGCGCGGCGGGTCACCGGCACGATATCGCCCATGCTCAGGTAGTCGACCCGGTCGGCCACGCCGAACAGGCGCGCCAGGTCGGCGGTTTCCTGCTGCCAATCGCGCACGCCATTGTCGAGCGGATGCTCCTTGACCACCAGGCGCACGTCGGCCGGGGCGTTGGCGGCAAAGGATTCGAGGATCAGGCGCAGCGCATCGGCAATCCCGGCGAAGGGCGAATGCAGGCGGATCTGCGCATCGGAATCGAGTTGCAGCGGAAACAGGAAATAACGCTCTCCCGCTGTTTCCAGGCGGTGCAGCAGGGCATCGGCATCGCGCTGGCGCAGCTTGCGGCGTGAAAGCTTGCGCCACCAGCCCATCGCCTCGACCAGGGGATGCCATGGGCGATGATTGGTCCAATGCGGATAGTGCCACCGCGTGAACACGTCGGCGCAGTTGTAGAGCAGGCCTTCGGCCGCGCGGCGACGGAACGAGGATGGCACCTGGGCATGGGGCGGCACCGGCGGCAGCGTCGCGGCCGTGGCGCGATACCACGCCGGGTCGCTCGGCAGCCGGGAATTGCCGTTTACCCCACCCAGTTCCAGGGTGACCCAATCGGGCCGGACATAGCCTTCCTCGAACACGTGGACCGGCACGCCACGCTCCTTGCAGATGCCGGTGGCAGGGCGGTGATGATCGCGGCAATCCCCGAACAGCACCACGTCGGTCACGCCCTTGTCCGCCAGGAACTGCGCGAAGAACGCCGGCCAGCGCTCCAGCGAATCGCGATAGTCCACGCCGTTGGGCAGGCGCCAGAACAGGCGATCGCCGCCGTTGAAGTTGATCTTGTGCACGGTGTGCCCGGCGCGCAGCAGGGCCTTGCCCAGTTCGTGGAACAGCGGCCCCATCAGGCCTTGCAGCAGCAGGATCGTGCGCGGCGCGCCGTCGTGATCGGGCGTGGTATCGGCAGCCCGGATCGTGTCGGGCGCAATGGGCAACTCTTGCATTCGAAAGCGATACTCCGTCGAGAAGACCCGGCGCGCCGATGACCGCCGTGGCGGCACGGCCATTTCCACCGCCCGCCCCGGTCTTCTGCCCGAGCGTTACCCGCGCGAATGGCCAACCACAAGTTCCCCCCGCCACACCGGATCGATTCGTCCCGGCGTGGTGGATGACAGCCGGCGCCGCCCCGGCTATGAGCCGCGCCGGCGCTGCCGGCTAAGTCCGTGACGCCGCGGATATGGAACAGGCGTGACGTTGCACGGTCATATATTTCAGGTTGTTGTCGCAGCGCTGGCGCTGGTGTGCGGGGGGGCGCTGCTCGATGCGCTGGTCCATCCGCGGCCGCGCCATGGGCTGCGCAGCATGGCCGGGCTGGTGATCCACGCCAGCGTGCTGCTGGGCCTGTTCGGGGCGATCCTGGCGCTTTGCGGCAACCCTCTGGTGGCCTGCGCGCTCGGCCTGGGGCTGGGCGCCCTGTTCACGGTTGCCTCCAACGCCAAGAACACGATGCTGGGCGAACCGCTGCTGTTTTCCGATCTCGCCCTGATCGGCGCGGTGTTTCGCCATCCGCAGTTCTATCTTTCCGCCGTGGCGCCGTGGCAGCGCGCCGTGGCCAGCCTGGTCGCGCTCGCGCTGGTCGCCCTGCTCTGCCTGCTGTTTCGGGCCGACGCGGTGATGCATCTTGCCGGCCTTGCCCTTGCCCTGGGCGCGATCGGCATGCTCGCCATCCTACGGCGCAGCCCGGCGGTCCGGGCCATTGCCGCCACGCCCGACCCGCATGGCGACGTGGCCCGCCATGGCCTGGTGCCGGTGCTGCTGCTCTATTGGCGGCGCTGGCGCGAGACGCGCGATCCGCCGCCCTGCCCCGCGCCAGGCCGCCCGGCGCGCGGCGATGCGCCCGAACTGGTGGTGGTGATCCAGTGCGAAAGCTTCGCCGATCCGGCCGATCTGTTCGATGATGCCACGCTGGCGCTGCCCGGGCTGGAGGCAGCGCGCGGCCTCGCCTGGCAGCACGGCCGCCTGCATGTCAGCGGCTTTGGCGCCTATACCATGCGCACCGAATATGGCGTGCTGTTCGGGCGGGAAGAGGCCGAACTGGGCTTTCGCCGTTTCGATCCGTTCCTCACCGCGCAGGGCGAAGGATCGTGGGCCCTGCCGGCCCGGTTGCGCCCGGCCGGGTGGGACAGCGCATTCCTGCACCCACACGACATGCGCTTTTACGGGCGCGACCGCATCATGCCCGCCGGCGGCTTTGCCCGCCTGGTGGGAGAGGCACACTTCGCCCCGCCCGCGCCGGGTGAGGGCCGCTATGTCACCGATGCGGCAATGACCGACGTGATCCTCGACACTTTGCAGGCCGCCAGCGCGCCGACGCTGCTCTATGCCGTGACGATCGAGAACCACGGCCCCTGGGCGGGCGATGGCCAGGAGGAACTGGTGCCAGGCTATCTGCGCCTGGTGCGCAACAGCGATGCCATGCTGGCGCGCCTGGCCGAGGGTCTATCCGCCCTGGCAAGGCAGCGCGGGAAGCCGGCAGCGCTGGTGTTCTTCGGCGATCACTGCCCCAGCATTCCCGGCGCCACCACGCCGGCCGGCAAGCGCCACACCCCGTTTGTCATCTTGCGGTTCGACCACGCAGGGCAACCGATGCGCGGCCAAGACACCGCGGCAGACCTGACGCCGGCCAGCCTGCACCACGCCATCCTCGACATGATGCTCGAACCCACGCGCTGAACGCCGCGCTCACGGCGGTGGCGCAAGCGACAGCAGCAACCGGTCGCGCCAGGGCCGTGGCAAGAGCCGATCCAGCCAGCGCAGCACCACGAACGGCCAGGGCAGCACGAGATGCGCGCGCCCCTGCTCGGCCGCACGCACAATGCGATCGGCAACCACGTCGGGCGCCATCAGCATCGGCTTGGGGCCAGGCACCTGCCGCCCGGCCGCCGTATCGATGAAGCCCGGTGATACCAACGTGACGCTGACCCCATGGCTGCGCAGCGCCAGGCGCAGTGCATCGGCGAATCGCGCCAGGCCCGCCTTGGTCCCGGCATAGGCCGTGGCGAAGGGCAGGGAATGAAACCCGGCGGCCGAGCCGATCAGCACGATGCGCCCCCTGCCCCGTGCTGCCATGGCCTGGCCCATTGCTGCGGACAGCGTGGCCGGGCCGGTGAAATTAACCAAGGCCAGCTCTGCCACCAGGCCAGGTTGCTCCACCCGGTCATCGGCGGCGCGAATGTCCCCGCGCCCCTGGGCGAAGACCACCATGTCGAACGGCGTGGCCGCATCGTCTGCCGCGATCGCGGCCAGGGCGGCGGTGATATCGCGCAGGTCCAGCGAACGCGTTTGCGTCACGGCCCCTTTCGCACTGCACAATGTTGCAGTCTTTTGCAGCCGCGCAAGGTCTCTGCCCCACAGCATGAGCCGGGTTTGGGGCCCGGCAAGACGCTGTGCGATGGCCGTTCCCAATCCCCCGGACGCCCCGACAATTAAAACCGATTTGGAGTAATTAACCACCGGTATTATGTCCTTTTTGTAATGGCTTCCGGTCGTCGCAAGGAAGTGGCATTTAGCAGCATCAATGCTTGACAATGCATGGGCGATCATGTCCAGCATCATCAAGATGCTTTCTTCCGAAAACATACCGCAGCGCATCAGGCTGTTTCGCAGTGACGGCCTTGAGCGCCTGACGCTGATCTCGTGGCGCACGTTCGCGCTCGCTTGGGCGATGATTCTGCCCGGCATTGCCTGGGTTGCCTGGGGCACGGCCAGCCCGCTTCATGCGCTCGGCCTGATCGGTGCCGGCCTCTTGGGCTGGACGCTGTTCGAATATGCCATGCACCGCTTCCTGTTCCACTGGCATGTCAAAGTGCCGGCAGTGCAGCGATTCGTCTTTCTGATCCACGGCAACCACCACGACAATCCCAACGATGGGCTGCGCGATCTCATGCCGCTGCCGGCCAGCCTGCCGGTCGCAGCCGTGTTGTGGCTCGCCGCGTGGCTGGCGATCGGGCCGGCGGGCAGCTGGCTGTTCCTCGGCTTCATCAGTGGCTACGTGGTCTATGACACGCTGCACTACGCGTGCCACCAGTGGCCCATGCGCGGCCGCTTCGCCATGGCGCTCAAGCGGCACCACATGCGCCACCACTTCGTGGACGGGCACGGCAACTATGCCGTCTCGGCGATCTTCTGGGATCGTGTGTTCGCCTCCAGGATCACGTCGCTCAAGTGACGCAGGCTGAAGTGTGACGCAGATGGCAGGTGATCGCCAACCCTCGCAATGGCAGCAGACGGTTAACGCCCGCGGCTGGAAAGTGCCGCTGCTGGGCAAGTCGCTCTATCAGATCGGCAAGGAACTGCGGCCCAAGATCGATGGGGTGATCATGCGCAACTCGCTGATCCCCGATGCGGCGGTGCAGGACAAGGCGTTCTTCCCCTGGATCGCGCAGCTTGAGCAGCACTGGGAAGCCATTCGCGACGAAGCCCTGGCGATTCGCGCCAAGGACATTCCTTCGCTCGGCGATCTGTCGTTCGACCATGGCCGCATTGCCAAAGACCGCCGCTGGCGCACGTTCTTCTTGAAGGGCTATGGCTATCGCATGGCCGCCAACGCCGCGCGCGCGCCGATCACTGCCCGCCTGATCGAAGCGATTCCTGGCCTCGTCACCGCGAATTTCTCGGTCATGGAAGCAGGTGGCCACATTCCCCGCCATTTCGGCATGACCAAGGGCATGCTGACCTACCACCTCGCGCTCAAGGCCCCGCGCGAGCGGGAAAAATGCCGCATGAACCTCGAAGAGGGCGAGCGGCTGCACGTGCTCCATTGGGAAGACGGCCAATCCTTCCTGTTCGACGACATGTTCAACCACGAGGTATGGAACGAGACCGACGAGGATCGCTATATCCTGCTGATCCAGATCAAGCGCCCCTGCCGCTTTACCGGCAACCTCATCCAGAACATCTTCCTCAAGGCCGTGCGCCACTCGCGCTTCGTCAAGGACATCACCCGCGCGATCAACCGCCAGGCCACCAACCGCTCTGGCCAACCAGCCTGAGCCGGCATCAAGCTGTACCCCGGATCAAGTCCGGTGTGACGAAGAAAGATAACGAATTTATCTACTTACCGTCACCCCGGACTTGATCCGGGGTCCAGCTTCTTCTTGAAGCCTCGCGCGGCGACAAAGTCTCCCCCGGCTTCACGATTCACACGAAGCCACCAAGACACAAAGCAAGGATGAATGGGCACTTCTTCGTGCCTTCGTGTCTTCGTGTGAATCTTGAAGAGATCAGACCGCCGCCACCATCGTGCGCACCAGCCAGGAGTCAGCCCGCCAGCCGCGCCAATGCCGCGACGACGGTATCAAGGTGTTCGTCCCAGGTGGGATTGTGCCAGGCCGGAATGCGGCTCAGTTGTGCCTGGCGCATCGGCCCGTCTTCAGCAAAATCCACGATCGCCCGGGTCCAGGCCGGCCCGTCCAACGGATCGAGATAGTCGGCCACGGGGCCACCCACTTCGCGCAAGGCGGCGATATCGCTGCACAGCGCGGGCGTGCCAACGGCCAGTGCCTCGGCTACCGGCATGCCATAGCCTTCGGCGAACGAGGGCATCAGCAGGCCCTTGGCGCCGCGGAGCACCGCCGATAGCTGGCGATCGGGGCAGCCGCTCCATTCCTCGACATGGCCCTTGAGCGCCGGGCACCGCTCCAGAAGGTCGACCACCTGCTCGTTCTCCCAGCCGCGCCGACCGATGATCACCAGCTTGGGCACGCGGCCGGCTGGCAAGGTTTCGGCCAGATGCCGCCAGACATGCAGCAGCAGCAGGTGGTTCTTGCGCGGCTCGATCGTGCCCAGGCAGACGAAATAGGGGCGGCCATCGCCCGTCCACGGCGCCGCCGGCACCATCGGCACGGTGCCGAGCAGCGCCACCGCCATGGCGATGGACCGGCCCGACCGCGCGATCCACGGCTGCATCGCCCGCCCGGTCGCCGCCGAATTGACGATCACCAGATCAGCCAGGCTGGTGACCGTCTCGATCCGGCGCTGGTGCAGCGCTGCGCCATCGGGCCGGGCATATTCGGGAAATTCCATGGGAATGAGATCGTGCACCAGGCAGGCGAACTGCGCATTTTCCTGCGCCAGGATACGGCGGATCTTGCCGGCCTTGGCCAGATGGTGCGGCGAAACCTGGATATAGACCGCGCGCTCACCCTTGCCCCGCGCGCGCCGGGGCAGAAGCTGGAACAGCAACGGCAGGTTCGACAGCACCGAGCGCCGCTCCGGGCTGTTTTCCTCGCGCGACCAGCGGCGTTCCAGCTCGTCGAAATAGGGCAGGATCGCCGCGCGGCGCAGGCGGCCATAGAGCCCGGTGGGATGGACCGCGGCAAATTCCAGCCCATCGCCAAAGCGCGCCAGCAGGCCGCGCACATAGGCCATTTCCACACGATCCACCCCCGACGGCGTCGAATAGTGCATCCGGGAAATCAGCCGGGAAACATCGAGGATCATCTGGGTCATCGCAAGGCTGCCATGATCCGCCCCTGGATGCGGCGCAAGGGGGCGATCCAGCGCAGGCGGTTGGTGGCGCGGGCGCTGGCCATGCGGTCGACCAGAACCTCGGGCGGGCACGGCAGGCCGGTGACCGGATCGAGATAGCGCGGATAGAGAATCAGCACGCCCGCCACCAGCGCATCGAGCGACAGCGCCCGGCCGCGCCGATCGGGCACCGGCGCCAGATCGCGCGTCAGCCCCCAGCCGGCATAGAACGGCGTGCCATGGCACGTCACCGCGCGCCCGCGCATCAGCGCCTCGAACCCGGCCAGCGAGGTGAGGACATGCACGGCATCGACCGCATCGAGCAACGGCGCCATGCCGCCGCCGCGCACCACGCGATTCGCATGGGCCAGGATCGCCGCATCGGGCACGGCGCCGCGGCGATGCCCGGCATCGACATCGGGATGTGGCCGAAACCAGATTTCGGCGTCAGGCTCAGCCGCGCGCGCGCGGCGCACCAGTTCGAGATTGGAGGCAAGACCATGCCCGCCGGCCTTGACCGACATATCGTCTTCCACCTGCCCCGGCACCAGCACCAGGCGGCGGCCTGGCGCGGCCCGGGCCGGCACGCTGGCGGCGGTATCGGCGGCATACTTGCTGATCCCGGCGGCCACGATCGTGGCGCGCAGGGCGCGCGCGCGATCGAGCAGGCGCTGCGGAAAAGCGGCCGTGGCCAGCAGCGTTTCGAGGTCACTGGGCGCCGCAGGATCGAAATGGATGCCCTGCGCATCGACCACCACCGACGAAGGTGGCACCAGGTCTACCCCCAATCCCACCGAGCGGACAAAGCCGTCTTCCACCCGCACCAGCGGCACGCCGCGCTGCCGCGCCCGCGAGATCAGCTGCGGCGAAACGCGCGAGGGCCAGATCGCCACCGCGCCGTGGACCCGCTGTGCCTGGGCCAGGGCAAGACGCGGATTGCGGAAGAAGCGCAGGCGCCGCGCCGGATGCCACAGGAAGCGGCGAATCTCTGCCCGCTTCCACCACGCCATGCCGCTCGCCACGGCAATGCCGCGATTGCCGTCGAGCGCCGCGCGCCAGGTGGCCAGCACGTCGATGGTTGCGGCCAGCCCGGCTTCCCCGCCGGTAAACGGGTCGCAATAGCGCGTGCTGGCAAGGGCCAGCGCCACCTTGTGGTCCAGCGCCGGGTCTCCATCGCCCGGCGCGCCAAAGCGCCCCGGCGACAGCACCTCCACCGCCACCCCGGCACACCGCGCCAGCGCGATCCATTCATCGTCGCCATGCGCCACCAGCCGCCCTGTCCGATCGAGCACCGACCAGGGATCGAGCGCGGCGGCCGCATCGACCATAAGCCACAGTGCCTGATCCGGCGCGCGGCCGGCCAGCGCCGCCATCTCGGCCCGGTCGCGCGGGCGCAGGACCACGGGCCACGGCCCCTGCCCTTCAACCGGCGCGCCCCAGAAGCAGCCCCCCACCCGCGCGGCGTGGATATCGGCAAACAAGGCGCGCGCTTCCGCTATGGCTGCAGCCGCAGGCGACAAGGCGCCCTCGCCGCTTACGCCAGCATCTGCCCAGGGAAACGGCGGCGCACGCAAGAGAGCCGCTGCGCTCATGGCCGAACGTTCCAGCTTTCCACCCGCAGCGTGCCGTCTGCATCGCGGCAGATCACGCCATAGGCGCCCGTCGCCAGCTTGAGCGGGCGATCAGCCACTGCGCCGATCGCCAGCAGCGCAAACCGCGCCGCGCCATTGCTGGTTACCAGCAGTGCCGGGCCAGGGGCCGTGGCCAGGAACGCGTGCCAGGCTGCCAGGCGGCTTTCCGCATCGACCTGCCAATCGCGCGGCGCCACGCCATGGGCGTCCCAGGCGGCCAGGGCCTCAGCCCCGATTCGCGCGATCACCGCGTCCTCGTCCTGGTTCTCATCCGGGCCATGGTCGATCTCGCGCAGCCAATCGCACGGTTCGGCCATCAGGGCGGGCGCATCGGGCTGACAAGCCAGGATCGCCGCTGCCGTGGCGCGGGTGCGCGCCAGGGGGGAAACCAGCGTGCGGGCAAAGTGCCAGCCCAGCGCGGCAAAATGGCGGCCGAGCGCCGCGCCCTGTTCCTCGCCGGCCGGGGTCAGCGGCAGGTCGGTGCGCGCGCCGATGCGGCGCGGCGCTTCGCCAGGGGCAAAGGTGTTGCCATGGCGCACGATGACGAAACGGGGCGCTGCCCCGCGCAGGTCGTTGCCCATGGTCACAGCGGATAGGGATCGCCCAGCCGGGCGATCGCCGCCTCGGCCAGGGCCAGATCGGCCGGCGTATCGATGCCCGACATGGCATGGAGCGGCGGATCGACCGCGATCGTCGCGATCGTCCGCCCCGCTTCCAGAAAGCGCAATTGTTCCAGGCCCTCCAACCGCTCGGTCGGGCTTTGCGGCGCCTGGGCAAACCATTCCAGCGCCGCCAGGCGATAGCCATAGAGCCCGAGATGCTGCCACACCGGCGACAGCGGATCGCTGGCGCGCAGCTTGGCCTCGTCGCGCATGGCCGGCAGGATCGTCTTGGAAAACCACAAGGCGCGGCCCTGCGCGTCGCGAATGCAGGTCGTGCCGCTGAACGGGGCGGTCTGCTTGTGCGCGCGCAGGCGATCCAGCCGCGGCCAGTCCAGCCGATAGACCGGCGTCGCCACATCGGCGGCGCCGCCGCGCAACGTGGCGATCAGTCCGGCCACCACCGCCGGCGGCACGAACGGCGCATCGCCCTGCAGGTTGATGACCAGATCCGGCTGGTCCGGCCAGGCGGCGGCAGCGGCAAACGCGCGGGATGAGCCGGAATCGAGCGCCGGATCAGTCATCGTTACCACCGCACCGATCGCCTCGGCATGGGCCGCGATGCGTTCGTCATCGGTGGCAACCACCACCGCGCAATTCCCGGCGAGTTCTGCCGCAGCCCTGGCGACGGCGTGCACGCGTTGGAGCAACGTCCGGCCAGCGATGGGCAGCAAGGGCTTGCCCGGTAGACGCGTGGAACCATGGCGCGCCGGCACAACGATCAGGGCAGAAGAAGGCAAAGGCATGCCTGCCGCTTATCAGGCGGCGCCGGCCCTGACGATATCGTGCATGTGGACAATGCCCACCAAGATTTCGCCTTCGACGACAAACAGCACCGACACGGCATTGTCGTTGAGCAGGCGCAGCGCGTCTGACGCCAGGGTATCGGGCGACACCCGCAGCGGATTGGGCGACATGTGCAGGCCGATGCTGTCACTCAGGTCATAGGCCGCGATGCAGCGGCGCAAGTCGCCATCGGTAAACGCGCCGATCAGGCGGCCCGTGGCATCGACCACGGCGGTGCAGCCATAGCGCTTGCGGCTCATCTCCAGCGTGGCGTTGCTCAGCGATTCGTCGCTGGTCACGCGCGGCACCGCCTCGCCCGTGCCCATGATGTCGCTCACCAGGCACAGCTGCGCGCCCAGCTTGCCGCCGGGATGGAACACGCGGAAATCGGTCGGCGTAAAGCCGCGCGCCTCGATCAGCGCTACGGCGAGCGCATCACCCAGCACGAGTTGCGTGGTGGTGGACGATGTCGGCGCCAGTTCGTTGGGGCATGCCTCGCGCACCGGCGGCATCGACAGGCAGATGTCGGCAGCGCGCCCAGCGGTGCTGTCGGGGAACGAGGTCGCCACGATCAGGGTGACGCCATACTGGTTGCAGTAGTGGAAAATGTCGTTGAGCTCGCTGGTCTCGCCCGACCAGGTGATCGCCAGCACGATATCCTCGGGCGTGATCATGCCCAGGTCACCATGGCTCGCCTCGCCCGGGTGGAGATAGACGGCGGAGGTGCCGGTGGAACGCATGGTCGCGGCGATCTTGCGCGCGATATGCCCGCTCTTGCCCATGCCGGTCACGACAACGCGGCCACGCGTGGTGGCCAGCGCAGTGATCGCCCGCTCCACCGCCTCGCGCAGCTGCGGTGCGCGCAGGGCATCGCGCAAGGTCTCCAGTGCATCCAGCTCGATGTCGATGGTCTTCAACGCAGATGCGGCATAGCGCACATCGATCAGCTTGTTGGGCATGTCGTTCAAAGCAGGTCTCGCGTGCACGTTATGGCGGCGTGCGCAGGGGGAATTGGCAGCCATATCATCACCCACCTGTTGCCAGAATTTTCAATACCCGCCAAGGGTTGTGAAATCACTATTGTGTTCGGGCCGTGTAAACTGCATCCGATCCGGTAGCGAATTACACAATTTTTCGGCAGGCGAGCTCTCCCATATGCACCTTTGTGGCCATACGATTCGACCGCAGTCTTCCCTATTCGCATTCGCGGGACCCTGCGTCATCGAAAGCGAGGAAATGACGCTTTCCATCGCCGAAACGCTTGCCGGGGTGGCGGACAGGCTGGGGCTGCTGCTCATTTTCAAGGCCTCGTTCGACAAGGCAAACCGCAGTTCCGACAAATCGTTCCGAGGCCTGGGCATCGACGAAGGATTGCGCATCCTCGAAAAGGTCCGTGCCGAGACCGGCCTACCCGTGATCACCGACGTGCACGAGGCAGCGCAGGTAGCGCCGGTCGCCAGCGTGGTCGATGTCCTGCAGACGCCCGCGTTCCTCGCGCGGCAGACCGATTTCATTGCCGCGGTCGCGGCCAGCGGCAAGCCGGTCAACATCAAGAAGGCCCAGTTCATGGCGCCGGCCGACATGCAGCAGGTGGTCAACAAGGCCCGCAACGCCGCCAGCGCCGCCGGGCACGATCCCGATGCCTTCCTGCTGTGCGAACGCGGCACCTCGTTCGGCTACAACACCCTGGTGTCCGACATGCGCGGCCTGGCGATCATGGCCGATACCGGCTGCCCGGTGGTGTTCGACGCGACCCACTCGGTCCAGCAGCCCGGCGGCCTGGGCGAACGCTCGGGCGGCCAGCGCGAATTCGTCCCCTTGCTCGCCCGCGCCGCCGTGGCCGCCGGCGTGGCGGGCGTGTTCATGGAAACCCACCCCGACCCGGACAAGGCGCTGTCGGACGGCCCCAACGCCCTGCCGCTGGCTGATTTCGAAGAACTGTGGAAGCGACTGCTGGCGATCGACGCGGTGGTGAAAGCGGGCTAGAAGGGCTGGCTGCCGTACCGCCGACGGCCGTACGGCAGTTGATCCCAGTCGGCTCAAGCGCCCGCTACGTTGCCGCGGACACCTTCGGCGAGGACCGTTCGCAGATAGCGCCCGTAGTCCGACTTACCCAGCTTGTTGATGGCGCGTTCCATTCCTGCCGCATCGATAAAGCCGGCCCGAAACGCGATTTCTTCTGGACTGGCGATTTTAAAGCCCTGACGCTTTTCGAGAATGCGCACGTATTCCGCCGCATCCAGGAGGCTGTCGGGCGTGCCTGTATCCAGCCAAGCATAACCGCGCCCCATGATTTCCACCGACAATGCCCCCCGCTCGAGGTAGACCCGATTGACGTCGGTGATTTCAAGTTCGCCGCGCGGCGAAGGTTTGAGGTTAGCCGCAATATGCACCACGTCGGCGTCATAGAAATAGAGCCCGGTAACAGCCCAGTTGGATTGCGGCTTCGCCGGTTTTTCCTCGATGGAAACAGCCTTCATCGCCGTATCGAATGAGACGACGCCATAGCGTTCTGGGTCGGTGACGTGATACGCAAAGACGCTGGCACCGGAAGGCTGAGCCGCCGCGTTGTGCAGCAATCCTGGCAAGCCATGTCCATAGAAGATGTTGTCGCCCAAGATTAGTGCCGACGATTGGCCAGCCACGAAATCGGCACCGATGATGTAGGCTTGGGCAAGCCCATCAGGGCTGGGCTGCTCGGCATATTCAAACTGCATGCCCCACTGCGAACCATCGCCGAGCAGCGCACGAAATGCCGGCAGATCGCGCGGTGTGGAAATGATCAGGACTTCGCGGATATTGGCCAGCATCAAGGTACTGAGCGGGTAATAGATCATCGGCTTGTCATACACCGACATCAGCTGCTTCGAGGTGGCCAAGGTCATGGGGTAGAGTCTGGTGCCACTGCCACCGGCCAGGATGATACCCTTCATCTGCAATGTCTTCCTTATTCGATTTGTTTGGGCGCGTTAGGCAACCGGCAAGCGATCCAGCACCACATTCAGTGCCTCCTGCCAGTGTGGCAGGCAGACCCCATGGACTGCGGTAATCGACTGGCAATCGAGACGCGAGTTGGCTGGCCGGCTGGCGGGCGTGGGGTATGCGCTGGTGGGAATGGGGCGGACCTGCGCAGAGGCAAGTCCTCGTGCCGCCGATGCAGCAAAGATCGCACTCGCAAAGTCGGCCCAACTCGCCTCGCCCTGCGCGGTCATGTGGAAAATGCCACGCAAGCGTGGGTCTACGCTACGCTGCAAATTGGCAGCGACCGTCAAAATGCCATCGGCGATGTCCAATGCGCTGGTAGGATTGCCAAGCTGGTCTGCCACAACGGAAATCTCGTCTCGATCGCCGGCGAGGCGCAACATCGTTTTGACGAAATTGCCACCAAACGGGCTGTACACCCAAGCCACGCGCAAGACAGCAGCATTATCGGGATGTGCGGCCAGCGTCGCTTGCTCGCCCGCCAGTTTCGAGGCGCCATAAACGCCTGTTGGCCCGGTCGGATCGGTTTCGACGTAGGGCCGATCGAGCAGTCCGTCGAAGACATAGTCGGTCGACAGGTGAACGATCGGAACTGCAAGGCGCGCTGCCGCTGCGGCAACAGCGCCCGCTCCGCGCGCGTTGATCGCATACGCAATTTCCGGCTCGCCTTCGGCTTTGTCCACCGCAGTGTAGGCTGCTGCGGAAACCACTATATCGGGCCGTGCTGCATCAAGCGCCTGCAAGACTGTCTCGGGCTCCGCCAGGTCCAATTCAGGGCGGCCCAACGCGATGATCTCATGACCAGCCGCAGTGCCGCGCTCTTGCAGGGAACTTGTAACCTGGCCATGCCGACCCGTGATGGCGATTCTCACGCGGCGCCTCCGGTCTTGGCTTCTAGCCCCAGCCGCTGCCCATCATAGCGTTCCCGCAACGGTTGCCACCACCACGCGTTGTCGAGATACCACTGCACTGTTTTCTCGATGCCCGTCTCGAAGGTTTCCTGTGCACGCCAGCCCAGTTCGTTTTCCAGCTTGGTGGCATCGATGGCGTAGCGGGCGTCATGGCCAGGCCTATCCGCCACGAAAGAGATCAGGCTCTCGCGCGGAGCAGCAGCGGGGACCAAATCATCGAGCACCGTACAGATCCGCCGGACCACATCAATGTTACGGCGTTCGTTCCGACCGCCGACGTTGTAGGTTTCGCCAACGCGACCCTTTGTAATGATGATGTCGAGCGCGCGGGCATGATCGTCAACGAACAGCCAATCGCGCACGTTGTCCCCCTTGCCGTAGACCGGCAGAGAGCGTCCGTCGAGCGCATTGAGGATAGTAAGCGGGATCAACTTTTCGGGGAAATGGTATGGCCCGTAATTGTTCGAACAGTTGGACACCACCACCGGCAGGCCATAAGTGCGCTCCCATGCCTTGGCGAGATGATCCGACGCCGCCTTCGAGGCCGAATAGGGAGATGAAGGATCATAGGGCGTCGTTTCGGTGAACAGCCCGTCGTCCCCCAGCGAACCATAGACCTCGTCCGTCGAGACGTGCAGGAAGCGGAAGTCTGCCCGCGCTTCCGCCGAAAGTCCGTTCCAATAAGCCCGCGCCGCCTCAAGCAGCACAAACGTGCCAACCACGTTGGTCTGGATGAAATCAGCAGCGCCGGTAATTGAACGATCGACGTGGCTCTCGGCCGCAAGGTGCATGATACGGTCGGGCCGGAACGTGCCGATCGCCTCCGCCATGGCGGCACCATCGCGAATATCCGCATTGAGAAAGCGGTGATTTGGCTTACCTTCCACGGCGCGAAGCGATGCCTCGCATCCCGCATAGGTCAGAGCATCGATCGTCAGAACGTCATAGCTCTTTTCGAGGACCAGATAGCGGACAAGCGCCGAGCCAATGAAGCCGGCGCCGCCAGTGACGATAACACGCATGATGAAAATGCTCCCAACCGGGCGCGATCAAATCAGACCGCTGACTCGAAACCGAAATAGTTAGGCAAGTCAGCCAATTTGGGCTGCTTGCGGTCCTTGGCGGAAAGCGTCTCGGAGTCAGCGACCTCTGGCCACGTGATGCCGATTGCTGGATCATCCCACGCCAGTCCCTGGTCACATTGAGCGCTGTAGTACCCGGTGACCTTGTAGGCTATGACCGTATTGGGTTGGAGGGAGCAGAACCCATGCGCGAAACCCGGCGGCACCCACAATTGCTTTCCGTTTTCCGGCGTCAGGGTTTCCCCCACCCACTTACCAAAGGTTGGCGATCCGACGCGGATGTCGACGGCCACATCGAACAGCGCGCCGGCGGTGCAACGCACCAACTTGCCCTGGACATGGGGTTGGCTCTGGAAATGCAGGCCACGGACAGTGCCAGCCCGCGCACTCAGCGATTCATTGTCCTGCACGAAAGTATAGTCGCCGCAATGCTCGGCAAAGACATCCATGCGGAACGTTTCCGCAAAATAGCCGCGCTCGTCACCAATACGGCGGGGGGTCAACAATTTCGGGCCGATGATGTCAAACGTCGAGACCTGCATGCTCACTCTCTTTTTCCAACCCGAATGGGCTAAACCGCAGCACGGGGCTTTCGCGTGGCAAAGCCAGCCAACAAGGCACACCTGACGAGCCTTGAGGCTCATCTGCACATGCCAAAAAAGATAGAGCCTCATAACCTACCGGCGTTCCAACACAACCCGATCTTGATCCGGGCTGAACAGCTTTATTCCCGGGGCAGAGCGACTTCTGCGCGACCATAAAGACCTTGGCCATAAACACTGCGCGGGCAGACAGCCCGATCGAAAGCCGCAATGGTCAAGCGATCACAGCCCCCGCCGCACGATCAGGCCAAACGGCAGTGTTGCGCGCTGATCGATCGCCGCATTGAACCGCAAAGGCGCGACATCGTTGTGATGAGAGAGCGCCATAACCGTCATGCGCTCGATATCGTGCCGTGTCAGAACGTCTGGGCCTTCTGCGTCGACGTCGTCGATGTAATCAAAGACATGAACCGCGAGCCCACCCGGCTTAGCGCAGATCAGCCCGTTGACCACAAAGTCGGCAAATTCCCTGCGCGACATTTGCCGATTGGCGCCTATCGACCAAACCACATCGAACTGATCGTGGAGCGATGGCGGGGGCAGGCGAATATCGCCAAAGGTGAGATGCGCATGCGCAAAGAATTCCGCCTCATCACAGATTGCAGGTCTGTGCAGGTTGTGCAGTTCGTCGCCAGGATCGGGACGACCTGCGACCAGTGGCTTATGTCCGACGCTAAGGATCTCGATACCTTGAGAGGCGAAGTATGATACCAGCGCGACGGTGTCCTGCGTCGGGTACGCCAACATGCGCGTAGCGCTATGTCGCTGGGTATGGGCTTCTATCACGCGCACGACATAAGCTTGCGCCCAGGCTTCAGGCGTTGCGCGCAGCGGCAAACCCAGCGCCTGCGCGATGGTACCGAACGAAGGATGCAGGCATTGTGAGGGGACGCCAACTTGCGATACCGGGCACTCAAGATCGGGGATGTTCTGGTCGGACAACTGTCGCTGGATTACCGGCAGATTGACGGAGCCTCTGACCGTTTTGCGTGACTGTACGCGTAAGCGCCATCCCCAAGGTCGACCATGCTCGTCGGGACTCGCACGCCGATCAAGGGAAACTGAAAGGTGTGCCGCCGACACGTGGCCGTCGGTCGCGATTTCGCCACTCACCGCGTAAAGACTGTTGCGGAAGCTGTCGAACGCGATTTCGCAAATCCCGCCGCTGGCGGCCAGGTCGGCAAGATCGACCGTGACGTTGTGCAGGCGCCAGGCCTCCGCATCGGGAAACGCAGACTTGACATGGATGGTCAATTGCAGCGTGCCATGGGACGCAACCAGATCATGAAATGTCACAAGCGCACGCACGCGCCCCAAAGCCGGGCGACAGAAAAGTGTCATGAACACATATTCGGGATCCGCCGCCGGTTCAGAGCCGCCCAATCCGGTGACGCGACTCGCCCAGCTAGGGAAGGAACCAAAAGGGTCTACCGCCAGCGGAGTATTGGCCGCCTCGGCGGTATTGATCGCGTCGCTCATCCCCGCGTCCCTATCAGCTTGGCACAAGGACGCAATCTTGTGATCCACTGCCCCCGCGGTCTGTCAGGCGGGTCTGTGGCTATGGAAAATGTCGAGACAGCATGCTAGCGAGCACCGAGTCGATTTGGGCCCCCTACGCTCAACCGCCCGCCCAATGCACATGGGCCGCGGATTTCCGATCGTCGGGCGGCCAGAGGATTATATCGTTGTGATTCGCTTCGAGAATGTCGGCAAAACCTATCACGGTCGCAAGTTCGAAAAGGTCGTGTTCACGGACCTGAGCTTCACTATCCGCAAGGGCGAAGCGCTAGGCATCTGCGGCGCCAACGGCGCCGGGAAATCTACGTTGATGCGCCTTATCTCGGGCGTGGAGCAACCCACCAGCGGCAGCGTCACCCGAACCATGACCACCTCGTGGCCCATTGGCTATGCCAGTTGTTTTCAAAGCAGCCTCACAGGCGCCGACAATTCTCGGTTCATCGCTCGGGTCTATAACAAGCCCGAGAAGGAGCTGCTGGAATACGTCGAAGATTTCGCTCAACTCGGCCCCTACTTCCGCCAACCGGTAAAGACCTATTCGGCTGGCATGGCAGCGCGCCTAGCATTCGGTATCAGCCTGGCGATCGATTTTGAATGCTACCTGGTTGACGAAATCACTGGTGCGGGCGACGAACGCTTCCGCGCCCGGTCCGAGGCCGCTCTGGCCGCGCGCCGCGATAGCGCCACATTGATCATGATCTCGCATGACCCTGCGACATTAAAAGCCTATTGCCGACGCGGCGCCGTTTTGTTCGGAGGATCTCTCATCCATTTTGACGATGTGGCCGAAGCCTGCGAGGTGCATAGCCGATTGCAAACACGCAACACATAGTTGCAAAGCCATCTCCCCGACCAAGGCGTCGGGCCCATGGACGCTTCCTTCCCGACACCTTGGTCGTACTGGCAACGCCGACCTGTGTAGATACGACGAGTGCCCGCAATGCCCCATCCTAAGGTAAATCCCCTGAGACTGCTTTTCCTCATGCCGCTCCTTGCCGGCACGATGCTTTCTGGTTGTGCCACTCTGCCGTCGAGCGGCCCGACCGCGGCGCAGATCGTCAAGCGCGCGAACGACAAGCAGAACGAGTTCACCTTCGATATCGTGCCGCTCGACAGCAAGGCCGTGGAAGCGCTCAACAGCGCGCAAAGCGCTCGCATTGCGGCGAATGTCTCGCTCGCTACGCTGGACATGCCTTCGCGCCCAGAAACGCTTGGCCCGGGCGATGTGCTTAACATCGACATCTATGAAGTGGGTGTTTCGCTTTTCTCGCGCGGCGGTGCCGCCCAGTTAGATGCATTTGATCCATCGGCCCATGGTGAGAAGTTTCCCGCCGTGACGATCGATCCTACCGGCGCGATCACCCTCCCCTTCATCGGCTCGATGTTTGTTGCCGGCCTTACCCCTTCAGAGGTCGAAGCTCAGATCAACCGGCGGCTGTCGACCAAATCGCAGCACCCGCAGGCGATGGTGACGATCGCCAAAAACATGTCACGCACCGTGATCATTGCTGGAAACGTCAACAAGCCGGGCCGCTATGATCTCACCTCCAACCGGGAACGCCTATTGGACGCAGTTGCGCTGGCCGGGGGCGCCACGGGCACGACCGAGGATACGGTAGTCCGGTTCGAACGGTCGGCACGCACGATAGAGCAGCGCCTCGATTCGATCCGTTCTGGAACCCAGGATGACCTGGTACTGGCCCCGCGCGATTATATCGAACTGTTGCAGCGCCCGCGCAGTTTCACTGTCTTTGGCGCCACTGGCAAGGTTTCCCAAGTCTCGTTCGCGACTGGCTCGATCTCATTGGCCGAAGCGCTCGCTCGCGTTCAAGGCCCATCAGACGCTTCGGCCGATCCGACAGCGATCTTTATCTTCCGTTACGAAGATGCGACGCAAAATCGCGGTCAGGGCAAACCGGTCATCTATCGCCTCAACATGATGCAGCCCGCGTCTTACTTCCTCGCCCAGCGCGTAGCGATGCAAGACAAGGACGTCATCTATATTGCCAATGCGGCGGCCAACCAGCCCTCGAAGCTGGTCGGCATCATCAACCAGTTGTTCTCGCCTTTCCTGACGGCGCGCGCGCTGACGAAAAACTGACGCTCAGCCTCACTTTGCCTGTGGCACGGACCATGGCTGCGCATGAGCGCTCGCCATGGTCCAGGCATCGACCGCCTCCCTGTCGGGAAACACAAGCCCGTCACAAGGCTGCCCGACCCTGGTCCAATGCGGGTTATAGGCAGGATCGCCCAGCACGGCTGCTCCCCATATGCCGCGTAGCCATTGCCATTCCATCTGCTCGCGGCGGACTTGCGCGATGGACGTGGTAGCGCCGCGTGTGGCCGATTCATGGTGAATGGCGACAATGTCAGCGGCATACAGCACAGTGCGGTCCATCGCACGGCTACGCAGACAGAAATCGATATCATTGAACGCGATTGGCAAACGCTCATCAAAACCGCCGACCGCCTCGAATAGGCCACGGGTGGTTGCCATCCAGGCACCAGTAACCGCAGCCGCCAGGCGCGGATCGCTCCAGCGATCACCAGGCGGGTCGAACGCGAGATGGTGGTCTTTCGCCACGCCAACGCCTTCGTGCATTGGTCCCACACCGGTCATCCCGATCACGACCCCCGCGTGCTGGATGCGCTCGTCGGGATAAAGCAGGCAAGCACCGACCACACCAACTGATCCCGCACGGTCGTTATCGCCGAGATAGCGCGTTAGCGCTTCATCCCAACCCACACTGCGCATGGCAACGTCATTGTTCAGAAACAGCAGATAAGGCGCACTCCCCTGGCCTACTGCGAGGTTGTTTGCGCGCGCCCAATTGAACGGCTCGTCGTGAGCGATCACGCGCACCACGCCACGGCATGACCATTTCGCCAACAGGTCTGCGGTTTCGGGCAGAACACTACGGTTGTCCACGATCACGATATCCAGCCGATGGGGCCGGCTCGCCGTTTCAATCAAGGTCCTCACGCATGTTGCCAAGAGCCCAGGCGCGTCGCGCGTCTGGATGACAACCTGGATGGCAGGCGGCTCTGTCGCATCTGACGGGCCTCGTACCGGCGACGATTGTGGCGGATTGGCAGATATCGCCGGCGCAAATCGACTGGCCAACAACAACGGAACATGCGCCGCGCGATGCAAATGCTCAGGCACAGCCGCAAACGCTTCTGTCCATGTGGCAAAGTTCTGGAAGAACCTCGCCGACACAAGGCAGCAAGCCGGTCGATGCTGCTCCTGCATGAACCAGAATGGATCGTACATCGGGTGCAAACAGGGTGCGAAATGACGAACATGGGCCTCTGCACGGTCCTTTGGCGCCCCGTCGTGCATCAACTCCCAATGATCATGATCACTGTAGGCCAGTGGTGCTCCGGTACGATCCAGCGCCGCCTGCAAGCAGGGAATGGTAGCACCCACGATCCGGGTGCCCGCTGTGATCAGCAGAACTGAGCCTTCTTCGGGACGCACGGGGATCGCGGCGCTCCAGTCGGTGATGACTTTGTAGGGCTTGCCATCGAGACTTTCGATCGTCAGCGCCAATAGATCTGCGCGGGCCTGCACACCATCGATCACAACGGTCGCGCCGCTCAGCACCGTGCGGGAGACACACGCCTCCAAGGGCGCCAGAACCCGCACTTGATAGGCGCGCCGGTAAGCCGCGTAGCGGGACCGAGCGTAAATGCCATCGCTTTCCTCAATCGCTTGCTGTACCGCAAGCGGCAGCTGATCGCGGCCGACGAGCGCCAACAAGGCATCCGCCAGCAACATCTCGTGCGCACCGTTTTCGCTGGTCGTGGCAGTCAGTCCAGCTTGCAGCGTGTCGATCGCTTGCGCCCTCCTGCCTGCCACCCGCTGCAGATTCGCCAATTCGATCCAGCCAGCGGTGCCGTGTGAAACCAAGCGCGTTGCCTGCGTATAGGCCGCTTCGGCTGCCATACGATCACCGGTCTCTTTGAGGGCATGCCCCATTTGCAACCAAGCGGCGCCATCGCCTGGAAACCTGGTGAGATGCACCTGATAAGCCGCAACTGCGGCTTGCCATCGCATTGATCTTGCAGCCTTTCTGGCACGTCGCAAAGCGGCCTTGCGAAACCAGTCAAACATGGCGGAAGAATTTCACCAATGTGGTCATACTGGCCATCATAGGGCTGGCCCAAGGCAAAGATAAGGTCTAATCGTTCGACGGTTCACGCCATGTGTCGGAGAAAAATGGTTTTGTTTCGTCAAAACACGCGCGCTGCAGCGCCCCGTCGTTCTCGTTCCAAATTTCGTGCGGAGGGGGACAAGGCCAGGGAGCAGCGCGCTTGGGCCAAGGCCGCAGAACATTATCGCAGCCACTTGCTTCTGGCACCCGACGACACGGCGATCTGGGTGCAACTGGGTCATATGCTCAAGGAAACCGGGTCGCACAGCGATGCCTTGCAGGCCTATCGCGTGGCTTGGCAACAGGCTCCCGAGGACGTCGACATCCTCTTGCACTTCGGCCACGCCCTGGCATCGTCGGGTGATCTGAACAACGGCTTGGCCCGACTTCGAGAAGCGGCTTCGCTTGGCTGCAGCCAGGCGGCACAAGACCTCACCATCTATGGCGAGCAGATCATCAGCAGCCCATCTCCCGCGCGCGAGGCGGTGCTCCCTGGCACGCTGGCAGCACTGGCCACGGAAACCGGCGATCTGGTGCCAGTCAACTACTCGTCGATCATCCTCCGGGGAAACAATTTCCACGCCACTGGCAATGATCCCTGGATTGAGCTGGATTGGAAGCCGACAGCCCGCCCCCAAGACGCGATCGTGCTGTTGACAATCGAGATGACTGTGTCTGGCACCGCCGACAAGGCGCCGATCGGCCAGGTCTATGCTGACATGGGCGAGGGTTTCAGCGAGCGCAACAGCGCACGCTTCAGCCTGTCATCTGGAAAAGCCCAGGTTTTGTTGCTGATGCCCCAGCACATCACGCGACTGCGCCTGGATCCCGATCAACAGCAAAGCACGTTTTCGCCGCCAAAACTGTCGATCACACAGTTCGCTAGCGCAGAAGATCTTGCTGCCACTGTCAAGCAGCATGCCCATCCTGATGCCGATTGTTCAGCATTGTTGCGCTTGCTGGGTGAAGTTTCACGCAATGGCCAAGCCACAAAGCTTCTGCCACCGGTTATCGCGCTTGACCACGAAATCGACAATCATGCTAATTTTAGCCATGATTATAACTACTGGCTATATTTCAACGCCAATCCTGACACAGGTGACTACCAAAAAATCCGAGAAATAGATCGTCAATTGGCGATAAAGCCCAAATTTTCCTTTGTAATGCCGACATACAATACGCCAATCGATTTGCTGTGCGAGTGCCTAGACTCTCTTCTGGTCCAAAGCTATCCAGATTTCGAAATCTGCATTGCGGACGACAACTCTCCTAACCGCGACGTCGTCGCAACGCTGGAAAGATATGCGGCGCGCGATAGCCGCGTCAAATATGTTGCAAGAAAGACTAACGGGCACATTTCAGCGGCCAGCAATAGCGCACTTGAACTTGCCAGTGGTGACTTTGTCGTTCTAGTAGACCATGACGACCTTATTCCAAATTACACGCTATCAGTTATTGCGCACTACATCAACAAACACCCCGATGCCGACATCTTTTTTTCAGACGAAGACAAAGTCAACCTCCATGGCGATCGGCTGCACCCGTACTTCAAGGGATGCTTCAACAAATTTCTAATGTATGGCCAGAACATGGTCAGCCATATCGGCGTTTACAGGCGCACCCTGGTGACCAAGGTGGGCGGTTTTCGCATGGGCCTGGAAGGCAGCCAAGATTATGACCTGCTGCTGCGCTGCTTTGAAAAGTGTGGCGACGGCGGGATCGTGCACATTCCACATGTGCTTTACAACTGGCGCATTCTGCCCGGGTCGACCGCGATGTCGGCCGATCAGAAGAGCTATGCGATTACCGCCGCCCAAAGCGCGATCAACGGCCATTTTGAGCGGACCGGCATGCCCTTCCGTTCCACTGACGGGTTCGCTCCGGGATGTACCGCAATTAAGCCCACGCGCATCTTTGACACAAGCGTGTCCATCATCATCCCTACTCGCAATGGCCTGCACCTGCTGAAACCATGCATCGACTCAATTTTCCAGCATGATCATGCCAACGTCGAAATTGTCATTGTCGACAATGGCTCTGACGAGGCTGAGACGCTTGCATATCTCGCCGACATTGCCCGATCAGACAACGTGACCGTAGTCCGCGATCCTGGTGCATTCAATTTCTCGCGGATCAACAACCTGGCCGCACGGGCGGCAAAGGGCGACATCCTCTGCTTCCTCAACAACGACACCGAAGTTGTTTCTGCCGACTGGATCAATCGCGCCCGTGCGTTCCTGAGCCTGAACGAGGTCGGCATCGTTGGCGCTCGCCTACTCTTTCCCGATGGCACGCTTCAGCATTTCGGTATTGCGCTTGGCATGGGTGCGCATCGCATCGCTGGCCACCCCCACCTCAGCTTCGAGGGCACCTCTCCCGGTTATTTCGGCAAGGCCCGACTGTTGCAGGAATTCTCTGCGGTAACAGCTGCCTGCATGTTCATCCGCAAGGCCGATTTCACATCGGTTGGCGGTTTCGACGAGGAACTCAGCGTCGCCTACAACGACATTGATCTTTGCCTTAAGATCCGGGAAAGCGGCCTCAAGGTTCTGGCTGATCCAGATATCACCCTGATCCACAAGGAAAGTCGCTCGCGCGGAAGCGACAAAGAAGGTTCGCGCGCGGCAAGGCTAGCGATTGAGGCAAAATGGATGCGGGACAGGTGGGGCGAGACACTAGACAACGATCCTTACTACTCGCCGAACATCGATCTCGATCGCGTCGATTTCGCATATGCCACCAAGCCGCGCTGCCCTTGGCCATGGGAAATCGATCTGCCCGGCGCCTGATCATGTGTCGGCTCGCCGCACAAGATGCAGCTAGCCGGCCCAACGGCTGGGTGGAACTTTACCATGGTTCCATGCGGACGCAGGAATTGATAGACTATGAGGGCCCAGGATCGGTCACGCCCGGTTCTGCCCCCCTCTTCCGGTGGGGAACAGGCGCAAAACGACGGGAGCCACGACGTGACATCCAAGGCTTTGGGGCGGATTGTTCAAAGAGTGACAATGCGCTGGGTAGTCACCCTAGGCGGCGTGGACAAATTCCACAGCGCCACGGCTGGAGGCAAAAACCGCCAG
>CAYXUN010000048.1:5622-30069 GCA_964468165.1 uncultured Novosphingobium sp. | reverse complement strand
CAGCTCAAACAATTGTCACCCCGGACTTGATCGGGGGTCCCGCTACCTGCTTTTTTCGCCATTGCCGGTTGCAACGACGGCACCCAATCCGCGCCTAAGCCGGGCGCAGCAGGCCTGACGCCACCAGTTCGGCCAGTTCCACAGGCAGCGGTGCCCCCGCTGCCATTTCCGGCGCGGGTTCGGGCGTGCCGAGGGTGGTGCGCATGGGCAGGACGCCGGCCCAGACCGCTACGTCTGCCTCTTCGGCGTCACGGGGCGGACCAACGCGATCGTTCTCGCTGGGTTCGGGGATGTCCATCCACATCACCGTGGTGGCCTTGGCCTCCTGCGCGGTCATGGGGCGCAGCGTCTCCCAGCGGCCGGGGAACAGGGTGTCGACCATCTGGCGAAGCGCAGCAGCGCTTTCCTGCGCATCGGTGATCTTGTGTGCGCGGCCAAACACCATCGCGCTGCGATAGTTGACCGAATGGTTGTAGGCCGATCGCGCCAGGACATAGCCATCCATCAGGCTCACCGTCAGGCATACCGCTTGCCCTTCGGCCTGGCGCAGGAACCGGCTGGCCGAAGACCCGTGCCAGAACACGCGGTTGCCCTGCCGCCAGTGGAGCGTTGGCGTAACATAGGGGGCGCCATCGATCACATAGCCAACGTGGCACATCGGCGCGGCATCCAGCACGGCGTGAACGTCGGCCCAGGCATGGCTGGCGCGATCGTGCATGCGCCGCACGCGGCTGCGGTCTGTGACGGGAAACTGTTCGGTCATCGCTTGGGCCTCTTGCTGTGGCAGGCCTGTCTTGGCGGCAAAGTGGTTTGCTGATCAGGTCTACTTGTCAAAATATCAGCAGTCCGCTTTAAGCGCGCGCATGCATGTCGAACCGCTGACCTGGCTGGTGTTGAACCGCGCTGCGGGCGATCTCGAAGGGCAGGTCTATCGCGCGTTTCGCGAACGTATCCTGGCAGGCACCTTGCCGGCCGGGGCGCCTTTGCCATCGACTCGTGCGATGGCTTTGGCCCTGGGGATCGCGCGCAGTACGGTGGTGGCCGGCTATGACCGGCTCGCCGCCGAAGGCTTCGTCCATGCCACGCCCGGCTCTGCCACCCGCGTCGCGCCTTTGCCGCCGCCGCCGTTGAGCGGGGGTGAGCGAGTACGGCGACCGGAGCCTGCGGGCCTGGCCGCCGATGCGCAGGAAGATCCCAGCCGCTTCCTGCCGCTGCGCCCGGGCCTGCCCGATCTGGCATCCTTTCCCCATGCGACCTGGGCGCGCTGCCTCGGCGCCCGCGCCCGCGCCTTGCGTGTCCATGACCTGGGCTATGGCGATGCCCAGGGCCTGCCGATCCTGCGCGCCGCGGTGCTCGATCACGTGCGCCGGCGCCGCGCCGTGGTCGCCGATCCGGCGCAAGTGGTGATCGTGCCGTCAACCGCGGCGGCGCTGGCCTTGCTGGCCGGGCTGGTCCTGGCGCCGGGCGACGCGGCGTGGGTGGAAGACCCTGGCTATGCCACGGCCCAGGCGCTGCTGCGCCGAGCTGGTGCCACCCTCGTGCCGGTGCCGGTGGATGAAGAGGGGCTCGATCCGGCACGCGCGCCGCTGGCGCCGCCGCCGCGGCTGATCCATGTCACCCCCTCGCACCAGTATCCTTCCGGCGCGGCGATGAGCCTGTCGCGGCGGTTGGCGCTGCTCGATCGCGCGTCCAGCCATGGCGCCCTGATCGTGGAGGATGATTACGACAGCGAGTTCCACTATGTCGGGCGCCCGCTGGCCAGTCTTCAGGGATTGGATGATGCCGGTTGCGTTGCCTATCTGGGCACGTTTTCCAAGGTTCTCGCACCGGGGTTGCGCGTAGCCTATGCGATCGTGCCACCGCGCCTGGTGGCGCCGATGCACGCCGCGGTGCGCCTGTCGGGCGGCATGGTGCCGATGCATGTGCAGGCAGCGATGGCCGATTTCCTGGCAGAGGGGCATCTCAACGCCCATGTGCGCCGTATGCGCAAGGTCTATCACCAGCGCATGCTGGACCTGGCCGGGCGGTTGGCCGGCATCGCGCGGGGCCGTTGGCAGATCGGGCCGGTCGATGGCGGCCTGCAACTCGCGCTGTGGCTCGATCCCTTGGCCGGGCATGACGATGTCGCGCTGGCGCAGGCGTTGCACGGATATGGCTTGGGCGTGATGCCACTGTCGCAGCTGTTTCTCGGCCCGCCGCGTGCCGGCCTGCTGATCGGCGTTGCCACCGCTACGCCAGAGGTGATCGATCGCCTGGCCACGGCGCTGGATAGGCTGCTTGCACTGCCAGAGTGACGGGTTCAGGGACGCCAGTCGCGATGGCCCATGTGGCGCAGGCGACGGCCACAATGGCGGCATGGGCAATATTCCACGCCAGCCTCGTAAAAGCGTTTTCCGCGGTTGGGTTGGTGGCGGCCAATGCTGCACAGCAGCACTGACCAGATCTTGGGCGAAAGCTCCATGGTCGCGCTCCTCAATGCAAAAAGATGCGACGGTGCGGTGGTTTAGGTGAATCCAAAATCAGCGTGCAATTCGTTAATTATTGCACTGCACACAGATTTTGGCGAGCGATTTTACAATTGCCCGGCATTTTCGCCAGCCTGGTTAGGCGCGGTTGGCCATGTGCCAGGCCAGCCCTTCCACCCGTTCCACGATCGCGCTGGAAAGCGGGGAGGGCGGAACCTGTTCGGCCCAGGCCTGGTGGAAGCACAGCAACCAGCCCTTGATCTCTTCCTCGCCGATCGAAGCACCCATGTGGCGCATGCGCAGGCGGGGATGGCCATATTGGCTGGTATAAAGCGGCGGTCCGCCGAGCCATCCGGTAAGATATTCATACAGCCGCTGTTCGGCGCGTTCGAGCGACGGCGGATGCACCGCGCGGCAGGCCGCAGCGCCGGGCAGGCTGTCCATCAGGTGATAGAAGCGCGCGCAGAACGCCCGCACCATGGCTTCCCCGCCCAGCAGGTCGTACGGGGTGGGCACAGTGCTGTCGCCAGGGGCATCCGGGGCTTGGGTCATGCCGCGCCCATAGCCATGGCGGCGCGTGCTGGCCAGCGCCTCCGTTCGCGGCTAAAGCATCCAGCCATGGCACGCATTCTGGTTATCGAGGACGATCCCGACACGGCCGGCGAAATCGTGGCCGAATTGCGCGGCCACGGGCACGAGGTGCGCGCGGCGAACGACGGCGACAGCGGGGTGGAACTGGCCCTGCGCGAACCGTTCGACGCGATCACGCTTGATCGCATGCTGCCTGGGCTGGATGGGCTGTCTGTCGGCGCGCGGCCGGGCTTACTCTGCCGGTGCTTATGATCAGCGCGCTGGGCGATGTCGACGAGCGGATTGCCGGGCTGCGCGCGGGCGGCGACGATTACCTGATCAAGCCGTTTGCGCCCGACGAGATGGCGATGCGCGTGGAAGTGCTGCTGCGCCGCCAGGGCCAGATGGCGGCATCGACCGCGCTGCTGGTGGCAGGGCCGGTGGAAATGGACCTGATCCGCCGCGAGGTGCGCGTGGCGGGCGAGCCGGTGCGTCTGTTGCACATGGAATTTCGCCTGCTCGAATTCCTCATGCGCAATGCCGGTGAAACCGTGGCGCGGCAGATCATCTTTGAACGGGTCTGGGGCTATTACTTCGATCCCGGCGCCAACCTGATCGCCGTGCACATTGCCCGTCTGCGCAAGAAGATCGACCTGCCGGGGCGGCCTTCGCTGATCGAAACGGTCAAGGGCGAAGGGTATCGCTTCGATGCCGGTTGAATGGCCCTGGGCCACCTGGCCGCGCTTTTCCGCCATTCGCAAGACCAGCACGTTTCGCCTGGCGGTGATGTTCGGCGCGGCCGCCGTGCTGGCCGTGCTGTTGGTGCTGGCAATGGTCTATAGCCTCACGGCCGGCAATCTCGACACGCGCGTCGATCTGATCCTGCGCGCGGAAATGGCCCGCCTGGTGGCGGTGCCGCCGGCCGATCTGCCCGCTGCCATCGATGCCTCGTCGCGGGCCGGGGCCAATCCGCTGGGGCATTTCGGCCTGATTTCTCCCGGTGGACGCTGGGTGGCGGGCGATCTGGGGGCGAGCCCGCCGTTGCGGCTGGGGCACACCTATGCGCGCGAAGACGGGCCGGATGTGCGGGGGCCATTGCATATCCTGGCGCAGCGTACGGCCGGTGGCTTCATCATCATGGTCGGCCGCGATTCCACCGTTATCACCGAACTGCGCGATCACGTGCTGGTGATCCTGCTCGCCAGCGGCCTGGTCGTCGTGCCCATGCTGCTGGGCGCGGGCCTGGCGCTGAGCCTGGGTCCATTGCGGCGGGTGGACCGCCTGCAACGCGTGGCCAGCACGATCGCGGGCGGGCGCCTTGATGCGCGCATGCCGATCGAGGGGCGCGGTGACGAGCTCGATCTCCTCGCCGATACGGTCAACCACATGGTGGGCGAGGTCGAACGGTCGATGGCACAGGTCAAATCGGTGACCGACGCGATCGCCCACGATTTGCGCACCCCGCTCACGCGCGTGCGCAACCAGCTTTATCGTGCCGCCCGCGCGCCAAACTTGCCCGAGGCGGAAGGGCAACGCATCAACGCCGCGATCGAGGATCTCGATACCGTGCTCGCGCGCTTCGCCGCGCTGCTGCGCATTTCCGAGATCGAGGCTGGCCACCGCCGCCAGGGCTTTGCCGCCACACGCATCGATGAACTCGTGGCGGTGGTGATCGATCTCTATGCGCCCCTGGCCGAGGAGCGCGAGGTGGCGCTGCTTGCGGGCAGTCTCGCGCCGGTCACGCTGGTGTGTGATGCGCAACTGATGGTCGAGGCGCTGAGCAACCTGGTGGACAATGCCATCAAGTTCAGCCCGCCTGGCGGCACCGTCTTGGTCACCGTCACGCGCGAGGGCGGCCAGGCCGTGATCGCCGTGGCGGACGAGGGCGAGGGCATCGCCGCCGAACAGGTCGCCGCGGTGGTGCGGCGGTTCGATCGCGGCGCGGCATCGCCTGCCGTGCCGGGCTCGGGCCTGGGCCTCAGCGTGGTGGCAGCGGTTGCCCACCTCCACCAGTTTGCCCTGGAACTGGCACCAGCGCGGGCTGATCCGGCGCGCCCGGGGCTGGCCGCACGCATCCGCGCCGGGCACGCTTCGGCAATGTGAAATTCATTTCATTGGCATGGCGCTGCCGCTCGGTTCAATGGAGCCGGCGGTTGGCGCCGCATCATGGGCGCCTTCCCACGTTTCTGGCGCTTGCCTGCGCCTGCCTTCGCGCGTGCGAAGGCGGTGCGGGTGGGCCAAACCCATTGGGAACGCCATGCTGCAATTGGTCAAGCTTGCCCTTAGCAAGCCCTATACCTTCGTCGTCCTGGCCATCCTGATCGTGCTTTCGGGTTCGATCGCCTGGCTACGCACCCCCACCGACATCTTTCCCGATATCCGCATCCCGGTGATTGCCGCGGTGTGGCAGTATCGCGGCCTGCCGCCCGAAGACATGGCCGGTCGGGTGGTCTATTACTACGAACGCTCGCTCACCTCGACGGTCAACGATATCGATCATATCGAAAGCCAGTCGATGAACGGCGTGGGTGTGGTCAAGATCTTCTTCCGCCCCGGCGTCGATATCCGCACGGCGACCGCGCAGGTCACCTCGGTGTCGCAAACGGTGCTCAAGCAGATGCCGCCCGGCATCACGCCGCCGCTGATCCTGAACTACAGCGCGGCGACCGTGCCGATCCTGCAGATGGCGCTGTCTTCGGGCAAGCTGTCGGAGCAGGCGATCTATGACCTGGGACAGAATGGTATTCGCCCGCGCCTGGCGACGGTGCAGGGGGCGGCCGTGCCATCGCCCTATGGTGGGCGCGAACGCCAGATCCAGATCGATCTCGATCCCGCCGCGCTGTTGCAGCACAATCTCTCCGCCGCCGACGTGGGCGCTGCGCTCGCCGCACAGAACCAGATCGTGCCCGCCGGCACCACCAAGATCGGCGAGTTCGAATATTCCATCCGCCTCAACAACAGCCCGCAGGTGATCGATCAGCTCAACGCGCTGCCGATCCGCACGGTCGATGGCACCACGGTGACGATCGGTGACGTGGCCCATGTGCACGATGGTTCGCCGCCGCAGGTGAACGAAGTGCGCGTCGATGGCGGGCGCGCGGTCTTGATGACGATCCTCAAGTCGGGCTCTGCCTCGACCGTCGATATCGTCAACGACGTCAAGGCGCTGCTGCCCAAGCTCAAGGAAACGCTGCCCGACAGCCTCAAGGTGCAGCTGCTGTCCGACCAGTCGCTGTTCGTGAAGGCGGCGGTTTCGGGCGTGGTGCGCGAAGGCGTGCTGGCTGCCGCCCTGACCAGCCTGATGATCCTGCTGTTCCTCGGCTCGTGGCGATCGACCGTGATCATCGCCACCTCGATCCCGCTGGCGATTCTCGCCGCCGTGGCGGGCCTGGCGGTGACCGGCGAAACGCTCAACATCATGACGCTGGGTGGCTTGGCGCTGGCCGTCGGCATCCTGGTGGACGACGCCACCGTCACTATCGAAAACATCAACTGGCACCTCGAACAGGGCAAGGGCGTGGCCGAGGCGATCATGGACGGGGCCGAACAGATCGTGCGCCCGGCCTTCGTCTCGCTGCTGTGCATCTGCATCGCCTTCCTGCCGATGTTCTTCCTGCCCGGCGTGGCCGGCTTCCTGTTTGCCCCCATGGCCAAGGCGGTGGTCTTTGCGATGATCGCCAGCTTCGTGCTGTCGCGCACACTGGTGCCGACCATGAGCAACTTCCTGCTGCGCGCGCATGGTTCCGAACACGTCGTGGACATCATGGTCAGCCATGATGCCATGACTGGGCAAAAGCCGGGCATGCACCCGCTGCGCCGGTTCCAGCATGGCTTTGAAACCCGGTTCGAGGCGATCCGCGCCTGGTACGTTGACGTGCTGCGCGTGGCGCTCGACAGCCGCCGCCGCTTCGTGCCCGGCTTCATGATCGTGGTGCTGGCCTCGCTGGTGCTGGTGCCGTTCCTCGGGCGCAACTTCTTCCCCAGCGTCGATTCCGGCCAGATCAGCCTGCACGTGCGCGCGCCGGTCGGCACGCGCCTGGAAGAGACCGCCGCCCTGTTCGACAAGGTGGAGGACCAGATCCGCGCCACCGTGCCCCGGGATGAGCTTGTATCGATCGTCGACAACATCGGCATGTCGTCATCGGGCATCAACACCGCCTATGCCAACAGCGGCGGCATCGGTTCGCAGGATGGTGACATCCTGGTGACATTGGCCGAAGATCATCATCCTACCGACGGCTATGTCCGTGCCCTGCGCGAGCGTCTGCCGCATCTGTTCCCCGGCACCACGTTCTCGTTCCTGCCGGCCGACATCATCAGCCAGATTCTCAACTTCGGTGCGCCCGCCCCGATCGACGTGATGGTGACCGGTCCCGACACCAAGGCCAACGCCGACTATGCGCGGATGCTGGCCGGCCGCATCAACCACGTTGCCGGCATCGCCGACGTGCGCATGCAGCAGGCCACCAATGCTCCGGAACTGCGCTTTGACATCGACCGTGCCCAGGCCGATCGCCTTGGCGTGACCGAAAACGACGTGACCAAGAGCCTGTCGGTCAACCTTGCCGGCAGTGCGCAGGTGGCGCCCACGTTCTGGCTCAATCCCAAGAACGGCGTGTCCTATCCGATCGTGGTGCAGACCCCGCAATACCGCACCGACAGCATCGGCGCGCTCGACAACATCCCGGTCAGCTCTGCCAAGCCCGGCGCGGTCCAGCTGCTCGGCGCACTTGGCACGATGAAGCGGGAACCGACCGCGGCGCTGATTTCGCACTATGCGGTGCAGCCGGCGTTCGACGTCTATGCCACCACGCAGGGCCGCGATCTGGGCGCCGTGGCGGGAGACGTGCAGAAGATCCTGAACGATACGGCCGCCAGCCTGCCCAAGGGTTCGACCGTGAAGATCCGCGGCCAGGTGGAAACCATGAATGCGGCCTTCACCGGCCTGGTCCTGGGCCTGGTTGGGGCGATCGTGCTGATCTACCTGCTGATCGTGGTCAACTTCCAGAGCTGGATCGACCCGGCGGTGATCGTCTCGGCACTGCCCGCCGCGCTGGCCGGTATTGCCTGGACGCTGTTTGCCACGCACACGCCGCTGTCGGTGCCGGCCTTGACCGGGGCGATCATGTGCATGGGCGTGGCCACGGCCAACTCGGTGCTGGTGGTCAGCTTTGCCCGCGAACGCCTGGCGGTGCTGGGCAATGCCACCCTGGCCGCGATCGAGGCTGGTTCCACCCGCTTCCGCCCGGTGCTGATGACGGCGCTGGCCATGATCATCGGCATGGCGCCGATGGCGTTGGGCCTGGGCGAGGGGGGTGAACAGAACGCCCCGCTTGGCCGCGCCGTGATCGGTGGCCTGATCTGCGCCACCATTGCCACGCTGGTGTTCGTGCCCGTGGTCTTCTCCATCGTCCATCGCAAGGAACGCCGGGGCGGCACCACGTCGCAGCCCACCCCGCCGCCGTCCGATGATCCCATCTTCATCAAGGGAGACCTTGTCCATGCAGAATGAAACCAGCCTGGTCGTGGGCCAGGAAGACGCCCCGGCGCGCGCGCCGCGCGGGCTCAAGACCGCCGGCATCGTCGCAGGCGTGGTGGCCGCCGTCATCGTCGGCGTTGGCATCTACAGCCGCCATGGCGAAGCGCTCGACACCCGCAACTGGAGCGAGGCACAGGCCATTCCCACCGTGCACCTGGTGGACGTGGCGCCGGCAGCCGCCAGCGGCGCGCTCAGCCTGCCGGGCACCATGGCGGCGTGGAACACCGCGCACATCTTTGCCCGGGTGCCTGGCTACATGCAGGCCTGGACGCGCGACATCGGCGCCACCGTGGGGCAGGGCACGCCCCTGGCCCAGATCGACACGCCCGAGCTTGACCAGCAGATCGCGGCCGCCCGCGCCGCGCTGGCCAAGGCCAAGGCCAGCGCGGGTCTGGCCCGCAGCACGGCAGCGCGCTGGAACGACCTGTTGACCGACCATTCGGTGTCGCAGCAGGAAGCCGACGAGCGCAACGGCAACCTGGCGGTGCAGGTTGCCACGGTGCGCGGGGCGCAGGCAGACCTTGCCCGGCTTTTGGCGATGAAGGGCTATGCCACGGTGCGCGCGCCGTTTGCCGGCGTGGTGACGCAGCGCACCGCCGATATCGGTGATCTGGTGGGCCCTGGTGCCACCAACCAGCAGCCGATGTTCACCGTGGCCGACGTCAGCCGTATCCGCATCTACGTGGGCGTGCCGCAGGCCTACGCCGCCGCGATGAAGCCGGGCGTGGAAGCGACGCTGACCGTGCCCGATCTGCCGGGCCAGACATTTGCTGCCAAGGTTGTCGGCACGTCTGATGCGATCAACCCGCAGAACGGCGCGCTGCAGGTGCAGTTGCTGGCCGACAATACCGCCCACGCCCTGCGCGCCGGCGGCTATGCCCAGGTGGCGTTCAAGGTGCCGGGCAGCGCCGGGGCAGTAATGATCCCGTCCAGCGCGCTGCTGTTCCGCGCTGCCGGCACCCAGGTGGCCACGGTGGGCAGCGATGGCCGGGTGCGGCTGCTGTCGATCACGCTCGGCCGCGATCTGGGCAAGACGGTGGAAGTGGTCAGCGGCCTGTCTGCCGGGACCAAGATCATCGACAACCCGCCGGATTCGATTGCCAATGGCGAAGCAGTGCATGTCGCCCATGTCGGTGCAAACGGTGGGGGCGGCCAACATGCCTGAGCGCCTTGCCAAGCTGCGGTTGGGGCTGGGCGCGGCCCTGGCCCTGGCCCTGGCCGGGTGCGCCAGCGCACCGGCCTACAAACCACCGCAGGTCAGCCTGCCCGCCACCTTTTCCGGCACCGGGCCGTGGGTGCCGGCCAGCACTGACGCTGCCGTGCCGCCTGCGGCGTGGTGGACCGTGTTCGGCGATCCCGTGCTCAACGGGCTGGAAGACCAGCTCAACGCCGGCAATCCCTCGCTTGCCGCCGCCGTTGCCCGGCACGACAAGGCCGCTGCCCTGCTGCGCCAGGCGCGGGCCGATCTCTATCCCCAGCTCGGCGCCGGGGCGACGCTCACGCAGAACCGCCAATCGGCCGATCGCCCGCTGCGCGGCAGCACCCAGCCCGATTACTATGGCGCGCAAACCCTGGGCCTTACTGGCAGCTATGAGGCCGATCTGTGGGGCCGCGTGCGTGCCAATGTCGCCGCCGGGCGGGCCGATGCCGAGGCTGCTGCCGATGACGTGGCCGATACCCGGTTGCAACTTCAGGCAGAGCTGGCCGAAGGCTATGCCGTGCTGCGCGGGCAGGATCGCATCATCGCCCTGCTTGACGATACCGTGGCCGCCTATGCCCGGGCCGACCATATGACGCAGCGGCGCTTTTCCGGTGGCATCGCCAATGCCATGGAAACCGGCCAATCCGCCACGCAGCTGGCAGAGGCACAGGCCGCACTGGCCGATGCCCGCAATGCCCGCGCCTTGGCCGAACATGCACTGGCGACACTGGCGGGCGTGCCGGCCACCGGCTTTGCCATCGCGCCATCCGATCGCAGCCTGGCGCTGCCGGCGGTGCCGGTGGGCGTGCCCTCCACGCTGTTGCAGCGCCGGCCCGATATCGCCGCGGCCGAGCGGCGGATGTATGCGGCCAACCGGCGCATCGGCGTTGCCCGCGCGGCGTTCTTCCCATCGCTGCTGCTGGGCGGGCAGGTTGGCCTGCAGGATACCACGCTGGCCAATATCATCGCTGCGCCCAACACGTTTTGGTCGATCGGACCGGCGGCGGTGATGACCCTGTTCGACGGCGGGCGTCGCCACGCTCGCGTGATGCAGGCCCGCGCCGATTGGGATGCCGCCACTGCCGACTATCGCGGCCACGTGCTGGGCGCGGTGCAGGACGTGGAAGACGGCCTGTCCCGGCTGCATCACTTGGGCGACGAAGCCAGCGCCGAGGCGCGTGCGGCCGAGCAGGCCGGGACGGTCGAGGCGCTGGCCACCCGCCGCTATGAGCGTGGCGCAGTCAGCTATCTCGATGTCGTCACGGCCCAGACCACGGCGCTGCGCACCCGGCAAAAGGCGATCGAGGTGGATACCCAGCGTTTGCAGGCGGCAGTGCGGCTGTTGCGGGCCGTGGGCGGCGGCTGGCAGGGCGATACCAGCCTGGCTGCGGCGCCGTCTCCGGCAAAGGCTGGCTAATCGGTCAGATCATCTTGCACATCGTTGCGGGGGCTTGGCTTTTGCACCAGCCCCCGCGATGATGGCGGCATGGTTCATTCTGCTGCCGCGCCCGCTGCTGGACATGACGCGGCCGATACCCGCCTGGCCTGGCGTGCGCGCGTGGCGGCATTGCTGTTTGCGCTGCTGGTGGCGGCGCTCGCCGGGCTGGTCGTGGCCTTTGCCATCAGCGCGCGCGGCGCCAACCGACAATTCACGTTGGCCAGCCTCTCGGAACGGCAGGCGGCTGTTGTTGCGCGGATCGTCGCGCTCGCCCCGGCCGGGCAGGGGCCCGCGCTCGAACGGGCCTTGGCCGATTATCGCGCGCTGGTGGCCGAAGAAGTAGGTCTGGCGCGCGGCCCGACGCCAACGCGCGAGCAGATCCGTGCCGATGCCTTGGTGCAGCTTGCCCGCACCCCCGGCGCGCAAATGCGGTTGGAAGCGCTGGCCCGCACCATCGATGGCCAGGAAAATGGCGAGCTTCAGGCCGGGCGCAAGGCGCTGGCCCGCGCCGGGCAGCGTAGCATGGCTCTGGCCGGATTGCTCGCTGCCGTCGCCTTGGCCTGCGCCGGTTGCGGGGCCTGGCTGCTGTGGCGCAGCAACCGCGCGCTGGCGGCCATGGTCAAGGCCCGCACCGCCCGCATCGCCGCCGTGGATGCCTCGCGCCGCCTGTTCTTTGCCAAGGTCAGCCACGAATTGCGCACTCCGGTGGCCGCCGTGCGCAGCGCCGCCGAAGTGGCGCTGGACCAGCCGGCTGCCGATCCACACTTCTTGCGCGAAACGCTGGGCCATATCGTGGCGCAGGCCGGTTTCCTTACCCACCGCATCGACGAACTGCTTGGCCTCGCCGCCGCAGACGATGGCCGCCTTGCCTTGGCGAGCGCGCCGTTCGATCTGGGGCAGGTAGTGGCCGAGGCCGTGGCGGCAGCGCGGCCCTATGCGGCCAGCGTCGAGGTGGAGATCGTGCTTGCCGCCCCGGACTTCCCCCTGCCGATGGTGGGCGATGCCCGCTGGCTGCGCCAGGCGCTGCTGGCGGTGATCGAAAACGGTATCAAGTTTTCGCCGATGGGCGCGGTGCTTGGCGTAACGCTGACGCTCGCTGATGGGGCGGCTGACATGGTGATCGACGATCGTGGGCCGGGCATGATGGAGGACGAACTGCCGCGCATTTTCGATGCCTATTACCAGACCCACGAAGGCCGTCAGCGCGGCGGCAGTGGGTTGGGCCTGGCCCTGGCCCGCTGGGTGGCAGAGCGCCATGGCGGCAGCGTGCAGGCAGCCAACCAGCCCGATGGCGGTTGCGCCATCCGTTTTCGCCTGCCCGTGCAGGATGGCGCGGCATGAGCTTGGTCCTGCTGGTGGAAGACGATGCCGGCATTGGCCGGGCGATCGTCCAGGGCCTGGGCGGGCGCGGGCTGGGCGTGCGGTGGTTGCGCCAGGGGGCGGGCGTGCTCGATGCCTTGGCGCGCGAGCAGATGGCCACGGTCATTCTCGATATCGGCCTGCCCGATGCCGATGGCCTGGCGCTATGCCGCCAGATCCGCGCCGCCGGATATACCATGCCGATCCTGATGCTTACGGCGCGCACCGCGCTCGATGATCGGCTGGAAGGGTTTGACGCGGGTGCGGATGATTACCTGCCCAAGCCCTTTGCCTTTGCCGAACTGGCGGCCCGGGTAGGCGTGCTGGTGCGCCGCGCCGGGCAATTGCTACCGCCGCCGATCATCTGGCAGGGCCTTTCCATCGATCGCGCCGCCGGCACCGCGACGTGGCACGGCACGCCGCTGGCCCTAGAGCCGCGCAGCCTGGCGCTGCTCGCCGAACTTGCGCTGGCCCGCGGCGCGGTGGTCGCGCGACCGGCCCTGATCGATCGGGTCTGGGGCGCCGATGCCGTGATCACCGACAACGCCGTCGATGTGGCAGTCAGCGCGCTGCGCAAGCGGCTTGGCCCCTGCGGCCTCACCATCGCCGCCGTTCGCGGCAGGGGCTTTCGCCTGGCGGCGCCTGACTAAATCCCGCCACCATCGCACCGGCGCCTTATACCTTGGGTCAGCCTGAGCGTTCGCTCAGGTTATTCGCGTTTCATCCTGTTACGGCCGCTTGGCGAACAACAGGGAGGGAGCGATGGGGGACCGGAAGGGCTGGCTGTGCGCTGGTGCATCATGCTTGTGCCTGGCGATGCCGGCGCAGGCGCAAAATGCCACCACGACAGGGCCCGACATCATCGTGCGGGCAACGCCGCTCGCGGGTGAAGCGCCGGAAGTAGGCAACGCCAAGGCACTACAGGCTACCCAGGCGATAAGCGTGGCAGAGCATCTGGCCCGCACGGCGCCCGGCGTCACCATCAACGAGGTTCAGGGCAATCCGCTGCAGCCCGATGTGAACTATCGCGGCCTCACCGCCTCGCCCTTGCTCGGCACGGCGCAAGGGCTTTCGGTCTATCTCGATGGCGTGCGCGTCAACCAGCCGTTCGGAGACGTGGTCAGCTGGGATCTGATTCCCACCGTCGCGGTGGCTGATATCGACCTGGTCTCGGGGGCTGCCCCGCAGTTTGGCCGCAACGCCCTGGGCGGCGCGCTGGTCCTCCGAACCAAGAGCGGCAAGAGCGATCCCGGCGTCACGCTGGAGGCCAGCGGCGGCGCGTTCGGCCGCGTGACCGGCAGCGCCCAGGCCGGCGGCGTTCTGCCCGGTGGGCTGGATTGGTACGTGGCCGCCGACCATTTCCGCGAGGATGGCTGGCGCGATCTCTCGCGCTCGCGCGCCAGCCGGGCCTTGGCCAAACTGGGGTGGAGCGATGCGGCATCGTCGGTTTCGCTGGCGGGGCACTTTGCCGATACCAACCTCAACGGCAATGGCCTCCAGGAAATGCGCTTGCTCGCCGCGGATCGGCGCAGCGTCTACACCGCGCCCGATAACACCCGCAATCGCATGGGCATGATCGTGCTCAATGGGGAAACCCGCCTGGACAGCGGGCTGCATCTGCGCGCCAATGCTTTCTGGCGCCACCTGCGCACCCAGACGTACAATGGCGACGTCAACGATGATGCCTTAGGCGAAAACCTCTATCAGCCCAACGCGGCCGAGCAGGCGGCTCTCACCAGCGGCGGCTACACCGGCTTTCCGGTGGCTGGAGAAACCCAGGCCAATACGCCATTTCCCCAATGGCGCTGCATTGCCAACGTGCTACTCAACACCGAGCCGAACGAGAAATGCGATGGCCTGATCAACCGTTCGCAAACCCGGCAAAGCGAATGGGGCGCAACGCTGGAGGCATCGGGCCACTTCACCACCGGCCCGGTTGCCCACGACCTCACGCTGGGCGCGTCCTATATCGGCAGCACCGCGCATTTCACGCAAAGCAGCCAGTTCGGCTATATCCTGCCCGATCGCACGGTCATGCCGGTAAACGGGCCGGGCGCATTTGCCGATGGCACGCAGGATTCCGAAAACGCCTTTGATGCCAGGGTCGATCTGCGCAGCCGCACCACGGCGCTGTCGGCCTATGCGCTCGATCGGGTCGGCCTTGGCCAGCGGATTACGCTAGACCTGGCAGCGCGCTATGACCGGGTAGCGGTGCGCAACCGCGATGCGATCACCCCGGGCGGCGGCACCGGCTCGCTTGACAGCAACCCGGTCTATCATCGCCTCAACCCGGCGGTTACGCTCACCGGCAAGGCGGCAGATGGCACGACGCTCGCCCTTTCGTGGAGCCAGGCCAGCCGCGCCCCTTCGGCCATCGAACTGGGCTGTTCTGATCCGGCCAGCCCGTGCCGCCTGCCCAACGCGCTCGCCGGCGATCCTCCGCTGCGCCAGGTGATTGCCCGCACGATGGAAATCCGCCTCGATCGCAGCAATGGCTGGGGCCATGTCCACGCCGCGCTGTTTCGCACCGACAGCAGCGACGATATCCTGTTCGTCGCCAACGATGCCTCGGGCTATGGCTACTTCCGCAATTTCGGCAAGACGCGGCGCCAAGGCCTGGAATTGTCGGCAGATGCCCGGCTGCGCGGCTTGACCTTTTCAGCAAGCTACACGCTGCTCGACGCGACCTATCGGTCGAGCGAAGTGGTCAACGGCTCGGGCAACAGCAGCAACGATGGCAGTGGCCCCGGCTTTGATGGCACGATCACGATCCAGCCCGGCAACCGCATTCCGCTGTTGCCGTGCCACACCGTGAAAGCGGCCGTGGGTTGGGAAGCGGCGCCGTGGCTCTCGCTCAATCTCGACATGGTGGCCGTTTCCAGCGCCTTTGCGCGCGGCAATGAAAACAATGCCCACCAGGCTGACGGCACCTATTATCTCGGCCCAGGCGGCACGGCGCCCTATGCGCTGTTCAACCTGGGGGCGGAGGTTCGGCCCCGCACCGGGCTGACCATCTTTGCCATGGTCCGCAACCTGTTCGACAAGGACTATGCCAGCGCCGCGCAACTCGGCGCTACCGCCTTCGATGCGCAGGGCAGGGTGGTGTCACGGCCGTTCGCCGGCCCGGTGATCGATGGCGAACGGCCTTTGCTGCAATCCACTTTCTTTGCACCAGGGGCGCCCCGCTCGCTCCAGGTTGGCGCGCGCCTGCATTTCTAGGCTTTCCCGGCCCCCCGGCAACCGGCCTTCCCCCAACCCGGGGCGACTGCCCGGCCGCCGGCCCGGCGCGCCCCCCGCGCGGGGCCGGTTTGCAATACGGTAATCATTTACATAGGTATTTGTGGTAAATGCCGCTGCATGAATGGTTTGGACGCAGCGATGGATGGGGGGCGGCGCATGCTGGGGCGTGCCGCGCGGCTGATCTTGTTTTGCCTGGCCTTGGCAGTGGCACAGCCGGCCCTGGCAGGCGCGCCTGACCAATGGATTACCCTGGAAAATGCCTGCCATGCCACGGGCGCCACGCCGGCACCGGGCCACGATGCCGCGCTGCCCACGCGCTATTCCTGCCATGGCGCGCCGCGCGATTACCAAGGCGCCAGCCTCTGGCTCAAGGTTAACGCGCAAACCCTGGCGCAAGCCGGACCAACGCCGGTGCTGATGGTCCATTCCTCGCGGTTCGATGCGCTGCACGTCGGCTTTTTCTATCGCGATGGCACTGCCGATTGGCAGGAGGTGGCGCGCGGTGCCTATGGCGCGAACTGGCGCCTGGGTGGCCAGATCGCGTTCGTACCACCGCAGCGCGATGCCGCACTGGTCGGCGTCGTCTTGCGATTCGACCGGGTGGCCTCGGCACCCATGCTGCGCATGCGCCTGATCGATGGCGGCCAGGCGCAGATCCAGGCCACGGCCATGGCCAGCATGATCGGCGCGATGCTGATGCTGCTGGCGCTGGGCGCGGTCTATAATTTTGGCCTCGCGTTTGCGGTGCGGCGGCAGTTCCCGGCCTGGCAGGGCGCCTGGGCCACCTGCATGGTCGCCTGGGGCGCGATGTGGTCGCAGTTTCACCTGTTCTTCTTTCCGGGGCTGGCCGGGGTCGTTTCGGCGCAGATCTGCACGGCGCTGTCGTGCCTGGCCACGCTCCTGGCCACCTACAGCCTGCTCACCGCGATTGATCCGGGGCACGTGCCCCGCTGGCTGGGCCGCACGACCCGCGTGGTGGCGCTCGCCACGGCACTGCTGGGCGTGCCGCTCAGCCTGATGCGCAGCGGCCCGCTCGAATTCTGGGCCAATGCGCTGGGCTTGCTGGTCTTGCTGCTGCTGGTCTTGGCAGGATCGTGCCTGGTCACGGCCTGGCGCCGGGGCAGCAGCGCCGCGCGTGCGTTTGTCGGCGCCTGGGCTGTGCCGATGCTGGCGCTGGGCCTGTCGTCGGTCGTGGATTTCAGCCATGCCGTGTGGGGCGGGGGCTCGCAGATGCTGGTCCTGGCCGCATCGGCCTGGCAGACGGTGTGGCTGTCGGTAGCGGCCACGCGGCGCTTCATGGGCATGCGGATCGAGCGCGATCGCGCCCTCGTTGCCGAAGCGGCAGCGCAAGAGCAGGCCCGGCGCGATCCGCTGACCGGCCTGCGCAACCGCCGTGGTTTCACCGACGCGATCACCCCGCTGCTCGACCGCGTAACCCAGGAAGCCGACGGGGTTCTGGACGATAGCCAGGGCGTTGCGCTGCTGCTGCTCGACGTTGACCGCTTCAAGGCAATCAATGACGCGCATGGGCACGACGCGGGCGATGTCGTGCTGGTAACCCTGGCGCGGCGACTGGCCCGTTGGGACGGGGCAATGTGCGTGACGGCGCGCCTGGGTGGGGAGGAGTTTGCCTTGCTCGCCACTGGCATGGGCCGCTTTGCCGCGCTGCAACTGGCCGAAAGCGTGCGCACGGGGCTGAGTGATTGCGACCATTCGCCGTTTTTTGGGCGTGGGCAGGTAACGGTGAGCGTGGGCGTGGCCATGGCGCGGGCCGGAGACGATTTCGCCGCACTTTATCGTACTGCCGATGCCGCGCTCTATGCCGCCAAGCACCAGGGCCGCAACCGCGTGGTGATCGCGCCAGACGTGATCTATCCCGACGGCGATGACGCCGCGATGCCGATCCGCATCGGCATTAGCGACTGACGCTGTTTTTGGGCGAGGGCCTTGCCTAGCCGGCTCGGCTCCGCTTAATCCTCGCCTCCTGGCGACGTGAACCGCGCCACAGGTGGACCATGAGGGGATAACGGGTTTGGCTCGATTGAAGCGCAGCGAAAGCCAGGCGCGCACGCGCGAACGGCTGCTGCAGGCGGCGACCGATCTGTTTCGGCGCGATGGCTATGCGATCACTTCGCTCGAACGCATTGCCGAGGCGGCCGGCTTCACCAAGGGGGCGGTCTATTCCAATTTCGACAGCAAGGAAGCCATCTATCTCGAAGTGCTGAGCGCCGAAGCGCTTCGCAGCCTTGGCGATTTGCTGGCCGACCTTGACGGCGCCACCGATGCCGCCGGGGTGGTGGACGTGGTCGCCGCCTGGGCGCAAGAGCGTTCGCGCCATGGCGGATGGTCGTTGTCGGTGCTGGAACTCGCCCGCACCTCGCCGCCCGGATCGCCGTGCCTTGAACGGCTTGAGGAAATCGTGCGACGGGGCTGGCGCGAACTTGGCGGCTATCTGCGGCAGCGTTTTCCCGATGGTCCGGCGTCGCCGGAAACCTTGGGCGCGCTCTTGTTCGAAATCGCCTATGCTCCGGCACTGACGTTGTTCGCCAGCCCGGGTGCCGCCGATCTGGTGCGCCTGGTCTTGCCGGCACAACTGGCGCCGTCATCGCTCAACCGCCCAGTGGCATGATCCGATCGGGGTGCAGCGCCTGCACCAGCGTTTCTGCGTCCTTCCAGCCTTGCGCCAGCCAGCGCGCCTGTTGCGGCGCTGTCAACAGCAGGGGGACGGATGCGGGGGGATCGGCCGGGCCGGATAGCGCATCCACCCCCACGGTCAGGATGGCAAAGCTGGGCACTTCGGAATCGCGCCAGATGCCGGCAAAGGCCATGATCGGGGCGTCGGGTGATCGCCACCACCGCCGTACGCCGCCCGCGCGAAAATGCGTGGCTGGCACCAGGCAGCGCATCTCGGGATGGCGCAAGGTGCCGATCCAGAAAGGGCTTTCCACGTTGCGTACCGTCGTCACCACGTGCTGCCCGCGGGGCGGTGGTGGCACGCCCCATTGGCGCGGCACCAGGCGCCGCCGGCCATCGCGGCCCCGCACCACCACCGGGGCATAGCCGCCCGGGCTCACCGCACCACTGGCCCACACGTCACCATTGGCATCGGCCGCAAGGGCCTGGGCAATGGCATCGGCCGGGGCATCAAGAGCATAGGCAAGTGTCATGGCAGGCCGGCCTTGTGAAACAGCATCGCCGCGCTGCCAAGCATTTCACGCAGAGAAATCGCTGTAACGAACCGCTGGATTTTCCGTCCGGCATGCGGCATGTTCACAGGTGCAACTCTATTTCACCCTGCTGCCGGTGGGCGAGGCTTCGTGCTTTTGCCCACCGGCTTTTTCTTTTCCGGGGTTCGGGTTGCGCGCTGCGCTTGCGCTCTGCGCCTTGCCCTCTGGGGCAAAGCGGGCAAGAGCAGCCATCGATCCCGTTGTGCAAGGACCAGGCATGAGTGTTGCGTTTCGCCGCGAAAGTGATGACGAGCATCTCGAACCCAAGTTCGAGCGGCCGATTCCGCCTGGACCCAATCTGGTAACCGCGCGCGGCCTCGCGCAATTGAGCGCCAAAGTGGCCGAGGTGGAGGCATTGATCGCCACGCTGCAAGACGAGGACGCGCTCAAGGCGGCGCGCCGCGATCTGCGCTATTGGAGCACGCGCCTCGCCACCGCCCAGGTCATGCCCGCGCCGGCGGGCGAGGTGGTGGAGTTCGGTTCCACCGTCACGCTGGTGCACAACGGCCGTGAGCGGACGATCATGCTGGTCGGCGATGACGAGGCCGATCCTGCGGCAGGCCTGCTTGCGTTTTCCGCGCCACTGGCGCGCGCCATCATGGGCGCCGAAGCGGGCGAATATGTCGATTTCGGTGGCAAGGCCGAGGCCGTGGAGATCGTCGCGATCGCGTGAACTTCAGCGCATCGCTGGCAATGCCTGCGCCGCGCGACCCGCGTTCAAGCGTGGTCGGTGGGCGCCTGTGACTGGATCTGGTCCAGCATGTCCATGAAATTGCGCGCCGCGTCCCGTTCAGCAGGATCGGGAAAGGCCACGTCAAGATCGGGCGCATTGCCCAGGATGTGCATCAGCGCCCACATCGCAAAGCGCCGGCCCGGATCACGTTCCAGGCCAAAGTCCACGGAAAGGCGTTCCATGCCCGCAGCCAGTGCCGCTGGTGCTACCGATGCATGATCGGCAGCACCGAAGTAGCGGCGCATCTGGTCGTCGAAATCCACGAAACGCCTTTCCGAGGGGAAAAAGCCAGCAGCGGCGATTAGCCGTTCAGCTTGTCCTTGAGAGCCTTGGCCGGCGCGAAGCTGAGCTTGCGCGACGCAGCGATCTGGATCGGTTCGCCGGTCGAGGGATTGCGGCCTTCGCGGGCCGGCACGTCCTTGACCTTGAACTTGCCGAACGCGTTCAGCGAGATTTCCTCACCCTTGGCAGCGGCTTCGGCGATGGCGGCGAAAACGGCGTCGACCGTCTTGCGGACCTCGGCCTTGGCAATGCCCTGGCTGGCGGCAACGGCATCGACAAGTTCAGTAGTGTTCATGGTAGCGTTTCTCCAAAATGCTGCGTGGGGCCTAACGCCTGATTTGCGTGCTGTAAATCGGCGGAGAGACGAAGAACCATGGGTTTGCGTCCATTCGCCGGGGCGTTTTCCACTGCTACGGCGCCGCGGCGCCAGCGTCGCCCAACGCGATCGGCAGATCATGACGCGTTGCAGCATGCAGCCGGCCATTCTCCCGGGATCAATCCCTGCGCTGCCATTAACGATCTTTCCCCGCAGGCAGTTTCGCGCCCCGGCGGAACGTGGCATCCGCCCGGCAATAACCAGCGACATCGTCGAATATCCCGGCGCGCAACGGAAATTGCCGTGAAACAGGCAGACTGCGTGGAGGCTTCGGCCGCACTCCATGCGGCAATGCCAGGGTTTGACCAACCACCGGCGGGGTGCTGTGATAACAACGGTAACGGTTACCCATATCGACCTCGCGAGACCGCCATTGCGCATATGCAGTATAACGCCAGCGCAGGCTTGGCGGCAAAACCGCGCTTGCCGGGGCGAACGCGTGAATTTTCCATATCGGACCCAAAAAACACAGCCATTACGCTGGTCCAACGGCAGATTCGCCTCTCGGCAGGCGATTGGGCGGCATCCCGAGTCTCGCGCAGGGGCGTGATCGGTGGTGAGTTCAATCCATGACCATTGCCATACAGATAAAATCCCTGTTGTTCTCGGTTCCCGGGCAGCGTAGTGCTTGGGCGTAAAGGAGAGCCATGGCCTTCGTTGATCAGATTGGTGCGCTTCGGGAAAACGAAGCTGGCCCACGCTATATGCGGCTGCAAAAGCTCATTCGTCACGCGGTGGACAGCCGTCGCCTTGCTGCCGGCGCCGCGCTGCCCAGCGAGCGCGACCTTTGCGAGGAATACGGGCTGTCGCGCGTAACCATCCGCAAGGCGATCGATGGCCTGGTGGAGGAAGGCTTGCTCGAAAGGCGCCAGGGCGCCGGCACCTTTGTCTCGGAAAGCCTGCAGAAAGCCAGCAGCGGCCGTGTGGAAAAGAGCTTTTCGGCGCTGTCATCCTTCTCGGAAGACATGATGGCGCGCGGGCGCAAGCCGGGGAACAAGTGGATCGATCGCTCCGAAGGCCTCGTAACGCCCGAGGAATCGCTGTCACTTGGCCTGTCGCCGGGCTCAAAGGTCTATCGCTTCCAGCGCATCCGTTATGCCGATGGCGTGACCATGGCGCTTGAAGGCGCCACCGTGCCGGGCTGGGGCCTGCCGTCGGTGGCCACGGTCGAGAACTCGCTCTACACCGCCTTGCAACAGGCCGGGCACCGTCCGGTGCGCGCGCTGCAGCGCGTTCGCGCGATCGGTTTTCCGGCGGAAATGGCCGATCTGCTGGGCATCGCGGCCGGCGATCCATGCCTGTTCATCGAACGCCGGGCGTTTCTGCCCGATGGCCGGGTGATCGAAATCACCCACAGCTATTATCGTGGCGATGCCTATGACCTGGTCGCGGAATTGAGCGAGATTTGACCTAGGCGACGCGGCGGCGATTGGCGCCGCGCTCGCGCTTGGCCTGATACAGCCGCGCGTCGGCCGCCTGCAGCAGCGTATCGAGTTGATCGGCGCGATTGTCGCTCACCACGCTGCCCACGCAGGTCGAGATCAGAATGACGTGATCATCCACCTCGAACGGTTCGGCGATCGTGGTGCGCAGGCGCTGCGCCAAGAGACCGGCCTCTTCGCCGCGCGACAGGCCGAATTGCACGACGGCAAATTCATCGCCGCCCAGGCGGGCGACGATATCGCCGTTGCGGATCGCGCCGCGCAGGCGATTGGCCACTTGTTCGAGCAGGCGATCGCCGGTGCCGTGGCCATAGGCATCGTTGACCGGCTTGAAGCCATCGAGATCGAGATAATGCACCGCGACCAGGCCGTGGGGCGACATGACGGCGGCATTGGCCTCGAAATGCTCGCGCAGGGCAAGGCGATTGGGCAGGGCGGTCAGATTGTCACGCCGCGCCAGCGACAGCGAGACCAGGCGATGGCCGATCTCTGCCTTGACCATGTCATGGCGCATATGCAGCGAATGCCGCCCGCCGATGACGAAGGCCGTGGCGATGAACGCCAGCCCGATCGTCAGGGGGCGGGCCTCTGCCAGGGCGAGAACCAGCGTGGGTGTCATCGCCAGGGCCATGAACAGCGAGGCAAGGCGCGGCCGGGCGCCCACGCCCGTCGCCACGCCTGCACAAAACCCGACAAGCACGCAGATCGTCAGCGCACGCGCATCGCCATGATCGAGGTGGACCACCCGTGCCCCGATCAGGCCGAGCAACCCGGCAAAGCTGCCATATGGCGTAGCAAACAGCAGTTCCAGCCGCCGCGCCGCAGGCCGGTCAAGCGAGGCGGTCAGGGCGCGGTGGCGCAAGCGAACCGCCACGATGATCCGCATGATCCAGGCGCAGGCCGCCAGGCCGCCGAGCAGCATGATCACGCGATCACCGGTGTCATGGATCATCAAGGCAAGATAGGCGGCAAAGATCGCCGCCATGTAGATCGCCTGCAGCGGCGTGGCATAGAGCCCGCGCACGAGTTCGGCATAGATGCGGTCGGCCAGTGCCGGACCGCCGGCGGCGGCATCCGCGCCAGGGTTGGCCGGAAACATCGTTCGGGGCACCGGCGCTCTCTCCACATGGCACCGCCTGCGGCGCAGGCGGGCTCAATGATTAGGCGCAGATTGCGATGGCGGGGTTAACAAATGTTGATCACCCTGCACGATGCTGGCCGCAGCCCGGTTGTGCGCCCGGAAGGGGCCTGGCGAATGCCTGCAAGATACTGATCAGCGCAGAGGCGCCCTCGGCCATGGCCATCCGCACCTGGTCGGCCAGATAGACCGATGCCCCGGCATAGGCGAGCGCCCAGCCATCGAACCGACGGTGGGGCAGTGCGCCTTCGGCCAGTGTCACGATGTCGGTGTGGCGCACGTCGTCGCAGATCGTGGTGCGCATCTGGGCCAGTGTGGCTGCCGGCCCCTCCAGTGCCTGGATGAAATGCTGCCCGGTAAACAGCAGGGCGCCGCTGAGGCCACATTGCGCATTGCGCAGCGCTGCGCGGGCGACCAGGGCCTCTACGGTAGGACCAGCCCAGGCGGGCGCAACGGCGCAATTGCTGGCATAGAGCCAGTGCTGCACCGCGGCCCCACCCTCAGGCCGCATCAAGTCCCTGGTCCAGAACGCCGGTGAACACGGCGAAACGGATCAGGGCGGCGAGATTGTCCATTTGCAGCTTTTGCATGATGTTGCCCCGATGCATTTCCACCGTGCGTACCCCGATCTTCAACCGTTCGGCAATGGCGCGGTTGGTCAGCCCGGCCACCACGCCGCGCAGCACTTCCTGCTCGCGCGGGGTCAGTTGCGTGGTCAGGGCCGTCGCCTGGCCCACGCGCTGCTGCTTGGCGACGCGGGCGGGCAGGATCGAAAAGCCGTGTTCGAGAACCGGGCGCAAGGCATCGGCCGCCACCGGCATTTCGAGGAAATCAACGGCGCCTGCGCGCAGGGCCTGCACGACCTGCGGGATCGTGGGCGCGACGGCCATCACGATGACGGCCATCTCCGGTCGCTGCGACAGCACCGCGCGCACCATCGGGCCGGGGCCTTGGTCCTCGCTGGCGATGGGCGTGGTCTCGGCCGCGTGTTGGGGCGTGCGCCAGGCGAGGAGGACGCAGCCGGCCGGAAGATAGCCCAGTGCATCTGCCAGATCGGCAGACGCGGCAAAAGGATGACAGTCCAGCCCTTGCTGACGTATCAATTGTGCCAGATCCCGACGATGCAGGGCATCGCTATCCACGATGTGAACGGTGCGTTGCGCCACGTTGATCTCGCCTATCCCGGTTCGGCAGACCGAACCTGTTCAGTTATAACCGAAATCAGCCTTAGATTGCAGGCTCGGCAACCAATACCGTATCGATACGGGGTGCAGGGATCTATGGCGAGTAATTGCAACAAACTGACATGAGTTAGGGAAAAACGACAGCTACAATCGGTATTGCCGTGCAAATCAACTGGCAGGGAACCGGTTTACTAAAACCCCCACACCCCGGACCCCCGCCCCATTACCAAAACCCCGCCCCGCCCCGCGGCCC
>CAYXUN010000048.1:0-5612 GCA_964468165.1 uncultured Novosphingobium sp. | reverse complement strand
AAAGCCTCTTGCCCGGCCGCCCTTTTGCCGACGCGCGGGGGACGCGTCGAATGATGAAAGCCCGCAAGGGACCATGGGGATGGGGGGATGCCGGCCAATGGGGGGAGAAGCCGGCTGGCCCCGCGACTTTCAATACCAATTGGTATAGAAACCCGCAGGTGCCGCGTCAACAAGTTTATATACCGCTCGGTATCGCAAGCGGCAGGCGTTGTTCAACGCCCTGGCCAGAGTGCCAAGGCCGTTTCGACGATCGCATGAAGGCGTGTAGAATCAGCACCCGAACCAGCCTGGACGCTCATTCCGCTCAACAGGCACAGGCAATAGGCGCACAGCGCCTGCGCGGTATATCCGGGGAAATCACCCTCCGCCTCGGCCCGCTCGAACCGCGCGAGCAGCGCCTGCTCGTAGGCGGCGCGGCGGGTAATCACCTCTTGCCGCATCGATTCGTCATAGGTGGAGGAAGCCACCGCGTGCATCACGCCAAAGCAGGCCCGCCCACCCTCGCTGCTGGTCAACATTGCCAAGGCATCGCGCAGCATGGCCGCCGCCACCCCGCGCGCGGTGGGCGCCGACAACGCTTGCGTCATGAATGCCAGCTTGTCCCGCTCGTAAAGGTCCAAGGCTTTGCGAAACAACGATTCCTTGTTGCCGAAACAGGCATAGAGGCTGGGCCGCGTGATCCCCATCGCCTCGGTCAGGTCAGACAGTGAGGCCCCATCATAGCCGCGTGTCCAGAACACATGCAGCGCAGCCAACAGGGCTGCATCGGCATCGAACTGGCGCGGTCTGCCGCGGGGAGGGCCACCGGCTGCGGCCGGCAAGGATGGGATCGCGACCTGGCTCATGGGCTGCGACTATAGGCACCGGGACGCGCAGGTCCAGCACGGCGACACTCCAACCCGCTTCCGCGGCAAGGGTTTAGAACAGAGCGTCGTCAAACAAGGCGTCGTCATCGTCGTCCTGGGCGTTGCCGGCACCCAAGCCGGACGTGGGCTGGCTGGTGGCGAGCGCAGCCATGCCCTGGAGGAGAAAGCGATCGTGCACCACGCGTTCGCTCGCCATGGTGTAGATCTGCCCCAGCGCGTTCATCAGCGCGACGATTGCGCCATGGGCGGCGGGATCATCGCTGTTGCCGCTGCCAGCAAGATCGGCGGTGCGCACGGCGATGGCCTCGATCGTCTTGGCCAGGTCCAGGCTCACTTCCAGTTCGTCCCGCGTCTTGCGCAGCATGGTGGCGATGGTGTCGCTCTGCTGGCTGGCCACGGCGATGGCCTGTTCCGTGCGCTGCGCCCCCTGGCGGATCATCGCCAGCGAGAGCGCGAGTTCATCGCCAGTGCCGATCTCGCCGGAACGATCGGCGCCGCGCATCGCGGCCGAGCATCCGTCGAGATCGCTGGCGGCGGCGTTGATATGCGTGACCGCACCATCCAGCGTTTCGGCGTGGCTGCGGATCTCGTTGGCGATGACCGTCATCGGCCGGCCGATCGCCTCGACCCGGCGGCACGACAGGCCGATATTGATCGCCATGAGCTGCACGTCGACCCGCAAGTGGCGGATCGCGGCGGCGCGGGCGATGAGATCGGCCACGGTGGCCATGATCAAGCCCAGCGTCTGTTCGGCCTGGGCATCTGCCTCTTGCAGCTGCGCGATCATCGCGGTGGCTTCGGCAATCCCGCTTTCCAGCTCGCGCAGGAATGCCGCTTCACCGGCATGCTGCTGCGTGGGATCGTGATCGGCGGGGGCGGTGGGCGCCTGCAACGCCAGCAGGCGGTTGGCCTCCGGCTCAAGCTCGTGCAGCGATTCCACGAGCACCAGCGTCTCGCGGCGGAAATCGATCGCGGTTTCTTCGAGCTGCGCGTGCAGCAGGGCCAGCACATGGTGGCACGCCGCCTCTTCGGCCGGGGAACCGGGCGGACGGCCGCCAAGATGCGCGTCGAGCATTTCGCATCCGGCCAGCACGTGTTCCAGCCGCTGGCGGGCGATATCGCCGATCTGGATGGCGCCCAGCACGGTCGCGACCTTGGTCTGGATCGTCGCGGCGATCTCTCCGGTGGTGCGTGCCATCGCGGCCAGGCCATCCTGGTGGCTGGCCAGGGCGCCGGCATCGCGGATCAGGCGATCCGGCACCTGCGGCACCACGCGCGCGCACTCGCTGACCAGCCGCGAATCCGATCGCAGCATGCTGGCCAAGCCTGTTTCAAGTTCAGCGAGGCGCCCGTCGAACCCGGCGGCGTCGGCTTTGCCCATGTCCAGTTTCTGCGCCATGAGATCGGCGAAATCGACAAAGTCGCGCGCGCCACCGGCGGCAATCTTGACGTTCATGCCATAGATTTTGAGCGCATCGAGCGTGCGTTGCAGATCGTGGATCTGCGCGGAGAGGCGGGCCGAAACCGCCCGGATATGGCCCACCTGGTCGGCCCGGCGGGTGGCCTGATCGGCCACGCTGTAAAGCCGCTTGGCCGCGCGGGTGAGGTTTCCCACCGCGCCAGATCCATCGCGATCGCCCAAGGCGGCACTGATCTGGCCGAGCGTGCCGACTACGGCGGAAATCGCCTCCACCGTCCGCTCCAGCGTGGTGCCGATGCGGGTAAAATGATCGTCAAGACCATGCAGGATGTCCGCCAGGCGCAGGCGCAACGGCGCGGTGAGCGCGGCGTCGGCGGGCGGTGGCTGGGTTTCCGCCAGCGGCGGCATCAGGGGTGCGGGTTGCATCGCGGCGCTCCTTGGCGGGCCTCCTAGCGGGCCGTGGCCTGCAACAGTTCCTGGGCGATCGTGCCAAGCGGCACGATGCGATCGGCAGCACCGCGCGCGATCGCCTCCTTGGGCATGCCGAACACGATGGAGCTGGCTTCGTCCTGGGCGAGCGTGCGCGCGCCGGCCTCCTTCATTTCGAGCAGGCCCCGCGCGCCATCGTCGCCCATGCCGGTCATGATGATCCCCACCGCGTTCGATCCGGCGCAGCGCGCGGCCGAGCGGAACAGCACGTCGACCGAGGGACGGTGCCGGCTGACCAGCGGCCCGTCGCGGACCGAGACAAGATAGCGCGCGCCCTGGCGTTCGAGCAGGGTATGCTTGCCGCCCGGCGCGATCAGCACATGGCCGCGCATCACGGTGTCGCCATCTTCGGCTTCCTTCACCGATACCTCGCACAAGCCATCGAGCCGGCGGGCAAAGGCGCGGGTAAAGTGTTCGGGCATGTGCTGGACGATGACGATGCCCGGCGAATTGGCGGGCAACGCTTCGAGCACTTCGCGCAAGGCTTCGGTGCCGCCGGTGGAAGCGCCGATGCATACCACCATTTCGGTGGTGCGGCTCATCGCCTTGATGCCGCTGGCGCGCACCGGCGGGGGCGGCAGTACGGCATCGGCAGTCAGCTTGGGCTGCGGGCGGAGCGAGGACGGCGCGCTGGCCGCGGCAGAGCGACGGCCGCCGCGCACCTTGGCCCGCGCGGCGGCCTTGACCGTGTCACGGATCATCAGACGGCTTTCGGAAAGGTGATCGGCCACGCCCACGCGCGGTTTCAGGATCACGTCGACCGCCCCGGCGTGCATGGCTTCCAGCAGCGTTTCGGAACCTTCCTCGGTCAACGAGGAGCACATCACCACGGGCACGGGGCATTGCTGCATCAGCTTGCGCAGGAAGGTGATGCCATCCATGCGCGGCATTTCCACGTCGAGCGTGATCACGTCGGGCACCTGTTCCTGGATATGGCGCGCGGCAGCAAAGGGATCGGCGGCCGTCGCCACCACTTCCAGTTCGGGATCTTCTTCCAGGATGGCTTTCATGGTCTGGCGCACGCTGGCGCTGTCGTCGATGACCAGGACGCGGATCTTGGGGGCCGGCATCGGTCTATCTCCTCTGGAATATGGTGTTGCCGACAGAATCGAGCGGCAGATCGAAGCCGGCGATCGATTCCGAATGGCCCACGAACAGGTATCCACCCGGCGCCAGGCAATCGACCAAGCGCGACACGACCTTTTTCTGGGTGGGCTTGTCGAAATAGATCAGCACGTTGCGGCAAAAGATCAGGTCAACCTGATGGCCGATGGCATAGGCCGGCTCCATCAGATTGAGCTGGGCAAAGCCGACCTTGGCGCGCAGCGTGGGATGGATGCGTGCCTCGTTGGCCCGCGCCCCCTGGCCCATCCCGACATAGCGTTGGCGCAGCAGGGCCGGCACCGGCTCCATCATCTCGCGCGGGTAGATGCCCTTCTGCGCGGTGGCGAGCACGTTGGTATCGAGATCGGTGGCCAGGATCGCGTAATCGGGCCCGCCATTGGCTTGCGCGAAATCGTCCATGACCATGGCGAGGGTATACGGTTCGGCTCCGGTCGAGCAGGCCGCGCTCCACGCCCGCACCAGCTGCCGGCGCTTGGCCGCAAAGCCGGGTAGGATATTCTGCGCCAGACGCTCGAAATGGCGCGGTTCGCGAAAGAAATCGGTCTTGTTGGTGGTGACGGCGTTGATCAGATGCACCACCTCGTCGCTGCCGGCGCCTTCCCCCAGAACGAAGCGGCAGTATTCTTCCAGCTTTTCGAAGTGGAGCGCACGGGCGCGGCGGCGCAGGCGGCCTTCCACCATGGTCTGCTTGGCGGCCGGCATGCGGATGCCGCACTGGTCATAGATAAAGGCAGACAAGTGCTTGAACGTGCGCGGCGTGATGCCGTCGCCCATGATCTGTGCTGCTTGCGGGATTTGGGCAGGGGCAGGTGTGGCCACGGGTTCAAACCTCCGCCGGCAGCAGCACGGTGTCTTCGCTGCCAAAGATGCGCGCGGCGTCCAGGATCACCACGAACCCTTCGGCCTCGCGCACCACGCCATCGACAAATTCACCGCGCCACGCCGTGCCGATATCGGGCGCAGGCTCGATCCGCGCGCCTGACAGGGTGCTGACCGCCAGCACGCGGTCGATCACGACGCCCAGCGCCAGGGTGCGATCGGGCAGGGGCACGTCGAGGATGATGATCCGCGTGGCCAGTGTCGGCTCCACTGCCGGCAGGCCAAGGCGGCGGCGAAAGTCCACCGTGGGCACGCCCTGGCCGCGCACGTCGGTCAGGCCCAGGAAATGCGCCGGGCCGCCGGGCACGTGGCTCGGTACCTGGTAATCCAGGATTTCGCGCACGAGCACCACCGGCACGGCGAAGACTTCCCGCCCCAGGCCGAACGTCACGACCTGAAGATCATCGCGGGTGGGCACATCGGCCAAGGGGCGGGGGGCGGTCATGCGGCGGCCTGGCCGAAATCGGCGTCATCGTCGTCCGCGGCGCCGGCCGACATGTCGATCGCAAAGCCCTTGAGGCGGGCCTGCTGATCGCCGATCGAGCCAGGGCGGGCGGGCTTGCGGGCAGGCTTGGCCGGCTTTGCCACCGATTTGGCAGCCTTGGCCGGCTTGGCCGCGACCGGCTTGGGCCGGGCGGCAGGGGCACTGCCCTGGCCGCCGGCGCGGGCATGGGCATCGACCCGGAAGTACGAGATGCTGGCCTGCAGCTCTTCGGCCTGCGCGGCGAGTTCTTCCGACGTGGCGGAAATCTCTTCCGAGGCGCCGGCGTTCTGCTGGGTCACCTGGTCAAGCTGCTGGATCGCCTCGTTGATCTGCGCGGCGCCGATATCCT
>CAYXUN010000047.1:29288-31615 GCA_964468165.1 uncultured Novosphingobium sp. | reverse complement strand
CCGACGTAGAGCCAGTTCTGCGCCGTGTTGTCCACGGCCAGCGCCATGGGCGCGGCCCGTGCCAGCGCCGGGGCCGGAATGCCGGCGGGCGCCGTGGTGGCGAGCAGGGAAAGAACGAGAAAAGCGAAGCGCCGCGAGCGCCAGGTGTTCGATCGCATGCCCCATCTATAGGGAGGGGGTTTGTGAAGGGCCAGTGAATAGACTGGCCCTTCACCAAGTTCATATCGCTTAATTACGCCGTTACGGCTTGGGTGTCGTCGCCGGGGCCGCGGGCTGTGCCGATGCGGCCGGCTGGCCTTCACCACCCGGCTGGGCAGCAGCCGCGGCGGCACGCATCTTTTCAACGTCAGCGGCGGTCTTGTAATCGACCAGTTCCACCTGGAACACGAGATCGGCATTGGCCGGGATGGTCTCACCCGCCCCTTGCGCGCCATAGCCCAGCGTGGCCGGCACGCAGAACCGCCAGGTGCTGCCCTTGGTCATCAGTTGCAGGCCTTCGGAAAAGCCGGGGATCACCCCTTCGACCGGAAAGGCAGCGGCGTTGTTCTGATCGAACACGCGGCCATCGGCGGCAAGATAGCCGATATAGTTCACCAGCACGTAATCGCCCTTGGCCGGATGGGCGGCATCGGCCGAGGGCTTGAGCGTGAGCGTGCCCAGGCCCGACTGGGTCTTGGCGCTGCACTGGCGCTGGCCGGACGGCACCACCGGCATCAGCGGCACCGGCAGGATGGCGGTGGACAGCGCAGCGGCCGCAGCCGGGCGAGCAGCCGGCGCCGCCGCCCGCTTGACCGGGGCAGCGGCGGCCGGCGCAGCCAGGGCCGCGGCGGCGAACACGGCAGACGAAACAAGCATGGCGAAGCGCGCAGCGCGCGAAGGAGCAGTGATCATGGCCCGGTTCATAGCAGCCGGGCACGCCCATTCCAGCGAAATACATGGCCGTTCACGGCCTGCCGGCCTTCTCGCCCCTTGACCCCTGCCCCCCCGGTCCTAAATGCAACGATCATGTTCATCGAAACCGAAACCACGCCGAATCCGGCCACGCTCAAGTTCCTGCCGGGCGAACGGGTCATGACCAGCGGTACGCGCTCGTTCACCTCGCCTGAAGAGGCAGAGGCTTCGCCGCTGGCGCAGGCGCTGTTTTCGCTGGGCGACGTGACCGAGGTTCTGTTCGGCCAGGAATTCGTGGCGGTGACCATTGCCCCTGGCGCGCAATGGGCCGATGCCAAGCCGCAGGTGCTGGCGATCCTGCTCGATCATTTCGTGTCGCAGGCGCCGCTCTTTGCCGCCGGCAGCGCCGCTGGCATCATGGTGCCGGGCGAAGACGAGGATTTCGGCGATGATTCGGCCGACGCCGATATCGTCGACCAGATCAAGGACCTGATCGAAACCCGCGTGCGCCCGGCGGTGGCCAACGATGGCGGCGACATCATCTACAAGGGCTTTCGCGAAGGCGTGGTCTATCTCAAGATGCAGGGCGCCTGCTCGGGCTGTCCTTCGTCGACCGCCACGCTCAAGCACGGCATCGAAAGCCTGCTCAAGCACTATGTGCCCGAAGTGACCGAAGTGCGCGCGGCCTGATCGGACCGAGCCAGGCCGTGCCCCAGGCTGCCCCTTTTTCCCGCCGCCGCCTGGTGATCGACAGTGCCACGGAAAGCTGTTCGGTTGCCCTTTACGAAGACGATGCGCTGATCGCGGGCGAATGCATGATGCTCGGCCGCGGCCATGCCGAACGGCTGGTGCCGATGATCGCCGCACTGCCCGACAAGGGCCGCGCCGCCACGATCCTGGTCGATAGCGGGCCGGGCAGCTTTACCGGCATTCGCGTGGGGCTGGCCGCGGCACGCGCGCTGGCGCTTGCCTGGAATGCCCGGGTGCTGGGCTATCAAAGCCTGGAACTGGTAGCGGCCATGGCGCGCGCGCAGCATGGCGGGCCGGCGCCGCAAGCGGTCGACGTGGTAATGACCGGCGGCCACGGCGAATGGTTCTTCCGCCCATTCGATGTGGCCGGACGGGCTATTGTTTATGCCCCCCTTTGTAGGGCGCCGGACGGCCGACCGCGCCGCTGGCCTCGCTATCACCCGACCTGGCGCTGGCGCGGCTGACCGCGCCGCTGGTCGCCGGCAGCCAGGCCGCCGCCTGCGCCGCTGCGCGGCCCGATGGCGAGCCTCCCGTGCAGGTCTGCCCGCTGTGGCCCGATGCCCGCAGCGCCCATCTGCTCGACCCATCAGCCCTTACCGATGGCGCCGCGCCTGCCTATGGCCGCGCGCCGGATGCCCGGTTTCCGGGCGGCCCCATGGCCGCGTTATGGAGGAGAAAGAGGGAAA
>CAYXUN010000047.1:0-29278 GCA_964468165.1 uncultured Novosphingobium sp. | reverse complement strand
CTCGACCGCATCATGGCCGTGATGACCACGGCCTTTCCGCCCGACTATGGCGAAGCCTGGAACCGCCGCCAGGTGGGCGACGCGCTGCTGATCGGGCGAACCCGCTATGGCCTGATTGCCGCTGATGGCAGCGAGCATCCCGAAGACCTTGCCTCTACGGCAGGCTTTTTCTTGTCACGCAGCATATTCGATGAAGAAGAACTGCTGTTGTTCGCTGTTGCACCGCAATATCGGCGCCAGGGCCTGGGCGATTCGCTGTTGGCCCGATTCATCGCACAGGCCCGCGCCGCGGGCATGGCGCGGCTATTCCTGGAAATGCGGGAAGGCAATCCGGCCGGGAACCTCTATCGCAAACACGGATTCCAACCCATTGGAATTAGGCCCGGTTACTATCGCAGCACCAGTGGCGAAAGGATTGCTGCAATTAGCCAGGAACTTAAACTGTGATTTGAAATTCCGGCAAATCAGCTGTTTATGAAATTTCGGTCATTTTATCGAATACCGCATATTCCCGTGGTTGTTTATCGAATATAAAAGCGTATAGACAACCAACGCGCCCGACAAAATGGGTTGCCGTCTAAAACGTGTCGCACAGCAACATAGAACGAAAGCCGGATCGCAATGAGTGATATCGAAAACGATATGCGTGAAACCCTTATCACGCTGACGTCGGACATCGTGGCTGCCCATGTGAGCAACAACAGCGTCTCGGTGGGTGATCTTCCTGTCCTCATTTCCAATGTCTATTCGGCGCTCGCCGGGCTCAAGCCGTCTGAACCGGTGGCAGAACCCGCGCCCGAACCGGCAGTATCGATCCGCGCCTCGGTCAAGAATGACCACATCGTTTGCCTGGAAGACGGCAAGAAGCTCAAGATGCTCAAGCGCCATCTTGCCACCCGCTACAACATGACCCCCGAACAGTATCGCGCGCGCTGGAACCTGCCGGCCGACTATCCGATGGTCGCCCCGGCCTATGCCGAAAAGCGCCGTGAACTGGCCAAGAAGATCGGCCTGGGTCGCAAGCCCGCCGCTGCTCCCGCCAAGCGCGGCCGCGGCAAGGCTGCCGCATCGGCCTGATCGGCACGCTGGCGGCGCCAGGGCAACCCTGGCGCGCCGCGCACCTGCATATTCGGCCCGGCAGGCCGCAGCGCGCCGCGTTGCATGCCTGCCGGGCCTTTGCATGCCTGTCAGCATGATGCCGTTCATCGGATTGACCCGGTCATCCACAGTGCCGTGGCCCATGCTTGGGGCGGGGCGCGTCTGGCCGGTTAACAAGCCGCGCCAATTCGCCTATATGGGCGTGCAGACCTTTCCAGAATGATGAGAACAGCGTGCACCGAGTGATCGATCTCGAAGCCCTTTGCGCCGAACGCGGCCTGCGTATTACCGACCAGCGCCGCGTGATTGCGCAAGTGCTGTCGGAAAGCACCGACCACCCGGACGTGGAAAAGCTGCACGAACGCGCCGCCGCGCGCGATCCGCGCATCTCGATTGCCACGGTCTATCGCACCGTGCGCCTGTTCGAAGAGGCCGGCATTCTCGATCGCCACGATTTTGGCGATGGCCGCGCCCGCTATGAAGCCACGCCCGAGGCCCACCACGATCACCTGATCGACGTGGAGACGGGCCGCGTGATCGAATTCGTCGATCCCGAACTTGAGCAGCTTCAGCGCCAGATCGCGGAAAAGCTGGGCTATCGCCTGGTCGATCACCGCATGGAACTCTACGGCGTCAAGCTCGGCCGGGAAAGCTGAACACCACCATGGTCCGCCAGCGCAGCGTCGGCCCCGAGCGCGATGCTCCGATCAGCCTCTTGGGCAAGTTCCGCGTATTCTGGCGCGCGGTGGGCATTCTGCTCGCGCTGCTGATCTGCGTGCCGCTGCACTATGTGTGGCGCACGGTGCACTATGGCTCGCCGCTGCCGCGCGTGTTCCTGTACCTGGCGGCACGCCTGTGTGGCGCGCGCGTGCGGGTTCACGGCACGCCGCTGCGCCGCGACGTGTTCTACATCAGCAACCACCTGTCGTGGGTGGATATCTTGGCCCTTGGTGGCGCCAGCGGCACGGCCTTTGTCTCCAAGTCTGAAATCGGCCAGGCGCCGGTGGTGGGCTGGCTGGCGCGGCTCAACCGCACGGTCTTCGTCAGCCGCGAAGACCGGCTGGGCGTGGCCGACCAGATCAACCGCCTGCGCGAGGCATTGGCCGACAACTGGGCGATCACCGTCTTTCCCGAAGGCACCACCACCGACGGCCAGTCGCTGCTGCCGTTCAAGACATCGATGCTGCGCGTGCTGGAACCGCCGCCGCCGGGCGTGCTGGTGCAGCCGGTCGTGCTCGATTACGGCGCCGTGGCGGAATGGATCGGCTGGATCGGCACCGAGGGCGGCATCGCCAATGCCCTGCGCATCCTGGCACGACGCGGTTCGTTCCGGCTTGATATCCACTTCCTCGATCCGTTCGATCCGCGCGATTGCCCTGGCCGCAAGGCCATCGCCGCGCAGGCCCGCAACCGTATCGTGCCGGCGATGGAACGCAATCTGGGCAAGCCGCTGCGCCCCTTCCACCTCGACGTGCCGCAAGTGGGCTATACCCGCAGCAAGGAAGACCGCGCCGCCTAAGGCGTGAAATTCAGACGCATGTCCACGCTCACGCCGCCTTCCGGCAGTGGCGCAAGCGTGACCTGCTGCACGACAACCCCTTGTCCGCGCAGGGATTCCAGCCAGGCAAGCACCGCCCCGCTTGATCCCTGGCCGACCAGCCGCAACGATGGCCCCTGCGTTTCTGCCGGGGCGAGGCTGACCCCACCCTGCCCCGCTAGCGCCACAAGGCGGCCAGGATCGACCTTCGTGGCCGGGCGGGTGGCATCGTCGAGATCGGCAAGCTGGCGCAGCAGGTGCGCGCTGCGTTGCGCGGTGGCGTGATGCTGGGCGCGTGCCGCCTGCCAGGCCTGGGCCAGCGGCACCAGCACGCCCTGCGCCAGGGCGAGAGCCAAGGCCAGGCCCACCGCCAGGCTGACCATGCCGCGTTCGCGCGTGGTCAGCGTGGCAAGCCACGCCTGTATCCGCGCCATCATGGCGCCCGCATCGTGATAGTGGCGACAATGCCGGCACCATCGCGCACCGGGGCCGGTGGCTGGGCCAGGCGCCAGCCATCACGCTGCAACGCCAGTAGCACCGCGTCCACCGGCGCGGTCTCGCGCGCCGCCAGGGTAAACCGCAAGCTGCCCTGCGCCGTGTGCTGCAGGCCGGCAAGCCGCACCCCCGGCGCCGTGCGCAGCGCCTGCCACAACGCGGCGGTGGGCGGCGCCCAGCCATCGGCGCCGGCCTGTGCCTGCCGGCGCGCCGCACCGACCGCCTGTTCCGCGCTGGCCAGATCGGTAACCGTGGGAAAGCGAGCGCGCACCTGCGCCACGCGGGCCGCCGCGATCTGCACCGTATCCCACCGCCAACGCACGATCTGTGCCACCGGCACGGCCAGCGCCAGCACGCTGACCAGCACGGCAAGCCGTGCCAGCCGGCGCACCGGCCAGGCGGCCTGCTCCGTCGCGCGCCCCTGCAGGTCGAGCCAGGGCGCCGTATGGGCCTGCAGCAGGCGCCGGCCGAGGTCACCCTCTGCCCAGTCCACCACCCGGGCGTCTTCGGGCACGAGCGCCTGCCACAGCGGCGCTTCGGCAACGAACGCTGCTTGGTCAGTGCGCGCCAGCACTAGCTCGCCCCACAGGCTGACACGGTGGACGGTGCCCGCAGACGGCGGCGGCAGCAGCAATCCGGCCGGCAGCAGCGCGTCGGCATGGCGGCCAGTCAGCGCCACAACCTGGGCCTGCCAGGCGGCCAGGGCCTGCGGAGCAACCAGCGTGGCCACGATCTGCGCGTCGTCCACCCCAGCCACTGCAATGCTGCCAGGCGCCAGGGCATGATCCTGCGCCGCCAGCCGCGCCACGGCGAGCGCCTGAGCAGCGGTCGTGGTTTCCTGCGCTGCCAGGGTCAGCACGGGTGCCTGCGCGGCCGGCACCAGCGCGGTGATGCGGCCGCGCCAGCCGGCCAGGTCTTGCCCAGCCGGCAGGGCGTCGATGCGCCCATCAGCCACGCGCCATGCGGCAGCAGGCGGCCCGCCGGTTTCGGCCAGCAACAGGATCAGGCCTTGCTCGGGCACTTCAGCCGCCCTGCCCCTGCGCCACGATATCGGCATTGGCGCCCGTGCCGCCGGGCTGGCCATCGGCGCCCAGCGACATCAGCGCAAACGGCGCGCCATCGCGGCCGGGCACGCGATAGACATAGGGCCGACCCCAAGGGTCTTTGGGCAGGTCCTTGATATAGCCACCCTTGCGCCAGGTTTCCGGCACGGCAAGATCGGGCGGCGCCTCGTGCAGCGCGGCGAGCCCTTGCGCCTGGCTGGGATAGTTGCCCTGGTCCAGCCGGAACATCTCCAGCGCCTGTTCCAGCGTGGCGATATCGCTTTGCGCCTTCACCGCCATGGCGCGATCCTGGCTGGGCATCACGTTGATCAGCACGACGGTGGTCAGCAGGCCCAGAATGAAGATCACCACCATCAATTCCACCAGGCTGAACCCATTGGGCGCAGGGCGGCGGGAATCGGCAAGCACAACGGCCATGGTTCAATTTCCAACAAGGGTTTGCAGTTGCAGGATCGGCAGCAGGATCGAGAGAATGATCAGCGCCACGATCGCGCCCATCACCACGATGATCGCCGGCTCCAGCAGGGCGAGCGCGGTGGCGGCGGTGGCCTCGAACGCGCGATCCAGGGCGTCGGCCGCGCTTTCCAGCAGCGGGCCAAGCTGGCCCGACGCCTCCCCACTGGCCGCCAGCGCCACCAGCAGCGGCGGAAACAGCCCGGCCTGGCCCAGCCCGGACGCGAGCGAGCCGCCCTCGCGCACGCCCTGCGCCACGTGCGCCAGCGCAAGCGCATGGCTGTGGTTCGCCGCCGTGCGCGTCGATAGGCGCAGGCCTTCGAGCAGCGGCAGTTGTGCCGCGATCATGGTTGCCAGCGTGCGCGCCAGGGCAGCGGCCAGGGCATCGCGCCACAGCGGCCCGAGCACGGGCACGCGCAACAACACGTGATCCACCCGCGCCCGAAACGGCAGCCACGCCAGGGCCCGGGCAAAGGCCAGCGCAGCCAGCACGATGCCCAGCAGCAGCGCCCAGCCCCAGGTGGCAAGAAAGCCCGACACCGCGATCACCGCGCGCGTCAACCACGGCAATTGCCGGCTGGCAGCGTCGAACTGCTCCACCACGCGCGGCACCACGGCCACCATCAGGCCGGTAACCACCGCCACGGCCACCGCCGCAAGCGCCAGGGGATAGGCGAGCGCACCCGCCAGGCGCGCGCGGACCTGCGCCTGCCGCTCAGCCAAATCAGCGAGGCGCGCGGCGATCTGCGGCAGGCGCCCGGCGCTTTCCCCGGCGCCGATCATGGCGCGATAGACCGGGGGGAACGCGCGCGGCGCCCGGCCCATCGCCTCGGCCAGGCCAAGCCCTTCGCACACCCCGGCATGGACCGCGCCGATCACTGCCCCCTCACGCGTGGCGCCGGCCTGGCGCAGCATGGTGCGCAGCGCCTCTTCCACCGGGCTGACGGCCACGAGCGCAGCCAGCTGCCGGGTGAGCAGCGCGCGCCGCGTGAGGCCCAGGCGCAGCCGCGCCACCGGCGTGCGCGCCGCTCGCCCCTGCCCCAGCCGCTGCCCCAGTGGGGCCGGTTCGATGCCCAGCACGTGCCAGCCCCGCGCCGCCAGCTTGTGCCGCGCCGCCGCCAGATCGGGCGCGGCCAGGCGCCCCTGCCGTTCCCGTCCGTGGCGATCGAGCGCGCGATAGTGAAAGGCCGCGCGGCTCATCCCTCGTGCTGCCGCAAAATCCGCGCCGCCTCTGCCGCGCCGACCGTGCCGTCCACCACCAGCGTGCGCGCCGCATCACCCAGGCGCGGGCTGGTGGCAAAGGCATGGGCGATCAGCGCATCCTCGCCGACGTCATCGTGGATCAGGCGGCGCAGGCCGTCATCGGCCCACAGCGCCTCGAACACGCCGATGCGGCCGTGGTGACCGCTGTCGCCACAGGCCGCGCAGCCCGTGGCATCGCTGGCCATGGCATCCACGGGCAGGCCCAGCGCCGTGGCGAGGCGCGGCGGCACGGGCACCGAAACCCGGCACTGCGGACACAGCCGGCGCACCAGGCGCTGCGCCAGCACGGCGCGCAGCGTGGCCGCCAGCAGGAATGGCTCCACCCCCATGTCGCGCAGGCGGGTGACCGCACCAACCGCATCGTTGGTATGCACCGTCGCCAGCACGAGATGCCCGGTAAGCGCGGCCTGCACGGCGATCTGCGCGGTTTCCGCATCGCGAATTTCGCCCACCATCACCACATCCGGGTCTTGCCGCAAGATCGCCCGCAGCCCGGCGGCAAAGGTCAGGCCAAGACGCGGATTGACCTGGGTTTGCCCGACGCCATCGATGGCATATTCCACCGGGTCTTCCACTGTCAGGATATTGCGCGCGCCATCGCGCAGCAGGCCAAGCGCGGCATAGAGCGTGGTGGTCTTGCCCGAGCCGGTTGGCCCGGTGACCAGCACGATGCCGTTGGGCTGGGCCAGCGCGCGGCGCAACACGGCATCGGCCGCCCGGTCCAGCCCGAGCGCAGCCAGATCGATGCCGGCGCGCGCCTTGTCGAGCAGGCGCAGCACGACCCGCTCCCCCGCGCGCGACGGCAGCGTGGACACGCGCACGTCCACCAGTCGCCCGGCGAGATCGAGCGCCATGCGGCCATCCTGGGGCAGGTGCCGTTCGGCAATGTCGAGCCGCGCCATCACCTTGATCCGGCTGGCCAGCAGCGGCGCGACCCGGGCAGGCAGGCGCAGCATTTCGCCCAGTTGCCCATCGCGGCGCAAACGCACGACCAGCGCCTGCTCATAGGGCTCCAGATGGATATCCGACGCCCCCTGGCGCAGCCCCTCGGCCAAGAGGCCATTGATCAGGCGGATCACCGGGGCATCGTCGGTGCTGCCCAAGAGATCTTCCGCGCTGGGCAGATCGAGCGGGGCGGGCGCTGCATCGTCGCGTGCCAGCGCATCGGCGGCGGCCATCGCCCCATCGGCATAGACCTGCGCCAGCAGCGCCTCGAACGCCGGGGGCGGCACACGGCGCCAGCTGGCGATCGGCCCGCCCAGGCGCCGCACATCGAGCAGGGCCAGCGCGCTCGCCCCTTCGCGCAAGACCACGGCCAGGCCGCCCGGCTCGCGCCCTTCCACCAGCACGCCCATGGCGCGCGCCGCGGCGTAATCGGGGCGCCATATCGCGGTGTCCTCCACCGCCATCACGGCTGCGCCCCTGCCGGGGCCGCGGCCGGATCGGGCGGAGGGATCACCACGTCGCCGGCAGCACTTGGCCCCGGCCGTGCCGTACCCAGGTAATCGCGGACCAGTTCATCGATCGACGGTTCCTGCCCCGGGGCATAGGCGGCCTGCGCGCCGCGCACTGCATCCATGCGCCGCTCCGTCAGCGCCGCACGGCCTGCCCCGTCACGCAGGATGGTGGGGCGGATGAACACCATGAGGTTGGTTTTCACATGGCTTTTGCTGCGCGAACGGAACAGTTCGCCCAGCAGCGGCACATCGCCGAGCAGCGGCACCTTTTCCAGCGTGCGCCGCTCGGCATCGTCGAGCAGGCCGCCCAGCGCGATGATCTCACCATCGCCCACCGTCACTGTGGTGCGGATCTCGCGCTTGTTGACCACCAGTTCGCTGTTGCTCGATGAGACCGGCCCCGCCACCGAGCTGACCTGCTGCCGCAGATCGAGCCGCACGGCATTGCCAGCGTTGATCTGCGGCGTCACGTCCAGTTCTATCCCCACGTTCTGGCGCTGGATCGTGCGGAAGGCGCCGGCCAGCGAATTGGACAGCGCCTCGCCAGTGGCCACCGGGATTTCCTTGCCGAACAGGATGGAGGCCGGGACATTGTTGTTGGTGACGATATGCGGGGTGGACAGCACGTTGGACTTGCTGTCGGCCCGCACGGCGTCGATCAGAGTGCCGAAAAAGCCCGATCCGCCCAGGCTGGTGGCCCAACCGGCAATGCCGCCGCGCGCCGCCAAGGCGGCCTGCGCGGCATTCTGGCGCAAGAGATCGGCCGTGCCGCCCGACGTGCTGGTGGTGACAGTGGCACCATTGATCACCGTGGTCGTCTGGTCCAGCCGGTCGGCATAGAGACCACCAGCCAGATCGAGGATATTGGCCGCGCCGTTGGAAAAGCTGGTTACCGCAAAGGGCGCGTCCTTGCCGCCGACGAGCAGCTGCACGCCCAGTTTTTGCGCCACATCATCAGACACTTCGACGATGATCGCCTCGACCAGCACCTGCTGCTGCGGCAGATCGAGGGCATGGACCAGATCGGCCAGGCGGCGCTGCTCGTCGGCCGGGGCGGCAATGATCACGGCATTGGCGCCGGGATAGCGGGTAATCGTCGCCGTGCCACGCCCACCATCGAGGCGGATGGGGCCATTGCCCAGTCCGCCGGTGGTGCCGCCGGAGGGATTGGCCGCCGCGCCCGCCTCCTGAGCCGGCGCCGGCGCGTTGCCCGCCGCGCCGCCCGATGTGCCGTTGCCCGTGTTGCCCAGCGACACCGGCGCGGCCGATCCGGCACTGGCCTCTCCGCCACTGCCGCCCACCAGCCGTTCGAGCACGGGCACGAGCAGTGCGGCATCGGCATGGTCGAGCCAGATGACCCGGATCGCTCCGCCCTGCCCGGCGCGCGCATCCAGGCGCCGCGCCACATCGGCCAGCCGCGCCAGCGTGGCGGGGTCTCCGCGCAGCACCACGGCATTGGCGCTGTCCACCGCCACCACGCTGGCCGGGCTGCGGCCACCTTCGCCTGCGGCGACCAGTTGCGCCAAAGCGCTGGCCACCTCGCGCGCGCCGGCATGGGCGAGATCGAGGGTGAGCACGGCGGCGCGGTCCTGGTCGATCTGCCGCACCAGCGCGCGGATGCGAGCCACGTTGTCGGCATAATCGACCACGACCAGCGAATTGCCCGCCTTGTTGGCCGTGAGCGCGCCATCCTTGCTGACCAGTGGGCGCAGTGTATCGAGCGCCTGGGCGGCATCGGCAGCGCGCAGGCGCACGATTTCGGTGACCATCTGGTTGCGCGTCGCCATGCCCCGCCCGGCAGGCACTGCCGTGGGCTGGCTGGCCGCGCCTTCCACCGGCTGGATGCGGAAGGCGCCGTTGCCGGTGGGCACGGCGACCAGACCGTTGGCACGCAGCGTGGCCAAGAACACCTCGAAATATTCACTGGCGCTCAAGGTCCGCTCGCTCGCCACGCTGACCTTGCCGGCCACCCGCGCATCGACGATGAACGTCCGGCCGGTCACTTCGGCGGCATCGGCGATGAAGGCGCGCATATCCGCCTCGCGCACGTTGAGGCGATACTGTGCCTGCGCCGCCAGCGGCCAGATCTGCGCGAAGGCCAGCGCGAGCGCCAGCGCGGCGAGCCTGGCCAGACCTTCACGCCGCAACATCCGCCCCATCATTGCCCTCCGCCGACCGGGCCGAGCGAAAGCGCCAGATCGTGCCCGACGCGGCGCACCGTCACCGCCACGGCCTGCCCGGCGGCAAGCATGGCCTCAAGCTCGCGCGCATCACGCGCGTCGCGCACCGGCCTGCCATGCAGCGCCACGATCCGGTCTCCGGGCAACAGTCCCAAAGACTGCGCCTCGCCCACCGCGCCAGACACGACCAAACCCGGCCCGCCCTGCGCGGCATCGGCAAAGCCGAGGCGGGGCGCGGGTGGCTTAGCTGGTCGAGCCTCCTGCGCGGCCAGGCGCAGCACCAGCGATCCACCCGCACGCTGCACCACCACATGATCGAACGCCACCTGCGCCAGGCGCACGCCGGGCGCGATGTCCGCCCCCTGCGGCACGGCGCGCTGCACCCCATCGGCGCCAGCCAGGATCGCGGCGCCGCCATGCCCATCGGCTGTGGATCGCGTGCCGAGCAACGAGAACGGCAGCGCCGAACCCGCACCGCCATCGCCGCCGCCATCTGGCACATCGCGCGCAAATGGATCGAATTGGGCAAAAAGCACGGCCCGCGCCGGGGCATCGAGCACCACCAGGCCGGCACTATCGCCGGTCGCCGAGAGCGGGAGCGGCGCCAAGAGCACCCAGCCGAGCATGGCAAGCAGCGCCGCCGCACTGCCCAGGAGCGCCACTTCGGCAAGGAGCGCGGCCAGCGGTGGTCTGCCAAAGGGCGGTGACGCCATGCGCGCGCGCCAGCCTGGCCAGCGCCACAACGCCTGCCGCGCCAACGATGCCGATTCCGCCATGCCCTGCGCCTGCTTGCCCATTGCCTGCCCCACCCATTGCCGCAGCCAGGGTAAGCCACCGCGCGCCTGGCAGGATGCGGGAAAGGCTCGATTTCGGTGGCTCTAGGCGCTAGACCGGGGCATGCCCGCCTGGTTTCCATCCTCCTGGCACCGCGCACTGCTGCGGTTGGCGCACCGGGTGCGCGTGGCCTGGTGGCGCTGGCGCCGCGTGCCGGTGCCCGGCTGCATGGTGGTGGCGCGCAATGCGCAAGGGCACGTTCTGCTGGTGCGGCACAGCTATCACCACAGCCATGCCTGGATGCTGCCCGGCGGCGGCCTGGCACGCGGGGAAAGCCCGGTGGCAACCGCGGCGCGCGAACTGGCCGAGGAAACCGGCTGCACGCTGCACGACGCCGTGCATTTTGCCGATCACCTGCGCGATCGCGGCGGCTGGCTCAACCAGATCGCCCTGGTCACCGGAACCGCGCTGGGCAGCCCGCACGCCGATGGCCGCGAACTGCTCGACGCCGCGTTCTTTCCCATTACGGCTTTGCCCGAGACGGCCAGCCCCGCCACGCGCGAGATGATCGGCCTGTGGCAGGATTACGCGCGCCAGCAGCAGCAATAGGCGTCAAAACGGCAGCTGCGCCTGCCCCGGCGGCGCGGCGACAGTTTCCGGCTGGCCCGGCTCGTCCAGCGCCGAAAGCGTGACCCCCATCAGCCGCACGGGCTGTGGCAGCGGCAAGACCTGATCGAGCAGGCCGCGCGCCACATCGGCCAGGGCATCGCGGCTCGCCACCGGGGTTGCGAGCGAACGGGCGCGGCTCATTGCCGTAAAATCCTTGAATTTCAGCTTGAGTGTCACGGTGCGGCCCGTCACGTCGGCCCGGGCCACGCGCTCCCACGCCAGGTCGATGATCGTTTCGAGCGTTTCGCGCAGGACCGGGCCCGACGACAGGTCACGATCGAACGTCCGCTCTGCGCCGACAGACTTGCGCGGGCGATCGGCGGTTACCGCGCGCAGATCGATCCCCCGCGCAGCGCGATAGAGGTAATCGGCCTGGGCCCCAAAATGCTGGCGCAAGGTGGCCAGGCTTTGCGCGCGCAGGTCTGCCCCGGTGGCGATGCCGAGCGCCGCCATCTTTTCCGCGCCGCGCGGCCCCACCCCGTGAAAGCGCGACACCGGCAGGCCGGCGACGAAGGCCGCGCCCTCACCCGGGCGGATCACACACAGGCCATCGGGCTTGTTCTGGTCGCTCGCCAGCTTGGCCAGGAACTTGTTGTAGGACACCCCGGCGCTGGCGGTCAGCCCGGTTTGCGCGCGGATGCGCTGGCGAATGAGTTCGGCGATGCGCGTGGCCGATCCGATCCCGCGCAGATCACGCGTGACATCGAGATAGGCTTCGTCGAGCGACAGCGGCTCCACAGCGGGCGTGTAATCCAGGAAAATCGCGCGAATCTGTTGCGACACCGTGCGATAGACATCGAAGCGCGGCCGGCGGAAGATCAGATCGGGGCACAGTTGCACCGCCCGCGCCGATGGCATGGCGGAACGCACGCCAAACCGGCGCGCCTCATAGCTGGCCGCGGCCACCACCCCGCGCGCGGCATTGCCGCCCACGGCCACGGGCTTGCCGCGCAGCTCGGGCGCGTCGCGCTGCTCAACGCTGGCATAGAAGGCATCCATGTCGACATGGATGATCTTGCGCAGGCCCGGCGCCTCGTCGGCATCGGGCGCGGGAAAAGGGGGCGAAGGCGGGGATTCGGACATCGGCATGAACGCAGCGCCCGTCATGCCACAAACACGGGTAAAGGGCTGCAACAAAACCTTGGATTGCCGCGCCCTGCCTGCCATAGGATCGTTATGCAACCTGACAATCCAGCCCGACGGCGCCCGATCAAGGCGCTGGGTGGGCGCGAATTCATTGCCATGATGGCGCTGCTCATGGCGCTTCAGGCGCTGGCCATCGATGCCATGCTGCCGGGGCTCGGGCAGATTGCGGCAGACCTGGGTGTCAGCGATCCCAATCGCCGCCAACTGGTAGTGGGCATATTCCTGGTTTCGGCCGGCGTGGGCGCGCTGGTGCCTGGCGCGCTGGCCGATCGCCATGGCCGGCGCCCAGTGCTGCTGGTCACGATCGTGCTCTATGTCGCGCTGGCGCTGGGCTGCGCCATGGCGCCTGATTTCGATACCCTGCTGGTGCTGCGCGCGCTGCACGCAGTAACGAGTGCCGGCGTGGCGGTGCTGCCGGCGGCGATCGTGCGCGATCGCTTTGCCGGAGACCAGATGGCGCGCACCCTGTCGACCGTCTCCACCGTGTTCATGGTCGTGCCGATGCTGGCGCCGAGCGTCGGGCAATTCGTGCTGCTGTTTGCCGGCTGGCGCTGGATCTTCGGGGTTCTGGCGGTGCTGGCGACGATCATGGGCGTGTGGGTGTTCATCCGCCTGCCCGAAACGCTCGATCCGGCCAACCGCCAGCCGATCATGCCGATGACCATTGCGCGCAACATGGCCCATTCGGCGATCGAGCGGTCTTCGGCCGGCTATGTCCTGGGCGCGGCACTCGTCTTCGGGGCGATGTTCGGCTATATCAACTGTTCGCAACAGCTTGTGGCCGAACACTTTGGCGCAGGCCGCTATTTCCCGCTGATCTTTGGTGCGACCGCGCTTTCGCTGTCGTTCTCCAATTTCTTCAATGCCCGCATCGTCGAACGCTTTGGCGCGCGGCGCGTGTCGCAGACGGCGCTTTTGGTGTGCATCTGCCTCAGCCTGTTGCAGGTGCATTTCGCGTTCAGCCCACACCAGACGCTATTGCGCTTCATGCCGGTGATGGCCGCCAACATCTGCGCGATGGGCTTTATCGGCGCCAATTTCAGCTCGATCGCGCTGCAACCCTTTGCCCGCACGGCGGGTGCGGCCAGTTCGATGCAGATGTTCATGCGCACGCTGATCGGCTCGCTGATCGGCATCGCCATCGGCCAGGTCTATGACGGCACGGCGCGGCCCTTGTCGCTGGCATTTGTGACCTGCGGGCTGCTCTCGCTATGCCTCGTGCTCTATTCCGAACGCGGCCGCCTGTTCCGCCGCCTGATCCCCCCGGGCGGGGAGCGGGTGCTGGTCGACGTGCACTGAACGGCCCTCAGGCGACGGCGCGGCCCATTGCAGCCAGGGCCACGTCGGCGCGTTCGGGCCGGGCAAAGTGATAGCCCTGCATCAGGCGGATGCCGAGCGCGCGGGCCATGGCAACCTGCGCTTCATCTTCCACACCTTCGATCATGCACTCGATGCCCAGCTGCCAGGCAAACGAGACGATCGTGCCCACGATCGCCCGCGCGCCGGGATCGTTGGAGAGCGCGGCAGCCAGCCCGCGATCGATCTTGACCATGTCGAGCGGCAAATCGCGCAATTGCGACAGGCTTGACCAGCCCGCCCCGAAATCGTCGAGCGCGAGGCGGAAACCCGCCGCGCGAAACGCCTCGAGCTGGGCGTGGGCGCGGCGCGGATCGGCGATCAGCGCCGCTTCGGTCACTTCCAGCATGAAGCGCGCCGGGTCAGCGCCGGCATCGTGCACCAGCCGGGCCAGGGATTCGACCGCACCCTCACGCGTCACATCGCGCGGGGTCAGGTTGATCGCCACCGTCAGCCCCTGGCGCCAGGCATCGCATTCGGCCAGCGTCCGGCCCATCACCGCCTGGGTAAGCTCGCCGGTGCGGCCGGTAGCCGTCGCCAGATCGATGAACTCGCCCGGGGCCAGCCAGGTCTGTCCATCGGGCGACCAGCGGGCAAAGGCTTCGAACCCGACGACCGCCAGGCTGTCGACATCGTAATAGGGCTGGTAGAGCAGGCGCAGCCGATCATCCAACTGGCAATCGTTGAACTGGCGGGTCATCGCGCTACGCAGTTGCAGGGCGGTCTCGTCGTCAGGGCCGAACAGCACGATGGCGCCCTCGCCCCGCTTCTTGGCCTTGTAGAGCGCGGCGTCGGCGCGTTCGAGGCAGGCACCCACGCTGGGCCCGCGCACGCGATGCAGGCCGGTGGACGCGTGCAGGCGCAGGCTGACCCCGTTGTGGATCACCGGCGCGCGCACCGACTGCGCCAGGTCTTGCGCGGCAGCGGTAACGCCGGTGGCATCGAGCCGGCCATCGAACAGGATCGCGAATTCATCGCCGCCCAGGCGCCCATGCGCAAGCACGCCGGAAATCGCCCCGATGCGCGTGGCCACCGCGCGCAGCACATCGTCACCAGCGGCATGGCCATAGGTATCGTTGACGTGCTTGAACCCGTCGAGATCGAGCAGGGCGAGCCAAGGGGCCGCCACTTCATGCCGGCCAACATCCTGATCCAACCGCGCCAGGATCGCCCGGCGGTTGAGCGCCCCGGTCAGGGCATCGCGCGAGGCCTGTTCGAAATTGCGTTCCGCCAGCCGCGCCGCCAGGCGTTCGCGCCGCGCCAGTTGCTGGCGCGACAACTCCAGCCGCACGAAATCGGCATGGAAGCCGAATGTAATGGCCAGAACGGTGAGATTGGCCATGACCAGCAGCACGACCACCGGCCACAGATGCGCGCCATCCACCACGAGATAGACGGTGCAAGCCGGCACGGTGGAGGCAAAGACCAGCCGCAGCGCGGCCCCCGGAGCGTGTGCCAGCCCCAACACCCCCGCCATCGGAATCACCGAGAGCAACACGCAGAGCAGCGCGCGCTGTGCCTCGCCGCCGACGCAGTAGAGGTAAAGCGCCCACAGCACCGCAAACAGCACGGAAATGCCCACGCTGGTTGGCAGTGCATCAAGATCCTTGCGCCGCCGCGCCAGAGACCGGCGCTCCACCTGTGCCGGCAACCAGTGCCAGCCGCGCTCTGCCACGAACACCATCATGACAACGCCCGGCACCAGCACCGGCCACGGCACGGTGCTGGCCACGCGCATGATCACCAGCCCGACCGCGAGCAAAGCCAGCAACGACAGCAGCGGCAGGCGACGCGAGAGATTGTGCGTATAGGCCGCAACCATCGCCTCACCGCGGTACGCACGCCGGTGGGCCCCGTCCATGATTGCGCCCAGCAGCGCCCCCAGCACCCGGCTGCGGGCGCGCAGGCGCGGACGCAGCGGCAAGGATTCGGCGGGTATGGCCGCGACCATCCCAACCTGTTCCGCCTGAGGGTTTCCACTGAGGGGTTCCATCTAGCGGGCATAGGGCCCAGGCGGTTAACAGGTGGTATGCGTGGCCGTTTCAACGGTTTGTTACAGCAGCTTGTCTGCCAACGCTGTCACGCCGGGATGGCGCGGATTCAGGCCTCCGCCAAGGCCGCGACCAGGGCCTTGACCTTTTTTTGGCGCCACTGCGGCAAGGGCGCGACCAGCCAATAGCCACGCCGGCTGTTCTCCACCTCGCCCAGGGCGACGACCCGGCCGGTGGAAAGGGCATATTCGGCCAGGAGCAGCGGCACGCGCGCCTTGCCCAGGCCCGCCGCAGCGGCACTGATCGCGGTGCCGGCGTCACCCACGGAAAAGGCCACTTCGCGCCCCTCGCCGGCCGGCACCGGATCACCCGGCCAGCCGATCCAGGCGCCATCGCCGTTGTCGCCGCTCACGTCGGCAAAGCCGGGCGCGGCAACGATGACAGTTTGCGGCGCGCCGAGCGGAATGCCTTCCAGTTCGCCCGGACCTTCGGCCCAGCGCACGGCCAGATCGAGATTGGCCTCGGTAAAATCGATATCGCCATCACCACCGACCAGCGAAAAGCGCAACGCCGGGTTTTCGGCACGGAACGCGGCCAGCCGCTGGCTGAACCAGGCGGCAAAGAAATCGCGCGGGCAGGCAATGGTATAGACGTGGCTGGATTGCCCCGCCTGCATCGCCTGGACTCCTTCTTCAAAGCGCAGGAAGCCCTCGCGGATGGCATCGAGGCCGGCCGCGGCTTCGTCGGTCAGCTCCAGCCCCTTGGACGTGCGGCGGAACAGCACCACGCCCAAGAGGTCTTCCAGCGCGCGGATCTGCTGGCCCACGGCCGCCGGCGTCACCGCCAGCTCGTCGGCGGCGCGGGTAAAGGACAGGTGGCGTGCCGCAGCGTCGAGCACGCGCAGCCCGTTGAGCGGGAGATGGGTCCGCTTCATTGGTGGTATCGCCCTTCGCTTGGCGGTCAGTTGGCCGTGGCCGGGGCGGCCAGCGGAAAGAACGGAATGGCCACGTCGAACACGCTGCCATCGTCGCGGCGCATGGTATAGTGCCCCTCCATGCTGCCGGTGGGCGTGCCGAGCGGGCAGCCCGAGACATAGTCGTGCGCCTGGCCGGGCAGCAGGCGGGGCTGTTCGCCCACCACGCCTTCGCCATCGACAAAGCTGACATGGCCGCGCCCATCGGTGATGCGCCAATGCCGCGTGATCAACTGGGCCGGTTCGGCCGAATCATTCTCGATGCGGATGTGATAGACCCAAAACCACTTGCCGGCCGCCACGCGCGATTGCTCGGGCAGGAAATTGACCGCCACCCGGACGGTCATCCCCTGCGTGATCGCGGCATGCTGGAATAGCTGCTTCATCCTTGGCAACCTAACGCACTTGCGCCCTTGTTCCAATGCCCGAAATGGACTTTCCCGGCAGGGCGCTTGCCCTGAACGACGCCACGCGGCACAGGCAGGCAGGTGATGGATGACGCAACGCCGCCTTCGCTTCCCGATGCCGGGCCACTGCCGCAGATCGTCTGCGCGGTGCTGCCGCATGGCGAAACCGGCGCGGTGGTGCGCCTGCTCGGCAGCGAGACCGGCCTGGTCGCGGCCTATGTGGCCGGGGCGCGCGGCCGCACGCTGCGGCCCGTGCTGATCCCGGGGAACCTGGTGGCAGCAGACCTGGCGCGCCGCAGCGAAAGCCGCCTGCCCACCGCGCGGGTGGAACTGGTCACCAGCCGCGGTCCCTGGCTGGGCGAACCGCTGGCCAGCGCGGGCATCGCCTGGGCCTGCGCGCTCACGGCTGCCGCCCTGCCCGAAGGCCTGCCCCTGCCCGCGATCCACGGCGCGTTGGCCGCGCTGCTCGATGCCATCTGCCTGGCCCCCTCGGCGCGCGGCTGGGCGCGGGCGCTGGCCGGCTATGAAGCGCTGCTGCTGCGCGAGGCGGGCCATGGCCTCGCGCCGGCGCGCGGCACCACGGCAGATTGGCCCGGCCTGCTCGCCCTGCTCGATGCCCAGGGGCCGGCGATCGCAAGCCAACTGCTTGCCGAACGGCGGCGCGATGTTATGGCGGCCCGCGCGATTCTGCTCGACAGGCTGAAGCGCATCGGATCGGATTGAAAAGGCCCATACCATGAAAATTGCGGTTTTGCCCGGTGACGGCATCGGCCCCGAAGTGACGCGTGAAGCGGTCCGCGTGATCGAGGCGCTCGACCTTGGCATCGCGATGGACGAAGCGCTGGTGGGCGGCTGCGCCTACAAGGCCAAGGGCCACCCGCTGCCGGCCGAAACGCTCGACCTGGCGCGCGCGGCCGATGCCATCCTGTTTGGCGCGGTGGGCGATCCCGATTGCGACGCGCTGGAACGCCACCTGCGCCCCGAGCAGGCGATCCTGGGCCTGCGCAAGGAACTGACGCTGTTTGCCAACCTGCGCCCGGCCAAGGTCTTTGCCGGCCTGGAAAGCCATTCGGCGCTGCGCCCGGAAGTGGCCGGCGCGATCGACCTGCTGATCGTGCGGGAATTGAACGGCGACGTCTATTTTGGCGAAAAGGGCTTTCGCCAGAACGCCAAGGGCGAGCGCGAAGGCTATGACATCATGTCGTACAGCGAGAGCGAAGTACGCCGCATCGCCCACGTCGCGTTCCGCGCCGCCATGGGCCGGGGCAAGCGCCTCTGCTCGGTGGACAAGGCCAACGTGCTGGAAACCTCGCAGCTGTGGCGCGACGTGATCGTGGAGGTGGCCAAGGACTATCCGCAGGTCGAACTCGAACACATGTATGTCGACAATGCCGCGATGCAGCTGGTGCGCGCGCCGGGCAAGTTCGACGTGGTCGTCACCGGCAACCTGTTCGGCGATATCCTGTCTGACCAGGCGAGCATGTGCGTGGGTTCGATCGGCCTGCTCGCCTCGGCCTCGTTGGGCGAACGCCAGACCGCGCACGGCACCTTCGGCCTCTATGAGCCGATCCACGGCTCTGCGCCCGATATCGCCGGCAAGGGGCTGGCCAACCCGATGGCGACGATCCTGTCGGCCGCCATGCTGCTGCGCCATTCGCTGGGCCTGGCCGAGGCGGCAGACCGGAACGAGGCGGCCGTGGCGGCCGTGCTGGCCGATGGCGTGCTGGGCGGAGACCTGGGCGGAACGGCCGGGACTGCGGAAATTGGTGACGCGGTGCTCGCAAAGCTGTAAGCGCCCGCCCCATGTTGCAACTGGCAGTCATTCTCCCGACCTACAACGAGAGCAAGAACATTGCCTCGATGGTCGAACGGCTCGACAAGGCGCTTGCCGGCATCGCCTGGGAAGCGATCTTCGTCGACGATAACAGCCCCGACGGCACCGCCAATGTAGCGCGGACCATCGGGCGCACCGATCCGCGCATCCGGGTGATCGAACGGATCGGGCGCCGGGGCCTGGCCTCTGCCGCGATCGAGGGGATGTGCGCCACCGCCGCCCCCATCGTCGCGGTGATGGACAGCGACCACCAGCACGATCCCGCGCTGCTGCCGCTGATGCTGGCGGCGATCACCAGCGGCGAATGCGATGTGGCCTATGCCTCGCGCTTTGCCGAAGGCGCCAGCACCGAGGCGTGGGGCCGGCCCGACCGGGTCAAGGCATCGGGCCTGGCCAATGCCATCGCCCGCAAGGTGACCGGCGTGCAGCTGTCTGACCCGATGAGCGGGTTCTTCATGCTGCCGGCCGCCACGCTGCGCGCCGATGCGCACCGTCTTTCGGGCGTAGGCTTCAAGATCCTGCTCGACATTCTCGCCACGGTTGACGCGCCGCTGCGGGTAAAGGAATTTCCCCTGCACTTCGCCGCGCGGGCCGAAGGCGAATCGAAACTGGACCGGACCGTCGTGTTTGAATTTCTCATCGGCCTTTACGACAAGTGGCTTGGCCGCATCATCCCCACCCGCTTTGCCCTGTTCGGCACCGTGGGGGCACTGGGCGCGCTGGTCCACCTGGCGGTGCTCTACGTGGTGCTGCACCTGTTCGGCAAGGAACTGGCGCTCAGCCACTATCCCAAGGAAACCGCGTTCATCGTCGGCCAGACCCTGGCGGCGATCACGGCGATGACCTTCAACTTCGTGCTCAACAACGAACTGACCTATGCCGACAAGCGCCTGCGCGGCTTCTTCCCGCTGGCGCGCGGCTGGCTCAAGTTTGCCGCGACCTGCGCGTTCGGCATGCTCGCCAACATCGGCGTGTCCACCGCGCTGGTGCGCGTGGGCTTCCACCCGATCTCGGCCGCTCTGGTCGGCATCGTGCTCGCCTCGGTGTGGAATTTCGCGCTGTCGAACAAGTTCGTCTGGGGCAAGTATGGCTGATGGCACCGGTGCCCGTGTGCTGCCGCGCCTGCAGATGGCGATCGTGGCGGCAACCGGCATCTGGACCATCTATTGCCTGCTGACCTCACCCTATCCCTATTATGCGCCGCTGCAGAATGGCCCGACACTGGCCATTCTGGGCGGCGTTTCCATATGGGCATGGCGACACCCGCAGCCGACGTCGGCCCTGGCCTGCCTTTGCGGCTTTCTCGCCCTCCATGCGCTGGGCGGCAAATACATCTATTCCTACGTGCCCTATGAACACTGGGCGCAGGGTCTGGGCCTGCCCAGCCCCAACCGCCTGCTTGGCCTGCCGCGCAATTCCTATGATCGGCTGGTGCACTTTTCGTTCGGCCTGCTGATGGTCCACCCCATTCGCCAGGCGCTGATGCGGCAGGGCGGCGTTGGCCCGCGCCTGTCGCTCTATGTCGCGGTGGAGTTCGTGATGGCCGGAAGCTGCCTTTACGAGATTTTCGAATGGCTGCTCACCGTGTTCCTGGCTGGCCAGGATGCCGACGCCTACAACGGGCAGCAGGGCGATCTGTGGGACTCGCAAAAGGACATGGCCTGCGCCTGCGTGGGAGCGATTGTCGCGGCCGCGATCATCGCGGCGCGGCGCCTGGCAGCCAAGCCCCGTGCCATCAGGATACAACGCCCATCATGACTTCCACACCGGCAGCCAGGTGAACAGCCGGAACGACTTGACGCCGGGCAGCGGCAGGGCGGCAAGGATCGGGAAGAAATAGACAAAGCCTGCCAGCGTCAGCGCCACGCTGGCCCAGGTCGGCCAGCGCAACCCGCGCCGCCACAACTGCGCCAGCACCAGGGCAAGCGCGGCATCAAGGAACACCGCGGCAAGCTGGTAGTGGTAATAGAACTGCACCGGCTTGCCATTGATCGCCCAGAAGAACAGCGCGCCGACATAGAGCAGCGCCGCCATGCCCGAGAGCGCGGAGAGCCGGTCACGCCCGGTCGGCCACCACCGCCCCGGCAGGGCCAGGCCACGCCGCAGCAGCGCCTGCACCCCATCGGCCGCGCACCACAACAGTGCCGGCAGGCCCGCCCACATGCTGTAGGGATTGCCGATCATCAGCACGCCGCGCTGCGCGCCGTCCCACTTTTCATAGAAGAACCAGATCGGCCGCGCGTTGAACATCCACTGGTACCAGTGGCTCATGTAGCGGTGCGGCTTCACCACGCTGTCCTGCAGTTTCAGCATGGTCTGCTGCCATTCGATCAGGTGCCACGGGCTGAGCGGATTGATCTTGTAGAACATCGCCGGAGTGAAGGTGGCGAAATAGACCAGCACCGGCCAGATCCCCAGCCACACCGCCGCCTCTGCCAGGCACACGCCGGGCACCGGCCCGCCCTGGCGGCCGATCAGCCAGGCCAGGGCCCGCCGCGGGCCAGCCACGCCGGCGCTGGCCTGCCAGCGCGCCCAGGCATACCACAGGCCGGGAAAGACCATCAGCGGCACGCCGGTCCACTTGCCGCCCATCGACAGGCCCATGAACATGCCCGCCAGGACCAGGTGCACCCGCGCGCCGCGCCGGGCCGCCAGCGCCCACTGCCAGAACGCCAGCGCCAGCGAGGCGGCCATCGCCATGTCGAGAATGGCAATGCGCGCCAGCACGAACCAGATGAAGTTGGTGGCCATGAACAGGCCGAACAGCACCGTACCGCGCGCCGACAGGCTGGCCCACCAGAACGCGCGAATCGCGGCGTAAAGCCCGATCACGGCATAGAGCGCATTGAAGAAACGCCAGCCAAAGGGATTGTCGCCCCAGGTCATCATGCCCAGCGCGATCAGTTCCTTGCCCAGCAGGGGGTGTTCGGGATTGAGCCGGCTGGACAGGTCGATGAGGTGGCGGGCCGCCGGCAGGTAATGCACTTCATCGAACATGATCTTCGACGGCGTGCCCAGCCGCCAGAATACCAGGACGGCAAAGCAGGCGACGATCGCCAGCACGGCGCGGATCGGATCGGGTTCGGATGCGCGCGGGGGCAGCGGGATCGGCTGGGTCATTGACCGGGCGCGATACGCCAAATGCCCCCGCCGGTGCAATGGCCCCTGCCCGTGCAACGCCTTGCATGGTCGGTCCGGCCAAACTAAGGCTGCGGGCCATGAAACGCACCACCGGACAAGACCGCTCGATCACCCAATCCTGGCGCCCGGCCACCAAGGCCGTGCGCGGTGGCACCTGGCGTTCGGAAATGGGCGAAACGTCCGAGGCGCTGTTCCTGACTTCGGGCTATGCCTATGACGATGCCGCCACCGTGGCCGCGCGCTTTGCCGGCGAACAGCCGGGGATGACCTATTCCCGCCTGCAGAACCCCACCGTGGCCATGCTGGAAGAACGCATCGCCCTGATGGAAGGGGCGCAGGCCTGCCGCACCCAGGCCAGCGGCATGGCGGCGATGACCACGGCCCTGCTCTGCCAGCTTTCGGCCGGAGACCATATCGTGGCGGCCAAGGCCGCATTCGGTTCGTGCCGCTGGCTGGTGGAAAGTCTGCTGCCGCGCTTTGGCGTGGAAGGCACCCTGATCGATGCGACCGACAATGCCGCCTGGGAAGCGGCCATCCGGCCCAATACCAAGGTGTTCTTCTTCGAAAGCCCGGCCAACCCGACCATGGGCATCGTCGACATGGGCCATGTCTGCGCGCTGGCCAAGGCCCACGGCATCACTACCGTGGTCGACAACGCCTTTGCCACCTATGCCCTGCAGCGCCCGATGGAATTCGGTGCCGACGTGGTTGCCTATTCGGCCACCAAGATGATGGACGGCCAAGGCCGCGTGCTGGCCGGCGCCGTCTGCGGCAGCCAGGATTTCATCGACAACGTGCTCTTGCCTTTCCAGCGCAACACCGGGCCCAATTGCGCCCCGTTCAACGCTTGGGTCGTGCTCAAGGGCCTGGAAACGCTCGACCTGCGCATCCAGCGGCAGAGCCAGAATGCCCAGAAGGTGGCCGAATTCGTCGAAGCGCGGGTGCCCACGATCCTCTATCCCGGGCTCAAGAGCCATCCGCAGCATGACCTGGCGATGCGCCAGATGAGCGCGGGCGGCACGATCTTTTCGATCGTGCTGGATGGCGGCCGCAGCCAGGCCCATGGCCTGCTCGACGCGCTCAAGCTGATCGACATCTCCAACAACATCGGGGATTCGCGCTCGCTGATGTGCCACCCCGCCACCACCACCCACCATGGCGTGGGCCCCGAGGGCCGCGCCGACATGGGCGTGGGCGAAGGCATGCTGCGCCTCAACGTCGGCCTGGAAGACCCGGATGACCTGATTGAGGATCTCGACCAGGCGCTCAGGGCGGTGGGGCTGTGACGATCACCTTTTTCCCTGTCCCATCGGCCGTTTGACATGCTGGCGCTGCCGCCTAAGGTGCCCGCGGACGGGGCTTTGGACCGGAGCGACAATGTGCTGGCGGAAGCCCACCTTTCTGCCATCGTGAAATCATCGAACGATGCCATCATCAGCAAGGCGCTGGATGGCACCGTTCTCACGTGGAACCCGGCGGCCACCCGGATCTTCGGCTTTACCGAGGCCGAGATGGTCGGCCAGTCGATTCGCCGTGTGATCCCGGCCGATCGGCAGGCCGAGGAAGACGAAATCATCGCCCGCATCGCGCGCGGCGAACAGGTGCAGAGCTTCGAAACGATCCGCCAGCGCAAGGACGGCAGCCAGTTCCGCGTATCGCTGACGGTATCGCCGATTTTGGCCGCCGATGGCACGGTGGTGGGCGCGAGCAAGATTGCCCGCGACGTGACCCGGCGCCATGCGGCGCTTACTGCCCTGGCGGAGCGCGAGCACCGCCTGCAGATGCTGGCCGACAATATCTCGCAGTTGACCTGGGTGACCGATCCGGATGGCACCCTGCTGTGGTTCAACAAGCGCTGGTATGACTACACCGGGCTGACCGAGGACCAGTGCGTCAGGCAGCGCCGGCTTCCCGTGCACCACCCCGATCACATGGAACGTGTGGTCACAAAATTCTACGGCGATATCGGCGCTGGTCGCGAATGGGAGGATACCTATCCCATGCGTGGGCGCGATGGCAGCTATCGCTGGTTCCTGTCGCGGGCCAAGCCCATTCGCGACGAGACCGGCCGCATCGTCAACTGGTTCGGCACCAATACCGACGTAACCGAGATGCTGGAGAAGGAAGAGCAGATCCGCCTTCTCCTGATGGAAGTGAACCACCGTTCGAAGAACATGCTGGCGGTGGTCCAGGCGCTGGCGCGCCGCTCTGGCGGGGGTGACCCGGAATTCCTGCGTCGCTTTGAAAGCCGCCTGTCGAGCCTGTCGGCCAACCAGGATCTGCTGGTAAAGCGCGGCTGGCAGCACATTCCCATGGCCGAGTTGGTCGATGCGCAGTTGGCGATCCTCGATCGCGAGAGCCGCGCGCTGGTCAAGGTCTGCGGGCCAGACATGCTGCTCTCGCCGCGCACGGCCGAAATCATCGGCATGGCGCTGCACGAACTGGCGACCAATGCGCTCAAATATGGCGCGCTGTCACAGCCCGGTGGGCAGGTTTGGCTCTATTGGGAGGATCGCGCCGAGCGGTTCGTGGTGGATTGGCGCGAACGTGGTGGCCCGCGCGTGGCCCCGCCGCAAAGCTCGGGCTTTGGTACCACGCTGATCCGGCATATCCCGTCGCGCAGCCTCAAGGCAGACGTGACGCTGGATTATGCGCCCGATGGCCTGGCCTGGCGCCTGGACTGCGACGCGACGCTGGCGCGCACCCTGACGTCCTGATTCAGCCTTTACCAAGCGGGCAAGGCAGCGGCACGCATAGCGCGCCGCTGCCAGCGCGATCAGGCCTGGTCGGTGCTGCCGGAGTTGCCGGCAAGGCGCGCTTCGAGCGCGGCGATGCGGGCCTTGAGCGCCTCGGCTTCTTCGCGGGCATTGGCGGCCATTTCCTTGACCGCGGCGAATTCTTCGCGGCTGACGAAGTCAAACCCGCCAAACACTTCGCGCGCCTTTTCCCGGGCGGTTTCGCCCGCTTCGCGGCCCAGCCCGGCCAGCGTACCGGCGGCGCTGTTCAGCACCTTGACGAAATCGGCGATCATCGGGTTTTCGGTCTGCATGGCGGCCCATCCTGGGGTTGAACGTCTTGCCGCCTACATGGTGTGGGCGCCGGCGAACCGCAAGCGCCCAATGCAGTTATCCCTGCTGGAAATCGATGTGCACCGCCGCCGGCGCGGGCGCCATCGCGCCATCGGCACCGGGATTGGCCTGGATGAACTGGAAATTGAGGAACGCGGCAAAGCACACCCAGGCCAGATAGGGCGCCAAGAGCCACCCCGCCGCAGGCCGCACGCGCCAGAACAGATAGAGCGTGAGCGCCACCAGCGGAATCAGCGCCAGGATGATCCCCTGTGCCACGACCATGCGATGCAGCGCAAAGAACACCGGGCTCCACGACAGGTTGAGCAGAAGTTGCACGATGAACGCCACCACCGCGACCGGCCGCCCCGGGGCGCCACGCGCGGCCAGCACCATGGCCAGCGCCAGGCCCATCGCCAGGTATAGCACGCTCCACACGATGCCGAAGGTTACCGGCGGCGGGAAGATCGCCGGCTTGACCAGCCCGGCAAACCACGGGTTGTCAGGCCCGCTGCCAGCCGAGCGGCCGGACAGGAAGCCGAGCCCCAGCACCAGGGGGATGGTGAACAGCGACCAGCGCACGAGGCTGGCGCGAAGCTGCGCGGGTGAAGCAAGGTAACGCATGGTGTGGTTTTACGTCTGCCTCAAGCAAATGGTTCCGGAAGATGCCCGGCCCCGTGAACGGTATGGCAAGTGTCGTCGCTCTAGGCAATTGGCGAGGGAATCTCATTCCGAAACGCAGTTATAAGGAATTCTACGTTGCCCTCTGGCCCGGTGATCGGGCTTTCGACGATGCCTTCCACGATCCAGCCGCCGCTTTCCAGCCATTCGCGCACCTCGGCACAGACGCGCGCGTGCAGTGCGGGATCGCGCACCACCCCGCCCTTGCCCACTTCGGCCCGGCCCACTTCGAATTGCGGCTTGATCAGCGCGACCAGGCGGGTGGGCCGCGCCGCCAGTGCCAGTGGCACTTCCAGCACCTTGGCAAGGGCAATGAAGCTGGCATCGCACACCACCCAGGTCGCCGGCTGGTCGATGTGCGCAGGCGTCAGGATACGCGCGCTGGTTTGCTCCAGAACGGTGACACGCGGGTCCTGGCGCAGCTTCCACGCCAGCTGGTTGGTGCCCGAATCCACCGCAAAGACATGGGCCGCGCCTTTTTGCAGCAGCACATCGGTAAAGCCGCCGGTGGAACTGCCGATGTCCATCGCGATGACCCCTGCGGGATCGAGGCCGAAATGGTCGATCGCATGGGCCAGCTTGATCCCGCCGCGCGACACCCAGGGATGATCGCGGCCGCGCACCTCGATCTGCGCATCGGCGGGCACGGCCTGCCCGGCCTTGGCCACCTTGGCCTGGCCCACATAGACCAGGCCAGCCAGGATCAGCGCCTGGGCGCGGGCGCGGCTTTCTGCCAGGCCGCGCTCGACAAGCAACTGGTCGATGCGCTGCTTGGACGCAGGTTTGGCACGCGGTGCCGGATCGGGCGAGGGCGTTCGGGTTGTGGTCACGCCCGCTTCCTTCCATAAGCCGGGCATGAAGATCAACCGCGCCGCCCGGCATGGGCGCAATTCTCCGCCGCGAAATTCCCCCTGGGCCGGGCTTGGCGCCGCCATGCTGGCGCTGCTGACCGCCGGCTGCGCCTCGCAAGCGGTGATCCCGCCTGCCCCGGTGCGCCCTGCCCCGGCAGCGCCGCCACCATCAGCGCCGCCGCCCATGGCCAGCGCGCCGGCCGATTGGCGCGATCTGCCGCAAACGCCGGGCACCTGGCGCTATGCCAATGGCCTGGCGCAGTTCGGCCAGCCTGGCGTCGGTGCGGTCTTTGCGATGGAATGCCGCCAGGGCCAGGTCACCCTGCGGATTGCCGGCGCCGCCGGGCAGCCCGTGCCCGCCACGATCACCACCACCAGCCAGCAGCGCGCGATGAGCGCCGTGCCGCTCGACGCGCAGACGCTGGCGATCACCCTGCCCGCGCGCGACAACCTGCTCGATGCCATGGCGTTCAGCCGGGGGCGCTTCATGGTCGATGTCAACGGCCTGCCCGCCCTGGTATTGCCCGCATGGGCAGAAGTGGGCCGGGTGATCGAGGATTGCCGCTGAAACCCCCGCAAAACCGGGGCTTTGACGCGTATCACAGGCCCCTCGACGCAGGCGCGAAGCGACGATTTTGACGGCAAAATAAATGAATGCAAGTCTTGTTGTTTGGCCCCCGATTGCGCACATAGATCACAAGGTTGGTGAGCGGACCTGAAACCCTCCCGGCCCAGCTGTTCGGAACGCCCCGGGCAGCGACTTTGGCTCAACAGCGCGAAAGGAGGTGATCCGATGTCTCATGGTTCAGCAGAGAGGTCGGCATTCCGCAGCGCGAGGCATTATCGCTGATTTCCAGCACAGCGATAAAGGCTTCGTGAGCGGCACTTCCGGCCGCTGACCATGCGAAGGGCCGCTTCGGATTGCCGAGGCGGCCCTTCACATTTATTTCTTTTTCCTTGCGTTAAACGCAACAATCGTTCAACGGGCGAATCACCGATTCCCTATCTTCAAGGATGATTGTGCCATGGCGACAACCGCCGCGCCTGCGTTGCGCTTTACCCGCGTTCCCCATCCCGCACCCGCTGCGGCCGATGTGCGCGCGCAGGTACTGGCCAATCCCGGCTTTGGCACCAAGTTTTCCGACCACATGGTCTCGATCGACTGGACGGAAAGCGAAGGCTGGCACAACGCGCAGATCCTGCCCTATGGCCCGATCGCACTCGATCCGGCGGCCGCCGTGCTACACTATGCCCAGGAAATCTTCGAAGGGCTCAAGGCCTACCGCCTGGCCGATGGCGGCATCGCCCTGTTCCGCCCGGAAGCCAACGCCGCGCGCTTCAACGCCTCGGCCCGCCGCCTGGCCATGGCCGAAATCCCCGAAGACCTGTTCATCGCCGCGGTTGAGCAACTGGTGCTGACCGACAAGGACTGGTTCCCCACCGTCGAAGGCGGCTCGCTTTACCTGCGCCCGTTCATGTTCGCGTCTGAAGCGTTCCTCGGCGTGCGCCCGGCCAAGGCCTATCGCTTCATGGTGATCGCCAGCCCCGCCGGCAACTATTTCAAGTCGGGCTCGCCCGCCGTGTCGATCTGGGTCAGCGACTATACCCGCGCCGCGCCTGGCGGCACGGGCGCGGCCAAGTGCGGCGGCAACTATGCCGCCAGCCTGGTGCCCACTGCGGAAGCCTTTGCCCGCGGCCACGACCAGGTGCTGTTCCTCGACGCGGCCGAGCACAAGTGGATCGAGGAACTGGGCGGCATGAACCTGTTCTTCGCGTTCGACGATGGCTCGATCCTCACCCCGCCGCTGGGCGGCACGATTCTGCCCGGCATCACCCGCGAAAGCCTGATCGCCCTGGCGCGCGAGGAAGGCCTGACCGTGCGCGAGGAACGCTACAGCCTCGACCAGTGGCGCGCCGATGCCGCGTCGGGCAAGCTGGTGGAAACCTTTGCCTGTGGCACGGCCGCAGTGGTTACCCCGGTGGGCAAGGTGGCCGATCACAACGGCGAATTCACCATCGGTTCGGGCGGCCCCGGCCAGCTGACCCAGAAGCTGCGCCAGCGCCTGGTCTCGATCCAGCGCGGCGAAGCGGCCGATACCCACGGCTGGGTCAAGAAGATCGCCTGATCGCGCTTGCCGCGGCGCCAGCCCCCGCTTATTCCGCAAGGAAACGGCGGGGGATGCACGTGGCGAAATTGACACTGGAACAAGGGCTTTTCCGGCTCAACCGGCTGACGGCCGTGCTGTCATGGCTGTTGCCGGTCAGCGGCGTGATGATGGCCATTGCCCTGGTCGGCACCAGCACTATCGATGGCATGCGCGCGCTCCCCTCGGTCATGGCGCCGGCCGCCATCCTTGGGGTGATCGCGGTGCTGCTTGCCATCATCCTTTCCAGCATGTGGCTGTCGCGCGCCAATGCCAACCTGCGCGCGGCCGGCCGCAACCTGAAGCATGGGCCCGTCATGGCCTGGCTGTGGACCTTCGTGCCGGTGGCAGGGTTGTTCAAGCCCTATGACGTGATGCGCGAGATCTGGCGCGAAAGCGTGCTGCACGATGGCCAGGCCACCGGGCAGGATACCGCCACCCTGCCGCAATGGTGGGGCGCGTGGCTGGTGGCGATGATCGGCATGAACCTGAGCAACCGCGCCGGGATCGAGGCCACCGAGTTCGGCCGCTTCGTGCTGGTGCCGGTGGTGGCGGTGGCCGGCCTTGCCGCATGCCTGTTGCTGCGCAGCCTGGTGCGCGCGGTCAACCATGCCCAGGCCAGCCTGGCGCAGGCCGCCGTCTTTGCCTGAGCGCCCCATTCCCTGGGGACTGACCTAGGTCGTAAACGCATAAATG
>CAYXUN010000046.1:0-31879 GCA_964468165.1 uncultured Novosphingobium sp. | reverse complement strand
CATCAAGGCGAAGCGGCCCTTCGAGGGCCCGCTTCCCAATGTGCTACGGCACCGAGTTCATCGCCAATGCCGTGCAGCAATGGCTGGCGAAGATCGGCGTGAAGACGCTCTACATCACTCCAGGTAGCCCTTGGGAGAACGGCTACTGTGAAAGCTTCAATGGCTCGATGCGCGACGAGCTCTTGAATGGCGAGATCTTCTACACCTTGGCTGAGGCAAAGATCCTGATCGAAGCTGTCCGTCGTCAGAACATATGGCGCAGCGCGCGGCGTAAATTAGCGGAGTGCGGGCCTCGTCTGGAGGTTGATGTTAGGCGGCGAGCTTGCGGTGTTGCAAGCGCCGATATTCGATGGTCTGTCGCTTGATCCTTTCACGCTGTTTGATGATGGCTGGTGCCCTGCCGAAGTAGGCGTCGGCGGGCGTCACGTTGTTCAGGCTCTCGTGGTAACGCTGGTGGTTGTAATGCTCGACGAAGGCCTCGATCTGGGCCTCGAGGTCGCCGGGCAGGAAGTAGTTCTCCAGCAGGATGCGGTTCTTCAGGGTCTGGTGCCAGCGTTCGATCTTGCCCTGGGTCTGTGGGTGGCACGGTGCGCCGCGCACGTGGCTCATCTTCTGGGCCTCGATGTATTCCGCCAGTTCACCAGCGATGTAGCTGGGGCCGTTATCGCTGAGCAGCCTGGGCTTGTGCAGCACGGTGGCGCTGTCGCAGCCCGAAGCCTTGAGGGCGAGGTCCAGCGTGTCGGTGACGTCCTCGGCCCGCATGTTGGTGCACAGCCTCCAGGCGATGATGTAGCGCGAGAAGTCGTCGAGCACGGTCGACAGGTACATCCAGCCCCACCCGATGATCTTGAAGTAGGTGACCCGAAGGGCGGCGAAGCCAACTCGGACTGCCACATCTCGTTCGGCCGCGTGGTCTTCGTGTGGAACTGATCGGCGGCCTTGATCACGACATAGGCCGGGCTGGTGATCAGGTCATGGGCCTTCAACAGGCGGTAAACCGTGGCTTCGGATACGAAGTAGCGCCTCTCGTCGGTGAAGCGCACGGCCAGTTCGCGCGGTGACAGCTCGCTGTAATCCAGTGCCATCTCGACGATCTGGTCCTGGATGTCGTCGCCGATGCGGTTCCACACCCGGCTCGGCGCCGATGGACGATCCTCCAGCGCCTCCGGCCCGCCCTCAAGGAAGCGATCATACCAGCGGTAGAACGTCCGGCGGGGGATGCCGAGCTGATCCAGCGTGCGCTTGGCGGGCAGGTGCGACTGCTCGACGATCCGGATGATCTCGAGCTTTTCTGATGCGGGATACCTCATTCGTCGTCGCCCCCATCCGCGATCATGCTTAATGGGATGACCCGCCCTGTCCTTCCATCCACAGTCGAGCGATCAAGAAGGAGGATGCAATGAGCATACGGAACAAGCCAAGAGATGCAGCCGTGTTCGGCATCGACATCGGCAAGACGGTCTTTCACGTCGTCGGCCTCGATGCTTCTCACGCACCGATCCAGAAAGCCACCTTCAGACGGGAGACGTTGCTGCAGTTCTTTGAGCGTGCGTCGCCGGTGTTGGTCGGGATGGAAGCGTGTCCCGGTTCGCAGTGGCTTGCGCGCAAACTTCAAGCGATGGGTCACATTGTGCGGATCGTGCCGGCACAGTTCGTGAAGCCGTTCGTGAAGTCGAACAAGAACGATATCATCGACGCCGAAGCCATCGCAGAAGCGGTAACCAGGCCGACGATGCGCTTCGTGGAGATCCGGTCGCCGGAACAGATTGACCTGCAGGCTCTGCACCGCGTCCGGGACAGGATGATCGCTCATCGCACGCGACTGATCAGTCAGATGCGCGCCTTTTGCCTGGAATACGGCATCGCAATCCACCAAGGTGCCGGCAAGTTCAAAGCCGACATGCCACGGGTGCTCGGGGATATGGACAATGAGCTCACGCCCGCCATGCGCCGAATGCTGACTGAGGTATTCGGGGAACTCGGCGATCTCGAACAGCGCATCGCCGCCATGAACCGCGAGATCGAAGCTATCGCAGCGCGCAGCGATACGGCCCGTCGCTTAATGACTGTACCCGGTGTCGGCCCCCTGGGGGCCACCGCCTTGCTTGCATCGGCCGGCACGGGGCGTCAGTTCCGCAAAGCTCGCGATCTGGCGGCATGGCTTGGGCTCGTGCCGCGGGAGTACTCTACTGGGGGCAAAACGAGGCTGCTCGGCATCAGCAAACGTGGCAACAAGTACCTCCGGCGCATGATCATCCACGGAGCTAGATCCTGCGTGACGCATCTCGACCGAAGCCGGGACCGCCTGGGGCCATGGCTTGATGGGCTGGAACGCCGAATGCATAAGAACAAGGTCACCGTCGCCTTGGCAGCCAAGATCGCCCGCATCTTGTGGGTCGTGCTGACGAAGCCCGGTGCCAGTTACGAGCGGAGGGATCCAGCCTTCGGCTGATCTGGACCGCTACAGACTGCGAGGTTCGTGAGCGTGATGACGAAACAGTTGACCTGCGTATCGTAAGCTCCGTCAAAAAAACGGGCTACCAGCCCGAAGCATTTATCCGAGAACGATACGCGCGGATCTCATCAAGGCCTGGCCGCAACAGCGGTCCACTCGCGAGAGGCCGGATACATTTGTGCAGACTGGCACCGTCACCACCGATCGACCCTTGCATGGACAGGGCGGGTCATACATTTTTTGAGCAGGCGGTTTTCGAGGGTCAGGTCGGCAACGCATTCCTTCAAAGCGCGGGCCTCGCGGCGCAGGTCTTGCACCTCGCCGGTGGTCGCAGCACGGGCGGTGTCGCCCGCCAGGCGGCGCTTGCCGGCCTCCATGAACTCCTTCGACCAGGTGTAATACAGGCTCTGGGCGATGCCTTCCTTGCGGCACAGCTCGGCAATGCTGTCCTCGCCGCGCAGGCCATCGAGCACGATGCGGATCTTGTCTTCGGCCGAGAAGTGCCGGCGGGTCTGTCGTCGGATGTCTTTCACCTCCCGCTCAGCAGGGGCCTTCGTCAGCGATTTTTTCAAGGAGGATTGGGGCTTCATCTTCGTTCCTTCGTCACTGCGACGAAGCCCCAACCCTCCTTACATCACAACCTCAAATCTGTGCCATTGGTGCTGACGGGGAACATCCGGCTCGGCAAGGAGGTCCATCAGCCGATGCGGCTTGAAGGCCAGCAAGTTACCGAGATCATCGACTATGCTGAGCGCACCGGCACGCGGCATCTTGGCATCGTGCCCGATTTTGGGATCTTTGGCTTCCGCCCGACCGAGGTCCTGCTCGCGCAGTACGAGCGGCGGGGGGCGAAGCCTGAGGCCTCAGCAGCGGCCAACAAACTGGCCGATCTGCTCGGCGCCGGACGTGGACCGTTCGATCCGAATGTGCTGTTCAGTCAGACTGCCGGCAATCTGCGCGTGGCGTTCAAACAGTTCGTGAACACGGGCGATTGCGTGCCGGAAATCAAAGGGGTGTTCGCGGCGCTCAAGCAGTTTGCCGAGGAGCGGGTGCCGCATCCCGGCGAGCTGGACTACATCGTTGTCTGCGAGGCGCTGATGCTGTCGCACACTTCGCTCGATACGATGCGGCAGCTCGCCGGGCACGTAATCAGTTGCCACGGCAAGTTCAACCACATGTCCGAGATTCCGGGGCGGCCAGGCCAATACCACGATGCCGCGATCGATTACGAAGGCGCGATCGGCGCGCTGATCGAGGGCGGCTTCACCGGCTACATCAACACCGAGTACGAAGGTCAGCGCTACTCGCAGGACCGCACCCGCGCCGAGATGATGAGCGAGGTCGATCAGGTGCGGCGTCATCATGAAATGCTGCGCCGGCTTACCGGTATCGGCCAGGTCGCCGAGGCCGGTTGATGAGTCGATTGATTGCCTATGTCGGCACTTATGGTGTTGCTCCTGGCACCAAAGGCGGTGGCATTTTTGGCCTGACTGTTTCGGATGACGGCCGTGACCTGCAGCCGCTCAATTACGCCACCGAGCCGAAGGATGCGGGCTATCTGGTCTATGCTCCTGAGACCTCGACCTTGTATGTGGTCGATGAGCGCAAGACCGATGGGCGCGGCCCGGTCGACCAACCTGCGACGGTCCAAGCTTTCCACGTCGATATTCAGACGGGATCACTGAGCTGGCGAAATTCCCAGATTGCGCCTGGCCCACGTCCCACTTTTCTAGACTACTCGGCAAAACATCGCCTGCTGGTGAGCGCCAATCACGGCGACTTCCAGCACGTGGAAAAGGTCGTCCGGCTTCCCGATGGGGGTTGGAGCACCCGCTACGTCTATGACGATTCGACTGTCGTGGTCTTTCCGCTGGCAAGCGATGGTTCGATTGCGCCCGCCAGCGATGTCCAGATCTTCGAGGGTCACGGGCCCGATCCCAATTCGTCGCCGCAGAACGGCGGCCATGCCCAGGCCAGCCCGCATGCCCATTGTGCGGTCATCGATCCTTCCGGAGACTTCCTGCTGGTATGCGACAAAGGCGCCGACCGCATCGAAGTCTTTCGTCTGGGTGAGTGTTTGCAAAAGGTCTCGCACCTGCAATTCGAGGCGCAGACCGGTCCGCGCCACCTGGCGTTCGATCCCGTCAGCGGTCTGGCCTTTGCTACGCTCGAGTTTTCTTCGGAACTGGCATCGTTGCGGTTCGATGCAAAGGCGGGCGCGTTGGAGCGTCTCCACACTGTTACGACCCTTGGCCAGCCCTGTGAGCGCTGCAACGAGCCGGCGGAAGTGCGGGTTCACCCCTCTGGCGGACTTGTCTACGTCAACAACCGCGGTGAGGACAGCCTGGCCTGGTTTTCAAGCAATGCCGAAGGTGTACTTTCCCGCCTCGGCTCGGTACCGCTTGCAGCGTCGATGCACCCCGGCCTCGCAGCGCGCAGGTTTACCTTTTCCCCGGACGGAAGCTTTGCTCTCGTCGCGGATCGCCCTGCCGATCTGGTCCGCTCCTATGCGGTCTGTGCGACGACCGGAGCCTTGACGCCAATTGCGGAGGTCGCAGTCCCGGACCCCGCATTTATCGCGTTCGTCGAACTGTAATCAACGAACCAGGAAAGACTATGAACCGTCGACTCCGCATGGGCATGATCGGCGGCGGGCCGGGCAGCTGGCCGTCTTTTGCCCTCGGCCGGCCTGAGCCGTTGACCTTGTAGGGGACGCTTTCGCCGAACTTGCCTCGCGCTGGAGCGCCTTAAACTCCATTCAAGAGGTGATTCGCAATTAGCGTAGCTGTACGCTTGCTGCTCTGCTTTCGACCACTTAGGTCCGCTTGCGTCCATAAATCTTGGGGGCACATAAGGGGGCATTTTGGGAGGAAATTGATATTAAATATAATAATATCAACAAGATAAAGCTTAATATCGAATCCCACCCTCTCCGCCATGTGCCCCCTCCGGCAGCGCGCTGGGCTACCCTAAAATACGAAGCAAGACACGGAAAAATAGGCGTTTTTCGCTCGCTCACTGTGTCGCGATCGAGTGCGAGCGGTCAGGTATTGGCACGACTTTGCGCACGCGCCTGATGGCGCGTTCCGCTGATGGGAAAGTCTGTCGCCTGCGCAATAACGGCGCTTCACGCTGCCGAGGGCAACTCAGCCATAGGATGGTTCGTCCCACCACGGGAAGTAGTCCGGCATGTCTGCCGAGACGCGGTCGGGGAAGCGGGCGGGGCGTTTTTCGAGGAAAGCGGCGACGCCTTCCTGCGCATCGGCGCTCTGGCTGCGGGTGAGGATGCCGCGGCTCTCGATGCGGTGCGCTTCCATCGGATCGTGCATGCCCAAGCCACGCCACAGCATCTGGCGGGTGAGCGCAATGGAGACCGGCGCAGCGTTGTCGGCAATCTCGCGCGCCAGGGCCTGGGCGGTGGGGAGGAGGTCTGCAGGCGGAACGACTTGTTCCACCAGACCGCCGGCGAGGGCTTCGTCGGCACCGAATACCGCGCCGGTATAGCACCAGCGCAGCGCGCGGCTGATGCCGACGAGGCGGGGGAGGAAATAGCTTGATGCCGCCTCGGGCACGATGCCGCGCCGTGCGAAGACGAAGCCGAACCGTGCGGTGTCGCTGGCCAGCCGCACGTCCATCGGCAGCAGCATGGTTGCGCCGATGCCGATGGCCGGACCGTTGATCGCGGCGATGATCGGCTTCTTGAGCTGGAAGATGCGCAAGGCCAAAATCCCGCCGCCGTCGCGCGTGGCCGGGTCGCTGTAGTTTGGCGTGCCGGTCGCGCCCGCCTCGACGCGGAAATTGTCGGCGCCCCCGGAAATGTCGGCCCCGGCGCAGAACGCGCGGCCGCTGCCGGTGACGATGACGGCGCGGATCGCGTCATCGGCATCGATCAGGTCGAGCGCCGCCACCATTTCGCGCATCATCTGCGTGGTAAACGCGTTGAGCTTGTCGGGCCGATGCAACGCAAGCGTGGCGACGCCGTGGGCAACGTCCAGCGTGATCTGTTCGAACGCCTGCGGCATCATGCGCCTGCAACCGTCCGAGGCAGGCGGGTATAGCGTACCGGCATGGAGCGGATGCCGCTGACGAACGAGCCTTCGGTGTATATCGGCGGGCCGGCCGGCTCGATCGTGGCGATCTGGGCAAAGAAAGCGGCAAAGAATGCCTCGATTTCCAGCTTGGCGAGATATTGGCCAAGGCAGGTGTGCGGGCCGTGCCCGAACGCAAGGTGGTTGTTGAGGGCGCGATCGATGCGGAAACGGTCGGCATCGCCAAAGGCCACGGGATCGCGTGTCGCCGCGCCGAACGAGAGCAGCACATGATCGCCTGCGCGCAGCGTCTGGCCGTGCAGGGTGTAGTCCTGCGTCACGTTGCGCATGAAGTGCTTGACCGGCGCGGTCCAGCGGATCGCCTCGTTGACGAAGGTCTTCGCGAGTTCGGGATGGGCCTTGAGCAAGGCCATCTGGTCGGGGTTGTCGAGCAGGGCCTGCATGCCGCCGACGATCGAGGCGGCCGTCGTGTCGTGCCCGGCGGTGGCGACGATCACGTAATAGCCCAGGCGCTCTTCCGCGCTCATGTCTGCGCCGCCCGGCATGCCGGTGGCGATCAGCGTGGCCACGTCATCGCGCGGATTGGCCTGGCGATCGCGGGTGATCGCATCGAAGAAGGCGATGTAGTCCTGCTTCACGGCGACGATATGCTCCGCCTCGCTCAGGCCCGGACGGCGCACGGCAGGATCGGACGCGCCGAACAGCTCGTGCGTCAGGCGCAGCATGCGGGCCTCGTCCTGCTCGTCGATACCGAGGATCGCCATGGCGACACGTAGCGGATACCAGAAGGCGATATCGGCGGCGAGGTCACACTGCCCTTCGTCCTGTGCCATGCGCGCCACGAACGCCTCGGCATGCGCGGCGATGGCGCTTTCCAGCTTGCGGATATTCTTGGGCAGGAAAAAGTCCTGCGTCAGCGCGCGCATTGCCTGATGGTGGGCGCCGTCCATGGCAGTCAGCGGGAAGACCCCGGATTCGACGCCAAAGATCGCCACGTTGGCCTGTTCGACCGGGATCGGCAGCAAGGTCATGCGCGGGCCGGCGTTGAAGATTTCCGGCTGGCGCTCCAGCTCGCGAATATCGGCGTGGCGTGAGACGACCCAGAACGGACGGAAGCCTTCGGGATCGGCCCAGGCGACCGGATGTTCGCGGCGCAGCCAGTCGTAGAATTGTTGCAGCCGCTGCGGGTCTCCATACAAAGTGGGATCGGCGATCTGGTTGATGGCAAACCCGCTCATCTCGGCACTCTCCAGTCTTGTGTCTTGTCGTGGTGGCCGGCGCTCAGCGCAACGCCAGCAGGGACGGCAGTTCGGCGCCGGGTTGGCGATAGCGATCGTGCAGCACGCGCTTGTAGAGCTTGCCGGTGGGGTGGCGCGGCAGTTCAGCCATGAATTCCACCCGGCGCGGGATCTTGACCCCGGAAAGCTGGTGGCGCAGCCAGTCGATCAGTTCCTGGGCGAAGGCAGGGGTGGCATCGGCCATGTCCATGGGCTGGATCACCGCAACCACGCATTCGCCCATTTCCAGATCGGGGGCACCGACCACGGCGGCATCGGCGATGCGCGGATGGACGACCAGGGCATTCTCGATTTCCTGCGGGTAGATGTTGACCCCGCCCGAAATGATCATGAAGCTTTTGCGGTCGGTGAGGTAGAGATAGCCGTCCTCGTCGCGCCAGCCCACATCGCCGAATGTCGCCCAGCCATGGCGATTATGCGCCGCGGCGGTCTTCTCGGGGTCGTTGTGATAGGCAAACGCCGGCCCATCGGCAAAGCACACCAGCCCTTCCTGGCGCGGGGGGAGGGGATTGTCGTCCTCGTCGCAGATGTGCAGCGTGCCGATCATCGCGCGACCCACCGAACCGGGATGGGCCAGCCATTCGGGCGCGGTGATCAGCGTCATGCCGATCGCCTCGGTGCCCGAATAGTATTCCATCAGGATCGGGCCCCACCAGTCGATCATGGCCTGCTTGACCGGCACGGGACAGGGCGCGGCGGCGTGGATCGCAAGGCGCAGCGACGAGCAATCGTGCCGCGCGCGCGCCTCGTCCGGCAGCTTGAGCATGCGCACGAAATGGGTGGGCACCCACTGGCTGTGCGTGATGCGGTAGCGCGCGATCAGGGCGAGCGCGGCTTCCGGATCGAACTTTTCCATGATCACCACCGTGCCGCCCAGGGCCAGCACTTCGCGGCACCAGCGCAGCGGCGCGGCGTGATAGAGCGGCGCGGGATTGAGATAGATCGTGTCTGCCCCGAACCCCAGGCGCGCGCAGACCGTGCCGAGTGGAGACGGCGTGGTGATCGCCGGATCGGCCGGCAGCGGGGGCTTGATGCCCTTGGGGCGGCCGGTGGTGCCCGAAGAATAAAGCATGTCGATCCCCGCGCGCTCATCGGCGATCGGGGTGGTCGGCAGGGTGGCAGTGGCCTCTTCCCACGCCTGCCAACCGGGAACGGCCGGGCCGAGCGTGTAGCGCAAGGGCGGCACGGCATCGGCCACGGCATGCAGCAGCGGCGCCAAGGTGCCCGAGGCAATCAACATCTGCGCGCCGCTGTCTTGCAGGATATAGGCGATCTCTGCAGGCGCAAGGCGCGTCGACAGGCAGACGAAATAGAGCCCGGCGCGGTGGGCGGCGCACGTGATTTCCAGATAGCGCGCATCGTTTTCCAGCATCATGGCCACGACCGCGCCCGGTTGCAGCCCGGCGCCGCGCAAGAGATGCGCGCCCTGGTTGGAACGGGCTTCAAGCTGCGCGAAAGTGACGGTCTGGCCCGAGCCGGCCATGATGATCGCCGCCTTGTCCGGCGTGGCGCGGGCAAACTCGCTGGGATGCATCGACAACCTCTCGTTTCGGGGGGCGCGGTTTCTGGAAGGAGCGCCATTGCAAACGCGCGCCATGGCCGGCGATCGTCTGGCCCCCAGCATAGCCACGACCCGGCTTGGGGTGCAACAGTGAAGTTAACTGATCGATCAATTGACTTCGCCTTGCGGAGTTTTTAAGCCAGCCAGCAAGGCAGGCCGGCGCTTTTCCCGGTCGCCATGGCGAGAGGCTTTCCGATCGATGACCAATCCGCTTTCCACCCTGACGCACGAGGACGGCGTGGCCGTGCTCGCCATCGATTCGCCGCCGGTCAATGCGCTGGGCCAGGCGGTCCGCCAGGCGATTCATGATGCCATGGGCCAGGCCCTGGCCGACCCGGCGGTCAATGCCGTGGTCATCCTTTGTGCGGGGCGCACATTCTTTGCCGGGGCCGATATTACCGAGTTCGGCAAGCCGTTTGCCGCGCCCGGCCTGCACGACATGTTCGATCGGTTCGATGGGGCGAGCAAGCCGATCGTCGCCGCGATCCATGGCACCGCGCTGGGCGGTGGGCTGGAACTGGCGCTCGCCTGCCACTATCGCGTTGCCGTGCCCAGCGCCAAGCTGGGGTTGCCCGAAGTGGCACTGGGCCTGCTGCCCGGGGCCGGCGGCACGCAGCGTGCCCCGCGCTTGATCGGCGTGGCCCATGCGCTGGACCTGATCGTGGGTGGCAAGCCGGTGAGCGCGGCGCAGGCGCTGCGTAGCGGCCTGATCGATCGCGTGGTGGACGGCGACGACCTGCGTGCCGAGGCGGTGGCCTATGCCCGTGAGCTGGTGGCAAGCACTGCGCCGCTGCGCCGGACGCGTGACCTGCCGACCGACCTTACCCCGCAAGAGGCCGCTGCCTGTATTGCCGACTACCGCGCCCGCCATGCCAAGACCTTCGTCGGCTTCAAGGCGCCGGGCAATATCGTCCGCGCGATCGAGGCGGCCACGGATCGTCCGTTCGAAGCCGGGCTGACGCGCGAATGGGAACTGTTCGAAGAACTGATGGCCAGCCCGGAATCGGCTGCGCAACGCCACATCTTCTTCGCCGAACGCGCGGCGGCCAAAGTGCCGGTGGCGCGTGATTGCGGCGAAGTGGCAATCGCCTCGGTCGCCGTGGTCGGCGCAGGCACGATGGGCAGCGGCATTACCCTGGCATTTCTCAATGCCGGTTTCCCGGTGACGATGATCGACGTCAATCCCGCGGCGCTGGAGCGCGGCGCGGCGCATGTGCGCGCGACGCTGGAGGCGCTGGCCAGCAAGGGCCGGATTTCAGACACGGTGCGCGATGCGCGGCTCGCGGCCTTTGCTACCGCAGGCACGCTCGATGCTGTGGCGCAGGCCGACCTGGTGGTGGAAGCCGTGTTCGAACAGCTCGACTTGAAGCAGCGGGTGTTTCGCCAGATCGACGCGCTGGCCAAGCCCGGAGCCGTTCTCGCCTCCAACACCTCGTTCCTCGATCTCGACGCGATTGCTGGCGTCACCGGCCGACCGGCCGATGTGGTCGGGCTGCATTTCTTTGCTCCGGCCAACATCATGCGCCTGCTCGAAGTGGTGCGCGGGGCCAGGACGAGCGACCGCGTGATCCAGACGGCCATGACACTCGGCCGCAAGCTGGGCAAAGTGGCAGTGCTTTCGGGCGTGTGTGACGGTTTCATCGCCAACCGGGCGATGGCGCGGCGTACCGAGGCGGCCGATCGCCTGCTGGCACGCGGCGTGATGCCGTGGGACGTGGATGCGGCCATGGTTGGCTATGGCTTTCCCATGGGGCCGTTCCAGATGATGGACCTTGTCGGGCTGGACGTGATCGGCTGGGACAAGGACAACACCGCCGGTCGCACCGTGCAGGAGGTGCTGTGCGAAGCCGGGCGCCTGGGCCAGAAATCGGGCAGCGGCTATTACGACTATGATGCGCAGCGGCGCGGGACGCCTTCGGCTTTTGCCGAAGCCACGATCCGCGATTTTGCCGCGCGATCGGGACAGCCCGCGCCGACTCTTGCGGCACAGGACATCGTCGAAAGTCTGCTGTTCCCCGTGGTGAACGAAGGGGCCAAGCTGCTGGAAGAAGGTATCGCGCTGCGCGCGTCAGACATCGATATGGCCCTGGTCGCCGGCTATGCCTGGCCGGTCTATACCGGTGGGCCGATGATCTGGGGGGACCAGTGCGGCCTGGCGCGGATCGTCGCGGCACTCGATGCGCAGATCGCGCAAGGCGCGCCGATCACCGTGTCCAGCCTGCTGCGGGTCAAGGCGGCGGCTGGCGAAACCTTCGTGTGAATGGGCAAAGGCGCCGCCCGGCGATATCGGGCGGCGCCATTTTGACCGATTGCCCAGTGCACTCAGAGGCTGCGGGCGATCACTTCCTTCATGATTTCCGACGTGCCACCATAGATCCGCATGACGCGCGCATCGCGCCAGATCCGGGCGATCGGATATTCGTTCATGTAACCCGCGCCGCCATGCAGTTGCAGCGCCCCGTCCGCCACGCGGCCAAGCAGTTCGGTGTGATATAGCTTGGCCGCAGAGGCTTCGGCGGTGGTCAGCTTGCCCGCGACGTGGCGTTCCAGCGCCCAGTCGATATGGCTCCAGCCCACCTGCAGTTCGGCCTGGAGCGCGGCCAGCTGAAACCGGGTATTCTGGAAATCGAACACCGTCTTGCCAAAGGCCTTGCGATCCTTGGTAAATGCGACCGCCTCGTCGAACGCACGCTGGGCCAGGGCCTGGGCGCTGATCGCAATAGACAGGCGTTCCTGGGGCAATTGCGACATGAGATAGACAAAGCCCGCGCCTTCTTCGCCCAGGCGGTTGCTGGCCGGCACGCGCACGTCGCTGAAGAACAGTTCCGAGGTGTCGGCCGAATGCTGGCCGATCTTGTCGAGATTGCGGCCGCGGGCAAAACCGGGACGATCGGCCTCTACCAGGATCAGAGAAATACCCTTGGCCCCGGCGGCTGGATCGGTCTTGGCGACCACGATCACCACATCGGCGAGTTGGCCGTTGGTGATGTAGGTCTTGTTGCCATTGATCACATAGTCATCGCCCTGGCGCACGGCCGTGGTGCGGATGCCCTGAAGATCGCTGCCGGTGCCCGGTTCGGTCATGGCGATGGCCACGATCGCCTCGCCGGTGATCATGCGCGGCAGCCAGCGGGCCTTGAGATCGTCGGATGCATAGTGGACGATGTAATCCAGCACGATGTCCGATTGCAGAACCAGGCCCGCCGAACTGCCGGTATAGGCCAGTTCTTCCCCGATCACGGCGTTGTAGCGGTAATCGAGACCCAGCCCGCCCCATGCCTCGGGTGCAGTGGGGCACAGCAGGCCCGCTTCGCCGGCGGCGAGCCAGAAGGCGCGGTCGACAATGCCCTGTTCCTCCCAGCGGTCGAGATGGGGCGTGAGATGGGCGGCGAAGAACTTGCGCACGGCGTCGCGGAACAGCGCGAGTTCATCGCTCGCGGCGGGCCGGGTCTCGATCGGGATCATGAAGGCTCCTGATGACGGGATCAGAACGTGAAGCGGACCGAACCGCCGTAGGTACGGGGCTGGGCCGGGACGAGATAGTTGAACGGGAACCCGGCGCCGCGCAGATCCAGGCCATAGGCCAGGGTCTTTTCCTGGAACAGGTTCTGCACCCAACCGCGCAGCGTGACATTGCCGCGCGTCCATGTGATCGCACCGTTGACCTTGACGTAGGCGCCCTGCTGCAATTCGGAATTGACCTGGGCACCGCCGGCTGCGTTGACGGCATTGAACGGCGAGAAGAACTGCCGGCTGACGTAGTTGACGTTGGGCGAGAAGGTCAGCGGGCCGCCGGCGATGTCGAACGGCGCCCAGTCAAAGCCGCCCTGCGCAGTCCAGCGCGGCGCAAAGGGCAGATCATTGCCGGCAAGGTTGGTGCCGGACAGCGTCAGTTCCTTGTAGGTGGCGTGCAGATAGCCAACCGAAGCGTTGAGCGAGAAGCGCGACGAGGCACGATAGGTTGCTTCGCCTTCGAAGCCGTAGCTTTCCGACTTGGGCGCGTTGAGCAGGAACGAGACCGGGCCAGGCCGCGTGTCTTGCAACTGCTGGTTCTGGTAATCATAGTAGAACGCCGCCAGCGCCACGGCCAGCTTGCGATCGAGGAAGCGGCCCTTGGCGCCGACTTCGTAGGCGTTGACGTATTCCGGCTTGATATAGGTGATGCCGGCCGAATTGGTGTAGCCGCCGCCGTTGAACGCGCCGGAGCGATAGCCACGATTGTAGCTGGCGTAGAGCAGCGTGCCGCTGTCGAATGTATAGGTCAGCGCAGCACGACCAGTGAGGGCGTTGTTGCGCCCCTTGATCGCATAGCGCGCATTGGCGTCGTAAGGGCAGGTGCCGACGCCGGTGGTGCAGGGCACCGTGGTGAACAGCGGTGTGCGCGTGCCGCCGAACGCGCCCATGAAGAGATAGGCATAGCCATCGTCATAGGCGGAGCGATCGGCGCTGTAGCGCAGGCCGATCGTGGCGACGAGCTTGGGCGTCAGGTTCACGTCGGCCTGCCCGAACACCGCATAAGTACGGCGCACCTGGCGGAAATGCTGGAAGAAACCGCCGTCGACCCCAGGTGCGATGGCGCTGCCGATGTCGAACCCGTTGTCGACGACCGTCTTGTCCCAGCCGTAGAATACGCCGGCCACGGCCTTGACCGCCTTGGCTTCGTAGTTGAAGCGCGCTTCCTCGCTGAACTGGTCGAACTTGGCCTTTTGCTGCAGATCGAGGATGTCCAGCGGCGATCCGTCGGCGTCGAAGGCGGCATCGAGGCTGCCGTTGCCGATCGCGGTGATCGAGGTGAACGACAGGCGCGGCGATAGTTCGTAGGAAACCTTGGCCGAGGTGCCGTATTGCCGCGTGCGGTTTTCGCCGATGCGGTTTTCGTTGATCTCGAAGAAACCGGGCGCGGCCGTGGCAGCGAGGCCCTTGATCGGCTGCTGCGTGCCGTTGGCGCGGCTGGCATAGGCCTTGATCACGATATCCAGCGGACCGGCGCCGGGGCGGATGTGCAGCGTGCCGCGCACCTGCAGGCTGTCGACCGAGCCCGCGTCTGGCTGGCCGGGATAGATATTGTGGAACTTGCCGTCACCCTTTTCATAGGTAGCAGCCACGCGGAAGCCGAGCTCGTCTTCGACCATGGTGGTTTCGAGCGCGGCTTGCGCCTTGAAGGTATTGAAATTGCCGTAGCCAGCTTCGGCATAGCCACGATTGCCCGACAGCGTCGGCGTGTTGGTAATGAAGTTGATCGCACCGCCGGTCGTGTTGCGGCCAAACAGCGTGCCCTGCGGCCCGCGCAGCACTTCCACGCGCTGGAGGTCGTACAGCCCGCCACCCTGGCCGACGCGGTTCACCATGTTCACGTCGTCGATATAGACCCCGATCGGCGAGACCTGGTTGGGGTTGTATTCATTGGCCACGCTGACCCCGCGCAGCGCGAAATTGGGTTGGGTGTCGCCCATGGCGCTGTTGATCTGCAAGTTGGGCACGATCTGGCCAAGCTGGTTGGCGTTCGTCACGCCCTTGTCGGCCAACTGGTTGCCGCTAAGCGCGGTGATCGCGATCGGCACGGTCTGGATCGACTGCGAGCGGCGCTGCGCGGTGACGATGATGTCACCGGGCGCGGGGGCTGGCGTGGCTGCGGCCGGCGCGTCAGGCGTCGTGGCCTGGGCATGGACCAGAGCGGGGGACGATGCACATCCGAGCAGGAGCGCGAGTCGTGTGGTCACCACTGGAAGCCTCATGGGAAATCCTCTCTCGGTATGGCGGGCGTCTGATCGGGGGGAACCCGGCGCGCCGGTCTTGTAAAGTTAATCGATCGATTGGCTAACTTCTATCGATGATCATGCGTTGGTGTCAATATGCCTGCGCCGGAGAATTCCCCGTCCCAGGTGCGACGCCATTTCCGGCGCCACGAGCGGATGATCGATGCGGGCAACGCCGGGTTTCGGCATCAGCGCTTGCGATGTTAATTGATCGGTTTATGACTGTGGCGATGACCACCGCATCCGAACTTGCCCGCGAGGGGACTCTGCGCGCTGCCCGACGCGAGGCAGCACGCACCGCGCTGCTCAACGCCACGGCGGAAATTCTCTCTGAAGCCACCCAGATCGAAGCCTCGCTGAGCGAAATTTCGCGGCGATCCGGCGTAAATTCGGCGATGATCAAGTATTACTTTGGCGACAAGCAAGGGTTGCTGATGGCCTTGCTGGAGCGCGAGGCCGAGCGGGAAATGAGCGGCCTCGACGCGCTGGTGGCCATGGATGTTTCGGCCGAGCGCAAGATGACGATCCACGTCGAAGGCATCGTCAACGCCTATTATCGCTCACCCTATCTCAACCGGCTGGTGCACTTCATGGTCGAAGCCGGCGGGCCGGAAGCCAGCGCGCGCGTGTCGGAAATGTTCATCACCCCGATGATGGCCGCCTATCGGCAGATCGTGGCCCAGGGCGTGCGCGAAGGCACGATGGTCGATGTCGATCCGGCCTTGCTCTATTACGCATTGGTGGGCGCGGCCGACCACATTTTCTTCGCGGCCTATTCCGTCCCCACCACGCTCGGCGTGGCCAAGATCGACGTGAGCATCAAGCAGGCCTATGCCACGCTGCTGCATACCCTGTTCCTGCGTGGGCTGCGTCCAACCGCAGACTGAACACTCGAAAATGCAATTGTTTCTGTCGGTTTAGCGGCCCAGGGCAACTGTGCGTGTCTCGGTTACTCAAAGCATTCCTTCTAAAACCAATCGATCATTTAACAAAAAGAAAGTGGCAGGGGTGCCGGCCGCCGCCGTGCCCTTTGCCGCAAAACCCGGTCGGGAGGCAGCTACCTGTCCGTTGCGCTTCGCTGCTCTGCCGGTGTCGCGGCACGGTGCCCGTAGCTGAGCACGTTGGTGATCCGCCAGGCGCCATCCTGCTTGGTCCAGACCATGACGAACTTGGCGATGCCTTCGCATCGCCCCGTTGCCAGGTCGCAGAAGCGGTGTTCGCCTTCCTCGATGGCACCATAGTCCTTGATCGGATAGACGTGGAAGGTTGCCGGGATCAACTCGCGCCGCACCTTGCCGCAGATATACTTGCGCACGCCATCGACCATGGCGTCACGCTCGAACGTCGCGCCGCCGGTGTCGTGGTAGAAGGCGACCTTCGGATCGAAATAGCCGGTGAAGGTTGGCAGATCGCATCGGTTGTAGGCGTCGAACACGGTCGCATCGAGCGCGCCGATCTCCTTCGTCAATGGATCGGCGGAAGGCGGAACGGGTGTCGCGAGCAAAGCTGTGGCGGCGGCGAGGGCGGTGATCATGCGGTTGGTCCTGTCAGTTCATCTGGCTGCGAAGGAAGGCGATCAGCTTCGGATCGCTCCGCGTGCGTTCGAGGATGGGCAGGATGACGCGCCATCCATTGTCGCTGTTGGTCAGGATGACGATCCCGTCGCCGCTCGCGCGGTCGATCGCTGCGAAGGTGAAAGCGCCGGCATCCTTGCCGGTGTGCAGCATCGTGGTGCCCTTGGGAAAGCCGAGCAACTGCCAGCCCAGTCCGAAGCCGGTCCAGGGTGGGCAAGCGACTGCTTTGGCTCCTGCACATACTTCGGGTGTAAGGTCTGCCTGCGACTTGCTCCGCTCTGCCGCGACAGCGGCAACGAGACCGCGGTCGCTGCGGGCAGCGGTGAGGAAGCGGGCATAGTCGCGCGCTGTGGCATGCGCCAGATCAGCCGCGTTGTATCGCGTCACCCGCTCGACAGGCAACTGCTTGCCCGTGTCGTCATAGGGCACCGCGATCGGCGCCGTGTTGCCTTGCGCCGAGACATAGCCCGAGGCGCGCATGTGGGCCGGGGCGAATAGCCAGCGACCGGCAAGCGTCTCGAACGATTGCCCGGTCCGATGCTCGGCATAGCGTGCAGCATATTGATACCCTTCGCCCGAATAGCCGGTGGTCGTGCCCGGCTCGTGGTCAAAGGCCAGCCCCTTTGCGTCGCGCCAGTTTGGCAAACCGGTGCGATGGCTCAACGCCATGCGGACGGTCAGCTTCATCCTTCGGCGATCGTGCGACAGATCGGGATCGCTCCAGTAACGATCCATCGGTTCATCGAGCGACAGCTTGCCGGCCGACACCAGCCGCAGGATGATCTCCGCCGTCAGCGGCTTGGTCAGCGACGCAAGGTTATAGGGCGTCGCTATGGTCGCCGCGCGGTTCGGGCCAGCCTCGCCCCAGGCTACCAACGCAACGATCCGCCCGTTGCGGATCACGGCGATCGACGCGCTTTCCACGTGCTGTTCATGGAGGATCGTGGTCATATCCGGCAGCACGATGTCGGTCTTGGCATCCGCTATCGAGGCGCTAGCCGCCACCGCCATCAAACTGCCGCGAATTACAAGCTTCAGCACACGAACTGGATTACGCATGCGCAACAGCTAGCGGCAACAAACCATGGCAGCAATGCTAGATTGCAGTTTGTTTCAGCTGAATGCGCGTGAGACCAGCCAAGTTATACTCTGAAATCGCTGCCGGTTCTCGGCGCTCGCCTACGGCAGGGTTTGACCGCACCAGCCCTTCCACAGACTCTGTGCAAATGGCGGAAATGGCGCGGCCATGGTGGCGCAAACGTGCCGACCCCTCGCAGACGCTGGTTTAGGGTGCGGTCCGGCCGGCATTCACGTGCGCGCTGCACATGGCGGTGAGCGCGCGGCGGCGGCGGAGATGCGCTTCCGAGCCATTGGGCGCGCTCGGGAAATTGATTTCCCGAACCGTGAAAGAGAAGATCACGTGGTAGATCGCATCGCTGGTGTCGGCCGCGATCGTCAGGCCGTTGTTCCGGGCGACGGTGTCGAGTGCTTGGCAGAACAGCTGATAAGACGCGTCGCCGGCGGCGCGGCCCTTGGGCGCGAGGACGGGATCGGCGGTGATGATCTCCATGGACCGTGCGATGATCGGATGGAACGCGGCGAGAATGTCGGCCAGTGCTTGGCTGTAGCGCGCCAGGAAAGCGTCGACGTCGGGTTCTGCGGCGATCAGCTGTGCTAGCATGGCGCGCTCGGCAGCGATCACCTGATCGAGTTCGCGCGCGATTGCGGCATGCAGCAAGGCATCCTTGCCGGCAAAGCGGAATTGAATGGCGCCGACCGAAATGCCCGCAGCCTTGGCGATAGCGGCGAAAGTCACCCCGGCAGGGCCGGTCGAGCGCAGCAATCGGCTTGCCGCTGCGAGAATCGCGTCGTGCGTGGCCTGGCTGCGGTGTTGCTGCGGCGGGCGTTCAACGTGAACGTCGTGGTGTCGATCGTGCTGCGCCATTGCGTGGTCTCATAGGGTGATGATGCGCCCCGTCCGGCGCCTATCCGCCATTGTCGCGCGCCTGACAAGCAGTGCTTGACGTAAAAACAATATAACAATATCGGTTCTAATACAGATGGCGCTTCAGCCACAATGCGCCGCTCCAGGGGAGAGAGACCGTGAACCATCCTGCCATGCTTGCCTGCACCTCTATGATTGCGCTCGCGCTGATGCCGCTCGATGCCGCCCATGCCGAAACCGGCCCGGCCACCACGCCGGTGGTTGAGGATATCGTTGTCACCGCGCAAAAGCGCGTCGAGAACGTTCAGCAAGTGCCGATCGCGATCACGGTCGTCTCGGCCGACCAGCTGGCCCGCCGCGGGGTGCAGTCGGTGCAGGATCTGTCGCAGGTCAGCGCCAGCCTGGAATTCACCGCCCCTTCGGCGGCGCCAGGTGGGGGTGCCTTTGTGCGCGGCATCGGTACCAACCAGATCGGCAATGCCACCTCGGCCTCGTCGGTCGGCATCGTCCTCGACGGCGTGGTGCTGGGCAATGCCAATATCAGCGACATCTTCGATACCGAGCGCGTCGAAGTGCTGAAAGGCCCCCAAGGCACGCTGTTTGGCAGTTCCGTTTCCGCTGGCGTCGTCAACATCACGACGCGCGCGCCGAAGATCGGCGAGACCTCGGGCTATGTGAACGGCGAACTGGGCGTTGAGGGGCTGGGGTCGGAATACTTCCGTGCGGCGCTGCGCGGGGCGATCAACCTGCCGGTTTCCGAGACGTCGGCGCTGCGCGTCGCGGGCTATATGTTCAACAATCACGGCATGTCGCATGATACCACCAACGGCCGCGCACAGAACACCACGAACTTCGGCTTCCGTGCCCGCTACAAGGCGGAATTGACCGATCGGCTGACGTTCAACCTGATCGGTGACTACAACAAGTCCGACGGTCGTTTTCCCGGCGGGCTGACCTATCGTGCGGCGACGCCCGGCTCGTTGCTCGACGCCGCGCTCAAGGCTTGCGGCTTGACCGTCTCGTCCACCAATGTCGACAACTGCGCGGGCTTTCCCAACCAATTCCACAGCCAGATCGGCGGCGTTTCGGGTCAGTTCGATCTCGATCTTGGTGGCGCAACGGTGACGTCGATCACTTCCTACCGCCGGGCCACGCAGAACTCGGTGGCCAATGTCATCGGCATCGCGCCCGATATTGCCCGGACTTACCTGCAGAACTGCAACTTCGTCGATTGCTCCCCGGTGGTCTCGCTGACCAGCGGGAGCGATGCCGATCCCGAGCGCAACCGTCGCACGCTGTTCACGCAGGAAGTGCGCGTCGCCTCTCCGTCTGGGTCGCGGCTCGAATGGGTGGGCGGCCTGTTCTATCAGCGGGCGACGTTCAGCAGCTACAAGCCCGGCCTGCTCATCGCGCATCCGGCGTTTCTCGGTTTCGATGTGACGCTGGCCAATGGTGTGGCCCAAACAGTTTCGACGGCCACCGACTACGCTGCGTTTGGCAACGCCACTTTCAAGCTGACATCGGCTACGCGGTTGATCGCCGGGCTGCGCTTTACCCATTCGCGCATCACGGAATCGATTTCCGATCCGATCAATGCTGGCGTTCCCGACACCTTCTCGGCGCAGACATCCGACGATGCGCTGACATGGCGCGCTGGCGTGCAGCAGGATCTCGGCCGTCATACGATGCTCTACGCCACGGTCTCGACCGGCTACAAGGCGCCGCAGATCAACGATGCGCTTTCGACCACCGATCACACGCTCGACACGATCCGCTCGGAACGGCCCACCAACTATGAAGCCGGGATCAAGCACAGCCTGCTGGGCAACCGGCTCAACCTGAGCGTGGATGCGTTTTACACCCGCGTACGCAATTTCCAGACGCAGTCGTGCGTAACCGGGCTTTCCGGCATTCAATGTGCTAACATCAATGTGCCCAAGCTGGTGAGCAAGGGCATCGAATGGGAGATCTTTGGCCGCCCGCTTACCGGGCTGACGATCGGCATTTCCGGCATCTACAACGTCGGCAAATATCCCACCGGCTTCACCGGCGCGGACGGCAGCGACCTGAGCGGGCGCCAGCTCAACTACGCGCCCAAGTTCAAGACCACGCTCTCGGTCGAGCAGCAAGTGCCGCTCAAGGATACTCTGGCGCTGGTCCTGGGGGCAGACGCCACGATCCGCAGCAGCCAGTCGATGTATCTCTCGTCGGCTCCGATTTATGTCGTCCCGGGCCAAGCCCTGATCAACGCGCGCGTCGCCCTCAAGGCCGGTGACGCTTGGAGCGTGGCCCTGTTCGCCCGCAATCTCACCAACCGCATCTATCCCACCCAACTCTATCCGACGACGGCCTTCGCCAGTGGCGGCTTGTGGCAGGTGCTGGACCCCAACTCGCAGCGGGTGGTGGGCATCCAGTTCAACGCCGGCTTCTGATCGGAAGGGACCTGTGATGACGATCACGACATCCAGCAGGCTCGCCGGATTGCTGGGCATGCTGTCGCTGCTGCCGATCGCTTCGGCCGGTGCACGGGCCCCGGCTGTGGCAGCGGCATCCGCCTCTGTGCCCGCGCCTGTGGTCATACTGAGAGACGGCGCCGTGCAGGGCGTTCGCCAGCATGGTGACATCGCCCTGCTGGGGATACCTTACGCCGCCCCGCCGGTCGGCGCGCGGCGCTGGAAGGCGCCGGCCCCGGTCGTGCCGTGGCGCGGCGTCCGGCCGGCGACCCGCTTTGGAGCGGCGTGCATGCAGGGCCCGGCCCGGGCATTCGGCCCCTATACCGCCGAGTTTCTCAATGCAGCGCCGGTGAGCGAGGATTGCCTGACGCTCAATGTCTGGACGCCGCGCGTCGATGCAGCGCGGCGGCCGGTGCTGGTCTTCATCCACGGTGGCGGTTTTGGCAGCGGGTCCACCGCGATCCCGCTGTACGACGGCGCGGCCCTCGCACGGCGCGGGGTGGTGGTGGTGACGATCAACTACCGCCTTGGCCTGTTCGGTTTCCTTGCCCATCCCGATCTCATGCGCGAAAGCGGGCGCGGCACATCCGGCAATTACGGCGTACTAGACATGTTGGCTGCGCTGCGCTGGGTTCAGGCCAACATCACCCGCTTGGGCGGCGATCCGCACAATGTCACGATCGCGGGTGAATCGGCTGGCGCTGCCGCCGTGAACGATCTGCTGCTGGCGCCGGCCGCCCACGGCTTGTTCGGCAAGGCGATCGCGATGAGCGGAGCAGGCATGGGCGTCGACGTCAAGCCGCTTGCCACGGCCGAGGCCTATGGCCGGGATTTTGCAGCGCGCGCCGGGGCGCAGGATATCGCCGCGCTGCGCGCGATGGACGCCAGCCGATTGCAGCAGCTGGCCGATGTGCCGCCGCCGACGACCGGCAAACGCCCGACTGCACCGGAGATCCGCTTTGCCCCCAACAACGATGGCGTGGTGATCGCCGGCAATTCGGTGCGGGGCGGACAAGCGGTGGCCAACCCGGTCCCGCTGATGACCGGCTTCAATGCCGACGAAGGCACAGCGCTCGGCATGCCGGAGAACGCAGCCGACTTTGTCGACATGGTTCGTGGGCGCTATGGTGCCAGTTCGGAAAGCCTGCTCACCCTCTATCCCCATGCGACCGACGCCGACGCACGCCGCTCGGCCATTGCGATCGCGCGTGATCGCTACATGGCCAGCCTGCTGGCCTGGACCCATGAGCGCGTCGGCGGGCAGGGCGGGCGCGTGTTCCTCTACCTCTACGACCATCCCTACCCGGCGGCGGCTGGTGGCCCGGCATTCGGCGCCTTTCACACCGCCGCCGTGCCCTATCTGTTCGGCAATCTCGGGCAGGGGCCCCGCCAATTTGGGCCAAACGACGCGGCGATGGCGCAGCGCTTGCAGGACCACGTGCTGGCCTTCATGCGCAGTGGTGATCCGTCGACGCCGGTCGAGCCGTGGCGGGCAGCGACGGTGGCCGGGACCACGGTGCTGCGCCTCGCTGCCGATGGCGCGGAACCGGTACCAGCGGTTTCATCGCCCGAGCGTCTGGTGGCGCTGCTTGCCTTCCGGCGGGCGGGCGGATTGCTGACGCTGTTTTAGCGGGTTTTGGCATTCAATCTGGTGCCGCGTACAACCGCGGCGGGCCTGCCGCCGTTCCAGCCGATCGACGAGATGGGCGTGCTGATGGAACGGTATCACGCGCGTCTGGCAAAGCTGTTCGGGGCGGCCTGGCGCCACCAGGCGGCCAGGCGGGGATCACGGGCACCGTCCAGCAATTCGCCCGGCGCCACGAACGGGTACAGCTCGTCGAACGAGCGCATCTCCGATGCATTGATCCTTTGGCGCAGGCTGTCGGGCGTGAATTCGTCCGGCGTGTTGAGCCCGGCTGCCACCACGATGTCGTGCAAGGCGTCGAGCGTAGCCTTCTGGAAACGGGCCACGCGCTGCGCCTTTTCCGGCACGACCAGCCCCCGCTGGCGCGCCAGGGACTGGGTGGCGATGCCGGTCGGGCAGGTGTCGGTATGGCAGCGCAGTGATTGCACGCAACCGAGCGAGAACATGAACGGCCGCGCCGCGTTGCACCAGTCGGCCCCCAGTGCCGCGTTCATCGCGATCGCAGCGCCGGAATTGACCTTGCCCGATGCCGCCAGCTTGACCCGGCCTTTCAGATTGGCGCCGACAAGCGCATTGCGCGCCAGCATCAGCCCTTCGCGCAGCGGCATGCCCACGCGGTCGGACAGTTCGGTGGGGGCAGCGCCGGTACCGCCTTCTGCCCCGTCGATGACGATGAAATCGAGCAGTATCCCGGTCTCGACCATGGCCTTGACCACTGCAAACAGTTCGTGCGGATAGCCGACGCAAAGCTTGATGCCGACCGGCTTGCCACCCGATAGCTCGCGCATCCGGGCGGCAAATTCGAGCAGGCCGCGCGGGGTGGAGAAGGCGGTATGATAGGCTGGCGAGAGGCAATCCTCGCCTTCAGGGACATCACGGATCTTCGCGATTTCCGCAGTGACCTTGGCACCGGGAAGCAGTCCGCCATGCCCGGGCTTGGCCCCCTGGCTGAGCTTGATTTCGGTCATGACCACCGCGTCGTGCCCGGCGCGTTCGCGAAAATGCTCGGGGTGGAAATTCCCCTTGGCGTCGCGGCAGCCGAAATAGCCCGAACCGATTTCCCACACCACGTCGCCGCCATGCTTGAGATGGTACGGCGAAAGGCCGCCTTCGCCGGTGTCGTGATAGAAGCCGCCGATCTTTGCGCCGAGGTTGAGTGCTTCGATCGCGTTGGCACTGAGCGCGCCGAAACTCATCGCGGAAATGTTGAGCCGCGCAGCCTGGTAGGGCTTGCTGCACTGGTCCGTTCCGACCGTGACCCGCGTGTAGCGTTCGGCCTCGCGTGTCGGCGCCATCGAGTGGGCCAGCCACTCGTATTCCTCGGAATAGACATCGAGTTCTGTGCCGAACGGATGGGTCGATACGTCGCCCTTGGCCCTGGCATAGACCAGGGCGCGCTCGTCATGGCTGAACGGCCGCCCATCGAGATCGCTTTCGACGATATAGGAGCGCAGGAACGGGCGCAGCCATTCGAAGAACCAGCGCAGGCGGGCAGAGCCGGGATAGTTGCGACGCAGCGAATGGTGCGTCTGCGCCAGGTCGATCACCGTGATCAGCAACAAGGGCACGAACAGCAACAGCAGCCACCACGCGCGGTGACGGTCCAGGCCTGCCGCAATGGAGCCGATGGTTCCGGCCAGCGCCACGAACAACAGCACGTTGCGCGACAGCGCATGATCGCGCGACAGCGCCTGGCCGAGCGTGGGGTGCCCGCTCACGCGATCAGGTTCCGGATGATCCCGACGACATCGCGGCCTCGACCGCCCAGCACGGCCTTGGCGGAATAGAGCGCCATCCCCGCGACTTGCCCGGGCTTGACCGCAGGTGGCATCACCAGTTCATAACGGTCGGTCACCACGTCGAGCAGCGCCGGGCCCGGTTCCTGCAACCAGGCCTGGACAGCGGCATCAAGGTCTTCGGCATGTTCGACCCGCCGCCCGCGAAAGCCGATCGCTTCGGCCACGCGCGCGAAATCGGGATTGACCAGTTCGGTATAGGCGTCGAGCAAGCCTTCGACTTTCTGCTCGATTTCCACGAAATCGAGCGCGCCATTGTTGAACACCACGACCTTGATCGGCAGCTTTTCCTGCACGGCGGTCAGCAGGTCTCCCAGCAACATGGCAAGGCCGCCATCGCCGGACAGGGCAATGACCTGGCGATCGGGAAACGCCGCCTTGGCGCCCAGTGCCTGCGGCATGGCATTGGCCATCGTGCCATGGGTGAGGCTCACCACCGTGCGGTTGCGGCCGGTGGCAGCGATGTGGCGCAGCGACCAGACCATGGGCGAGCCGCCATCGGCGGTGAACACCGCGTCCGGCGCGGCATGGCGCGAAATGGTCTCGGTCAGATACTGCGGATGGATGGCACCACCTTTGCCGACCGTGGCGTGCTTTGCCTGTGCGGCCTGTGCCTTGCGATGATGGTCGAGGCATTCGTCGAGAAAGGCATTGTCGTCGCGCGGCGTGATGCGCGGAAGCAGAGCCTCGAGGGTGGGCGCAATGTCACCGACGACGCCGATATCGACCGGATGCCGGCGGCCGAGGTGGCTGCCGTCGAGATCGACCTGGAGGATCGTCGCTTTCTCGGGATAGAACTGCCGCCAGGCAAAGTCGCAGCCCAGGAGCAACAGCACGTCACACGAGACCAGCGCGTGATAGCCGGATTCGCTGCCGAAAATGCCGGTCATGCCAACATCGAAAGGGTTGTCGTATTCGAGAAAGTCCTTGGCACGCGATGTCCGCGCCACCGGCGCCCGCAGCCGGTCAGCCAGCGCGACAACAGCATCGTGCGCCTGCTCGCATCCCGAACCGCCATAGATCGCGATCCGCCCCCCGCTGTTGAGCGCTGCCGCCAGGCGATCCAGTTCCTCGTCGGCCGGGCGAATGATGGGCGTGGCGTTGTGTACGGCAAACTCCGGTTCGTCCGCTGCTTTCGCGCTCGACACGTCAGCAGGCACGATCAGCACGGCCACGCCGCGCTTGGCCAGGGCGGCTTGTGCGGCCATCGCCGTCATCCGCCGCGCTTGGCCTGGCGTGCGGATTTCCTCGCAGAACACGCTGCACGATCCATAGACCGCCTTGAAATCGACCTCCTGCGGAAAGTCGAAGCCCAGTTCCTCCCGCACGATCTGGCTGGCGACCAGCACGACCGGGGCGCGGTTGCGGTGGGATTCGAACAGGCCGTTGATGAAATGCAGGCTGCCGGGACCGCAGGAACCTGCACAGGCGGCCAGCTTGCCGGACAGCATGGCATCGGCGCCGGCAGCAAAGCCCCCGGCTTCTTCGTGCCGGACGTGTACCCAGCGGATTCCGCTTGTCCGGATGGCATCGGTGATGTGGTTGAGCGTGTCGCCGGGAATGCCGTAGCAGCGTTCCACGCCCGCCGCTTCGAGTGTTTGCACGATCACTTCGGCGACGGTGGTCATAGGCTGTTCCTGCTCTGGGCTGCTGTCCTGGGCTCGAACGCGCGAGCCCCGCTTTGGCTTCACGCCGTGGTGCAAAAAATCAGCTGGGCCGCCGCACGGAACCGGCCTGCCAACCGTCGCCATGAACCATCCCCGTTGGCCATCGGTGGGATGACGCCTTGACCATGATGCGCGTCGTGGCTGTTTGAGCCGCAGCGCTTTGTCGAAAACGCGGGATGCATCTCCACGCTGCCCTGGGCCGCGGCGGAAAACACGGACGTTCCGCCGGATTTCAAACTGGGTAGGCTATTGGTCCTAACGCGTTATCTCTCCGCGTGGCGCACGATGGCCTCGCACAGGCGGTGCGTTGCCAGGATCGCGGCCGTGTCGACCGGCCGTCGCTCGCGGACAGCGAGCAGGAAATCGTCGCACATCGCTTCAAAACCGCGTTGCCGGCCAACCGGCACCCAGTCACCCCGGCGTTGCAGGCTTTGCCTGCCGCGCGCGTCGATGCGGTCAGCCAGGTTGAGGACAGTGTGGCGGGCGCCGCCGCCGATCATGTCGAGGCGTTCTTCATCGAGGCCGCTGTTGCGGTGCATCATGCCGATGGCGCTGAACCCGTCGCCAGCCATTGTCAGGGTAACCGCGTGCAGCAAACCATCTGTGACGTTGGTTTCGATCGTGTGGCGAAGCACTGGCCCGGGCACCATCGCCAAGAGCGTATCGACGACATGGATGAAATCATCGAAGATCACGCGCCGGGCCTCGTCAGGCTGCGCGTTGCGGTGCTTTTCCATGACGATAAGGCTGGCGTTCGTGCCGCGCAACGCGGCGTAGTCTGGCGCGAACCTTCGGTTAAAGCCCAGTTGGAGCGGTGTGGCACGCTTCTGTGCCAGCGCGGCGAGCGCTTCCACTTCGGCAAGATTGTCGGCAAGCGGCTTGTCCACGAACGTGGCGATTTCACGTTCGAGGAGCAATTGCACCAGTTCCGCGTGGGCAGACGTGGCCGCGTGGACAAAGGCGGCGTCGAACGTGGTGGCGGATAGCGCATCGGTGACGCTGTTATGCCGATGCTCGATGCGGAACGTGCGGCCCACTTCATCGAGAACAGATCGATCCCGCGTCGCCAGATGGATTTCGAGATCGGGCCTTGTGGCAATGACGGGCAGATAGGCCTTGCGCGCGATGTCGCCCAAACCGATCACCAGAACACGCATGCACTTTTCCTGTCTTCACCGGGCCAAGCCGTTCACCTGGCGGGGATATCTTGGGCGCCAGGGCGTCGCAACCTGCTTTACCACCTCATTTGCGCGGGATGGGATAGGCGGCATCCATGCCATCCGCGTTCCGACCATGGGCGGGTAATGCCAGTTCGAACACTGTGTCCTTGCCGGGCAGCAGAGACAGGTCGCCGCCATGGGCGCGGGCGATCTGCCGTGCCAGGCTCAGGCCGATGCCGCTGCCTTCGGTCTTGGTGGTGTAGAACGGGCGGAAGATGCGCGCGCGGCCCTCATCGGGGACGCCGGGTCCGTTGTCTGCGATGCATAGCGACAAGCGGTCGTCCAGCTTGGCGGAAAGGCGAACCTGGGGCGTACTGGTTGCAGCGATCGCGGCCTCGGCGCCGTTCTGCAGCAAGGCCCACAAGGCCTGGCTGATCTGGTCGCGGTCGAGGATGACCACGCCGTCTGGCGGCCGATCAGCCACGAAAGTGACGCGCTCGCCCCAGCGCGCGGCGAACATGCGCCGTAGGTCGTCGAACAGCACGTCCAGCGTCGTCGGCGCCAGGACTGGCTCGGGCAGCCGGGCAAGCTGGCGATAGGCCTGGGTGAAATGGAGCAGGCCGTCTGCCCGGCGAGACAGCGTGCCCAGCATGTCGCGCAAGTGCGCCACCGGCGGCGGCGTATCATCGAGCGTCGCCAGCGCGCTGTCAGCCAGCGAGGCGATCGGGGTCAGCGCGTTCATTACCTCATGGCTCAACACGTCGAGCAACTCGCGCGTGGTTCGCGCTTCGGCCAGGCGTTCCTCGCTTTCGATGTCGATCAGGGCGAGGATGGTGCGTGCCGCGCCAGCGCCGTGGGCTTCGATCCGATCGATGCGATAGGCCCGGCCGGCGTAGCGCAGGCGCGGCGCGTTTTCGCGCAAGGCCTCGGGCACGTCGATCAGCACGTCCTCGATATCGAACAGCATGCGTGCCGCGCGATTGAGCGCACGAACGCGGCCGCTGCGCTCGACACTCAACAGCGGGGTGGGTGCCTGGTCCAGCACGGCACGCAGCACCGCGCGATCGGTTTCACCATCGGGCGCCGCCACCTGTCGTTCGGCGGGCACATGCAGCGGCATCGCGCGGGCAAGCGCGAGGCTGGCCAACCAGAAACCGAGCAACAGCACCAGCACGAAGCAGGCATAGAACCCGCCGGTCCAGGCGGCCACCGTGGCTGCGCCGCATCCGAACAGCAGCAGCTGTCCCGGGAGCGCCGTCCTTACGCTGCTAGAGGCCATGCTTGGCCATCCGGCGATAGAGCGCGGCCCGGCTCAACCCCAATTCCTCGGCCGCGTGGCTGACGTTGAAGCCATGCCGCTTGAGGGCCGCTGCGATCAGCACGCGCTCGCTTTCTTCCAGGTTGAGCGTGGCGGCAACCGCAGCCGTTGCCGGCGCTTCGGCCGGGGAAGGGCCAAAGCCCAGGTCAGCCTCGCCGATCAGCCCGCCATCGCCCAGTACCACGGCCCGCTCCACCGCCTGGGCCAGGCCGCGCACGTCGTCGCTCCAGGGGGTGACGGCGATCGCCGTCTCCGCCTCGGGCATGAAGCCGAGCACCGGCTTGCCATGGCGCCGTTCGGCCGCGCGGGCGAAGTGGCGCGCAAGCAGCAGGGCATCGGCGCCGCGCTGGGCCAGCGGCGGCATGGCGATGTCCACGGTGCCCACCCGCGCCCGCAATGCCGGGATCAGCGGCTCGGCCGTCTCGGCCGTGGCGATGATGCGGATTTCGGCCGGCAGGCGGGCGAGCAGGCGGCCCTGCGCGACCTCTGCCAAGCGATCGACATGGCGCAGCAACAGCGTGCCGCCACAAGCGCGCGCGATATCGGCCGCTGCAACATCGTCGCGTGGGTCGGCTGCGGCGCGCGCGTCCAGCATGACCAGTTCGCCCGCCGCGCGGGGAGAGGCGTGATGGATTGCTCTGCTCGCCAGCGTGCGGCCTGAACCGGCCGGGCCCAGGATCAGCACATTGGCAGTCGTCGGCCCGACCCGGCGGACGAGGTCGCGCACGCGCTCGATCGCGGCGCTGGCGCCGAGCAGGCGCGGTGGATCGGCCGGGATGCCGTCGTGCTGGCGCAGCGCTGCGATTTCCCGGCGCCTTTGGCGATGGGCGAGTGCCGCGCGCACGCGCTCGAGCAGTTCCTCGTTGCGCCAGGGCTTCATCACGAAATCGACCGCGCCGGCCTGCATGGCGGCCACGGCGATGCGGATGCCGCTGTGGCCGGTGATCACCACCACCGCCGCATCGGGATCATCGCCCAAGAGTCGGGCCAGCGCGGCGAAACCCTCCTCGCCATGGGTGCGGCCGCGCGTGAAATTGAGATCGAGCAGGATCGCGTCGGCCGGCGCCAGTTCCAACGCCGAATAGGCCTCTTCGGGCTGCATCGCGCTGACCAGCTCGATCCCGGCGCGGCCGAACAGTACGGCGACGGCTTGATGCACGTCGCGATCATCGTCGATCAGCAGGACGCGGGGCGGGCTTGACGGGGGCGGGGAAGTGTCCATTTTCGGACAGTGTGTGCGATATCGCAACGAGGCTTGTCCAGCACGACCTGATATCCATCATATTATCAGTGCTTTAGGATTGTTCGCCAAGCTTTGCGATACTGTCCGCATGAGCAATGGAGCAACTTCCGAATCGCCGCCTTCCCCAGGTGTGGGCATGGACCGCCGCGTCACGCGGCCTCGCGCCGGCCGGCTCTGGCGCTGGGTGGCGGGCGGCGTGGCGATCGCGCTGGCGGCAGGACTGATCTGGCAATTGCTGCCAGCGGCCGGATCGACCGACGTATCAGCGGCGACGATCGAGACCGGCACGGTCGTGCGCGCGCCGTTCGAAGACTATTTGCCGATCCGCGCCTCGGTCGCGCCCAAGGTCACCACGCTGGTCGATACGCTGTCGGGCGGCCAGGTGGAGAAGCTGCTGGTGCAGGATGGCGCCTGGGTCACGGCCGGCCAACCACTGGCCACGCTGGTCAATCCCACGCTCAAGCTTGACGTGTTGACCCGCGAGGCGGAAATTGCCAGCCAGCTTGGCACCCTGACCGGTGATGAACTGTCGTTGGAGCGCAGCCGGCTCGACCGGGCCGCGCAGACCGCATCGGCCAACTATGACCTGCTCAAGGCGCGGCGCGACCTGGCGATCCGCCAGCAGTTGCACGACCAGGGTTTCGTGTCTGACGAAGGCGTGAAAAGCTACCAGGAAGAGGCTGATTACCAGCGCAAGCGCCTGGGCCAACTGCGCGCGGGGCAGGACCGGGAAGACCAGACCGCCGGGCTCCAGGCCTCTCGCCTGGCCGACACACGTGCGCGCTTGAGTGGCAACCTTGCCGCGGTGCGCGCCGGACTGGATGCGTTGGTGGTGAGCGCGCCGGTCACTGGCCGCTTGGGCAACCTGGCGATCCAGCCCGGGCAGACGCTCAAGGCCGGCGACCATGTGGCGCAGGTAGACAGCGAGGGCGCCTGGAAGCTGGTGGCCGATGTGGACGAATACTATCTCGGCCGCGTTGCCGTGGGCCAGCAGGCCAAGGGCGACGCCGGCATCGGTCTGGTCGTCAGCAAAGTCCTGCCTGCCGTTGCCAATGGCCGCTTCCATATCGAGTTGGGCTTTATCGGCCCCGCGCCGCAAGGCCTCAACCGCGGCCAGACCATGGATATCCGCGCCACCCTGGGCGCAACCAGCAAGGCGCTGGTGGCCCCGGTGGGTGGCTGGCTCGACAGCGGCGGCGGCACGTCGGCCTTCGTGGTCGATGCCGATGGCCGCCACGCCCGGCGCCGCGCCATCAAAGTCGGCCGGCGCAACCCCGCCCAGGTGGAAATCCTGGCCGGGTTGGACGCGGGAGAACGCATCGTGACCAGCAACACATCGTCCATCACGGGCGACATCCTCAACCTTCGCTGACCAAAGGGCCCAGCATGATCCGCCTAGAGAATATCCAGCGCCGCTATGTTTCCGACGAGGTGGAAACGACCGCGCTTGCCGACATTGACCTGGAAGTGGCCGCGGGTGAATTCGTCGCCATCATGGGGCCGTCCGGTTGCGGAAAATCGACGTTGCTCAACACGCTGGGCACGGTCGATCGCCCCACGGCCGGGCGCTATCTGTTCGGCGATCGCGATCTGGTCGCGCTCAATGAAGCAGAGCTGGCCCGCTTCCGGGCGATGACCTTGGGCTTCGTGTTCCAGAGCTTCAACCTGATCGACGAGCTGACCATCGCCGAGAACGTCGAGCTGGGCCTGATCTATCGCAAGGACGTTGGTGGCGATCGCAAGGGCCGCGTCGCGGCCGCGATGGACCGGGTGGGCATATCCCACCGCGCCCGCCACTATCCGCACCAGCTTTCCGGCGGGCAGCAGCAGCGCGCGGCCATTGCCCGCGCGATCGTGGGCGAACCCAAGCTGATCCTGGCCGACGAGCCGACCGGCAACCTCGACACCGAAAACGGGCAGCAGGTGATGGATATTCTCACCAGCCTCAATGCCGATGGC
>CAYXUN010000045.1:0-31917 GCA_964468165.1 uncultured Novosphingobium sp. | reverse complement strand
AAGGACGTGGGCGACCTGCAATTGCACGAGGCCGCATTCCTGGCGATCCTGCCCAAGGCGCCGGAAACCTACAGCCGCGCCAAGTTTGCCGAAAAGGCCATCGCCCGCCGCAACTGGGTGCTGGACCAGATGGAGAAGAACGGCTGGGCCAGCGCTGCCGACGTGGCGCAGGCCAAGGCGCAGCCACTCGGCCTGGTGCCGCGCCGGACCGAAAACTACACGGCCGATGCTGGCTATTTCCTCGAGGAAGTGCGCCGCCAGCTGATCGACCAGTTTGGCGAGCAGGCCAAGGACGGGCCCAACAGCGTCTATGCCGGTGGCCTGTGGGTGCGCACCTCGCTCGACCAGCAATTGCAGACGGCCGCGCAGGATTCGCTGCGCGCCGGGCTGCTGCGCTATGCCGCCGGCCGTGCATGGCACGGGCCGATCGCGCATATCGACATGGACGACAGCGACTCCGGCAGCTGGCAGACGCAGCTGATCAACAGCAACCTGTCGATCCGCTATCTCGACTGGCGCGTCGCCGTGCTGCTCTCGCGGCGCGGATCGAGCGGGCAGGTGGGCTTTGCCGATGGGCAGACCGGCACGCTCTATGGCGTGCCCGATGCCATGAAGGCGGGTGACGTGATCACCGTGGCCCCGGCCGGCAACGGCACTTGGGGCCTGCGCGTGGTGCCCGAGGTTTCGGGCGGCATGGTGGTGGAAGACCCCCAGAGCAGCCGCATCCTGGCCATGCAGGGCGGGTTCGATGCGCGCCTCGGTTCGTTCAACCGCGCCACCCAGGCGCAGCGTCAGCCTGGTTCGACGATCAAGCCGTTCGTCTATGCCACCGCGCTCGACAACGGCATGACACCGGCCTCGATGGTCGTCGATGGCACGTTCTGCGTCTATCAGGGGGCGGCGCTCGGCCAGAAGTGCTTCCGCAACTTTGGCAACGAAGGCGGATCGGGCAGCCACACCATGCGCTGGGGCCTGGAGCAATCGCGCAACCTGATGACCGTGCGCGTGGCCAACGACATCGGCATGGACAAGGTGGTGCGCACGATCAAGAACGTGGGCATCGGCGATTACCAGCCCTATCTGTCGATGGCGCTGGGCGCGGGCGACACCACGGTGACGCGCATGGTCAATGCCTATGCCGCGCTGGCCAACCATGGCCGCCAGCGCGACGCAACGCTGATCGACTATGTCCAGGATCGCAACGGCAAGGTGATCTGGCGCGCCGATAACCGCGCCTGCACCGGCTGCAACATGCCGCGCTGGGATGGCAGCGCGATGCCGCGGCTGCGCCCGGCTGGCAAGCAGGTGCTCGATCCGCGCACGGCCTATCAGGTGGTGCACATGCTGGAAGGCGTGGTGGTGCGCGGCACGGCCGAAACGCTGCACGATCTTGGCCTGCCGCTGTTCGGCAAGACCGGCACGACCAGTGGCCCGACCAACGTGTGGTTCGTCGGTGGCTCGCCCGACATCATCGCCGGCGTCTACATGGGCTATGACCAGCCGCGCAGCCTGGGTGGCTATGCCCAGGGTGGGCGAATCGCCGCGCCGATCTTCAAGCAGTTCGTGCTGGCCACGCGGCCGCGCTGGGCCGACATTCCCTTTACCGCGCCGGCCGGCGTTTCCATGGTCAAGATCGATCGCGTCTCGGGCAAGCGCGTGTTTGGTGGCACCCCGCAGGACAATGACCGCAAGGCCGCCATCATCTGGGAAGCATTCAAGCCCGATACCGAGCCACGGCGCACCGTGCAGCCTTCGGAAATCACGGCCAAGGAGGCCGTGCTCGATGCCCTGCGCAAGGCCCGTTCCGCGCGTGGCGCCAAGGCCGCGCCGGCTGCGCGGCCGGCCGGCAGCAACTTTGTCGAGGACCAAGGGGGCATCTATTGAGCGGCGCTGCGCTGTGCTAAGCCTTGCGGCCATGAACACGCGCTCCCCCCTTGCCGCGTTGGCGGCCCTCGCTCTTTCCCTCACCCCCATGGTTGCCGCGCATGCCGCGCTGCCCCAGGGCGCCCGCGCGCCCGATTTCTCGGCGCAGGGTGCGCTGGGCGGCAAGCCGTTCAGCTTCAACCTGAAAAGGGCCCTGCAACGCGGCCCGGTGGTGCTCTATTTCTATCCCAAGGCCTTTACCCAGGGCTGCACGATGGAAGCCCATGCCTTTGCCGATGCCAGCGCCGAATTTGCCAAGGCCGGCGCCACCGTGATCGGCATGTCGAACGATGACATCGCCACGCTGACCCGCTTTTCCACCGAGGAATGCCGCAACAAGTTTGCCGTTGCCGCTGCCAGCCCGGCCGTGGTCAAGGCCTATGATGTCGATCTGCAGCAGGCGGGCAAGTCCACCGGCCTCACCACGCGCACCAGCTATGTCATTGCCCAGGATGGCAAGATCACCCTGGTGCATTCCGACATGGACTATCGCGATCACGTCAAGCTGACGCTGGCGGCGGTCCAGGCGCTGCGCCACCGGCACGGCTGATCGCATTTGCGCCTGGGCCCTGCCGGCAAAACGCCGGTTGCAAGCGGGCGTTTCCCGGCAGGGCCCATGCGCACACCTTTACAAACGAGCCGGCTTCGCTAAGCGGCCAGTTCGTTTGTATGGAGTAAGACCGTCATGCGTGCCGAAGGGCAGGCTCATATCGACCGCATCGAGGCGGCATTGGCGCTGGTGCGCAAGTTCCTCGACTGGGACCGCGCGGTGCGCCGGCTCGACGAACTCAACGCCCGTGTTGAGGATCCCAAGCTGTGGGATGACCCGAAGAACGCCGAAGCCGTGATGCGCGAGCGTCGGCGGCTGGAAGCGTCGATCGGCACGGTCAACCAGATCGGCCAGGAAATGGCCGACGCCATCGAGTTTGTCGAACTGGGCGAGATGGAAGGCGATGACGATACCATCGCCGAAGGGCTGGCGACGCTCGCCGCCCTGGCCAGCCGCGCCGATGCCGACAAGGTGCAGGCCCTGCTGGCGGGCGAGGCCGATGCCAACAACGCCTATCTCGAAGTGCACGCCGGCGCCGGCGGCACGGAAAGCCAGGATTGGGCGGAAATGCTCCAGCGCATGTACACCCGCTGGGCCGAACGCCATGGCTACAAGGTCGACCTGGTGGATTACCACGCCGGGGAAGCGGCCGGGATCAAGAGCGCCACGCTGCTGATCAAGGGCGAAAACGCCTATGGCTATGCCAAGACCGAAAGCGGCGTGCACCGCCTGGTGCGCATCAGCCCCTATGACAGCTCTGCCCGGCGCCATACCTCGTTCAGCTCGGTCTGGGTCTATCCCGAGATCGACGACAACATCGAGGTGGAAATCAACCCGGCCGACCTCAAGATCGATACCTACCGCGCATCGGGCGCGGGCGGGCAGCACGTCAATACCACGGACTCGGCGGTGCGTATCACCCACGTGCCCACCGGGATCATCGTGGCGAGCCAGAACGATCGCAGCCAGCACAAGAACCGTGCCACGGCGATGAACATGCTCAAGGCGCGCATTTACGAGGCCGAGCTGGCCAAGCGCGAAGCTGCCGCCTCGGGCGAATATGCCGCCAAGACCGAGATCGGCTGGGGCCACCAGATCCGTTCCTACGTGTTGCAGCCCTACCAGCAGGTCAAGGACCTGCGCACCGGCGTGGTCAGCACGAATCCGACCGATGTGCTCGACGGCGCGCTCGATCCGTTCATGGCGGCGGCCCTGTCGCAGCGCGTGACGGGTGAAAAGGTTGCGGTGGACGACGACGATTGATCGTTTCTGCCGGTTTGGAGAGGATTTTTGCCTGTTCCGCCCGGTAATTCGCCGCAGCGGAAGGGCAAAAGCACGAGACCGGACTATCGCTGGGCGTCATTTCGCCGTAAACCAGCGTATTCGGGTTTTTCATGTCCGGCCAGGCGCGCCGTGCACGGATGATCGCAAGGGATCGATCGACCGTGCTGCGCTACGAGCCGGGAAATGTCACGCGCACGGGCGCGTCGAAGGAATGATATGTCTGCGTTCAAGGGGTTGAAGCCTATCCTCTATGGCGGCCGCGAAGTTTGGCCGTTGGTGGAAGGCGGCAAGGGGGTTGCCGCCACCAATCACATGAGTTCCGGCGCCTGGGCCGCGGCTGGGGGAATCGGCACGGTCAGCGCGGTCAATGCCGACAGCTATGATGCCGAAGGCAAGATCATTCCGCAGATCTACAACGCGCTCACGCGCAAGGAACGGCACGAGGAACTGATCCGCTATGCCATCGATGGCGCGGTGGAACAGGTGCGCCGCGCCTATGACATCGCCAGCGGCAAGGGCGCGATCAACATCAACGTGCTGTGGGAAATGGGCGGCGCGCAGCAGGTGCTCGAAGGCGTGCTGGAGCGCACCCGCGGCCTGGTGTCGGGCGTGACCTGCGGCGCGGGCATGCCCTACAAGCTGTCGGAAATCGCCGCGCGCTTCAACGTCAGCTATCTGCCGATCGTGTCCTCGGGCCGCGCATTCCGCGCCCTGTGGAAGCGCGCCTATCACAAGGTGGCGCACCTGATGGCGGCCGTGGTCTATGAAGACCCGTGGCTGGCCGGCGGGCACAACGGCCTGTCGAACGCGGAAAACCCGCGCCAGCCGGAAGATCCCTATCCCCGCGTCAAGGCGCTGCGCGACACGATGCGCGCCGAAGGCGTGAGCGACGACGTGCCGATCGTGATGGCCGGCGGCGTCTGGTTCCTGCGCGAATGGAACAACTGGATCGACAATCCGGAACTGGGCGCGATCGCGTTCCAGTTCGGTACGCGACCGCTGCTGACCGAAGAAAGCCCGATCCCCCAGGCGTGGAAGGACCATCTGCGCACGCTGGAGCCGGGCGACGTGCTGCTGCACAAGTTTTCGCCCACCGGGTTCTATTCCTCGGCGGTGCGCAATCCGTTCCTGCGCGCACTGGAAGCCCGTTCCGAGCGCCAGGTGCCCTATTCCAAGGTGGAAGCGGGCGAGCACACCGTGCAGCTCGACGTGGGCGTCAAGGGCAAGAACTTCTGGGTTGCGCCGGCCGACCTCGCGCGCGCCCGCGAATGGTTCGGCGCCGGCTATACCACCGCGCTGCGCACGCCCGATGACACGGTGATCTTCGTCAATCCGCAGGAACGCGACGAAATCCGCAAGGACCAGGCCGATTGCATGGGGTGCCTGTCGCACTGTGGCTTTTCTTCGTGGAAGGATCACGACGATTACACCACCGGGCGCCTGGCCGATCCGCGCAGCTTCTGCATCCAGAAGACGCTGCAGGACATCGCCCATGGCGGCGATGTGAACCAGAACCTGATGTTTGCCGGCCACGCTGCCTATCGCTTCAAGCAGGACCCGTTCTATTCCAACAACTTCACCCCCACGGTGAAGCAGTTGGTGGACCGCATCCTGACCGGCGACTGATCGCCAGTAGGCCAAGCCGTTACGAAAAAGCCCGGGCTTGATCCCGGGCTTTTTTGTTTTCAGGGCAACGGCTTGTGCGCGGTTGTTCAGTCCTGCTGCAACATGGCCTCGCCGTGGCTGGTTGTATCTAGGCCAGCCATTTCCTCGTCCCGCGTAACGCGCATAGGCAGGGCCATCGATACCATCAGCGCGGCGATCGCGGTGGCGATCGCGCTCCACGCCGCCACGGCCACCACGCCCACAGCCTGGCCCACCACCTGGTGCGCCAGGGTCATGCCCGGGCCATAGCCGGTGCCGCCAAGTGCGGGGTGGAGCACCAGCGCGGTCAGCATGGTGCCGGCAATGCCGGTCATGCCCTGGCCGGCAAAGACGCCCAGCGAATCGTCGATCTGCAGGTGGCCTTGGACCAGGCGCGCGGTGCCCTTGGCGATGAGCGCGGCGACGAGGCCCAGCACCACGGCCATGCCGGGGCTGGTATAGGCGGAAACCGGGGCGATCAGGGCCAAGCCGGCCAGCGCGCCGCGTGCCAGGCCGGTGGGGCCGGGACGAGCGCCGCCCAGCCGATCGAGCAGCAGCCAGGCCAGCGCCGCCGTGGCGATGGCCGCGTGGGTGTTGATCAGCGCCATCGCGGCGTCATCACCGGCGGCCAGCGCGCTGCCACCGGCCAGCGCCAGGCTGCCCACCCAGATCATCGCGCCGCCCACCAGAGTAAGCAGGGGAAGGCCACCGCTGCGCGCCGCGGCCTGGGCAAAGCGTTCGCGCCGGCCCATCAGCAGCGCGACGACCAGCGCCGAGACCCCAGCGCTGGTGTGAATGACCAGGCCGCCGGCATAGTCCACCGTGCCCAGCCGCGTGGCGAGCCAGCCGCCGCCCCAGATCCAGTGCGCGATCGGCGCATAGACCATCAGGCTCCACAACGCGCAAAAGCCCAGCACCCAGCCAAAGCGGGCGCGATCGACCCAGGCGCCGATCATCAGCGCGGGCGCGGCGAGGGCAAAGACCAACTCGAACAGGGCATAGGCGCTTTCGGGCACCAGGGTATCGGCGCGCACGTTGCCCAGATCGATCAGCATCCAGGCACTGCCGCTGCCGAGCCAGCCATTGCTGACCGCACCGAACGCCAGGGTATAGCCCACCACGATCCACAGCAGGGACACCAGCGCGGTAACCGCCGCGGTCTGCGTCAGGATCGAGAGGACGCTCTGCGTCCGTACGCGCCCGGCATAGAACAGGCCGATGCCCGGCAGCACGAGCAGCAGCCCGAGCAGCGTGGCGGTGAGCAGCCAGGCGGTATCGCCGCTATCGGCAGGATCGAGCCCGGCATCCTGCGCGCGGGCAAGGGTGGGAACCAGCAGCAGGGCCAGCGCGGCCAGGGCGCGGGCCCCGTGATGTCGCAACGAATCGTTCATGGCGCGGCACCTTAGGCCCAAGTCTTTGACAAATCCGAAATGGTTAGCGGCGCGGTGACCAAGCGCCGCTAGGCCCAGCCTTCGATCACCTGATCGGGCGGGCGATGGCCATCGGCCCAGAAGCGGATGTTGGCGATCACCTTGTCGCCCGAGGCGAGCCGCCCTTCGAACGTGGCGCTGCCCATGTGCGGCAGCAGAACCACGTTGGGCAACTGGCGCAGGCGCGGATCGACCTGGGGCTCGTGCGCGAAGACGTCGAGCCCGGCGCCGCCGATCGCCCCGGCTTCCAGTGCAGCGATCAGCGCGGCTTCCTCGATCAACTCGCCGCGCGCCGTGTTCACCACATAGGCGTGGCGCTTCATCATCGCGATGCGCCGCGCATTGATCAGATGGTGGGTTTCGGGCGTGTGCGGGCAGTGCAGCGACAGAATGTCTGCCGTGCGCACCAGCGTATCGAGATCGGGTTCATAGCGCGCGCCCAGCGCTGCCTCTGCCGCCGGGGGCAGGCGGTGGCGGTTGTGATAGACGACCGCCATGCCAAAGGCGCGGGCGCGCAGGGCCACGGCCTGGCCGATTCGCCCCATGCCGATGATGCCCAGCATCTTGCCGCCGAGGCGGTGGCCGAGCAGGCTCGATGGCGACCAGCCTTCCCAGGTCTGTTCGCGGATCACGCGTTCACCATCGGCCAGCCGGCGCGGCACCGAAATGATCAGCGCCATGGTCATGTCGGCGGTATCGTCGGTGAAGACGCCGGGCGTGTTGGTGACGATGATCTTGCGCGCACGCGCGGCGGCCAGATCGATATGTTCGATGCCAGCGCCGAAATTGGCGATCAGGCCAAGGCCGGGGCCAGCCGCGGCGATCAGATCTGCATCGATCGCATCGGTGACCGTGGGCACCAGGACATGCGCCTGCGCCACGGCATCGCGCAAGGCCTGGCGCGACATGGGGCGATCATCGGCATTGAGCGTGACATCGAACAATTCGGCCATGCGCCGCTGTGTTTCCGGCAACAGGCGGCGAGTCACGACGACGCGGGGCTTGCCGTCGATACGGCGCGTGAGGCGCAAGTCTTGCGGGCGGGCGTGCTGGCTCATCCCCACCATGGCTATGCCCATGGGGTGGTGGCGGTCAAGCCGGACCAAGGGCGATATCCGCTCGGGATCGGAATTTGCCACGCCATCGGCTCCGGACAGGGGGCGGTGATCGCCGGCCGCAGCCATGCTGGCTGTTGCCCTTGCCGGCCAATGCTGTATCGCACCAGAGATTGCACGTCCGGGCGGGGGCGGCAGGAGAAGGCTTACCGTGATCCAGTTTCGCTTTATCATCCGTTCGGCCGCGGCGCTGGCACTGGTTGCCTGTGCGGTGGGCCTGGCCGGACGGCCGGCGCATCTGCACGCCGCTGATGATGGCAACAGCCCCTATTGGGCGTCGCTATCCAAGGACCAGACCAACATGCGCGTGGGGCCTGGGCGCGAATACCGCATCAACTGGGTCTATGTGCGCCGTGGCCTGCCGGTAAAGGTCTTGCGGGTGATGGGCGGCTGGCGCCTGATCGAAGATCCCGATGGCGCGCGCGGCTGGGTGCTGGCGCAGTTCCTCAGCCGCAACCGCGCCGCGCTGGTCAAGGGCGCGATCACCCCGATCCGGGCCAACAAGGATGGCAGCGGCCCCGTGCTGTGGCGTGCGGCGCCGGGTGTGCAGGCCGCGCTGGGCGATTGTCGCGATGGCTGGTGCCCGGTGGATGTCGGCGGGCGCCGGGGCTTTGTCGCCCAGGATGCGCTGTGGGGTGCAGGGACGCCCTGACCGGGCAGTTTTTCCTGCGTTTGCTTAGGCTTGCACTACCCTCCTGCTCCCCCTCCTCCGAAGAGAAGGGGGAGCAGGGGGCTTGGCGCTGGGATCAGACCAGTTCGACAGCGAGGGCGGTGGCTTCGCCGCCGCCGATGCACAGGCTGGCCACGCCCTTGGTCTTGCCATGGCGCTTGAGCGCGGCAAGCAGGGTGGTGACGATGCGTGCGCCCGAAGCGCCGATCGGGTGGCCCAGGGCGGTGGCGCCGCCATGGACGTTGACCTTGTCGTGGCTGATGCCAAGGTCATGCATCGCGAACATGGCGACGCAGGCAAAGGCTTCGTTCACTTCGAACAGTTCGACGTCGTCGACGCTCCAACCAGCCTTGTCGAGCACCTTCTTGATCGCGCCAACCGGGGCGATGGTGAAGTCCTTGGGTTCTTGGGCGTGCGCAGCCAGAGCCACGATGCGCGCCACGGGCTTGAGGCCCTTGGCATCGGCCACGCTCTGGCGGGTCAGCGCAAGAGCTGCCGCGCCATCCGAGATCGACGAGGAGGTGGCTGCAGTGATCGTGCCGTCCTTGGCAAAGGCTGGCTTGAGCGAGGGGATCTTGTCGGGGCGGGCCTTGCCCGGTGCTTCGTCAGTGTCGACCGTCACTTCGCCAGCGCGGGTCTTGACCGTGACCGGGGCGATTTCCTCGACAAAGGCGCCATCGGCGATCGCGGCCTTGGCGCGGCGCAGCGATTCGATGGTGTATTCGTCCTGGTTCTCGCGCGTCAGGCCATAGTCGTTGGCAGTGTCCTGGGCGAACGTGCCCATCGCGCGGCCAGCGTCATAGGCGTCTTCCAGGCCATCGAGGAACATGTGATCGTAGGCGGTATCGTGGCCGATGCGCGCGCCCGAGCGGTGCTTCTTGAGCAGGTAGGGGGCGTTGGTCATCGATTCCATGCCACCGGCAATGGCCAGGTCGATGCTGCCGGCGGCCAGTGCCTCGGCAGCCATGATCACCGTCTGCATGCCAGAGCCGCACACCTTGTTGACCGTGGTGGCCTGGGCGGACTTGGGCAGGCCGGCCTTGATCGCGGCCTGGCGGGCGGGTGCCTGGCCCAGGCCGGCGGGCAGCACGCAGCCCATGTAGACCCGTTCCACGTCGGCGCCGTCCACGCCGGCGCGCGCGACGGCGGCCTTGACCGCGGTTGCGCCGAGATCGGTTGCGGCAACGTCTGCCAGCGCACCCTGCATGCTGCCCATCGGCGTGCGGGCATAGCTGAGGATGACGATCGGATCGGCGGCGGAGAACTGGGCCATGGTAACAGGTCCTTCCTGTGCTAAACTGCCGCCCCGGCTGCGGGCGGGTGGCAGCGTCTTTGTCGTTGCCAGCGCCGATGTAGAGACCGGACGGGGCGATTGCAATTGAAGGCGCAGCTGCATTGCCGTTTCATGACGCATTGCAGCAATTCGGCAGGCGCCAAGGGGTAGGGCTGGCGCTGCCGGGCATGGGGACGGGTGGAAACGCAACGTGGGGATTTCGGCCGAGATGCCGATGTTTACGGCCATCGCGGGCACGGCGGCCTGGCTCCTGGTGACAATCGGCGCCATTTTGGGGGCAATCATCGGATCTTTCCTGGGCACCGTGGCGGTGCGCCTGCCGGCGGCACGCGGCATCGTCCGCGCGCCCTCGGCCTGCGACGGCTGCCGCCAGCGCCTGCGCCCGTGGCACCTGGTGCCGATCGTGTCATGGCTGGCCCTGCGCGGGCGCTGCCAGTCCTGCGCCGCGCCGATCGGGCGGGGGCAACTGGTGGCAGAGATGCTGGGCGCCGTGATCGGCGCAGTGGCATGGTGGGCGCCGCCCGGCCTGGCCCTGCCGGCCATGGTGCTGGGCTGGCAGCTGTTGCTGCTGGGGCTGCTCGATGCGCGCTGCCTGTGGTTGCCATGGCGCCTTAACGCGGCGCTGGCATTGAGCGGCGTGGTGGTGGCCGTGGCGGACGGTCGTTTGCCATTTGCGCTCGCTGGGGGCGGCCTGGGCTATGGCCTCTTGGCCCTGGTCGCGTGGGGCTATCGCCGGGTGCGCGGGCGCGAGGGGCTGGGCGGGGGTGATCCGCTGCTGCTTGGCGCGATCGGGCTGTGGGTCGGGCCGGTGGGGGTGGTGCATGTCCTGCTTGGCGCGGCGCTGCTCGGCCTTGCCGTGGCGGGCGTGATGGCCTCGCGCGGCAGCCGCATCGATGCAGCCACCAAGCTGCCGCTCGGTACGTTCCTCGCTGCCGCTGCCTGGCCCGTCTTCGTGCTCGGCCTGACGTAAGATGGCGCGGGGCGCCTTGTGCGCCATGCAATCGTGTGCGCAATTCCTGCAACTGACATCTCGCGATGCGGCAAGAGGTGCCTGGTTTGACGCGCTTTTGGGCAAAATCCAGGGGTTTGTGCCTCGGTATTGTCACGATCTTGCCCAAATGGGTGGGGTCAACCCCCTTTATTGCGCTGCACCCCACTTGCGCATGGGCCAAGGCGGGACTAGTGCCCCGTGCCAAGTGCATTCCATCGCGAGTCAGCCCCTTGGTCGACCTCATCCAATATCTGCCGATCCTGATCTTTCTCGGGATCGCGCTCGCGCTTTCAACGGCCTTCGTTTTCCTGCCCATGGGAGCTGCCCGCCTGACCGGCACGCACAACCCCACGGCAGACAAGCTGGCCGAATATGAGTGCGGGTTTCCCGCCTTTGAAGACCCGCGCAGCCAGTTCGACGTGCGGTTCTATCTCGTGGCGATCCTGTTCATCATCTTTGACCTGGAAGCAGCGTTCCTGTTTCCCTGGGCGGTGAGCCTCAAGCAGACCGGTTGGGCCGGCTGGGCAACCATGATGGTCTTCCTGGCTGAACTGGTGCTGGGCTTCATCTATGCCTGGAAGAAGGGCGCACTGGATTGGGAATGAACGACATGGCTACTACTCCCGCTGTCTCGCCTGTCGCTGGCTCGCCGATCGTGGCGCCCGACCAGGCCTTTTTCGAAAGCATCAACGCCGAGGTTTCGGACAAGGGCTTTCTCGTCACCTCGACCGAGGAACTGTTCCAGTGGGCGCGCACCGGCTCGCTCTGGTGGATGACCTTTGGCCTGGCGTGCTGCGCGGTGGAAATGATCCACGTCAACATGCCGCGTTATGACATGGAGCGGTTCGGCGTTGCCCCGCGCGCCTCGCCGCGCCAGTCGGACGTGATGATCGTGGCCGGCACGCTGTGCAACAAGATGGCCCCGGCGCTACGCAAGGTCTATGACCAGATGTCGGACCCCAAGTACGTCATCTCGATGGGCTCGTGCGCCAATGGTGGCGGCTATTACCACTACAGCTATTCGGTGGTGCGCGGCTGCGACCGCATCGTGCCGGTGGATATCTACGTGCCGGGTTGCCCGCCGACTGCCGAGGCGCTGCTCTATGGCGTGATGCAGTTGCAGCGGAAGATCCGCCGCATCGGCACGCTCGAGCGTTGAGAGGGTAGGGCACATGGCCATTCTGCATTCCGCACCGCGCTATGCCCCCTTCGACGGGGTGAAGGACACGCTGGCGACCGCGCTGGGCGACCTGGTGATCGAGGCGAAGGAAGAGCACGGCGAGATCGTCCTGCTGGTCGTGCGCGAGCGCATCCAGGACGTGCTGCGCACCCTGCGTGACGAGCACGAATACCAGCAGCTGATGGAAATCGCCGGCGCGGACTATCCGCAGCGGCTCGACCGTTTCGAGGTGGTCTATTGCCTCCTCTCGCTGACCCGCAACCATCGCCTGATCGTGAAGGTCCGCACCGACGAGTCCACCCCGGTTCCCACCGCCACCACGCTGTGGCCGGTGGCTGGCTGGCTCGAACGCGAAGTCTATGACATGTATGGCGTGCTGTTCGCGGGCAATCCCGACCTGCGCCGCATCCTCACTGACTATGGCTTCCAGGGTCACCCGTTCCGCAAGGACTTCCCGCTGACCGGCTATGTCGAGCTGCGCTATTCGGAAGAAGACCAGCGCGTGGTCTATGAGCCCGTGCGCCTCGCCCAGGACCTGCGTCAGTTCGACTTCATGAGCCCGTGGGAAGGTGCCGATTACGTGCTGCCGGGTGACGAAAAGGCGGCGCAGGCGGCTGCTCCGGCTCCGGTTGCGACGCCCAAGGACACGCCGACCCCGGCCCACACCGGCGCTGGCGCGGCGGCCAACAAGGAAGCGACCAAGCCCTCGGGAGACAAGGCATGAGCTTCTCGCTCGAACAGTCGCCCACCACGGGCGACGAGGTCATCACCAACTACACGATCAACTTCGGCCCGCAGCACCCGGCCGCGCACGGCGTGCTGCGCATGGTGATGGAGCTGGACGGCGAAATCATCGAGCGGATCGATCCGCACGTCGGCCTGCTGCATCGCGGCACGGAAAAGCTGATCGAGCACAAGACCTATCTCCAGGCGCTGCCCTATTTCGACCGTCTGGACTACTGCTCGCCGCTGGCGATGGAGCACTCCTACGTGCTCGCGGTGGAAAAGCTGCTCAACATAGAAGTGCCGCTGCGCGCCCAGTACCTGCGCGTGCTGTTTGCCGAGCTGACCCGCATCTGCAACCACATGCTCAACATCGGTTCGCACGTCATGGACGTTGGGGCGATGACGCCGAACCTGTGGCTGTTCGAAATCCGCGAGGACTGCCTCACGTTCTTCGAACGCGCATCGGGCGCGCGCATGCACTCGGCATGGTTCCGCCCCGGCGGCGTGCACCAGGACGTGCCGCTCAAGCTGCTCACCGACATTGCCGACTGGCTCGACACGCGCCTGCCGCAGCTGTTCGATGACGCGATGAGCCTGGTGGTCGACAACCGCATCTTCAAGCAGCGCAACGTCGATATCGCCGTGGTCAGCAAGGACGATGCGGTGCGCTGGGGCTTCTCCGGCCCGATGATCCGCGGTTCGGGCATCCCCTGGGATATCCGCAAGGCGCAGCCCTATGACGTCTATGACCGCATGGAATTCGATATTCCGGTGGGCACGCGGGGCGATTGCTATGACCGCATGATGGTGCGCGTGGAAGAAGTGCGCCAGTCGGCCCGGATCATGAAGCAGTGCCTGGCGCAGATGCCCGAAGGCCCGGTGCAGAGCGACGACCGCAAGGTCGTGCCGCCCAAGCGCGCCGAGATGAAGAGCTCGATGGAAAGCCTGATCCATCACTTCAAGCTCTACACCGAAGGGTTCCACGTGCCGGCCGGCGAAGTCTATGTCGCCACGGAAAGTCCCAAGGGCGAATTCGGCGTCTATCTGGTCTCTGACGGCAGCAACAAGCCCTATCGCTGCAAGATCCGCCCCACGGCGTTCTCGCATCTCCAGGCGATGGACTTCATGTCCAAGGGCCACATGCTGCCCGACGCGACCGCCATCCTGGGCGCGATCGACGTGGTGTTCGGGGAGTGCGACCGGTGAGCCGCGCGCAGATCGATCAGGTGTCGATCCTCGCCTGCCTGACCGGGCTGGTGCTGTCCGTGGCCTGGTTCATTGCGCTTGGCGTGACCGGGAAGGCGCCGGAAAGCCTGGCCATGCTGGCGAGCGCCGTGGGCGGCTTCGAGCTGTTCCATTTTGGCCAGGGGCTGTGGTTCAACCGCGCCCGTCGGCGCAGGGGGCTGTGACATGGCTGGTTTGACCCAGATCGCCACGGCGATGATCGCGGCCTACAACGCCCAGGATGCCGATACCTACGTCAGCTACATGACCGACGATGCCTGCGAGGCGGGCTATCGCGGGGCAGTGGTGCGCGAGGGCAAGGAAGGCACCCGCGAGGGCCTCAAGAAGATGTTTGCCGAGTTTCCGGAAAACCGCGCCGAAGTGATCGGGGCGAACGAGCTGGGCAATTATGTGGTGTTTCACGAGCGCGTCTGGCGCTCTGCTGCTGCCGAGCCGTTTGACGTGATTGCCGTCTACAGCTTCGTCGATGGCAAGTGCGCACGCGTGGAGTTCATTCGCTAATGGCTGATCGTCATCCCGAACCCGATAGCCCCGCGCTGCGTGCGCGCTGGGGCGCCTTTGCCTGGACGCAGGACAATGCGGCCAAGGCCAAGGAAATCATCGCGCGCTACCCCGCCGGGCGCCAGCGCTCTGCGGTGATGCCGTTGCTCGACCTGGCCCAGCGCCAGGTTGGCGCCGAGGAGAACACGCAAGGCTGGCTGCCGCTGCCGGTGATGGAATATGTCGCCGCGCAGCTCGACATGCCGATCATCCGCGTGCTCGAAGTGGCCACCTTCTACACGATGTACAACATCGCCCCGGTCGGCCGGTTCCATGTGCAGGTTTGCGGCACCACGCCGTGCATGCTGCGCGGGTCTGACGACATCCTGGCGGCCTGCAAGGCCAAGGGCATGAAGAAGGGCCACACCACCGCTGATGGTCTGTTCACGCTGACCGAGGTGGAGTGCATGGGCAACTGCGCCTCGGCCCCGATGGTGCAGATCAACGACGACAACTATGAAGACCTGACGGCCGAGCGCATCGAGCACATTCTCGACGAGCTTGCTGCCGGGCGCCAGCCCAAGACCGGCACGCAGGAGCCGGGCCGCCACACCGTCGAACCGGTGGGCGGGCCGACCTCGCTGACGGCGATGGTTTCCGAAAACCACGATTATCGAGGGGAGTGGTAAGCCATGGCCCTTGCCGACAAGGATCGCATCTTCACCAATCTCTACGGCTATCAGCCGTGGAACCTGGCTGCCGCCCAGGCGCGCGGCGATTGGGACAACACCAAGGAGCTCATCGCGCGCGGCCGTGACGCGATCATCCAGGAAATGAAGGACTCCGGCCTGCGCGGCCGTGGCGGTGCGGGCTTCCCCACCGGCATGAAGTGGTCGTTCATGCCCAAGGAATCCAAGGACGGCCGTCCCAGCTTCCTGGTGATCAACGCCGACGAATCCGAACCGGGTTCGTGCAAGGACCGCGAAATCATCCGCCACGATCCGCACAAGCTGATCGAAGGCGCGCTGGTGGCCGGCTTTGCCATGGGTGCGCGCGCGGCCTATATCTACATTCGCGGTGAATATATCCGCGAGGCCGAAACGCTGTTCTCGGCCGTGGCCGAAGCCTATGACGCGGGCCTTCTGGGCAAGAACGCGGCTGGTTCGGGCTATGACTTCGATGTCTTCGTCCACCGCGGCGCGGGCGCCTACATCTGCGGCGAAGAAACCGCGATGATCGAATCGATCGAAGGCAAGAAGGGGCAGCCTCGCCTCAAGCCGCCGTTCCCGGCCGGCGCCGGCCTCTATGGCTGCCCGACCACGGTGAACAACGTGGAATCGATCGCCGTTGCCCCCACCATCCTGCGCCGTGGCGCGGCGTGGTTCTCCAGCTTTGGCCGCGAGAACAACAAGGGCACCAAGCTGTTCCAGATCAGCGGGCACGTCGACAAGCCTTGCGTGGTCGAGGAAGAGATGTCGATCCCGTTCCGCGAACTGATCGAAAAGCACTGCGGCGGCATTCGCGGCGGTTGGGACAACCTGCTCGCCGTGATCCCGGGTGGTTCGTCGGTGCCGCTGGTGCCGGCTGCCGAGATCATGGACGCGCCGATGGACTTTGACGGCCTGCGCGCGCTGGGCTCTGGCCTGGGCACCGCGGCGGTCATCGTCATGGACAAGTCCACCGACATCGTCCGCGCGATCAGCCGCCTGTCGTACTTCTACAAGCACGAAAGCTGCGGCCAGTGCACGCCCTGCCGCGAAGGCACCGGCTGGATGTGGCGCGTGATGGAGCGCCTGCGCACCGGCGACGCTGACGTGGAAGAGATCGACATGCTCTTCAACGTGACCAAGCAGGTTGAAGGCCACACCATCTGCGCCCTGGGTGACGCGGCCGCCTGGCCGATCCAGGGCCTGATCCGCCACTTCCGCCCCGAAATCGAACGTCGCATCGCCGCGCGCGCCGACGTTCGGGAGGCAGCAGAATAATGCCCAAGGTCAAAGTAGACGGCGTCGAACTCGAAGTTCCGGCCGGGGCCACCGTGCTCCAGGCCTGCGAACTCGCCGGCAAGGAAATCCCCCGCTTCTGCTATCACGAGCGGCTGAGCATTGCCGGCAACTGCCGCATGTGCCTGGTCGAAGTGAAGCCTGGGCCGCCCAAGCCGCAGGCTTCGTGCGCGCTTCCGGCCAGCGAGGGCCAGGAAATCCGCACTGACAGCGAAATGGTCAAGAAGGCGCGGGAAGGGGTGATGGAGTTCCTCCTCATCAACCACCCGCTCGACTGCCCGATCTGCGACCAGGGCGGCGAATGCGACCTGCAGGACCAGTCGGTGGCCTATGGCCGTGGCGGCTCGCGCTATCACGAGCACAAGCGTGCCGTGACCGAGAAGTACATGGGCCCGCTCATCAAGACCACGATGACGCGCTGCATCCACTGCACCCGCTGCGTGCGCTTCTCGGAAGAGATCGCCGGCGTGGACGAAATCGGCGCGCTCTATCGCGGCGAAACCATGCAGATCAGCACCTATCTGGAAAAGGCGGCCAAGCACGAGCTTTCCGCCAATGTGATCGACCTGTGCCCGGTCGGCGCGCTGACCAGCAAGCCCTATGCGTTTGAAGCGCGTCCGTGGGAGCTGAAGAAGACGCTGTCGATCGACGTATCCGACGCGATCGGTGCGAACATCCGGCTCGACAGCCGCGGCCGCGAAGTGCTGCGCATCCTGCCGCGCGTCAACGATGACGTGAACGAGGAGTGGCTGGCCGACCGTGGGCGCTTCATGGTCGATGGCCTGACCCGCCGCCGCCTGGACCGTCCGTGGCTGCGCCGCGACGGCAAGCTGGTCGCCGCGACCTGGGCCGAGGCCTTTGCCGCGGTTGCCTCGATCAACCCCGGCGCTTCGGTTGCGGTGGTCGCCGGTGACCTGGTCGATTGCGAAACGATGTTCGCGGCCAAGGCCCTGGCAGGCGCGCTCGGTTCGTCGCTGCTCGAAGGGCGGCAGACCGGCCTGGCCTACACAACCTCGAGCCTGGCGGCGGTGGCGTTCAACTCCACGCTCGCGGGTATCGAGGACGCTGACGCGATCCTGATCGTGGGCAGCCAGATCCGTTCGGAAGCCCCGCTGCTCAACGCACGCCTGCGCAAGGCGGCCAAGCGCGGTGCCAAGGTCTTCGTGATCGGCCCGGTGTGGGATACGACGTTCCCTGCCACGTTCCTGGGCGATGATGCGGCTGCGCTGTTCAATCTGCCGGCCGAAGTGGCCGACGCGTTTGGTGCAGCGGCCAAGCCGGCGATCATCATCGGCGGTGCTGGCCTCGCCAAGGGCGCGCTCGAAGCAGGCCTGGGCTTTGCCGAGCGCTTCAACCTGGTGCGCGAAGGCTGGAATGGCTTCAACGTGCTGCACATGGCAGCCGCACGCATGGGCGGCCTGATGCTGGGCTATGCCCAGCCGGGTGGCCTGGCTGATCTGGTCGCGGCCAAGCCCAAGATGGTGATCTCGCTGGGCGCTGACGAGGTCGATTGGACCAAGTTTGCCGACAGCATGATCGTGCACATCGGCCATCACGGCGACAAGGCGGCCCATGCCGCCGACGTGATCCTGCCTGCCGCTGCGTTCAGCGAAAAGGACGGCACTTACGTCAACACCGAAGGCCGCGTGCAGTTTGCCGAACGCGCCGTGTTCGCCCCGGGCGAAGCGCGTGAAGACTGGACGATCCTGCGCGCGCTGGCCGATGCCCTTGGCGTCCATGTCGGGTTCGACAGCTTTGAACAGCTGCGCGCGGCGATGATCGCGGCGGTGCCGGCCCTCGGCGTCGAAGGCCTTGCCGACTATGGCGCGCTGCCGGCGGCTCCGGCCACGGCCGACTGCGCCGGGACGATCGCCTATCCGATCGCCGATCCCTATCTGACCAACGCCATCGGCCGCGCCAGCCCCACGCTGCAGCGCTGCTCGAGCGAACTGCTCCACGGTGAACTTCAGGCGGAGGCCGCGGAATGACTGCGTTCTTTCAAGGCCTTGGCCTGCCCTTCGCGGCGGCCTGGACCATTTCCACGATCTGCGGAATTCTGCTGATCGCGCTGCCGGTGATGCTGGCGGTGGCCATGGTCATCTATGTCGACCGCAAGGTCTGGGCATCGATGGCGCTGCGCCGCGGCCCCAACGTGGTTGGCCCGTTCGGCATTCTTCAGTCGTTTGCCGACGGCCTGAAGGTGTTCCTGCAGGAAACCATCATTCCTTCGGCGGCGAACAAGGGCCTGTTCCTGATCGCGCCGATCATCACCTTTACCGTGGCGCTGCTGGCCTGGGCGGTGATCCCGTTCAATTCGGGCGCCATCCTGGCAAATATCAACGTCGGCCTGCTCTATATCCTCGCGATCTCGTCGCTCGGGGTCTACGGCATCGTCATCGCGGGTTGGTCGTCCAACTCGAAGTACCCGTTCTTCTCGGCGATGCGCGCATCGGCCCAAATGATCAGCTATGAAGTCTCGATCGGCTTCATCCTGGTCTGCGTGGTACTGTGGGCCAACTCGTTCAATCTCAACGATATCGTCAAGGCACAGCACGGCTTCGGGCTTGGCTTCATCAATGGTTTCTGGTGCAGCCCGCTGCTGTTCCCGATGTGGGTGATGTTCTTGATCTCCAGCATGGCCGAAACCCAGCGCGCGCCGTTCGACCTGACCGAAGCGGAAAGCGAACTCGTGGCCGGCTATCAGACCGAATATTCGTCGATGGCCTTCGCCCTGTTCTGGCTGGGTGAATATGGCAACGTGCTGCTGATGTGCGCGCTCAACGCCACGCTGTTCTGGGGCGGTTATCTGCCGCCGGTGGAACTGGCGATCCTCTACCTGATCCCTGGTTGGATCTGGCTGATCCTCAAGATCGCTTTCGGCTTCTTCGTGTTCAGCTGGGTCAAGGCAACGGTGCCCCGTTACCGTTATGACCAACTGATGCGCCTTGGCTGGAAGATCTTCCTGCCCGTCTCGCTGCTGTTCGTGTTCCTCGTCAGCGGCTACCTCATGGCTACCGGACACTTCGCATGACTGTCGGACAGCTCGTCAAGAGCTTCACCCTCTGGGAGTTCGTGAAAGCGCACTGGCTGACCCTGAAGTATTTCTTCAGGCCCAAGGCGACCGTGAACTACCCGTTCGAGAAGAACCCGATCTCGCCGCGCTTCCGTGGTGAACACGCCCTGCGCCGTTATCCCAACGGCGAGGAACGCTGCATCGCGTGCAAGCTGTGCGAAGCGGTGTGCCCGGCGCAGGCGATCACGATCGAGGCGCAACCGCGCGAGGACGGCAGCCGCCGCACCACGCGGTATGATATCGACATGACCAAGTGCATCTTCTGCGGCTTTTGCCAGGAAGCCTGCCCGGTCGATGCCATCGTCGAAGGGCCCAACTTCGAATACGCGACCGAAACGCGCGAAGAACTGCTCTACGACAAGGCCAAGCTTCTGGCGAACGGGGACAAGTGGGAGCGGGCGATTGCCGCGAACCTTGAAGCCGATGCACCGTACCGGTAAGGGGCGCGCGTCATGATCCAGGCAATTGCCTTTTATCTCTTTGCCACGCTTACGATCTTTTCGGGCGCGGTGACCATTCTCGCCCGCAATCCGGTGCACTCGGTGCTCTGGCTGATCCTGGCGTTCTTTAACGCTGCCGGCCTCATGATCCTGATCGGCGCCGAGTTCATCGCGATGCTGCTGGTGATCGTTTATGTCGGCGCGGTGGCGGTGTTGTTCCTGTTCGTCGTCATGATGCTCGACATCGACTTCGCGCAGCTGCGGGCCGGCTTCATCAAGAACTTCCCGCTGGGCTTTGCGCTGGCCTTCGTGTTCCTGGCCGAACTGGTCATGGGCGTGGGCGCCTACAAGGCTGGTGGCCTGGTGCTCGGCACGCCTGATGCGGCCACGGCGCCGATCGCGGGTCTGTCCAACACGGCGGCCATCGGGGCGCTGCTCTATTCGCGCTATCTCTTCCTGTTCGAAACCGCCGGCATCATCCTGCTGGTGGCCATGATCGGCGCCATCGTGCTGACCCATCGCCAGCGTGGCGACGTGCGCGGCCAGAAGCCGGGCAGCCAGATCTCGCGCCGTCCGGAAGAGGCGACCATCAATCTTCAGCCGGAAGTCGGGAAGGGGGTAACGCTCTGATGATCGGCATCGAACACTATGTCTTCGTCAGCGCGATCCTGTTCGTGCTCGGCGTGCTGGGGATTTTCCTCAACCGCAAGAACGTCATCATCCTGCTGATGTCGATCGAGCTGATCCTGCTGTCGGTGAACCTCAACCTGGTCGCTTTCAGCGTCTTCTTGCATGATCTGGTCGGCCAGATTTTCGCGATGTTCGTGCTCACGGTGGCAGCGGGCGAAGCGGCGATCGGTCTTGCCATTCTTGTCATCTACTTCCGTGGCCGCGGCACGATTGCCGTCGACGACGTCAACCGGATGAAGGGCTGAACCCATGTCGTCCATCAACGTCATCGTCTTCCTGCCGCTTCTGGCAGCGATCGTTGCCGGCCTTGGCAACAAGAAACTCGGCCTGATTCCGGCCAAGGTCATCACCACTGGCGCGCTGTTCGTATCGTGCGCACTGTCGTGGCCGATCTTCCTCTCGTTCCTGGGCGGCCATGCCGAGGCGAGCGTTACGCCGGTGCTGCACTGGGTGAAATCGGGCGATCTCGATTTCCTCTGGGCGCTGCGCGTCGACACGCTCACCGCGATCATGCTGGTGGTGATCACCAGCGTCTCGTTCCTGGTGCACCTCTATTCCTGGGGGTACATGAGCGAAGAGCCTGATCAGCCGCGCTTCTTCGCCTATCTGTCGCTGTTCACCTTTGCCATGCTCATGCTGGTGACGGCCGACAACCTGGTGCAGATGTTCTTCGGTTGGGAAGGCGTGGGCCTGGCCTCGTACCTCCTGATCGGTTTCTGGTTCCGCAAGCCCAGCGCCAATGCCGCCGCGATGAAGGCCTTCGTGGTCAACCGCGTGGGCGACCTTGGCTTCATGATGGGCATCTTTGCGACGTTCCTGGTGTTCCACACCGTGTCGATCCCACAGATCCTGCACGATGCGCCAGCCGTCCTTTCGGGCTCGACTATCGGCTTCCTGGGCTATCGCCTCGACACCGCCACGGTGATCTGCATCCTGCTGTTCATCGGCGCGATGGGCAAGTCGGCCCAGCTCGGCCTGCACACCTGGTTGCCTGACGCCATGGAAGGCCCGACCCCGGTGTCGGCGCTGATCCACGCGGCCACCATGGTGACCGCCGGCGTGTTCATGGTCTGCCGCCTGTCGCCGCTGTTCGAACTGAGCCCCACGGCCACCGCCTTCGTGACGTTCATCGGCGCGATGACCTGCTTCTTTGCCGCCACGATCGGCACGACGCAGACCGACATCAAGCGCGTCATCGCCTATTCGACCTGCTCGCAGCTCGGCTACATGTTCTTTGCCGCTGGCGTCGGCGCCTACGGCGCGGCGATGTTCCACCTGTTCACGCACGCCTTCTTCAAGGCGCTGCTGTTCCTGGGTGCCGGCTCGGTGATCCATGCCATGCACCACGAGCAGGACATGCGTTACTATGGTGGCCTGCGGAAGAAGATCCCGCTGACCTTCTTCGCCATGATGGCCGGCACGCTGGCCATTACCGGGGTGGGCGCCTTCGAGATCGGTTTTGCCGGTTTCTTCTCGAAGGACGCGATCATCGAGGCCGCCTGGGCCAAGGGCACCGAACTCGGGCACTTTGCCTTCTTCATGGGCGTGTTCGCTGCGCTGCTCACCAGTTTCTATTCGTGGCGCCTGGTCTACCTGACCTTCTTCGGCAAGCCGCGCTGGGAGCAGTCCGAGCATATCCAGCACGCGGTGCACGATGCACATGGTCATGACGACCACGGGCATGATCACGCGCACGCCCATGGCCATGATCACCACCATCATGACGAACACAGCGACGGCACGGCGGGCTATCACCCGCATGAAAGCCCGCTGGTCATGCTGGTGCCGCTGGTCGTGCTGTCTCTTGGCGCCATTTTCGCCGGTTGGGTGTTTGCGCATGCGTTCATCAGCGAAGGCACGGGCGAATTCTGGAAGGGGGCGCTGGTCTACAGCGAGCACCTGATCCATGCCGCGCACCAGGTGCCGACCTGGGTGAAGTGGTCGCCGTTCGCGGTGATGCTCGCCGGCTTCCTGATCGCGACGTATGCCTATGTCGTGAACCCGGCGTTCCCGGCGGCCTTTGTCGAGCAGTTCGGCTTCCTCTACCGCTTCCTGCTCAACAAGTGGTACTTCGACGAACTCTATCACTTCATCTTCGTGCGCCCCGCGCTGTGGCTCGGCCGCGTCTTCTGGAAGGTGGGTGATATCGGGATCATCGATCGCTTTGGCCCGAACGGCGCTGCCTGGCTGGTGGCGCAGGGCAGCCGCGGAGCGGTCAAGCTCCAGTCCGGATATCTCTACAGCTATGCGCTGGTCATGCTCGTCGGTCTCGTCGGCGCGATCAGCTGGGTGATCGCACAATGACCGGCTTTCCGATCCTTTCGCTCATGCTGCTGGTGCCGCTTGTCGGCGCCGGCCTGGTCCTCAAGGCCAATCGCGAGCAGGCCCGCCTGATCGCGCTGATCGCCACGCTCATCGATTTCGTCCTCGGCATTGTCCTGTGGATGCACTTCGACGTGGGCGGCGCGCAGTGGCAGTTCCAGGAGCGGGCCGCGCTCTTCTCCGGCTTTGAATGGAAGCTGGGCATCGATGGCATCGCCCTGCTGCTGATCGCGCTGACCGTGTTCCTCATGCCGATCTGCATCGGCGCGAGCTGGAACTCGATCGAGAAGCGGGCGGGTGAATACTATGCCGCTTTCCTGCTGATGGAGACGCTGATGATCGGCGTCTTCACCGCGCAGGACCTGTTCCTGTTCTACATCATGTTCGAAGCCGGCCTGATCCCGATGTACCTGATCATCGGCATCTGGGGCGGGGCGGACCGCATCTACGCCAGCTACAAGTTCTTCCTCTACACGCTGCTCGGCTCGGTGCTGATGCTGATCGCGATGTTCTGGATGGTCAACGTGGCCGGCACCAGCGACATCCCCACCCTGATGGCCTACAACTTCCCGGTCCATGCGCAGACCTGGCTGTGGCTTGCGTTCTTTGCCAGCTTTGCGGTGAAGATGCCGATGTGGCCGGTGCACACCTGGCTGCCCGATGCGCACGTGCAGGCGCCCACCGCCGGCTCGGTGATCCTGGCAGGCGTGCTGCTCAAGATGGGCGGCTATGGCTTCATCCGTTTCTCGCTGCCGATGTTCCCCGAAGCCTCGGCGCAGTTCGCGCCGCTGGTGTGGGGCCTGTCGATGGCGGCGGTGGTCATCACCTCGCTGATCGCGCTGGTGCAGCAGGACATCAAGAAGCTGATCGCCTATTCCTCGGTCGCGCACATGGCGATTGTGACGATCGGCCTGTTTGCTTTCAACACGCAGGGTCTCGAAGGCTCGATGCTGATCATGCTGAGCCACGGCCTGGTGGCCGGTGCGCTGTTCCTGGGCGTGGGCGTGATCTATGATCGCCTGCACACCCGTGAAATCACGCGCTATGGCGGCCTTGCCATCAACATGCCGTACTATGCCCTGTTCATGCTGCTGTTCACCATGGCCTCGATCGGCCTGCCGGGCACCAGCGGGTTCGTGGGTGAATTCCTCTCGCTGATGGGCGTCTATGCCGAAAGCAGCTGGGTAGCGCTGGTCTGCACCACCGGGATCATCCTGGGTGCGGCCTATATGCTCTATCTCTATCGCCGCGTGATCTTTGGCGACCAGAAGAACGCCGACGCTGCCGCCATGCTCGATCTCGACAAGCGCGAGTGGGCGATGATGGTGCCGCTGGCCGCCGTGGTGCTGTGGATGGGCGTCTATCCCGAAAGCTTCCTGGCGCCGATGCGCAAGGATATCGCCGCGCTTGAAGCGCGCGTGGCCCCGGCCAAGCCCAAGGGCGACGCGCAACTGAAACTCGGGGTGGCCCAGCCGGTTGGTGCTGCTGCCCATGAAGAAGCCGCGCACGGGGAGGCGCACTGATGGAACTGCTTCGCTCTCTCCAGATCACCCTGGCCGAGGAAGTGCTCAGCATTTCCGGCCTGGTCCTGCTGCTGGTTGCGGCCTGGGCCGGTGACAAGGCTTCGCGCCTGATCTCGATCCTGTCGGTCGCGGTCCTGACCGTCTGTGCTCTCATCGCCGCACCCGCGCTGTGCGGTTCGGCGATGGGCCCGGCGGTGACGGCCTTTGCCGGCCAGTATCATGCCGACGCCTTTGCCGCCTTTGCCAAGCTGCTGATCTATGCCGGGGCTGGCGTGACGCTGATCGTGGCGCCTGCGTTCTTTGAACGCGTGCGTGGCATGCGGGCGGAATTCCCGCTGCTGGTGCTGTTTGCCGCGCTGGGCATGGGGATCATGGTTTCGGCCGGCGATCTTCTCGCGCTGTATATCGGTCTCGAACTCAACAGCCTGGCCTCGTATGTCCTGGCTTCCATGCTGCGCAGCGACGAGCGTTCGGCGGAATCGGGCCTCAAGTACTTCGTGCTGGGCTCGCTCGCCTCGGGCATCCTGCTGTATGGCGTCAGCCTGACCTACGGCTTCACCGGCACGACCAGCTTTGAAGGCATTCGCCTGGCTCTCGGCCATGGCCTGTCGACCGGCGCCACCTTTGGCGTGGTCTTCGTGCTGGCTGGCCTGGCGTTCAAGATCAGCGCCGCGCCGTTCCACATGTGGACGCCCGACGTCTATGAAGGCGCGCCGACCCCGGTGACGACCTTCTTTGCCACTGCGCCCAAGGTCGCTGCGCTTTCGCTGCTGATGCGTGTCAGCCTCGAAGCGTTCGGCACCCAGGTCCACGCCTGGCAGCAGATCGTGATCTTTGCCGCGCTGCTGTCGATCGTGATCGGCGCGCTGGGTGCGATCGGGCAGAACAACATCAAGCGCCTGATGGCCTATTCGTCGATCAACAACGTTGGCTTCATGCTGATCGGCCTGGCCTGTGCCAACCAGCCGGGCGCGGCCGCGATGCTGGTCTACCTGGCGATCTACGTGGCGATGTCGGTGGCGGGCTTTGTCGCCGTGCTGATGCTCAAGGACGCCAATGGTGAGCCGGTGGAAGCGATTTCCGACATGGCTGGCCTGTCGAAGACGCGCCCGGGCCTGGCCGCTGCGCTGGCAGCCGTCATGTTCAGCCTGGCCGGTATCCCGCCGCTGTTCGGTTTCTGGGGCAAGTTCGTGGTGTTCCAGGCGGCCGTTCAGGCCAACCTGCTGGCGCTGGCCGCGATCGGTATCGCTGCCTCGGTGATCGGCGCGTTCTACTACCTCAAGGTCGTCAAGGTGCTCTACTTTGACGAGGCGACCGACAAGGTGACTGGCAAGAGCGAACTGGCCCACACCGTGCTGTTGGTGGTGGCCACGCTGTTCATCTCGCCGCTGGGCTACCTGCTGACCAACTGGCTGCACGTGCTTGCCGGCAATGCGGCAGCCGCGCTGTTCCACGTGGCCTGAGCCGCCCTTGCTCGCATTCGTAAAAGAAATCCCCTCCACCAACGCGGCCCTTGTGGCGCGCGCTGGTGGGGGGGATTGCCTTTTGGAGGGGCACTGGCTGATCGCCGATCGGCAGACCGCCGGGCGCGGGCGATCGGGCCGGGTCTGGAGCGATGGCTTCGGCAACTTCATGGGCTCTACCGCCGTGCAGTTGGCGGCGCATGAAACCGCGCCGCAGACACTGGCGTTGGTGGCCGGCCTGGCGCTGTGGGATGCCGTGGCCGGCGTCGCGCCGGGTCTGCCCGCACTCTATCTGAAATGGCCCAACGACCTGCTGGTCGGCCAAGCCAAGCTCGCTGGCATCTTGCTGGAGCGGGTGGGCGATACCGTGGTGGTCGGCATCGGCGTGAACCTGGCCGCCGCACCCGATGTGCCGGGGCGGCAGACTGTTTCCCTGGCCGCACTGGGCCACGCCGTGGTGCGTGATGCCTTTGCCGCGGCCCTGGCGGCTGCGTGGGCGGCGCGGCTTGAAGCCTGGCATGGCGGGCAATGGCCGGCCCTGCGCAGCGCCTGGGAAGAGCGGGCCGTGCCGCGTGGCACGCTGGTTTCGGTAAACGATCGTGACCATGGCGTGATCATGGGGGCTTTTGCCGGCATTGATGCCGATGGCGTGGCCCAATTGCGCTTGGCCGATGGCCGCACCCTTGCGATTCATGCCGGCGATGTCGATCTGGTGGGCGATTCCGTGCCGCCAGCGGCCCAAGGAGATGCGTGATGCTGCTGGCGGTTGATGTCGGCAATACCAACGTGGTGTTTGCCCTGTTCGAGGATCGCACGATCCGCGCGCGCTGGCGCGTGGCCACCGATCCGCGCCGCACGGCTGACGAATATGCCGTGTGGCTGCTGCAACTGATGCAGATCCAGGGCTTTGCCCGCGATGCGGTGCGCCAGATCGTGATTTCCACGGTGGTGCCGCGCGCGCTGCACAACCTGCAGGTTCTGGCCGACAAGTATTTCGGCCTCGAAGCGCTGGTGGCGGGGCAGGGCCTGGCCGAATGGGGCTTCGTCGCCGATGTGGACGAGCCGCGCTCGCTCGGCGCGGACCGCGCGCTGAACGTGATTGCCGGCCATGCCGCGCATCCCGGGCAGCACCTGATCATCATCGATTTCGGCACGGCGACGACGTTTGACTGGGTGGACCCGCAGGGCACCTACAAGGGCGGAATCATTGCGCCGGGGATCAATCTCTCGCTCGATGCGCTGGTGAGTGCCGCGGCGAAATTGCCGCGCATCGCCATTTCCGTGCCGCGCCAGGGCGAAAGCGTGATAGGGCGCAACACCGAAGACCAGATGCACATCGGCGTGTTCTGGGGCTATGTTGCCATGATGGAAGGCCTGATCGCCCGGATGCGCGCCGAAATCGGCCAACCGGCCAAGGTGATTGCCACGGGCGGGCTGGCCGTATTGTTTGACCGCCACACGCGGATTTTTGACCATGTTGACCCCGACCTGACGTTGGACGGCATGGCCTTGCTTGCAGAGCGCGCCATCGCGGCCGCCCAGAACAGGACACAAGAGTGAAGCCCGGAAAGGAATTGCTGTTTCTCGCCCTTGGTGGTTCGGGCGAGATCGGGATGAACGTCAACCTCTATGGGTGTGACGGCAAGTGGCTGATGGTCGACCTGGGCATGACCTTTGCCGATCCGTGGTATCCCGGCGTCGAGCTGGTCTTTGCCGATCTGGAATTCATCGAAGAGCGCAAGAAGGACCTGCTCGGCATCGTCCTGACCCATGCGCACGAGGATCATATCGGCGCGGTGCCCTATTTCGCGCAGGAACTGGGCGTGCCGCTCTATGCCACGCCGTTCACCGCGCGCCTGGTGCATGAAAAGCTGGTGGAAGCCGGCATCGAGAACAGCGTCGAGCTCAACGTGATCCAGAACGAGGGCAGCCTCTCGCTCGGCGCGTTCGACATCCGCTATGTGCCGCTGGCGCACTCGATTGCCGAGGGCAACGCCCTGGTGATCGACACGCCCTATGGCCGTGTGTTCCACACCGGCGACTGGAAGCTGGACGACGAGCCGCGCGTCGGCACGCCCGCTACCGAGGAAGAACTGACCGCCATCGGTGACGAAGGCGTGCTGGCGCTGGTGTGCGATTCCACCAACGTTTTCAATCCCAAGCCGTCTGGATCGGAAGGCGCGGTGCGCGCCGGGCTGCTCGAAACCATTGCCGAGCTCAAGGGCCGGCGCGTGGTGGTAACGACGTTTGCCTCCAACGTGGCGCGGTTGCAGACCCTGGCGGAAGTGGCCGAGGCCACTGGCCGGCAACTGTGCGTGGCCGGCCGCTCGCTCGATCGCATCATCAAGGTCTCGCAGGCGTCGGGCTATCTGCTCGATTTTCCCGATCCGATCAGCATGGATGCGGCGATGGATCTGCCGCGCGGCGAAGTCCTGATCCTGGCCACCGGCGGACAGGGCGAGGCGCGCGCCGCCCTTGCCCGGATTGCCGGCGACCAGCACCCGATCAAGCTGGAAGCGGGCGATGCCGTGGTGTTTTCCAGCCGCCAGATTCCTGGCAACGAACTGGCCATCGGCCGCGTGCAGAACGCGCTGGTGGAAAAGGGCGTCCGCCTGGTCACCGACAAGCAATCGATGATCCACGTTTCGGGCCACCCGGGCCGCCCCGAACTGGTTGCGCTCTATGAATGGCTGCGGCCCAAGATCCTGGTGCCGGTCCATGGCGAGATCCGCCACATGGCCGAGCAGGCCGCGCTGGGCAAGGCCGAGGGCATTCCCAAGACGATCCTGCAGAAGAACGGCGATCTCGTGCGCCTTGCGCCCAATGGGCCGGTCAAGCTGAGCACCGAGCGCAATGGCCGCCTGGTGCTGGACGGCGATATCATCGCCCCGGCCGATGGCGAGGCGATGGCCGCGCGGCGCAAGCTGGGCAACAATGGCCTGATCAGCGTGGCCCTGGCGGTGACGGGCGAAGGCAAACAGGCCTCTGCCGTCGATTTCGGCTGCATCGGCGTGCCCCTGGAAGAGGACATGGAGCCGTTCCTGGAAGAGGCGCGCGAGGATGTGTCCAAGGCGCTCAAAGCCCTCAAGGGCGATCGCAAGCGCGACCGCGTGGCCGTTGCCGAATGCGTGCGGCTTGCGGTAAGACGCACGGCGCAGCGCTGGTCGGGCAAGAAGCCGGTGGTGCAGGTGCTGCTGCGCGAGCGTTGAGCCGGCAGCAGCCGCACGGCGCGAGAGGGAGAAGGCGATGCGTTTTGGCTCGATGCTGGCGGTCTATGCCCTGATCTGGGTGCTGTCTGCCTTTGCCGTGCTGCCCTTTGGCCTGCGCACGCCGCACGATGCCGGGGTGCGGCCGACGGTGGGTCACGCCACCAGCGCGCCGGTCAATTTCCGGCCCGGGATGGTGGCCTTGCGCGCAACGCTGGTATCGGCGGTGATCTTTGCCGTGCTCTATGCCAACTTCCGCGAAGGGTGGGTCACCGCGTCTGACCTCGATATCTCGCCGCTGATCGGACTCTGATTTACCAGAGGATGCCGCCTTCGGGCTGCACCACCGGAACGGGCGGCAGGCCGAGGCTCTCGTTGCAGTCGGATTCGATCGTGGCGCACATCGCGGTGAGCGGGGCGTCGTGGATGGTGTTGGCGAACGGGTTGACCAGGTCATCACCGATCTGCAGCGCGGCCAGGAACATGAAGCCCGCGAGCGCCGAGCCCAGCGGCGTTGCCGGTCCCAGCGTCTCGACCAGGCCGATCGGCAGTAGCACGCAGAACAGGCGCGTGAAGAACGTGGGAAAGCTGCGGTATTGCGCGGGCAGCGGGGTGTTGCGCAGCCGCTCCATGGCGCCTTGGGCGTTGCTGATATCGACCATGATCGCCTCGATCCGGCTCAACTGCACGGTATCGATCCAGCCCTGGCGCAGCGCGGAGGCGAGGCGCATACCATTGCCTTCGAGCAGACCATTGGCGGGGTTCCGCCGCGCCAGCTCGGGAATATCGGCCGTGCCCAGCACGCGCTGCGCGCTTTCGGCCGGGTCTTGCCCGCGCAACTGGTGCCGCAGGACGTGGACATAGGCGATGTGACGGCGCACCACGTCATGGCGCATGGCCTGCGCTGGCGCGTGATCGGGCAGGGCGGCGCCCACGGCGCGTGCCAGGCTGCGCGATGCGTTGGTCATCGCGCCCCACACGATGCGGCCTTCCCACCAGCGGGCATAGGCCGAATTGACGCGGAACCCCAGCAGCAGCGCGAGCCCGGTGCCGAAGATCGTCAAGGGCAGGGCCGGGGCGGGGAACGGCGTGAAGTAATAGAAGACGGTTACCGCCACATCCCACACGAACAGGGCGAGCAGCGTGTTCCACGCCGCCACGAACGTCATGCGGATACGCGGGGTCTTGCCAACGATCATGCCTGGTTGAACCTTTGATCAGGGGCGCGGCGCCGGTCCATCGGGGCGATCCATGCCCAGCCAGGCCCGCCGCAGCGCGATGCAGCCGATAATACCGATCACTTTGGCGAGCGCCAGTTGCAGTGTCTGCCCTTCTTCGTTGATCGCCAGCCAGGCCAGCACGGCCATGGCCAGCACCGCGCAGTGGACCGGCAGTGCCTCGATATCGTTCCAGCGCAGCGGCGCTTCGGTGCCATGCGCGGCGGCATTGACCGTGCCGCGAAAGGGGAATGCAAAGGCCATCGACAGGTTCCCGTGTCTCATCGGCAGTACCACCATGGCACGCCATCGCGCTTTCATTTTGCGACGCGCCAGGCGAATGGGAATGCCTGTGGCCGGCAACCGTGGCTTGCAGATTATGAAAACATCAGGCGGAACAGGGCATTACGTCGCAAATCCGGCAGCGGGCAACGATTTCAAACAGTTCTGCAACCTTGGGCATATTGCGGCGCAATACGCGTTTCCTATCCTCGGTTAATGGCAGATCGTTATTCCGAACTGGTGTCATTCGTCCGCGTGGCCGAGGCGGGCAGCCTGTCGCAGGCGGCGGTGCGCTTGGGCCTGTCGCTGCCGGTCGTCAGCCGCCGCCTCGCCCAGCTGGAGGCGCGCCTGGGCGTCGCGCTGGTCCGCCGCAACAGCCGCCATCTCTCGCTGACCGAGGAAGGCGAAATCTTCTATCGCCAGGCAGGGCAAGCCCTGGCCGACATGGAACGGGCCGAAACCGTGATCCGCACGCGTGCCTTTGGCCCGGCGGGCACGCTGAAAGTGGCCACGACCCTGGCCTTTGGCCGCCGCCGCCTGGGCGAGTTGCTGCAGCGCTTTGCCCGCGCCCATGCCGATGTGACCGTGCATCTCGACAGCGTGCCGGCGCTGGCCAATCCGGTGGAGAGCGGGCACGACCTGGTGATCAGCTTTGCGCCGCCGCCGCTGTCGTCGTTGATCTGCCGCCGATTGGGCAGCAATCCGCGCGTGCTGTGCGCGGCGCCATCCTATCTGGAGCGGCGCGGGCGGCCGCAAGCTGTGGCCGATCTGGCGCAGCACGAGCATGTGGTGGTGCTCGACGAAGCCGGCGCCGTGCTGCGCGAGGGCCTGCCCGAGGGGCTGGCGCTGCCGGCGGGCCTGGCCACCAACGATGCCGACGTGGCGCGCGCCTGGGCGCTCGATGGCGCCGGCGTGGCGCTGCATTCGCTGTGGGAAGTGGCCGAAGACCTGGAAAGCGGCGCGCTGGAGGCCGTGCTGCCCGATCTGGAACTGCCGGCGCTACCGGTGGTGGCGCTGTTCGAGCCGCGCCAGGGGCAGACGCCGCGCCTGCGCCGTTGCCTGCAATTCCTGGCGCATCAGGTGCCCGCTTTGGCGTGATTGAAGAAGCATCGGCGTGACCCCTCCGTCAGCCCTGCGGGCTGACATCTCCCCCACGGTGTGGGGGA
>CAYXUN010000044.1:0-32872 GCA_964468165.1 uncultured Novosphingobium sp. | reverse complement strand
CAACAGAAGGAACCGTTCAATGCGATCTTGACAAGGCCCGGATCATACAAATCGACCGAGAACGAGAAATCGCCGAACAGGCCGCCGCCGCGCGGGGCGTTGAACACCAGCCCGGCGTTGAACGTATCGGCGTGTTCGGGGCGCAGGCCGATGTTGCCCGATACCAGCTGCCCGGTGGCAGTGGTGGGGAAGGCATAGCTGCCGATCGCCGCCTGCGGCACGCCCTGCGCCACGCAGAGCGCGGCCACCTGGGCGCCATTGGCACCGGTGCGCGCGGTGGAGCGATAGTCGCACGGATCGCCAAGCGAGCCGGGCGGCGTGCCGATCACCAGCTGCGTGCCCTGCTGCGGCGAGAACAGCTCGCCGATGTTGGGCGCGCGCACCGCGCGCTGATAGCCGCCGCGCAGCATGATCGTGTCGGTCGGGCGCCAGCGCATATCGGCTTCATAGCTGGTGACAGTGCCGCTGACCGAATAGTTCGATACGCGCGCGGCCGCGCCGATGCCCAGTTCGCGGATGAACGGCTTGTCGGCCACCAGCGGGATATCGATCTGTCCGGCCAGTTCCTTGACCGAGATACGGCCCGAGGCCGGCTGCGAGGCGGTGACTGCTTCCAGGTTCTGCGCCTGAAGGTCGCTGTCGGGGCGATAGTTGTAGGTGTTCTTGCGATAGCCGGCGACGAGCGCGATCTGCGCCGGGCCTGCGCCCAGATCGAACAGCTTGCCGTTGATCTGGCCCTGGACCTGGGTTTGCCCCAGGCGTTCGGCGCTGAATGCGTCCTTGGTCATATAGGCGGCGCAGGCGGCCGAGATTGAGCGCATGTTGGCATCGCCAAACGGATTGAAGCCGCCCTGGCACAGCGAGTTGCCGCCATCGGCCGCGCTCAGCAGGTTCTGCACCCGGCTCTTGACCACGGCGTTGTGCATGGTCTGGTTGTGGACCGACTGGTCGTAGGACGCATAGACATCGAAGGTCCAGCCCGGGGCGATATTGCCCTTGAGGCCCGCCATGTATTGCTGGACGGTATAGTCTTCATCCCAGCTCTTGTAGGGCAGGCCGACATAGCGCCCGTTCCACAGGAAATTGGCGGTGGGATTGGGCCGCGAGGCGAGCACGGTGCGCAGATCCTGCGGGATGAACGGGTTGGTGACCGGAATGGTGGTCAGCTGCCCGAACTGGGTAAGCGTGTTGCCGCTGGCGGTGTGGACGTTGAGATCGACGAACAGGAACTGGCCATAAAGCGTCAGGTTGGGCGCCACGTCATAGTCCGCCTTGATGAAGGCGGTCTTGCGCTTGAGGCCGTTCATGAAATCGGTCTGCTGGCCCACCGGCATGCGCACGTTGCCGCCGACCAGGGCATAGCCGCCGCTGTTGGTGAGGCCCTTGTAGTTGACCGCGCCGGTCTGCACGAACAACGAACCGTCGTTGTTGAAGCCGAGGTTGAGCAGCGGGTTGATCGTCTTGGTCACGCCATAGCCGGCAAACACCGATTGCACGACGGCAGCATTGGGCGCGTTGGTGGCATTGGGCACGAACGTGCCGGTGCCGATATAGGACGAGGGCGTCTTGTCGTAGAAAAAGCTGCGCGCCTTGCCGTTGATCGGGTCCTGGTCGGTATAGCTGAACGCGGCGATGACGTGGCCGCGATCCTGGGCAAAGCTGCTGCCGAACGCGACCGAGCCCGAGAACTTGTAGGCATCGCCCTTTTCGCTCAGACTGTTCTGGACGTCGGCTTTGACCCCTTCAAAGCTGCGCAGGGTCTTGAAGTTGACCACGCCCGACATGGCATCCGAACCATAGACGGCCGATGCGCCGCCGGTGATCACGTCAACCCCGCCGATGATCGATTCCGGGATGATGTTGGTATCGACCGTGCCCGAAATGTCCGACAGCGGCAGGCGCTTGCCATCGAGCAGCACGAGGTTGCGGTTGGGGCCAAGGCCATGCAGGTTGACCGAGGCGCGCCCGCCGGTGCCCTGGCCGCCGGTCCCGGAATTGCCGGCGGGGGTGAAGCCCGGGAATTGGTTGAGCGCGTCCTGCAGGTTGACGTTGCCGCTGGCCTTGATCGCTTCGTTGCTGACCGAAACGATCGGGCTGACCGCGGTGTTGTTGGGCCGCTGGATCAGCGAGCCGGTCACCACGATTTCCTTGACATCGGGCTGGGCCGCTTCGGCCGCCGGCGCCGTATCGGGCGCGGTATCAGCCTGGGGCGCCGCCTGCGCCAAAGCCGGGGTTGCAAGGGCCACGGCCACGCTCAGCGCAGACGCGGACAGCACGAGACGAGTGCCTTCCAAACGCATGGTCATCCTCCCTGGCGAACGTTTGCCGTTTCGCCTTCCGACGACTCATTTATGTTACGAACTAGTTCCTGTCAAATTATTCCGCAACACGCCGAGACATGCGGTCAACAGCAAATGCGGCGGCCGCGCAGGCCAGCAGCGGCAGGCAATAGGCGGCAAACAGCATGGGCAGCGGCGCCTTGGCGGCCATCAGCCAGCCGCCCATCATCGGGCCGATCACCGCGCCTGCGCGGCCCAGGCCGATCGCCCAGCCCACGCCCGTAGCCCGCATCCGCGCCGGATAGACCGAGGCGGCGAGCGGCCACACGCCGTTGTAGCCACCCTGCAGCGTGACCCCGATGAGGAAGGCGAGGGCGAGCGTTGCCGCCACCGGCATGGCCAGCGATCCGAACACCAGCATGGCAACGCCGGCGCTGACCAGCATGCCGGGCACCAGGCGGCCCAGCGGCACGCGCACCGCCAAGACGCTCATCCCCGCCGTGCCGACGAATGCCCCGAAATTGTAGAGCGCCCCGGCATAGATGCCGTCGGTTTCCGAAAGGCCCGCTGCGATCGACAGCTTGGTGATCCAGCTGACGATGAAATAGAGCACCATCAGCCCGCAGAAAACCGCGACCCACAGCGTCAGCGTGCGGGCCCGGAACGCGGGTGAAAGCAGGTCACCGATCCGCCCGGCCGGTTCGCGGGCCGGGCTATCCGCCGTCCGCATTGCGCCGGCGCGCGGCAGGATCAGCAGCGCGGCGGGAAACAGCACCACGGTCAACCCGCCTGCCATCAACAACAGGGTGTGCCAGCCCCACAGCGGCAGGAGATGCGCGGTCAGCAGCGCGGTGAACACTGCGGCAAAGGGATAGCCCGCCTGGACGATGCCGACCGCCAGGTTGCGCTGCGCGGCGGGCGCGGATTCGGCGGCCAGCGCGGCCATCGCCGCCAGGACGGTGCCGATGCCCATGCCCACCACCACGCGCAAGGCATAGAGCATGGGCACCGAGCCGGCAAAGCCGCTGGCGACCATCCCGGCCGACATCAGCCCCAATGCCGCCAGGATGATGCGGCGGCGGCCCAGCCGGTCGGCCAGCGGGGCAATGCCCATGCCGCCGATCGCCATGCCGACCAGCCCCGCGCCGAACAGCAGGCCCATGGTATCGGCGCCGATCGCCCAATCGGCCTGGATGCGCGGCGCGATGAACGACAGGATCGTCACGTCGATGCCGTCGGCCATGTTGATGGCAAAGCACAGGGCCACAATGGCCAGGCCCGTGCGGGTCCATTGCGCCGGGCATGCGCCGGCGCTTGCTGTGATGGGTGTGGCCATGCCTGTCTCTCTCCCGCATGCGCGGATGACGGTGCAGGCCGGCGCGGCCGCAGCCCCTGCGGGCCACGGCCAGGCGCTCAATCCTTGCGCGTCACCCAGGCGATTATGATGTCTGCCACCTGGCTTGCCCGGTGGGCCAGCGCGCTGTCGCTGGTCATGTCCACGCCGAAATTGTGGGCAAAGGTGAACTGGTTGGAAACGTTGTAGAACGCCAGCGCCGTCATGTTGAAATGCAGATCGACCGGGTCGATCCCGGGCCGAAAGCTGCCCTCGGCCTCGCCCCGGCTGATCAGCTGCTGCAGGATATCGATCACGCTGTGGTTGCGGCTGGGCAGCGCGGCAATCTGCTTGAGATGCTGGGCGTGGTGGATGTTCTCGTTCATCACCAGGCGCACCAGTTCGGGGTGGCGCGCGTGATAGTGCACGTCATGCTCGATCAGGCGGCGCAGCGCCTGCTCGGCAGTGCCGCTGGTGATGTCGACCTGCGCCTCGCTGTCGCGCACGCGGCGATAGGCGCGCTCCAGCACGGCGCGGTACAGCTCTTCCTTGCCGTCGAAATAGTAATAGATCTTGCGCTTGGTGGCCTTGCCGGCGATCTCGTCGATCCGCGCGCCGGCCAGGCCCTTTTCCACGAATTCCTGCGTGGCGATGTCCACGATCTGGTTGATCGCGGCCTCGCGCGTTTCGGCGCGGGAGCGGCGCGGCGGCTTAGCTGTGGTGCCGGCAGCGGCATCAGCGCGTGAGGCGGGGGCGTCGTCTTCAGGCAAGGAACTCTCCTGGGCAATCGCGCGCGCATCGGTCTGGCCCCGCATTGCTGCGGGCGCCATTCCGCTTGCGCCGTATGCCCTTCCTTGCCGCACCTGTCCCTCGTTGCAAGGCCCGGCGGGATCGTTTCCGCCACCTGGACCAGTTCGATTTATGTAACGAACTAGTCCCTAACATTTTTGCTTTTGTCAAGCAGCGGCCCGTGATAGGCCCGTGGCCGGGGCAGGAAACCAAAGGCAACAAACGGCAGGCGGCCATGACGAATCCCGCATTCAAGACATCCATCGCCACCGTATCGATTTCCGGCACGCTCAAGGCCAAGCTGCAGGCAATCGCCGCGGCCGGCTATGACGGCGCCGAAATCTTCGAGAACGACCTGCTCTCGACGCACCTCTCCGCGCGCGAGATTGCCGCGATGATGGGTGACCTCGGCCTCGCCTGCACGATGTTCCAGCCGTTCCGCGATCTTGATGGCCTGCCCGAGCCGCAGCGCGCCCGCGCGTTCGACCGGCTGGAGCGCAAGTTTGACGTGATGCAGGAACTCGGCACCGACCTGCTGCTGGTCTGCTCCAGCTGCTCGCCGATCGCCGATAGCAACCGCGAGCGGACCATTGCCGACCTTACCGAAGCGGCCGAGCGCGCCGCCGCGCGGGGCCTGCGCCTGGGCTATGAAGCGCTGGCCTGGGGCCGGCATGTGCACGATCACCGCGAGGCATGGGGCATCGTGCGCGATGCCGATCATCCCGCGCTGGGCCTGGTGCTGGATTCGTTCCACTCGCTTTCGCGCAAGATTCCCTCGTCCAGCATCGGCGATATCCGCGCCGACAAGCTGTTCATCGTCCAGGTGGCCGATGCCCCCATGCTCGACATGGACCACCTGGGGTGGAGCCGCCATTTCCGTTCCATGCCCGGCCAGGGCGATTTCCCGCTCGATGACTGGGCCGGCGCGATCCGCAAGATCGGCTACCAGGGCTATTGGAGCCTGGAAATCTTCAACGACCGGTTCCGCGCCGGATCGGCCAGCGGGGTGGCGCTTGATGGCTATCGCGCGCTGCGCCTGCTGGAAGGGGGGATCACCCGCCCTTCGGCCAGTGCCGCCAGCCTGCCGCCGCGGGTCAAGACCAGCGGGGTCGAATTCATCGAATTTGCCGCCAGCCATGAAGAGGCGGAAAACCTGGCGGCAATGCTGCGCCCCCTGGGCTTTCGCCCCACCGCGCGCCATCGCAGCAAGGACGTGACGCGTTGGACCCAAGGGGTGGGGACACCAGGGGAGCAAAACCCCGTCAACATCGTGATCAACTGCGAACCCGAAGGCCTCGCCCACAGCTTCGACGTGGTCCACGGCGCTTCGGTCTGCGCGCTGGGCCTGGCGGTGGACGATGTGCCGGGCGCGCTGGCGCGGGCCGATTTCCTGCGCGTGCCGCGGTTCACCCAGGCGCTGGCGCCTGATGAATGGCCGATCCCCAGCGTGCGCGGCGTGGGTGGCAGCCTGATCTATTTCGTCGATGCCGCCACCCGCGCGGCGATGTGGGCCCACGAATTTCCCCACCGGTTGGAAGAGCCCGTGCCCGGCCCGCGCCTGGTGATCGATCACGTGGCGCAGACCATGCAGTACGAGGAATTCCTCAGCTGGCTGCTGTTCTATGTCGCGCTGTTCGACGTGGCCAAGACGCCGCAGCTCGACATTGCCGATCCCATGGGCCTGATCCAGAGCCAGGCGGTGGAAAACGCCGATCGCTCGGTGCGCTTCACGCTCAACGGCTCGCTGGCGGCGCAATCGCTCACCTCGCGTTTCATCCAGAACTATTTCGGCGCCGGGGTGCAGCACATCGCCTTTGCCACCGACGATATCGTCGCCGTGGCCGATGCCGCCCATGCCCAGGGCCTGCCGCGCCTGGCGATCCCGCGCAACTATTTCGACGATCTGGAGGCACGCTGGGGGCTGGAGCCCGACCTGATCGAGGCGATGGCCGCGCGCGACATTCTCTATGACCGCGATGGCGAGGCCGAATACCTGCAATTCTACAGCCGCGCCTTTGCCCGGCGGGTGTTTTTCGAAGTGGTCGAGCGGCGCGGCTATGCCGGCTATGGCGCGGTCAACGCGCCGATCCGCCTTGCCGCCCAGGCCCGCCACAAGCCCGATTTTCCCGACTGACCAGCCGGGCAATCCCGGCACGACGCAACGACAAAAAAACCCATGGAGAGAGACCTGATGTTTGCACGCCTTCCCGCTGCGCTGGGGCTGCTGGCCCTGCTCACCACGCCTGCCGTGGCGTCCGCGCGCGATTTCCCCACCGCCGCCGCGCCGGTTCTGGCCGATCGCTTTCCCCAGGTGCCGGTGGCCTTTCCCGGCGGCGTGAAGGCCTGGCGCGATGTGACCTATCAGCAGTTGCCCGGCTATCGCCCGCAAATTCTCGACATCTATGTGCCGGCCACCAAGGGGCCGCATCCGCTGGTGCTCTATATTCACGGCGGCGGCTGGATGGCCGGGCACACCCGCCATTCCGGTGCCTTTGCCGATTGGCCCAAGGTGCTTGCCGCGCTCGCCGCCGAAGGCTTCACCGTGGCCAGCCTGGAATATCGCCTGTCGGGCGAGGCAAAGTTTCCCGCCCAGTTGCAGGACGCCAACGCCGCGCTGCGCTTTCTGCGCGGGCACGCCGCGCAATATTCCATCGACCCGGCGCGCGTGGCGCTGTGGGGTGGCTCGGCCGGTGGACACCTGACCGCCCTGACCGCGCTTACCTGCAAGAACACCACGCTCGATCCGGCCGCCGGTGCCGATCCTTGCGTGCAGGGCGCGGTGACGTGGTACGGCGTCTATGACTTTGCCGGCATGAACGCCACGCCCGATGGCAATTCGGCCGGCACCCGCCTGCTGGGTTGCGATGGCCCGTGCAGCGCCGACAAGCTGCGCAGCGTCAGCCCGGTTGCCTATATCGACGCGAAAGACCCGCCGTTCCTGCTGATCCATGGCGAGGAAGACAAGACGGTGCCCGTGGCGCAATCGCACATGGGCGAGGCGGCGTTGAAGGCAGCGGGCGTGCCGGTCACGGCAATCTACATTCCCCATGTCGATCACAGCTTCATCGGCCGCACCCCGGCCGAAACCCATGCCGCCTCGATGCAGGCACTCAACGCCACGTTCGATTTCTTCCACCGCGTGCTCAAGGTGCCGGGCCCGGCCGGGACGGGCAAGTGATCCGGCGCCTGTTGGCGGCGCTTGCGCTGGGCCTCGCGGCCCCGGCGCAGGCCGCGCCCATCGTCGTCGATGGCGGGATGATCGAGGGCACCACGCTGCCCTCGGGCGTCCAGGCATGGCTGGGTGTGCCGTTTGCCGCGCCGCCCTTGCGTGAATTGCGCTGGCGCGCGCCGCAGCCGGTCGTCCCCTGGGCCGGCACGCTGCACACCGATCGCTTTGCCCCCGAATGCCTGCAGCCGCTGCGCGGATCGCTGCAGAACCACTATTTCGGCAACGAGGCGACGAGCGAGGACTGCCTCTACCTCAACATCTGGGCGCCGGCGCCAATGCCCAAGGCTGCGGGCAAGGCGCCGGTGGTGGTGTAGATCTATGTCGTCGCCTTAAAAATAAAAAAAACCTCGATGGCCAACTATTCGGGCGAGCCGATGGCGCGCGAGGGCGTGGTGCGCGTCAATATCGCCTATCGCGTCGGCGCGCTGGGCTTTCTGGCGCATCCCGCGCTGTCGGCCGAAAGCGGGCATGGCTCGGGCAACTATGGCCTGATGGACCAGATCGCCGCGCTGCGATGGGTGAAGCGCAACATCGCGCGCTTTGGCGGCGATCCCGACAACGTCACGATCGTGGGCCAATCGGCTGGGGCCATGTCGGTGGCGCTGTTGCAGATCAGCCCGATGGCGCGCGGCCTGTTTGCCCGTGCCGTGGCGATGAGCGGCAGCCCGTTTGGCGGCATGCTCGGCCCCGCGCCCCTGGCCGAGGGAGAGGCCCAAGGGCTGGCCTTGCAAAAGGAACTGGGCGCAACCTCGCTGGCGCAGCTGCGCACCTTGCCTGGTGACCGCGTCATTGCCGCAGCCACCCCGCGCAGCCCGATCGTGCGCGATGGGCAGGTGATCACCGGCAGCGCCGAAGCGGTGTTTGCCGCCCATGCGCAAAACGACGTGCCCGTGCTGATCGGCTATACCCGCGACGAAAGCTTTCGCCCGCTGGGGCCGATAACGACGCCGCAGGAACTGACCGCCGCGGTCAAGGCGCGCTTTGGCGCGGAGGCCGATGCCATCCTGGCAGCCTATGCCGGGCCGGAACCTGCCCGCGCGGCGGCCGATATCGCCCGCGATGCCACGGTCGGGCGGCAGATGGCCGATTGGGCGGCGGCGCAGCGCCGGTTCGGCACGCAGCCGGCCTATGCCTATCTCTTTGCCCGGCGGCAGCCCTATGCCGCGGGGGTGGTCTTTTCCGATCATGATCCCGCCACCGTCGGCGCCTATCACACCGGTGACGTGCCCTATTGGCTGCGCACGCGCGATGCGCTCAACCTGTTTCGCGTGACGCGCGATTGGCAGGGCGTGGACCAGGCGCTGGAAGACACCATGGCCGGGGCGCTCTTGGCCTTTGCCCGCACCGGCGTTCCCGCCAGCGCGCCGATCGGGACCTGGCCCGCGCTCGATCCGCGCCGCCCGCGCCTCGTCTGGCTGGGAGAGCAGCCGGCGGTGATCGCCTGGCCGCATTGGGCCGACATGGCGCTGTTTGCGAAAACCGGGACAGAGCCACCGCGCGCCGCCCGCCCGCGCGATTGACGGATCAGGCCTGCTGCTGCACGCGCGGGGCGGGCAGGGTGTGCAGCGGCCCGCCGCGCAGCAGCGCGGTGATCGCGTCGCAATCGACCGCGTGCGAATAGAGATAGCCCTGGCCCAGCATGCAGCCGATGCTTTGCAGGATTTGCGCCTGGTCGGCGTTTTCGATGCCTTCGGCCACCACCTGGATGCCCAGCTTGGTGGCAATGTCGATCACCCCTTCGACGATGATCTGGCTGGGCCGGTGCGTGGCGATGCGATCCACGAACGACTTGTCGATCTTGATGTAATCGACCGGCACGGTCATCAGGTGGGTGAGCGAGGCAAAGCCGGTGCCGAAGTCATCGAGCGCGACTTTCAGCCCGCGTTCGCGCAGCGCCGCGACCGAGCGGCGGATCACGCCGCCATCATCGTCCATGTAGACCGCCTCGGTCACTTCCAGGATGACCATGTCGAGCGGCACGCCGTGTTCCTCGAACGCGGTGGCGATGGCATCGAAAAAGCCGGCGCTGTGCAGGTCGGTCGAACTGACATTGATGCTGACCCGGGCGAACGGCACATCCAGATCGCGCCAGGTGCGGGCATCGCGCGCCACCTGGTGGATCATCTCGCGCGTCAGGCTATTGGCGGTCTGCGGATCGCTGGTGGCATCGTGAAACGCCATGGCCGATAGCAGGCGCTGCCCCATGCGGATGCGGCACAATGCCTCGACGCCGCGCACGGCGCCGGTGGCGAGGTGAACCACCGGCTGGTAATGCGCCACCAGGCGGCCTTCGCGCAGGGCGGCGTCCAACTCGCGCACCGCAGTGATGCGCCGCGTCATCCGCGTGCCGATGCCGGGCCAGAACCGCACAGAGCCACCGCGCGCCACGTCCTTGGCGTGATAGAGCGCAAAGTCGGCATTCTGCTGCACGCGTTCGGGCGTCACGTCGCCGGCGTTGAAAATGGCGATGCCCATCGTGCCGGCCGGGCGCAGCACGTGGCCGGGTATGGTGACGGGCACTTTCAAGCCATCGAGCAGTTGCTGCGCCAGGGCATCGAGCGTGCGCAGATGCTCGTCATCCTGCACCAGCACGGCAAATTCGTCGCCACCGATGCGGAATACCGTGTCGGGCGCGGCAAGGTGCGCCAGCCGCTGCCCCACTTGCACCAGCAAGCGGTCACCGGCGTGGTGGCCATAGGTATCGTTTACGGCCTTGAAGCCATCCAGATCGATCAGGAACAGCGCCCAGTTGCCGGGTTGGCTGCAATCGACCGTGGCCATCGCGGTGTTGAACGCGGCGCGGTTGGGCAGGCCGGTCAATTCGTCGGTATTGGCGCGGCGATCACGCTCTTCCACCCGCCGTTGCCGATCGAGCGCAATGGCACACAGCGCGATGGAGCGGTCCACCAGTACGCGCTCCAGCGCCGAAGGGCCGCGCGCCTCGCGATAGTAAAAGGCAAAGGCGCCGACCGGCTGGTCGTTGCCGGCCATGATCGGCCGCGACCAGCAGGCCTTGATTCCCAGGGGCAGCACCAGATCGCGATAAGGTGCCCAGGCGGGATCAGTGGCAATATCGGCCGAGACCACCTCGATGCCCAGCGCCGTTGCCGTGCCGCAGGCACTCACGCCCGGGCCGATGGCGATACCGTCAAACGCGGTGCGCATCGCCGGCGGCAGGCTCGGCGCGGCCAGCGGGCGCAGGCGCCGCGCGGCATCGACCGTCACCACCGAGCAGACCACGCCGGGCGCGCGGCGCTCCACCTCGCGGCACAGCCGGTCGATGGTCGCCGCCAGTGGCGCGCCGCGGGCGATCATTTCCAGAATCGTGCTTTGAAAATCGCCCATCGCGTCAAGGCCAACCCTTTGCAGCAGCGGCAATCATGCCGGCTGTGTGTTTAAGGTTCTGTTATAGGCAAACGTTCGGGTTTTCCGCATGGCGCGCGGGGTTGGCCCGGCGCACATCGCGGGCATCCTGGCCGATTTCTGCCGCGATTCGGGCCCAGTTTCAGCACTCAACTTGTCGCGTATTGACGCAGCATTGTTACACCTGTGGGTGCTGCCGGTAATTTATCGAAATGGGGCATTCAGTTCATCTGCCATACAGGAAATCCGGCCAAGTGGCAGGACATGACGACGATGGGAAAAGCAAAATCGGCCGGCTGCAAGTGGGCGGCCGCCATGGTTGCGGTGCCCGGCTTGCTGCTGGCAGGAAGCGCGCATGCCCAGGCGCAACCCAGCGCCGCGCCGCCCAGCCAGCCCCCCCTGGCGGTGCCGACGCCGGCGCCGGCGCCAGTTCCGGCACCGGCCGCAACCGCTGCGCCAACCGCCCCTGCGTCTCCCGCCCAGGCTGAAACCGCCGCGCCGGCTGCACCGGCCGCGGCCGTGCCACCATCCGAACCGTCAGAGCCGCAGGAAGAGCCCGGCATCGTGGTGCAGGGCGATGCCTATTCGCGGCAGGACCCGGTCCACGCCGTCAACGAAAAGTCCTATGAGGCGATCCAGAAGGGCGACAAGCTGGTGGTGGCGCCAGCGGCGCGGCTCTATGTCCATGGCCTGCCTTCGCCGGTGCGCCACGGGCTGCACAATGCGCTCTACAACCTGCGCGAGCCGTCGAACTTCGTGGCGTTCCTGCTCGAACACAAGTTCGGCAAGGCGGGGCAGGTGCTGGTGCGCTTTACCGTCAATTCCACCATTGGCCTCGCCGGGCTGATCGACGTGGCCAAGGCCAAGCCGCTCAAGATTCCCTATCGGCCCAATGGCCTGGCTGATGTGCTGGGCTTTTACGGGGTGAAATCGGGGCCATACCTGTTCCTGCCGCTGATCGGGCCGACCACGCTGCGCGATCTGATCGGCACCACGGTCGATCGCTCGTGGTTCCCGCTGGCCGTGGGCGAGCCGCTCGATACCGTGCCCTATGGCCTGGCGGTCACGGTGATCGGCGGGCTGGATGACCGCGTGGCGATTGATGGCCAGCTCAAGAAATTCCGCGCGGAATCGGCCGATCCCTATAACGCCACGCGCGATTTCTATCTCAAGCGCCGCGCTGCCGAGATCGAGAACCTGCGCCATCCGCACAAGAACGCCGATGCCGATGCGGGCAAGGAAGCGTCGCCCAAGCCCGCACCCTAGGCGGCATAGGCCAGGCGTGCGGGCACCGACAGGCGCACCAGCGTGCCCAGGCGATGCCCGCTTTCGATGGCAAAGGTGGCGCCGATCCGCCGCGCCCGCTCGCGCATGCCGATCAGGCCATAGTGGCCCTTCATCAGTGCCGCGCTGACCGCCTTTCCATCGGCGCCATCCACGCCGTCGATGCTGGCAATGCCGATGCCATCGTCGCTGACAAACACCGCCAGCGCCCGCGCGCCATATTCCACGTTCACATCGATCGCGTCGGCCTGGGCATGGCGCGCCGCATTGCACAGCGCTTCGCCGACGATGGCGAGGATTTCGTCGACGATATCGGGGTGCAGCGGCCGCACTTCGCCTTTGACGTTCAGCGTCAGGCTGGCACCGGTCACCATGTTGTCGAGCAGGCGTTGCAGTTCGCGGCGCAGGTGGCGATCTTCCAGGCGGCGCAGGCCTTTCACCCGGTCGCGCCCCTCGATCAGCATTTCCTCGGCCCGGTCCAGCGCCGGGGTCAGCACGGCTTGCGCGACCGGATCGTGCGACAGGTGATCGGCCACCGACTGAAAGCGCATGATCAGGCCCTGCACCCCCTGGATCAGGGTGTCGTGCAGTTCGCGGGCAATGCGTTCGCGCTCGCTGGTGCGTTCGGCCATGCGATCGCGGATCAGCCGGCCCAGATACTGCACCCGCGCGATGTAGAGCAGATAGAGCATGGCCGAGAGCGCCACGATCGCGGCCAGCGGAAACCACCAGGTCTGGTAGAACCGCTGGGCGATGGCAAACTGCAGCGTCTGCCCGCTGGCGTTCCACACCCCATCCTCGTTGGCGGCGATGACCTGGAAAGTATAGCGGCCCGGCCCGAGGTCGCTGAACGTCACGCTGCGCTCGGTCGATGGGGCGGTCCACTGCCCGGGCAGGCCGGCGCCAGACAGGCGGGTGCGGAACTGCACGCGCTGCGGCACGGTCAGGCTGGTGGCGGTAAAATCGATCCGCACCGATCGCGTGCCCGGGGCCAAGCGCAGTGCAGCGCCGAGCGCCTGCGCCGTGCCACCGGCCACCAGGCTGCGCACCACGACCGTGGGCGGCAGCAGATTGCGGCGCAGTGCAGCCGGATCGATCCACACCACGTTGCGGCGCGTGAGGAACCAGATACGCCCGTCGCCACCCTGCGCCACCTGGGCGCCCGCCGCCTTCTGGGCAAAGCTGTTGAGGCCATCGCGAAAATCGAAGCGGCGCCAGGGCACCGCCTGGCCCGGATGCGTCAACGCCCGCGCCAGATCGGCGCGGCGCAGCTGCACGATGCCGCTATCGCCAATGCCCCAGCCATCGCCGCCGCGCGTCCACACCAGGCCATTGAGCGAGGCTGCCCAGGGGTTTGCGCTTGCCAGCACAGGCGCGCTGCCCCGGGCGAGCGGCGCCTGGAGACCGCGCGCGCCGCTGATCAGCGGGCCATCGTCTAGCGGGCTCGGCAGCAGGCCTTCGATCCCGTCCACCTGCGACTGCGCGGGAGAGATTGCCACGAACGGCAGATCGGCCCCGCGCGGGGCTGGCCCGCGAAACGCCACGATCGCCCGGCCATCGCCACCGATCGCGATATTGGCGGGCAGGGCGCCGGGCGCGCCCAGGCTGTGCCAGGCGCCGCCTTGGTGCCACCACAGCCCCTGGTCCAGCGCCGCCAGCCAGATGCGGCCCGCGCCGTCCTGCCCGCAGGCCAGCGGCATCAGGCCGCGCGGCAGGGCGATCGCCGGCCCGGCGGCGCCGCGCGGGCTCAGCCGCACCAGGTGTTCACCCGTTACCAGCCAGGCGCCGCCCCCGCGCGCCGTGCACAGGGCGCCGGCCGGGCTGGCCAGGGGCAGGATCGCGCGCGCGGCCTGGCCGGGCGCGATGGCATAGGCGGCGCGCGCATCGCCGACATAGACCACGCCATCCTCGCCGCTCGCCAGCCGATAGCTGGTGGGCGAATTGGCCGGGATCGCGGTTTCCACCACGATCGGCACGCGGCGCAGCTTGTCCAGCCCAATTTCCGTGCCGATCCACAGGTTGCCCTCGCGATCCTGCAACAGGGCATGGGTCTGGTCAGACGTCAGCCCCTGCGTGGCATCGAAGGTGAAACGGCGCATTGCTGCGGGCGCGGCCGGGGCACTGCCGATGGGCTTGTCGGGCATGGTCAGGCGCTGCACGCCGCTGTTCCAGGTGGTTTCCCACAGCGCGCCATCGGCGGTGAACAGCATGCGCGTGCCGCCCACCGGATCGGGGTTGATCGCGAGCCGCGCCCCGGCGGTGACGCGGCCTTGCGCCAGGGTCAGCCGGCGGGTGCCGGCCGCGTCTGACAGCCACATCGCGCCGCTGGGTCCGGCGGCAAGGCTGGCGCGCGGGGTAACCGCGATGCCGGTTGCGGCAAAGCGCTGGCTGCCGCGCGGGCGGATCAGCACCTGGCGTTCGGTTACCAGCCATTGCGTGCCATCGGCGGAAAACGCCGTGCTCCACGCCTGTTCGGCGGGCAGGCCGGCCTCCCGGCCGAATTCCTGCCAGCGCCCGTTGGCATAGCGGGCCAGGGTGTTGTCGCTGCGTCCGCCGCGCACCACCCACATCGCGCCGTCGGGCGCCTGGGCCATGTCGGTCACCTGGCGCGAGGGATGCGGCATGGCCATGTCGACCAGCCGGCCATCGCGCCAGGCCATTACCCCGCGCCCCCGGCCCAGGCCCACCCACACGGTGCCGTCGTGCGCGCTGGCCAGTTGCGACACGACCAGCCGCGCGCCCTGGCCGCCGGGCAGGAGCACGGGTTCGAACGTCAACCCGTCAAAGCGGAACAGCCCTTCCACGCTGCCGATCCACAGGAAGCCGTCACGCGATTGCGTCAGCGCGTTGATCCGGCCCGGTGCGCCTTCTTCCAGGGTCCAGTGTTCGTGCTTGTATCCGGCCAGTACGCCCGCTTGCGCCTGCACCGGGGCGCGGGACTGCCGCTGCGGCTGCGCCACCAGCGCGCTGGCCAGGAGCGCCAGCCCCCCGGCCGCCAGCACGGCGATGCCGCGCCTAGAGTTCAATGATGCCCCGCCGCGCCGCCTTGGTCACGGCGTGGGTGCGATCGTTGACATGCAGCTTGCCAAAGATGTTCTTGATGCCCGACTTGACCGTCTCCTCGGCCAGGTTGAGCGTCCAGGCGATCTGCTTGTTGGCATGGCCCGAGGCGATCAGTTGCAGGATCTGCGTTTCGCGCGGGGTCAATGGCTCGTCGATCGCGTGCAGGGCAATCTCCTGCGCCACATCGGGCGCCAGGTGGCGCTGGCCTTCGTGAACGGTGCGGATCGCGCCGAGCAGTTCGCGCCGCAGGCTGCTTTTGAGCAGGAAACCCGCCGCCCCCGCACGCAGCGCCTGCAGCGCCTGGGCATCGCCGGAATAGGTGGTCAAGACCAGGATGCGCGCCTGGGGATGGCGCGCGCGGATCGCCTCGATCGCCTGAAGGCCGGTCATCCCCGGCATGCGCAGGTCCATCAGCACCACCGCCGGGCGCAGGGCATCGTACATCGCCACGGCTTCAGCGCCGGTCGCTGCCTCGCCCACCACGGCCATGTCGGGCTGCATCGCGATTACCGCGGCCACCCCTTCGCGCAGCATCGGGTGATCGTCGGCAATCAGGATGCCTATCTTGGTATCGGCGCGCGCAGGCATGACCAAGGGCGATACCACGCGCACCGCGGCCTGGGTAGCCACCCGAAATGGGGGTGCGCCTGTCCCCCATGCAGGGGCTGGCAGGGCTGGCGCCAGGGCGCAAACTCCTGCGCGGAACACAAAGCTGGCCGCAGCGGGGCATCGGTTGCCCGCTTGCTGCGGCCGGAAGGGGAGCCTTCACGTCATGCCCACGATCACCACTGCCGATGGCACCGAAATCTTCTACAAGGACTGGGGCAGCAAGTCTGCGCAGCCGGTGGTCTTCCACCATGGCTGGCCGCTTTCTGCCGACGATTGGGATGCCCAGATGATGTTCTTCTTGGGGCAGGGCTATCGCGTGATCGCGCACGATCGCCGTGGCCACGGCCGGTCCACCCAGACCGCCGAAGGCAACGAGATGGATACTTATGCCGCCGATGTCGCGGCGCTGGCCGATCATCTCGATCTCAAGGATGCGATCCACGTTGGCCATTCCACCGGCGGCGGCGAAGTGGCGCACTATGTTGCCCGGGCCAAGCCTGGCCGCGTGGCCAAGGCCGTGCTGATCGGCGCGGTGCCGCCGATCATGCTGCAGACCCCGGCCAACCCCGGCGGCCTGCCGATGGAAGTGTTCGACGGGTTCCGTTCAGCCCTGCTTGCCAACCGCGCGCAGTTCTTCCGCGATGTGCCCGAAGGCCCGTTCTTCGGCTTCAACCGCCCCGACGCCAAGGTTTCGCAGGGCCTGATCGACAACTGGTGGCGCCAGGGCATGATGGGCGGGGCCAAGGCCCACTATGACTGCATCAAGGCCTTTTCCGAAACCGACTTCACCGAAGACCTCAAGGCGATCGACGTGCCGGTGCTGATCATGCACGGCGAAGACGACCAGATCGTGCCGATTGCTGATTCCGCCCACCTGGCGATCAAGCTGGTCAAGCACGGCACGCTCAAGACCTATGCCGGCTTCCCCCACGGCATGGCCTCGACCCATCCCGAGGTGATCAACGCTGATCTGCTCAGCTTCTTCAAGGCCTGAGCCGATGACCTACGAAACCAGCATCGATCTTTCCGCCCACGTGCGCAAGGCGTCGGTGGCGCTGCTCCAGGCCCGGCTGTCCGATGCGCTCGATCTCGAAGCGCAGGCCAAGCAGGCCCACTGGAACGTGCGCGGCCGCCATTTCCTGCAACTGCATGGCCTGTTCGATGCCGTGCACGGGCAGGTGGAGGAGTTCGTCGATCTCCTGGCCGAGCGCATCACCACGCTGGGTCATGTCGCCGATGGCCGGGTCCAGACCACGGCCGGCGCCACCACGCTTTATGAATATCCGCTCGCTGCCCATGGCGGTGACGCGCATATCCGCGCGCTGGCGGCAAGCCTGGCGCTGTTCGGCAAGGCCGTGCGCGCCGCGATCGACAGCGCCGCGGGCGAGGGCGATGCCACCACGGCCGACCTGTTCACCCAGATCTCGCGCGAGAGCGACAAGCAGTTGTGGCTGCTCGAAGCCCATCTGCTGGCCGATTGAGCCACACCCTTTCTCATTCAAGGACAGATCCCATGACCTTTCATGCCAAGTCGCTGATCAATCCTGACGACACCGTGTTCATCTTCGTCGATCACCAGCCGCAGATGGCGTTTGGCGTCACCAGCATCGATCGCCAGCAGCTCAAGAACAACACCGTGGCCCTGGCCAAGGCGGCCAAGCTGTTCGGCGCGCCGATCATCCTGACGGCTGTGGAGACCAAGTCGTTCTCGGGCTATATCTGGCCCGAACTGCTCGACGTGGTGCAGCAGACCCCGATCGAGCGGACCTCGATGAACAGCTGGGACAGCGACGAACTGGTCGCCAGCGTCAAGGCCACCGGCCGCAAGAAGCTGGTGATCGCCGCGCTGTGGACCGAAGCCTGCCTGCTGTTCCCGACGCTGAGCGCGATCGAGGAAGGCTTCGAGGTCTATATCATCACCGACGCCTCGGGCGGCACGTCGCCCGAAGCGCACGATGTGGCCATTCGCCGCATGGAGCAGGCCGGTGCCCACTCGCTGACCACGATCAACGCCGTGCTGGAAATGCAGCGCGACTGGGCGCGGCGCGAAACCTATGACGGCGTCATGGCCATCGCGCGCGAGCATTTCGGCGCTTACGGCATGGGCGTGGACTATGCCTATACCATGCTCCACGGCGCGCCGCAGCGCGGCCAGTTCGCGCACGAAGTGGTGGGCGGCGCCGAGCATTGACGCCGCATCCATCGTGCCCCTTGCCTTCGTCATCCCGGACTTGATCCGGGATCCCGCTTTTTTCGGTCCGCGAACAAACATGTATGGGGTACCGCGGTTAATGTCCGGGGTGACGGTGAAGGTAGGATTTCAACATCCCCCCGGCGGCCCGTCCCATCCCTCTTGCGGGGCGGGCCGTTTCCCCAAGGAAACTGCGCCATGAAGGCATATCTTGCGTCGCTGGCGGCCGGCCTGCTGGTCGGCATTGTCTATTCGCTGATCGGGGTGCGTTCCCCCGCGCCGCCGGTCATCGCGCTGGTCGGGCTGCTGGGCATCCTGGTGGGCGAACAGGTGGTGCCGCTGGTGCGCCATGCCGCCGCCGGCCATTCGATCACTGCCTTTGTCCGCACCGACTGCCGCAGCCACGTGTTCGGGCGCCTGCCCGATGGCTCCGCACCGGAAAAGGACGCGTGAGGCCATGGCCGATACCCTGATCGTCAACGCCAAGGTCACCACGCTCGATCGCGCCAATCCCCAGGCGCAGGCCGTGGCCATTCGCGACGGGCGCTTCCTGGCGGTGGGCAGCGAGGCCGAAGTGCGTGCCGCTGCCGCGCCCCAGGCGCGCGTGATCGATGCCGGCGGGCGCCGCCTGATCCCCGGCCTGATCGACAGCCACATGCACATCATCCGCGGTGGCCTCAATTACAACATGGAGCTGCGCTGGGACGGCGTGCCCAGCCTGGCCGATGCCATGGCCATGCTCAAAGCCCAGGTCGCCCGCACGCCCGCGCCGCAATGGGTGCGCGTGGTTGGCGGCTTTACCGAGCACCAGTTTGCCGAAAAGCGCCTGCCGACGCTGGCCGAACTCAACGCCGTGGCGCCCGATACGCCGGTGTTCATCCTGCATCTCTATGATCGCGCCCTGCTCAATGCCGCCGCGCTGCGGGTGGTGGGCTATGGCAAGGACACGCCCAATCCGCCCGGCGGCGAGATCGTACGCGATGCGGCCGGCAACCCCACCGGGCTGCTGCTCGCCCAGCCCAATGCCACGATCCTCTATGCGACGCTGGCCAAGGGGCCTAAGCTGCCCGAGGATTACCAGATCAATTCCACCCGCCATTTCATGCGCGAGGTCAACAGCCTGGGCGTGACCGGGGTGATCGATGCCGGCGGCGGTTTCCAGAACTATCCCGATGACTATGCCATCATCGAAAAGCTGCACGCCGACAACCAGCTGACCGTGCGCATCAGCTACAACCTGTTCACGCAAAAGCCCAAGGAAGAGCTGGCCGATTTCGCCGGCTGGGTGAAGCAGGTTTCGCCCGGCCAAGGCGATGATACCTATCGCCACAACGGCGCGGGCGAAATGCTGGTCTATTCGGCGGCCGATTTCGAGGATTTCCGGGTGGAGCGCCCGGACATGCCGCCAAGCATGGAAGGCGATCTCGAGCCGGTGATCCGCCTGCTCGCCGAGCATCGCTGGCCCTGGCGGCTGCACGCCACCTATGACCAGACGATTTCGCGCGCGCTCGATGTCTATGAAAAGGTCAATCGCGATATCCCGCTTACCGGCATCAACTGGTTCTTCGACCATGCCGAGACTATCAGCGACCGCAATATCGATCGCATCGCCGCGCTGGGCGGCGGCATCGCCGTGCAGCACCGCATGGCCTATCAGGGCGAATACTTCGTCGAACGCTATGGCCACCGCGCGGCAGAGCGCACGCCGCCGATCGCGCGGATGATCGCGGCGGGCATTCCCGTGGGAGCCGGCACCGATGCCACGCGCGTGGCAAGCTATAACCCCTGGGTTTCGCTGTCATGGCTCGTCACCGGCCGCACGGTGGGCGGCATGGCGCTCTATCCCGGGGCGAACCGCGTCAGCCGCGAAAAGGCGCTGGCGATGTGGACGCACGAGAACACCTGGTTTTCCAACGAGGTGGGCAAGAAGGGCCAGATCATGGCCGGCCAGCTGGCCGATTGCGCGCTCTTGAGCGCCGATTACTTCGCCGTGCCCGAGCACGACATTGCCCATATCCGCAGCGTGCTGACGCTGCTGGGCGGCGAAGTGGTGCACGGGCAGGGGGACTTTGCCCCGCTGGCCCCGGATCTGCCGCCGGCCATGCCCGATTGGTCGCCGGTGAACACCTTCGGCGGCTATTACCAGACCGACCAGGCGCGGACCATGCTGGCCAATGCCTGCGGCTGCGCCAGCGCCTGCGGTGTCCATGGCCACGATCACGCTGCGGCCTTGGGCCAGGCCGCGCCGGTTGCCGATGTGCAAACGTTCTGGGGCGCGCTGGGCTGCGGCTGCTGGGCGGTTTGACTGGAGAAACGATGATGAAGCTGCGCTTTTCCCTCGCCCTTGCGGCCGCGCTGTTGACGGCCTCGGCCCCGCTGGCGGCCAAGCCGGTGCCGATGGCCGATTATGCCGTGGGCCCGCAATACGATACCACCCACGTCTATGTGCCGCAGGAGCAGTTCGACGCCTTCGTCACCGCGTTCCAGGCAACGTTTGGCGGCACGACCAGCAAGCAGGGCGAATTCCAGGTTACCCCCACGCCCAGCCTGACCAAGTCGCAACTCGTGCTGACCCCGGCCGGCACGGTCTCGGTCTTCGGGTTCAAGACGCCGATTCCCTATCCGTTTGGCGCCGAACGCACCGGCTATCTGGTGACGGACATGGACGCCGCGGTGAAGGCTGCGCGGGCGGCAGGCGCGACCCGCCTGATCGAAACCTTTCCAGATCCGATCGGGCGCGATGTCGTGGTGCAGTGGCCGGGCGGCGTGAACATGCAGCTCTATTGGCACACCGCCACGCCGCACTATGCGCCGCTCGCCACCGTGCCGGAAAACCGCGTGTACCTGACTGCCGATGCCGCCGATGCGTTCATCGCGTCATGGACCCGCTTTGCCCACGGCCGCGTGGTGTCTGACGACAAGACCGCGCCGGGCGGCGAGGCCGGGCTGTCGGCCCCGATCCGCCGCGTGATGATCGAAAGCGGCTATGGCAAGTTGACCGTACTCGTGTCCAATGGCCAGCTGCCCTGGCCCTGGGGCCGCGACATGACCGGCTATGCCGTGCCTGATCTGGCCGCCACCCTGGCCAAGGCGACCGCCGCTGGCGTCGAAACCCTGGTGCCGGCGCGCGAAGTCGGTGGCCGCCGCGCGGCGCTGGTGCGCTTCCCGGGCGGCTACATCGCGGAAATCCACCAGAACGCGATGCGCTGAGCGCCATGCCCCGTCCTGCGCCTGTTCCAGGGGCCTCCCCCGCTGACCCGCGTTTCGTCGATGCCATTCTCGATTGGCCGCCCACCTGGTTTGTCGCCCGCCTCTTGCTGGTGGGCGCCTATCTGGTGGGGGCGCTGGCGAAGCTGGCGGATTGGCCCGGCGCCGTTGCCGAACAGGCGCATTTCGGCATGGCGCCGGCGGCGCTGTGGGCGGGCATCACCATTGCGGTGGAACTAATCGGGCCGGCGCTTATCCTGGTCGGCCGGCTGGTGTGGCTGGGCGCGGGGATGCTGGGCGTGTTCACGGTGCTGGCGGCCTGCCTTGCCAATCCGTTCTGGGCGCTGCAGGGGCCGGCGCGCTTTGCCGCCACCAACGCGTTTTTCGAGCATCTCGGCCTTGCCGGCGGCTTTGTCCTGGCGGCATTGGTGGCCGAACATGCGCGGCGCGAGGGGCGCATGTGAGCCTGCCCCGCGCCGGCCGGGCCGTCGTCACGGCCATGCTGGCGGCGCTGTTGCCGCAAGGGGTGGCGCGCGCGCAGCAGTCGGCCGATCAGGATGCCCTGCCACGCAGCGTGATCGAGGCCTGGCGCCCGCCCACCCTGACCATCACGCGCTATACCGAAGACTGGTCGAGCCTGGCAGACCCGGCCGCCCGCCACGCGCGCTGGACCGCGCCGCTGAAATACATTCCCCTGGCGCCGCCGCAGGTGTGGCTGTCGACCGGCCTGGAACTGCGCGCGCGGGTTGAGGCAACGCAGGGGCAGACGGCGCGCTATTGGCGGGCGATGCCCCATGCCGATCTGCACGTCGGCCGCTTTCGCGTGTTCGTGCAGGGCTTGGCCAATGCCGCGCAGGGCGTGGTCGGCGGGCCATCGCCGGTCGATCGCACCGGGGTTGATCTGCTCCAGGCCTTTGCCGATGTGACCGTGCCGATCGCGCCGGGCACCACGCTGCGCCTGGAAGGCGGGCGCCAGCTGGTCAGCCTGGGCAGCGAGCGGCTGGTCGGCACGCGCTATGGCCCCAATACGCCGCTGCCGTTCGATGGCACCCGTGCGCTGCTCGATTCCGGCCCCTATACCGCCAGCCTGTTCTACCTGGTGCCGGTCGCGGCCGGGCCGCACAGCATGGATGATCGGCGATCGCGGCAAAAGGCGCTGTGGGGGCTCTATGCCACGCGTTGGTTGGGCAGCGGGCATGCCGCGCGGATCGATGCCTATGCCATGGTCTATCACGATCGCGCCGCCAGCCTGCAACAGGCCGGGTTTGTCGGCGGGCTGGGCGACGAGCGGCGCATTACCCTGGGCCTGCGCAGCGCCGGGCGCGCCGGGTCTGCCTATTGGGATATGGAGGCGATGGCCCAGGGCGGGCGCCTGGCCGGCGCGCCGATCCATGGCTGGTCGGTGGCGCTTCGCGCCGGGCGCCGCTTTCCCGCCTTGCCAGCGACGCCCGATCTGTCGCTCCACGTCGATCTGGCGAGTGGCGACAAGGCGCCCACAGATGGCCGGGTCAACGGCTTCAACCCGCTGTTTCCCAAAGGCAAGTATTTCGGCGAGCTTTCGCCGCTGGGCCCGCGCAACCTGATCGATGTGCACCCCGCGCTCACGCTCGCGCTGGGCAAGCTCAACGGCGGCGCGGTGCAATTGGGCATGACGGGCATGGCCTATTGGCGGCAAAGCCGGGGCGATGGCGTCTATGACGTGCCCGGCCACCAGCTGCACCCCGCCACGGCCGGGCAGGCGCGCTTTCTCGGCAAGCAGGCAGAAGCGGTGATAACCTGGCAGGCCACGCGCGAACTGGCGCTGACTGCCTCTGCCAGCCATTTCGTGCCCGGCGGCTTTCTGGTGCAGGCCGGCGCCGGCCGGCCGATCGATCTGTTTGCCGGCGAAGCATCGTTCCGGTTCTGAAAGGGAAAAGTGCCATGGACTCTCATCCGCCCCCATCGCCCCCGGTTGCCGGCGCGCCTGTGGCGGTACGCACGCCATCGCCGCTGCCGCGCCTGCTGCTGTTGCTGTCGGCCACGACCGGCTTTGTCGACGCGGTCAGCGTGCTGGGCCTGGGCAAGGTGTTTACCGCCAACATGACCGGCAACGTGGTGTTTCTCGCCTTTGCCCTGGCGCGCGCGCCGGGGTTCACGCCCGTGCCCTATCTGGTGGCGCTGGGCCTGTTCATGGCCGGCGCCAGCGTGGCGGGGCGGCTGTGGCGCCATGCGTCAAGCCATCCGCTGCGCTATTGGCTGCTGCGCGCGGCCCTGCTCGAAGCCGTGCTGTTCCTGGCCGCGGCGGCCGTGGCGCTGGTGCCGGGCACCGACGGCATCGTGGCGCATCCTGCCTGGGCGGTGCTGGTGATGATCGGGCTGACGGCAGGGGCCATGGGTTTTCGCAATGCCACGGTGCGGCAGCTCAAGGTGCCGGATCTGACCACCACCGTGCTGACCCTGACGATTACCGGCATCGCTTCTGACGCGGGCGGGCCCAACCTGCGCACGCGCCTTTTGGCGATCGCGATGATCTTTATCGGCGCGGCCGCCGGCGCCGTGCTGGTGCTGCACACCGGGCTGGCCGTGCCGCTGGCGCTGACCGCATGCGTGGTGCTGGGCGGGACGCTGCTGTGCCTGCGCCATCCCCTGATGGCGCTGCCGCATCGTCCCTGAACCGGCGCCGGCTCAGGCGCGCCAGGGGGCGATCGCGGCCTCGGCAAAGAGCACCTGCGGGCCGGCCGGCGTGGTCACCACGCCACGCGCGCCCAGCGCGGCCAGGGCGCTTTCATCCACCACTGTGCCCGCCGGCAGCAGCAGGCGCCCATGCACGCTGCGGGCCTGGGCCAGGGCGGCCACGCCGCCCAGCGCCTGGGCCAGATCGGCCGGAACACTGGCAGGATCGATCGCGCTGGCAAAACTGCCGGCCTCAGCCACCGGGGCCGCCGTGGCCGGTGCCGCGCTGGGCATCGGTGCGCCCATGGCGGCGCGGATTTCCACCGCCACCTGATCAGCCTGCGGGCCGAGCACGACCTGCAGGGCACGCGGAGAGGGGCGGATCAGGCCCTTGGCGCCAAGGCCGCGCAGCGCGGCTTCGTCGATGCTGGCCTGATCGTCCACCACCAGGCGCAGCCGCGTGGTGCAGGCACCCACTTCCACCAGGTTTGCCGCGCCGCCCAGCGCTGCGACAAAGGCCTGGCCGCGTTCGCCCGCCAGCACCGGCGCGCCGCTGGTGGCCATGGGCACGTCATCGCGGCCCGGCGTCGTGAGATCAAAGCGCAGGATCGCCCAGCGGAACACCCCGTAATAGACGCTGGCATAGACCAGCCCCACCGGGATCAGCAGCAAGGGCTTCTGCGCCTTGGAGAAATTGAGCACGTAATCGAGCAGGCCGGCCGAAAAGCCAAAGCCCATGTGCACGCCCAGCGCCGCCATCAGCGCCATTGCAACGCCGGTCAGCACCGCGTGGAATGCATAGAGCACCGGCGCCAGGAACATGAAGCTGAATTCGATCGGCTCGGTCACCCCGGTGAGGAACGAGGTAGCGGCAAGGCTCAGCAGCATGCCGCCGGTGGCCTTGCGCCGTTCGGGCCGCGCGGTGTGATACATCGCCAGGCAGGCGGCGGGCAGGCCGAACATCATCACCGGGAAGAACCCGCTCATGAACGCGCCAGCGGTGGGATCGCCGGCAAAGAAGCGGCGCAGATCGCCCGTGGTGCCGTGGTAATCGCCCAGCACGAACCAGGCGATGTTGTTGAGAATGTGGTGCAGCCCCGTCACCAGCAGCAGGCGGTTGAGCGTGCCGAAGATGAACAGCCCGATGCCGCCGCTGGCCAGAGCCGCCTCGCTTGCGGCATTGGCGCCGGCATTAATGCTGGCAAGGCTGGCGCCGAGCAAGCCAGCCAGCGCCACGCCGGCCACCCCGCTGATGATCGGCACGAACCGCCGGCCGCCGAAGAAGGCAAGGTATTCGGGCGGCTTGACCGTGGAAAAGCGGTTGTAGCCGATCCCGCCGATGATCCCCGAAACAATGCCCAGCGGCACGGCAACGTGATCGACCTGCGCGCTGCGCCAGGCAGCCGTGACCGCCGGCAGCGCCGTCTTGGCCACGCCGGCTACCACGTCGGCGGGCACCGCCAGCAGCGCCTTGGCGCCTTCGCTCGCCACCAGGAAGCACACCACGCCGGCGAGCGGCGCGGCGCCGTTGCCATCCTTGGCAAAGCCGGTGGCAACGCCGATGGCAAACAGCAGGCCGAGATTGGCGAACATGGCATTGCCCGCTGCGCTCACGAAATCCAGGCCCAGCAGATCGGGCTGGCCCAGCCGCAGCAGCAGCGCCGCCACCGGCAGCACGGCGATCGGCAGCATCAGCGCGCGGCCCAGGCTTTGCAGATGCTGCAGCGCGTTGTTCACCGCTTGGCTCATTGGGCAACCCCTTCGATCATCTGTGTGGCCAGCACGCGCACTTGCGCGGCGCTCGACGCCTGGAGCACGGCACTTGCCAGGCCCCGGCAATCCTGCGCAGACAGGGCGCGCACCAGGGCCTTGATTTCCGGCACCATCGCTGGCGCTGCCGAAAGTTCGGTCACGCCCAGCCCGATCAGGATCGGCACGGCAAGCGGATCGGAGGCCAGGCCGCCGCACACGCCCACCCACTTGCCATGGCTCTGCGCGCCTTCGCAGCACAGGCCGATCAGGCGCAGCACGGCCGGATCAAGCCCGTCGATGCTGCCGGCAACGGCGGGATTGCCGCGGTCCATGGCCAGGGCATATTGCGTAAGATCGTTGGTGCCGATCGACAGGAAATCGCATTCGGCGGCCAGGGCATCGGCCATCACCGCGGCGGCCGGTGTTTCCACCATCACGCCCAGCGGCACCGTGGCCACGCCCAGTTTGGCGGCCTCGGCATCGAGAGCAGCGCGCACCGCGCGCAGTTCCTCGACCCGCGCGATCATCGGCGCCATGACCTTGACCGCACCCGCCGCTGACCCGGCGCCCGCGCGCAGCACGGCGCGCAGCTGCGGCACCAGCATCTCGCGCTGGGCCAGCCCCACGCGAATGCCGCGCAGGCCCAGCGCCGGGTTTTCCTCTGCCGCCATCGGCAGATAGGGCGCCGGCTTGTCTCCGCCGATATCGAGCAGGCGGATGATCAACGGCCGCCCGTCAAGCGCCTGGGCAATGGCGGTGTAATCGGCGGTCTGCTCGTCTTCATCGGGCGCACTGGCGCGATCGAGGAACAGGAATTCGGTGCGCAGCAAGCCGCAGCCTTCTGCGCCGTTGGCCACGGCTGGCGCCGCCTCGCTGCGCTTGCCCAGGTTGGCGCAGACCTCGATCCGCAGGCCATCGCTGGTGCGCCCCTCAAGCGCTGCTGCCGCCTGCGCAGCGGCCTTGCGCGCCTGGCGCCGCGCCGCTTCGGCCTGCGCGGTGGCCCAGGTGGCGGCATCGGGATCAACCGTCAGCGTGGCGCCGGTGGCATCGAGCAGCAGCGGCGTGCCCGGCGCGATCGACAGCACGCGCGGCCCGGCCGCGACCAGTGCAGGGATGCCCTTGCTCGCGGCGATGATCGCCACGTGCGAGGTTGGCCCGCCCTGCGCCGTTACCAGGCCCGCCACCTGCGTTGGCGAAAGCGCAGCCACTTGCGAAGGCACGAGATCGCGCGCGATCACGATCGCCGCCTCGGGCAGGGCCACGGCAGGTGGTTGCTGGCCAGCAAGGTGCCATTGCAGCTGCCATTCCAGATCGATGAAATCGTCGGCGCGCTGGGCAATGTGCGGATCGGGCGCAGCGCGCAGCGTCCCGGCGCGGGCCTGCATCGTGCGCTGCCAGGCGAGGCTGGCGCTGACGCCGCGCGTCATGGCATCGCCGACGCTTTCCAGGATGTCTTCATCGTCCAGCAGCTGGCGATGGGCGGTCAGGATCGCGGCCTGCTCGCTGCCGGCCTGTTCCTGCGCACGCTGCTCCAGGGCAGTGCGAAAGGCCGCGAGGGCCTGGGTAAAGCGGGCGATTTCGGCGCCGGCGTCGCCACTGGCATGGGCGGTGCGCGGCGGTTCGGGGCGTTCGAGCCAGGCCGCCTGGCCAATGGCATAGCCGGCCGCGGCGGTTACCGCCATCAGCCGCTCGCCCGGCGCGATCGGGCTGGCATCGATGCTCTCGGCCGGCGTATGCGCCGGGGTCGGTACGGGCGCGGCCTGCTGGTCGAGCGGGCGCAGTTCGCCCATGCCGGTGGCGATGAGGTCAGCCAGGGCCTCGATCACGGCCGCGGCGGCCGGGCCGCTGGCGAGCAGTGTCAGCCCATCGCCATGGCGCAGGCCCAGGGCCATCACCGCGCTGGGGCTGCGCAGGCGGCAGGGCGTGGCGTGCGGCGTTGCGGCCGGCACGATGCGCACATCGGCGTCATAGCTCTTGGCCAGTTCTGCCAGGCGCGCGGCGGGGCGGGCGTGCAGGCCATGCGCCAGCGGCAGGCGCAGCGTGGCCTGCGCCGTAGCGGCAAACGCGGCATTGGGTGCCGCGCCCTCGGCCGCCGCCTCGCCCAGCACCAGCAGCGGCGCGCCACGGGCGATGCGGCCGGGCGCGGCGCGCTCGATCACGGCATGGCCACCCGTTTCGGTGACCACGATCGGAGTGATCAGGCCTTTGACGCGTGGCGCCACGGTGCCCAGGTCCACGCTGATCAGCCGGTCACCCGCGGCCACGGTATCGCCTGCCGCGACATGGGCGACAAAGCCCTCGCCATCCAGGCGCACGGTTTCCAGCCCGATGTGCATCAGCACTTCCACCCCGCCAGCCAGGCGCAGCGTGATGGCGTGGCGGGCGGCATGGACCGAAACCACCGTGCCATCGGCGGGGGCATGCAGCGTGCCATCGAGCGGATCGATCGCCAGGCCATCGCCCAGCAGCCTTTGCGCAAAGACCGGATCGGGCACATCGTCGAGCGGAGAGAGCCAGCCATCGAACGGCGCGGCAAGGATCAGGCTGGACATCGGCTGCATCAGCTTTCTTCAGGGGCGTTGTTCAGGCAGGCCATGGCGGGGAGCAGCCGCCACGCAGGTCAGATCACGGCGCCGCCGCCGATCCAGCACTGCACCGGCTGCAGGGCGGCGTCCAGCCACACCATGTCCGCGCGCTGGCCGGTGGCGAGGGTGCCGATCTCGTCGGCCAGGCCCAGGAACGCGGCCGGGGTGGCGCTGGCCATGCGGCTGGCCATCGGCACGTCGGCGCTGGTCAGCGCCACCATCGTGCGCACCGCGCCCGCCATGTCGAGGCTGGAGCCGGCGAGCGTGCCGTTCTCGTCCTGGCATACGCCATCGGTCACGGTGATGGTGCGGCCGTTCAATTCGAACGAACCGGCGCTCATCCCCACGCTGGGCATCGCATCGGTTACCAGCATCAGCCGCTCGGTGCCTTTCATGCGCAGCGCGATTTCCAGCGCCGGGCCGGCCACGTGCACGCCATCGGCAATGATGCCGCACCACACCGCATCGTTGAGCAGCGCGGCGCCGACCATGCCCGGCGCGCGGTGCTGCAGCGGCGACATCGCATTGTAGAGGTGCGTCACCCCGGTCAGCCCGGCGGCAAAGCCGGCCTGCGCCTCGGCAAACGTGGCGTTGGTGTGGCCCGCGCTGATGATCACGCCGGCCGCCCGCAGCCGTTCCAGCGCCTGCGGCTCCACCTGTTCGGGCGCGATGGTCAGCATCACCTTGCCGCGCCGCGGGCGGCACAGTTCGGCCAGCAGGTCTTCATCCAGGTGGCGGATCAGCGCCGGATCATGCACGCCCTTGCGCACGGCATTGATGAACGGCCCTTCGATATGCAGGCCGATGATGCCGGGCAGGCCCTGGGCAATCGCGGCATCGACCACGTCAAGCGCGGCGGAAATCGCGGCCGGCGTATCGGTAATCAGCGTGGGCATCAGCGCTGTGGTGCCAAAGCGCGCGTGCGCCTGGGCAATCGTCGCCAGCCCTTCCACCGTGATATCGTTGTTGAGCAGCGCGCCGCCGCCGCCGTTGACCTGGCTGTCGACAAAGCCGGGCAGCAACCAGCCACCGCCCAGATCGACGCTGGCCGTCTCGCCTGCCGTATCGACAATGGCGGTGATCCGCCCATCGGCAATCTCGATCGTGGCCGACGGGACGATGCGATCACCCAGCAGGATATGGCCGTTGGTAAACGCCAGAACGGTCATCGCGTGCGGGTCACTTTCGCCAGGAACGGAGGCTCATCGGGATTGAAGCCCCGGCTGATGGATAGCGCATTGACCATGCGATAAAAGCTCGCAATGCGCAGCAGCGGCGCGATCGCCTCGTCGGCGGCCACGGCGGGCAGCACGGTCAGGTTCGGCCCCGCGGGCACGGCTTCGGGCTCGGGCGTGGCCAGGAACACCTGGGCGCCGCGTTCGGCAAAATCGGCGCAGACCTGACGCACGTCGGCCCCGGCCTGGCCGCCGATGTCGAAGCCCAGCACCGGGAAACCGTCGCGCACGATCGCCATCGGGCCATGGCGCACTTCGGCAGAGCTGAACGCCTCGCCGTGCAGGCCGCTGGTTTCCTTGAGCTTGAGCGCGGCTTCCTGTGCGATCGACAGGCCATAGCCGCGGCTGATCAGGAACAGGTTGGTGGCATCCTGCAGCCCGGCGCGGGCAGCGTCCCAATCCAGGGCAAAGCTCTGGTCGAGAGCGGCGGGCAGGGTGGCCAGCGCGGCGTTGAGCGCTTCGTCCTGGCTCCAGGCGGCAACCAGCGCGGCAATCCCGGCCAGCGAGGTGATGAACGACTTGGTCGCCGCCACCGAGATTTCCGGCCCAGCGCACAGCGGCAGGGCCACGTCGGCCATCTGCGCCAGTGGCGATTGATCGTTGTTGACCAGGGCCACCACCAAGGCGCCAGCGGCCTGATAGCGTTCCACCGTGGCGAGCATGTCGGGGCTGTGGCCCGATTGCGAAATGGCGATGCACAGCGGCGCGTTGCCGGCAGAGGCCCGCATCGGCGCATCATAGAGCGAGACGGTGGAGAACGCTGCCGAAGCAGTCGGCACGCCCAGCAGCGTTTCGATCATGTACTTGGCATAGGTTGCCGCATGGTCCGACGATCCGCGCGCACAGGTCAGCACCAGCGAGGGCGGTGCCTGGCGCAGCCGTGCGCCCAGGTCTGCCAGGGCCTGCGCATTGTGGGCCAGGAAACGGGCAACCGCCGCGCCGGCCTCAGCCGCTTCGCGGTGCATCCAGGTGGCCGTGGCGCCTGCGCCCGGTTCAGGGGAACTTGTGGGCGTGATCAACTTGGCCTCCACGCAATAACCTTTCGGGTTGGTTGAACGATGGGATCGTGGTCTGTCGCGTGCCCCGCCGGCGCCGCCGTGCAAGACAGGTTTGTTATACATGCCAGGCAAATGAGTGCAATGGTAGCAAATAGGTATTTTTTTGTCCTTGTGCCGTCTCTCGCACTGCCTGGGGAAAGCCCCGGTTTGGCGGCCATGGGGCAGGGCCTGGCAACGATCGCGGCTTTTGGCGAAGCGCGCGGCAGGGAGATAGATCCGCCACATCCTACCACGGCGTGAAGCAGTCCTATATGATTGATTTGTATAACTACCATGACAAAAGCTGATCGGCAGTGGCTAGGTTCCAGGTACGGCCCGCGGACGGGCAGCGCGTGCTGGCGGGATGGAAGCAGCCATCTGGCGCTGGCATGGTCCTGTAATCGGCCCGGCAATGGTATCACCTGCAACGTGCCCATCGCACGGGCCGTCGGATGTGGTGGCGCCGATATGCGCGGTTTGCCGCTGCGATTCCCAGCGTACCGCGCAGGCGTGGAAACGATACCAATTTGCCGTCAGAATCATGCGTCTGCGCGATGCCTAACAACGCCGCGCCGCGTGGCTGCGTAGTCCGGCGCATCGCCGCTTTACGCCGCCTTCAACGCGTCGGGCTAGACCGTCGGTCCTGCCCAGGCATGGCAAAGGCGAGGATTCATGGTCGGCTCAACATTCTTCATCGGGTCGCTTGACCCCACGTATCGCGACATCGCCCGGGTCGAGGCGGCCTTGGCCGGTGGTGACCTCTCGGCCCGCTTGGCGGTTCCGTTCGGCAATCGCCGCGCCGCCACCCTGGCCGAGGCGGTCAACCAGCTGCTCGATAGCGCCACGGCCCCCGCGCGCGACCTGGGCGCGGCGGTGCAGGCGATGGCCAGCGAGCATGCGCGCGGCGAAATCGACGCGACCATCCCCGCCGATCGCTTCAAGGGCGAGCTGCACCAGGTTGCCGGCGCGATCAACGCCATGGTGGGCGAACATATCGCGGTGAAGAAAAAGGCGATGGCCTGCGTCCAGGCGATTGGCGTGGGGGATTTCAACGCCCCGCTCGAAGCCTTTCCCGGCAAGAAAGCCTTCATCAACGAAGTGATCGAAACCCTGCGCGGCAACCTGGTTGGCCTGATCCGCGACATGAACGCGATGAGCGCCGCGCACGACCAGGGCGATATCGACGTGGTTCTGCCGGTGGAGCGGTTTCACGGCGATTTCGCCACGATGGCCCAGGGCATCAACGCGATGGTGGGTGAACATATCGCCGTCAAGAAAAAGGCCATGGCCTGCGTCAAGGCGTTCGGCGAAGGCGATTTCGACGCGCCGATCGAACAGTTCCCCGGCAAGAAGGCCTTCATCAACGACAACATCGAAGGGCTGCGCCGCAACCTGCGCGCGATCACCGGCGAAATCGGGCAGTTGATCAAGGCCTCCACCATGGGCGAGCTGACGCGGCGTGGTGAAGCGCAGCGCTTTTCAGGCGATTTTGCCGGGCTGATCCAGGGCATCAACAGCATGCTCGACGCGATCCTGCTGCCCATCGCCGAAGGCAACCGCGTGCTCGCCAATGTCAGCGGGGGCGACCTGCGCGAAAAGGTGGACATCGCCTGCGAGGGCGATCACCAGCGCATGAAGAACGCCATCAACACCCTGGTGGACAACCTGCGCACCTTTGCCGGCCAGATCAGCGACGCCAGCGAAACCGTTTCGTCGAGCAGCCAGGAACTGGCCGCCAGTTCGCAACAGGTTTCCCAGGGCGCGGCAGAGCAGGCGGCGGCGAGCGAGCAGGCATCGTCCGCGATGGAAGAGATGGCCGCCAACATCAAGCAGAACGCCGACAACGCCGCCCAGACCGAAAAGATCGCCCGGCAATCGTCCCGGGATGCCGAAAGCTCGGGCGTGGTGGTCAGCCGCGCGGTCGAAGCCATGCGCACGATTGCCGACAAGATCGGCATCGTGCAGGAAATCGCCCGGCAGACCGACCTCTTGGCGCTCAACGCCGCGGTCGAGGCGGCGCGGGCCGGCGAGCATGGCAAGGGCTTTGCCGTGGTGGCAAGCGAAGTGCGCAAGCTGGCAGAACGCAGCCAGACGGCGGCGTCGGAAATCGGCGCGGTGTCTGCCGATACCGTCAAGGCGGCGACCGAGGCGGGCGACATGCTCGGCCGCCTGGTGCCCGATATCCGCCGCACTGCCGAACTGATCAGCGAGATCAGCGCCGCCTGCCGCGAACAGGATATCGGCGCCGCGCAGATCAACCAGGC
>CAYXUN010000043.1:4871-34186 GCA_964468165.1 uncultured Novosphingobium sp. | reverse complement strand
TTACGCCACTCCCGCCAACCCTCTCACCCGCCGCGGTGAATAAGACAGGCTAGATCGAGTGCGCTAGTGTTGGGAAGACAAAATCGATCTATGAGGAGTTCCGAGGGCGCTGCGCGTCGCTCTTCCACTCGGCTTGGCGAGCCACCAGAGAGAACGGCAGCTTTCAATATGAGGTACTGATCGCGCACGGCCGGTTTGAGCCGCGTTGCCGATCGTCCACTTAGATAAAGTTCAAGGGCAGCTTTTGTCGACAGCTGACATTCGACGCGTCGATCCCAAATGGCTGATCTTGGTCGAAATTAGGAGCTATCAAGCCATCGCCCAGACTGTAGCGACAATCCAGAATACTGAGCGGGCTGCCCCAAAAATCAACACTGCCGTTACCCATCACCTCCCCTTCCCCACCCGCGCCGCTAGCCCCAGGAACCAGCCGTGCTGGCCCTCCGTCTGCGCCACGGTCGTCAGCTTGCCTTGGGCCAGATAGATCGCCAGGCCGCCGGTCTGGCGCAGCAGGCGGCGGTCGGCTTTGAGCCAGCGGGGGTGGCAGGCGGTGGGCAAGGTGCGATCGGCGATCACGATATCGGCGGCGGCGCAGGCGGTGGTCAGGGCGCGCCAGTCCACCTGGTCGCGGCCGCGGCTCATCAACACGGTGTAGCGCCGGCCCTGGCGCACCAGAACGGCGCGGCAGAAATCGGCATTGCAGCGCGCGCCGGGCCAGGTGTCGAGCGGGCGGGCTTCTCCCTCCAGCCCGGCGTTTTCGAGCAGCATCGAGGGGGTATAGTCGCTGCGCGTGGCGCGCAGCATCAGCAGGTTGGGCCCTTCCCCTGCCAGGGCGACATGGTGCCCGTCACCGGTGACCAGCACATCGGGGGTGGGTTGTAGCACGGTCAAGACCGCGCCCAGGCCAACCGGCACCAGGCCCCACAGGCGCACCCGCCCGGTCCACAGCGCCAGCCACAGCAAGCCCCCCACCATCAGGCCAAAGACCCAGCCCGGCATGCCCGGCAGCAGGGTCACCGCGCCGGGCTGGTTGGCGGTAAGGTGGGCAAGGCCGAGCAGCGCGTCGAGCGACTTGCCCACTGCCCACCACGCCGGCGCGCCCCATCCGGCGAGATCGAGCAGCAGCGCCAGCGCGATCAGCGGCATGGTGATGAACGTGGTGAGTGGAATGGCCACGACATTGGCCGCCGCGCCATAGATGCCGGCACGGTGGAAATGGAACAGCGCCATGGGCATCAGCGCCAGCTCGATCACCAGGCCGGTGGCGAGCACCAGCGCGAGATGCCGCACCAGCCGCATCGCCCAGCCTTCGTGCGGGTGCGCCAGAAAGCGCCGCACCGGCGCGGACGAATCGAACGCGATGATGGCGATGACCGAGCCAAAGCTCATCTGGAAACTGGGCCCAACCACGGCTTCGGGCCAGAACAGCATGACGATGAACGCGGCCACCGCCAGCATCCGTAACGACAGCGGATCGCGGCCCAGCGCCAGGGCCAGCAATACCAGCAGCGCGCCCAGGCACGAGCGGATCGTGGGCACCTCTGCCCCGGTGAGCAGGGTATAGCCAATGCCCGCCAGCGCGCCCATCGCCGCCGCGACCAGCGGCACGCGCAGGCGCAGCGCCAGGAACGGCACCAGCGCGAGCAGGCGCACGGTGATCAGGTAGACCGCGCCGACCACGGCGCTAACGTGCAGGCCACTGATCGACAAGAGATGCGTCAACCCCGCGTCGCGCATCGCGTCTTCATCGCTCGTGGCGATGCTGCCGCGATCGCCGCTGGCAAAAGCGGCGGCGATCGCACCGGGTGACCCACCCAGTTGGGCGCGAATGTGATCGGCCAGGCGCTGGCGCACGGCATCGAGCCGGGTGCCCGGCGGCGCCGGAGCCAGCACGGTGACCGGCCCCACGCTGCTGCCGGTGGCCATCAGCCCGGAAAACCAGGCGCTCCGGGCAAAATCAAAGCTGCCCGGCACCATCGGCGGCGCCGGCGGCATCAGCCGCGCGCGCAGCCGCACCCGCGCCCCATCGGCCAGCGCCGAATCATCCTGGCCTGCTTGCCCCAACGGCACGTTGATCCGCACCAGCCCGGCGCGCGTTTCGCCCGAAAGCAGGGTTACCCGCGTGGCGAGGACCAGGCGCGTGCGGCCTTGCGCGGCCTGGACCTGGCGATCGACCACGGTGCCATCGAGCACCACCAGCATCGGGCGGGGAATCGGCGGAGTGCCCAAAAAGGCAGACTTGATCCAGATGGTCGCGCAGCCCGCCATCACCATCAGCCCCAGCGAAAGCACGGCCAACCGCAAATGGGCGAGTCGGCCGTCTCGATCGCGAGGCAGCACAAGCAGCATAATTCCGCCGATTCCGACGATCAGGGCCAGCCACTGCCAGGGCCCCGGAAGCACCACCCAGGCGCAGATTCCCGCGGCAAACGCCACACTTAGCCAGGGGCCGCGTTCCGTGCCGCGCTGCTCTATCCATGCATTCGCATGCGCGAGCATGCTGGACAAACGCGCCGCTTTGGCCCAATGGCGCCCGAGCCCGTTCGGTCCCATATCAAGACCGGTTATCTGCGGGCCGGCACCGTTATCCCGGCCCAGCGCCGTTTGCGGATCAGGCGGTGTTGCAACAAGGCCGGCCATGTGCCGAATTGGAAGGAATGCGCCCTCGATGGCAAGCCAGACTGACACCGTTTCTGCAGGATCGGGTACGGCCAGCGCCAGCCCCACCCCGGCGGCACGCGTTGTCACCCGCTTTGCCCCATCGCCCACCGGTTTCCTGCATATCGGCGGCGCGCGCACGGCCCTGTTCAACTGGCTTTTCGCCCGTCACCACGGCGGCACCTACCTGCTGCGCATCGAGGATACCGACCGCGCGCGTTCCACCGATGCCGCGATCGAGGCGATCTTTGATGGCCTCAACTGGCTGGGCCTGGGCGGCGATGCCGAGCCGGTGTTCCAGTTCGCGCGGTCTGATCGCCATGCCCAGGTGGCGCACCAGCTGCTCGAAGCGGGCCACGCCTATCGCTGCTACCTGACGCCCGAAGAACTCGCGGCCCGCCGCGCCAAGGCGCAGGAAGAGCGCCGCCCGTTCCGCCTGGAAAGCGAATGGCGCGATGCCGATCCCGCCACCTGGCCGGCGGACAAGCCCTACGTCATCCGCGTCAAGGCGCCACGCGAAGGCGAGACGGTGATCGAGGATGCCGTCCAGGGCACGATCACCGTGCAGAACGTGGAAATCGACGACTACGTGATCCTGCGCGGCGATGGCACGCCCACCTACATGCTCGCCGTGGTGGTGGACGATCACGACATGGGCGTCACTCACGTGATCCGTGGCGATGACCATATCAACAACGCGTTCCGCCAGCTGGTGATCATCCGCGCGATGAACGCGATCGAGGGCGGCTGGCCCGATCCGGTCTATGGCCATATCCCGCTGATCCACGGCGCTGACGGGGCCAAGCTGTCCAAGCGCCACGGCGCCCTGGGCGTTGACGCCTATCGCGACGAGATGGGCCTGCTGCCCGAGGCAGTGTTCAACTATCTGCTCCGCCTGGGCTGGGGCCATGGTGACGAGGAAATCATCAGCCGCGACCAGGCGGTGGAATGGTTCGACATCGCCAATGTCAACAAGGGCGCCTCGCGCTTCGATCTCAAGAAGCTGCTCAACCTGAACGGGCACTACCTGCGCGAAGCGGACGACGCGCGCCTGGCCGATCTCGTCGCGCCGCGGCTAGATGCCCTTGTGCCGGCGCATGACCGTGCCAAGCTGGCCGAGGCGATGCCGGTGCTCAAGGTGCGCGCGGCCGATCTCAACGAACTGGCCAAGGGCGCGGTGTTCCTGTTTGCCCAGCGTCCGCTGGCACTCGATGAAAAGGCGCAAGGGCTGCTGACCGCCGATGCGCGCGCAATCCTTGCCAAAGTGATCACCCGCCTTGAGGGCGCAAACGACTGGACAGCGGCCACGCTGGAGGCCAATCTCAAGCAAATGGCCGAGGAGCTGGGAGTGGGATTGGGCAAGATCGCCCAGCCCTTGCGCGCAAGCCTGACGGGACAAGCGACCTCACCGGGAATTTTCGATGTCCTGGTTCTCCTCGGCAAGGAGGAGAGCCTGGCCCGTCTGCGTGACCACGCTGCCTGACAGTGGGCAGCACAAAACAGCGTTTCTTTGTACAGGAGAGCCTAGCGTGAGCGACAATCAGGCTACTTTGACCATCGATGGCAAGACCATCGACCTTCCGGTCAAGAGCGGCACCATCGGGCCGGACGTCCTCGACATCCGTAAGCTTTACGGCCAGTCGGGCAAGTTCACCTACGATCCGGGCTTTACCTCCACCGCCAGCTGCGACAGCGCGATCACCTATATCGATGGTGACGAAGGCGTCCTGCTGCACCGCGGCTATCCGATCGGCCAGCTGGCCGAGCATTCCAGCTTCATGGAAGTGAGCTACCTGCTGCTCAATGGCGAACTGCCGAACAGCGAAGAACTGGAAGGCTTCACCCGCACGATCACGCGCCACACCATGGTGCACGAGCAGCTGACCAAGTTCTACAACGGCTTCCGCCGTGACGCGCACCCGATGGCGGTGATGTGCGGCGTGGTCGGCGCGCTCTCGGCGTTCTACCATGATTCGACCGACATTGCCGATCCGCAGAACCGCACGATCAGCTCGCACCGCCTGATCGCCAAGATCCCGACGATCGCGGCGATGGCCTACAAGTATTCAGTTGGTCAGCCGTTCCTCTATCCGCGCAACGATCTGTCGTACACCGGCAACTTCCTGCGCATGACCTTCGGCGTTCCGGCCGAAGAATATGAAGTGATCCCCGAAGTCGAACGCGCGATGGATCGCATCTTCATCCTGCACGCCGACCACGAGCAGAACGCCTCGACCTCGACCGTGCGCCTGGCCGGTTCGTCGGGTGCCAATCCGTTTGCCTGCATCGCGGCCGGCATCGCCTGCCTGTGGGGCCCGGCACACGGCGGCGCCAACGAAGCGGCGCTCAACATGCTGCGCGAGATCGGCACGCCCGACAAGATCCCGCACTACATCGAGCGCGCCAAGGACAAGAACGATCCGTTCCGCCTGATGGGCTTTGGCCACCGCGTCTACAAGAACTATGATCCGCGCGCCACAGTGATGCAGAAGACCGTGCGCGAAGTGTTCGACGCGCTCAAGGTCAACGATCCGCTGTTCGAAACCGCGCTGCGCCTCGAAGAGATCGCGCTTAACGATCCCTACTTCGTGGAAAAGAAGCTGTTCCCGAACGTGGACTTCTATTCGGGCATCATCCTTTCGGCGATCGGTTTCCCGACCACGATGTTCACCGTGCTGTTTGCCCTCGCCCGCACCGTGGGCTGGGTGGCGCAGTGGAACGAAATGATCAGCGATCCCGGCCAGAAGATCGGTCGTCCGCGCCAGCTCTACACCGGGCCGACGCAGCGCGATTACGTGCCGCTCAACCAGCGCTAAGCGGGAAGAGACACAATGAAGAAAAAGGCGGTCATGGTGGCGATCCTGCGGATCATCGGCTTGGCCGCCTTTTTCATGGGCCTGTTGTGGATCGCACAGGGCCTGGGCCTGGTGCACTGGCCCCGCGAAAGCTTCATGCTTGATCAGCGGCCCTGGGCCTGGCGGGGCCTGGTGCTGGCGCTGCTGGGCATCGCCGCAGTGTGGCGCGCCGGTCGCCGGCGCTGATCGCACAAGACCCGCGCCGGCCGGGCATGCCGGACACTTTCCACCGTCTTATTCAAACGATGCCGGGTCTGGCGTGGGTGCCTCGCAGGCCTGGTGATTGCCGTTGTGGCAGGCAGCGACCTGTTCGTGCCAGGCGTCCATCGCGCGGGCATAGGCTGCGTCGCGGCGCGACTGGGTGGTGCGGATCATCGCAATGGTGTTGCGCCGCTCCTGCACGGCCTGGTTATAATCGTGCACCGCGGCGTGGTAGCTTTGCAGTTCGGCATTGCGCTCGGCGCGGGCCGTGCTGGTATCGATCGCCAGCGCCTGCGCCTCGTTGCGATTGACCGCGCTCACCCCGGGATCTTGGCCGGGAACGACCACGCCGGGAGGAGCCGTCATCGATGCTGCTTCCGAACCATCGTTGAACGGCTGATTGGGGTCTACTGCCTGGGCCAGCGCCGGGGTTGCCATCAAGGCGCCCAACAGGCCCACCATTGCCATCTTCCTGATCATCGCGAATCTCCGAAACAAGCGTCAGATTTCCGGTCCCCGATGCGTGCTGCTGTGGACGAGACGGTCTGAACGTTTGCGGAATGCGATGAAAAGGTGCCGTTCACCTAGCCAGCGCGCGATCAGCGGGCGTTGACGATCCCGGCGCTGGGCAGGTCTGCCGGCAGGGTCAGCACAAAACGGGCGCCTTCGCCCGGCGTGCTCGATACGGTAAGATCACCCGCCATGGCCCGGGCCAGGCGGCGGGAAATATAAAGGCCAAGGCCCGATCCGCCATCGCCGCTGCGGCCAAGCCGTTCAAACTTTTCAAACACGCGCGCCGCCTGGTCGGCAGTCAGCCCTTCGCCGCGATCTTCCACCGCGATCCAGGCCGTGGCCCCTTCCACGCCGCAGGCCAGGGTGACCGTGGCCTGCGCTGGCGTATAGCGGATGGCGTTGCTCAAGAGGTTGAGCAGCACCTGGAGCACGCGGCGAAACTCGCCGATCGCCGGGGCGTGGCACGCCTCTTCGGGCAGGGCCAGGGCGATGCCCCGCTCGCGCGCGCGGACGGACAGGATGCCGGCGGCGCGGCGGGCACAGTCGGCCAGGTCGATGTGATCGGGCGCGGGGGCAAAGCCCGGCGCCTCTACCGCATCGAGATCAGCCAGGTCTTCCACCAGGCCGAGCAGATGGCGCCCCGCTTCGGCAATGTCCGCCGCATAGTTGCCATAGGCATCGGCCAGTGGCCCCGCCAGGCGGCTGCGAATGGTTTCGGCATTGGCGATGATCCGGCTGATCGGCTGGCGCAGTGCCGGGGCAAGATCGCGCCCCAGGAACCCGGTCCATGGCGGCAGCGACGCATCGTCACCGCTCACCGCCGGCTCTGCCCCGCGCAGGGGATCGGCCGGCAGCGCCAGGATCGTTTCGGGCAGGAGCAGCAGATCGAAGCCGCTGCCCACCCGCGGCAACAGGCGCACGCGCCAGCGCCGGGCTGACCCTGCCACATCGACGACCATGTCATCGAGCAGCCGCCAGTGCAGCCGTGCCGTCTCGATCCGCCCCTGGCCAAGCGACAGCGCCGGAGACAAGGCCCAGTGACGCCCGGTGGCGCCGGCCAGGTCTGCCGCCAGTTCGGCAAGATCGGGTGCGACCAGATCGGCAGTGATCACCCGCTGCTGCTCGTCCAGCAGAACATGCCCCTGCGCAAGATGATGCCACAGCGCCGCCGCATCGAACGTGGGCAGGGCATCGTCGGGCGCAGCGGCGCGGCGCCAATCGCGCAATACCAGGGCAATGCCATCGTCGTCAGGCGTGGCCTGGGCGTGAAACGCGATGGCGCAATCGCCATCCATCGCCACGATCGGTCGCGCTTGCGCCAACCCCGAAACCCGCACCTGGCGGACCAGCGCGAGCAGCGCCGGAACCGCCAGCGTGCCCGGCATCGTGCCACCGGCCGCGATCTGCAACCGGGCCAGGGCCTCGTCGGCCGCAACCAGGGTGTCCGCAGCGTCGCAGCGGGCGTGGATCGGATCGGCCGTGGCCAAGCTCAGCCGCCCAGCCTGGCGTGTGCCAGGCGCTCGGCCGCATCCTGCGGCGACAGCGCGCCCAGGGTCTCTGGCACGAGCGCCTCGGGATGGAACACGGCGACGTGGCCGCGCACAGCGTCGCCATCAAGGGCCGCCGCCCGCAGGACCAGCGCCAGGCGCGCCAAGTGCGATGGCGCCGTCAACAGCGCGGCATCCTCGCGCGGGGCGCCCATGGCGCGGGCCAGCGCGGTGAGGAACAGCGCCGGACCGGCATGGAGCGGGTCGAGCGCCAGCGCCAGATCGGGCAGCGTATCGACCAGGCGGCGAAGCAGCGCCAGGCGCCCACGCTCGGCGTCGAACCGCAGGCGCAACGAGCGTTCGGCAATGATCGCGCGGCTCTGCGCCTCTGCATCATCTTGGGCGCGGGCGTGCAGCGTGACCAGGGCAATACGCAGCAGGTCTTGCGGCAGTTCGCCCAGCGGAAGCTGCATGCGCCGCTGCGCCTGGCAGAACCGGGCCTGCGCCACCAAGGCAGCCATGGCGGCGGCCGAGCGATCCCCATCCTGCGCGGCAATTGCCGCTTCCACCAGCGGCGCGACGACCATGTCCACGCCGTGATCCTGCTCAAGCCGGCAGGCAAGCTGCCATTCCAGTGCCTGGCCATGCACCGCCGCCAGGAACGCCCCATTGGCGCTGAGCAGGCTGGCAAACCCGGCCACCTCGTCAATGTCGGGCTCAACGCCTTCGCCTGCGCCACCAGCCTGGGCCTGGGCCACCGCCAGTTGCCGGGCGACATCGTCGATCATGCCGCGCACATGGGCGATCACCGTATCGCCGAATACCGCACGCTCTTCCTGCAAGACCAGATGGCGCAGAATCGGGGCCGTGCTGTCGAGCGCGGCACTGGCGCGCGCCAGGCCGGCGGCAAGCCAGGCATCGTCTTCGTGCGAGAGGGGCGCGGGGTGCTGCATGCCCGTGGTTCTAGGTTCCATTGGTTAGCAAGCGGTTAGGAAACAGACCATGCGCTTGTGCCAAGGCGGTGGCAAGCAGCACCACGACGATCACCCGCAGCCCCGTTTCCAGCGGCATGAACAGCCCCACCACCAGCAGCGTCAGCGCCACCAGCAGGCGGTCGCACAGCCAGGCCGTCCAGCGGAAATCGCGCAGCACCACCGGAAACAGCCAGAGGATCAGGACCAGAACCAGCGGCGGAAACCACGCCGTCTGCGCCGCGGGCCCGCCACTCGCGCGCCAGGCGCAGATCGCCACCAGCGCACCATCCACCAGCGGACCAAACAGCGCGCCGCCGCGCAGGCGGCCCGAGGCCTGCATCAGCGAGGCCTGCTCCACCCGCGCCAGCAAGCGTCCAGCCTGCAACACCACCCAGCCCAGGCCAACCAGCGCAAACGCCAGCCCCGCCCTGCCCCACCAGCCCGCGCCCAGCGCCAGCAGCACGAGCAGGAGCGCCGCGGCCATGGCCACCCACGGCCGCGTGCGGGCATGCAACAGCGCCGGGCCGATCCGCCGCACCGCCTGCACCGCCAGCCATTCGCCCGGCGAGCGGACGTGGCCGGCCGCGGTGTGCTGGGCCAGCCAATCGTTTTCCGCGGCATGGGCATCGGCCTCGTTGCGCACCAGGCGCCAGCGGCCTGCGGCGAGCAGCGCCTGCGGCACCGGGCGCAGCGGCAGGCGCGCCTGCGTCGCCAGGCGCAGCAGCGCTGCAACCGGGTTCCATTCGGGCGGCAGATCGCCCAGCCCGGCCACGACCCGGCCCGCCATGCGCATGGCCCCGGCCCAGGCATGGTTGATGTCGATGCGTTCAAAACCGGCAGCAACGCCGGCCTCCACCGGCAAGGCCAGCACGCCCGGCGCCTCGTCCAGAATGCGGCGGGCATCCTCGGGCATGGCCAGGAACCCTTCGGCAAAGACGATCAGCTCGTCCTCGGCCGAAACCAGCGGCACCAGGGCTCGCGCGGCGGTTATGATGTGAAAGCGCGCGCCGCGCTGTTCGGCCACGTGCTGGATCTCGACGATCTCGGCCGAAAGCATTTCGGCATGGACGACGATTCGCGTGGCGCCCAGCGCCAGCGCCAGGCCCAGTTGGTGGCGCGCGATGCTGTGCCCGGCGATCGGCAGGAAACCGGGGTTTCCACCCGATTGGCCGGCGCCATCGCCCGCCAGATCGACCGGCACATTTTCCATCAACGATATGAGCGCGACCCGCAACTGTATGCCTCCTGATCGCGCGCATGGTAGGGCGGCAACCCCGCCGTGCCAAGCGCCCGTCGGGCGTTTCGGATCAGGCCTGATCGGGCCCGGCTGGCGCGGGATCTGCGGGCGCCGGGTCCTGCGCGCCGGCGCTGAAATCATCGAGCCACATCGTGATCTTGCGCAAGACCGCCGGATCGCCCGGCGCGCCAGCCAGCGCCTGTTCCACCAGGCGCATCAAGCCTTGGGCATGGAACGAGGCCGCCAGCCCCTTGAGCCGCATGCTTGCCATCGACCAGTTGCCGTCACAGCGTGAGCGCCGCATGAGATCGACCTGCCGCCGCGCGCTGTCGAGAAAGGCGCTGCGCAGTTCGGCAAACAGTGCCGGATCGCTGCCGGCCACGGCCGCCAGCTGCGCATCGATCGGATCGCCAAGATAAGCCATGCTGTTGATAGTGTGGCATCAGGGCTTAAGGCGGGTTTAACCGCCCCCCTTTTCCATGATAGAGCAGCGCGCATGAATGGGGGACCACGGATCATTCCGATCGAAGCCAACCAGCCGGAAACCGGCGGGCATGGCCTGGCGCTGGATCGTGAAAAGGCAGAGACAGCCTTGCCCATTACCCCATCTTTACAAGAACTTGCCGATCAAAGCGAAAACGCATTCGACGATGCCGCCACCACGCCGCCGGCCCCTTGGCCTTGGGGCCTGGCCGGTGGCCTGATCGCGGTGTGGACAGGCTTTTTTGCCTGGGCCAGCATTCCCGGCCTGGTTGCCGTGCACAGCCCCGCGGCCTGGGCCGCCGCCACTGGCCAGTGGGCAGCGCCGGTGCTGGTCGTTCTGGTCACGCTGCTGCTGATCCAGCGCGGGAGCGGGCGCGAGGCGCGGCGGTTTTCCAGCATTGCCAGCGGCCTGTCGCGCGAATCGGCGCAGTTGCACCAGCAGCTGGGGTCGATCAACACCGAGCTGTCCCTCGCCCGCGATTTCATCGCCGCCCAGGCGCGCGATCTCGATGCACTGGGCCGCGTGGCGGCCGACCGCCTGTCCACCCATGCCGACAGCCTGCGCGGGCTGATCCACGACAACGGCGCGCAGGTCAACGCGATCGCCGATGTGGCGGCCAACGCGCTCGACAACATGGAAAAGCTGCGCAGCCAGCTGCCGGTGATCGCCAACAGCGCCAAGGACGTGACCAATTCCATCGCCAATGCCGGGCGCACCGCGCACGCGCAGCTGGAAGACATGGTTGCCGGGTTCCAGCGGTTGAACGAATTCGGGCTGGCCAGCGAGCGCCAAGTGGCGAGCGTGCGCGATCAGGTCCAGGCGGCGATGGGCGCGTTGACCGCGGCCGGGGTTGACCTTGCCCGCCAGACCGAGGCGCGCTTTGCCACGCTGGAAGAGGAAGTGAGCAGCCATCGCGCCGCGCTCGACCAGGAAGAGCATGCCGCGCTTGCCGCGATCCGCGCCCGCGCCCAGGCGCTGGCCGATACGCTGGGCGAGCAGCGCCGCACCATGGCCAGTGCCGAGCGCGAAAGCCTGGCGGCGCTGGAACAGCGCCTGGCCACGCTCAAGGAAGCCAGCGCCACGCTGGGCGAAGCCGTGGCCGAGCAGGAAAGCGCCGCGCTCGCCAGCTGGCAGGCCCGCAGCGAGGCGCAGATGCGCACCCTACGCGCCGCGCTTGACGATTTGACCGCCGCGCAGGACAGCACCCAGGCCCAGGCCCAGGCCCGCCTGGCGCGCTTTGCCGAGGAAAGCCGCGCGCTGGTCGCCGCGCTCGATGCCGAAGGCGAAGCGATCGACGCCGCCGTGGCCCAGCGCCGCGCCGCGCTGGCCGCTGGCGCTGATGACCAGCGCGAGACGCTGGCCCGCCGCATGGTGGAAATCGACCGCGCCATTGCCGAGCGGCGCACCGCGCTCGCCGCTGCCGCTGCCGAAGCGACCGAGGCCTTGGCCCACAAGCTGGCTGATCTCGATCGCGCGCTCGATACCCAGCGCACGCGCCAGCACGACGAAGCGCGTCGCCTGGCCGCACAATGCGATGCCGCCGCCGCCCGCGCGGCAGAACTTGCCGAAACGCTCACGGCCTCGGCCAGCATGGGCGATACCACGGCCCAGGCCGTGGCCCGCGCGCTCGATCTGCTGCGCACGCGGCTGGCGGAAACCGGCATCGAACTGACCACGCAAGACGATCACATCGCGCGCACCACCGATGCCGCCGTGCGCCTGCTCGAACTGATCCAGGCCGCCGGGCAGCACAGCCGCAACGAACTGCCCGAGGTCTTGCGCACGAGCCAGGCCGGGCTTGCCGAACTGGACCAGCGCGTGACGGCCCTGCATGCCCAACTGGGCGAAGCGGGCAACAAGGGCACCGCGCTTGCCGAGACGGTACGCGGCACCAGCGCCGACATTGCCGAGGCGCTGGCCCATGTCGCCCGCCTACACGAGGCCTTTGCCCAGCAGGCCGCGGCCGAGCGTGCGCAGCTCAACGAAGTGCGCGCCACGCTGGAAACCGCGCGCGGCGAGGCCGAGGCCTTGTCCGGCGACATCACCGGCACCATGGCCACCGCGATCGACCGCCTCAACGCCGCCGCCCGTGCCGCCGGCGATACCATGGGCGAAACCCTGAAGGGCGAGATCGAGGCCCTTGCCGCGCGGCTGGGCGAGGAAGGCAACGCCGCATTCGCCCGCGTGCTGCAGGGCCGCGGCGCCGAACTGATCGCCCGGCTGGAAGAGGCGATCGACAACGCCGCCGATGCCAGCCGCGACAGTGCCGTGCAGATGCGTGACCAGCTGGCCAAGGTGGACGAACTGGCCACCAACCTGGAAAACCGCGTCGCCCGCGCCCGCGAGCGCGCCGAGGAACAGGTCGACAACGATTTCGCGCGCCGCACCGCGCTGATCACCGAATCCCTCAATTCTGCCGCGATCGATATTGCCCAGGCGCTGTCAGCCGATGTGTCGGAAACGGCCTGGGCGTCCTATCTGCGCGGCGATCGTGGCATCTTCACCCGCCGGGCAGTCACCCTGCTCGACAGTGCCGATGCCAAGGCGGTGCAGCAGCACTATGCCGGCGATGCCGAATTCCGCGGCCACGTGAATCGTTATATCCATGATTTCGAAGGCATGCTGCGCCAGTTGCTGTCGACGCGCGATGGCAATGCCCTGGGCGTTACGCTGCTCTCGTCCGACATGGGCAAGCTCTATGTCGCGCTGGCGCAAGGGATCGAGCGGCTGCGGGCTTGAGGTTGCTCTAGGCTTCGCACCACCCCCAACCCTCTCCTCTGAAGAGGAGGGGGATTTTCTTTCAGCCTGTTAACTCCACCCGCTCTTCAGAGGAGGGGGTCGGGGGGTGGTGGAACCCTGTCTCCAACGCCTGGGCAAACGCGCGCAGATCGGCCATGAACCGTGCCTGTTCTGCTTCTCGCGCTGCGCCGTCCAGGCGCAGCAGATAGCTGGGGTGGCAGGTCAACCAGATTTCGGTGTCGCCTTGCCGGGCCAGCAGCCCGCGTTCGCGTTGCACGCTGGCGGTGCGGCCGGTCAGGCCGCGCGCGGCGCTCGCGCCCAGCGCCAGGATCAGGCGCGGCGCCACCAGTTCGCGCTCGCGATCGAGCCACCAGCGGCAGGTATCGATTTCTCCGGCCATCGGCGTCTGGTGCAGGCGGCGCTTGGCGGTGGGCTGATGCTTGAAATGCTTGACCGCGTTGGTCAGCCAGCCCTGCCCCGGATCGATTCCGGCAGCGGCAAGCTGGCTGCGCAGCACCTGGCCGGCAGGGCCGACGAACGGGCGCCCCTCCATTTCTTCGGTATCGCCCGGCTGCTCCCCCACGATCATGAACGCGCGGTGGCGCGTGCCTTCGCCGGCCACGGCGCGGGTGCCATTGCAGCCGATCGCGCAATGGCGACAGCCGGCAATGCCCGTGGCCAGATCAGCCAGGCTGGCTGGCGCGGGCCCGAAATCCTGCCGGCCCAGGTCCACCATCGCCGCCTCGCGCGCCTGGGCCCCGGCGATCAATTCGGGAATCAGGGCAGCTTCGGGCATGTTCTTCCAATACTTGCGCGGCATTTCCTTGAGCATGGCGCCTACCTTGAGCCGCGCCGGATTGAAAATGTTGGCGTAATAGGTGCGCCAAAGCTCTTCCAGCGGATCGCCGCCGGGCGCGTCGAGCCGGGTGGCTGGCGGCCCTTCCTCCAGCACGCTGCCCGTCCAGTGCAGCGATCCCGCCGGCGTCAGGATCGACCAGCGCATCGCGGCAAAGCGCCGCACGAAAAAGCCGGCATTGGCGCGCAGGATATGATGGTCGGGCTCGAACCAGGCGACATAGCGCTCGCTGCCGTCTGGCTCTGCCACGCTGCGAAAGCGCAGGAACGCGCGCATCTTGTGAATGTCGCGCCGCACCGGCCGCGATAGCTGGTCAAGCCGCCGCACCAGCGGATCGGCCGCATCCTCGGCCAGGCGCGGCTGCCCTTGCAGGCGCCAGAGCAGGCGATAGGCAAGATCAAACCGTTCGGGCGCGCGGTGCAGCAGGGCCATGCGCACCAGGCTGAGAAACGCCTTGCTGGCGCGCACCGGCGGCGCATCGGCGCGCGGCGGCGGGATCGGCGCGGGGCTTTGCGCGAACAGATCACCCAGCCCCTGCCCCGGCTCTTCCCACGACACGGCATCGGGCGCGATGCCGGCCAGGATCAGCCCGCGCGAGGCAGCGCGCCAGGCCTCGGTATCATCGGGCGCGGGCAGGCAGATGCGCACTGCTCAGGCACCAAACAGTTCGAGCTGGCGCGCCTTGGGCGGGGCCAGGCTGGCACGCAGGTCTGCCCGATCGACCAGCAAAGTGGGCCGCCAATCGGCGGTGACAATGAACGGCCGCACCTTGGTCAGCGAGACGGTCAGGCGGCCGACGTCTTCCAGCCGCAACCGGCGCTGCCGCCGCGCCAACAGCAGCGCGTTGACGGCGCGCACGCCCAGCCCCGGCACGCGCAGCAGCGCCTCGCGCGGGGCGCGGTTGACGTCCACCGGGAATGCCTCGCGAAAGCGCAGCGCCCAGGCCAGCTTGGGATCGATATCGAGCGGCAACATGCCGCCCGCATCGGCCGCCTGCTGCACCTCGTGCGGGGCAAAGCCATAAAAGCGCATCAGCCAGTCAGATTGATAGAGCCGGTGCTCGCGCATCAAGGGCGGGCGTTGCAGCGGCAAGACCGCGCTGGCATCCGGGATCGGGCTGAACGCGGAATAATAGACGCGGCGCAAGCGAAAGCGGCTGTAGAGCGTGGCCGAACGGCCAACGATATCCGAATCGCTGGCCTGGTCAGCGCCGACAATCATCTGGGTCGATTGCCCGGCCGGGGCAAAGCGCGGCGCGTGGCGAAAGCGCTTGCGCGCATCCTTGGCCTCGACAATCGCACTGCCGATGCTGGCCATCGCGCCTTCGATCACGGGCGTGGATTTGTCGGGCGCCAATCGCGCCAGCCCCGCTTGCGTGGGCAATTCCACGTTGATCGATACGCGATCGGCATAGAGCCCGGCCCGCGCGACCAGTTCCGGGTCCGCCTCGGGGATCGTCTTGAGGTGGATATAGCCCCTGAACTCGTGCTCTTCGCGCAGGATGCGGGCGGCCTCGATCAACTGCTCCATCGTGTGGTTGGACGAGCGCACGATGCCGGACGAGAGGAACAGCCCCTCGATATAGTTGCGCCGATAGAACGCTATCGTCAGGTCGGCCACTTCCTGCGGCGTGAAGCGGGCGCGGCGCACGTTGGAACTCTTGCGGTTGACGCAATAGTGGCAATCGAAAATGCAGTGGTTGGTCAGCAGGATCTTGAGCAGCGAAATGCACCGGCCATCGGGCGCATAGGCGTGGCAGATGCCCATCCCCTCGGTCGAGCCGAGACCCTTGCCGCCGGCGCTGTTGCGCTTGGCCGTGCCCGATGAGGCGCACGAAGCGTCGTATTTGGCGGCGTCGGCCAGGATGCCGAGCCGTTCCATGACCGTGGGTTGCGACATTCGTTCCTTATACGTTCTTCTTTCCGGCAATGCCAGTGCCGATGCGGCGAACCGCCCACGGCATTTTGGGCAGGGCACCGGAACGCTCTTCCCCCTCAACCGGTTATAGGCGCGGAGGGGCAGACGATTTGCGGAGTTTTCCGAACCATGCCCATGATCAAGACGCGCGATGGCACCCAGCTTTATGTCAAGGCCTGGGGGCAAGGTCCCGCCGTGGTGCTGATCCACGGCTGGCCGCTCAACGCCGATAGCTGGGACCCGGTAATGAACGCCCTGGCTGGAGCGGGCTATCGCGCCATTGCCTATGACCGCCGCGGGTTCGGCCGTTCGGACCAGCCGAGCCACGGCTACGACTATGACACCTTTGCCGACGATCTTGCCGATGTGCTGGAAGCAACCGATGCCCATCCCGGTGCGGCGCTGGTCGGCTTTTCAATGGGTGGCGGGGAAATTGCCCGCTACCTCTCGCGCCACGGCGCCGATGGCATAGACCGCGTCGCGCTGGTGTCATCGGTCGTGCCGTTCATGGCCAAGACCGACGACAATCCTGACGGCGTGCCGCAAGAGACCTTCAACCAGATGACCGAGGGCATGCTGGCCGACCGCGCCAAGTTCATGGCCGGGTTCATCAAGGACTTCTATGGCGTGGGCCTGCTGACCCAGCCGGTGAGCGATGAACAGCGCGCGCTGTCGTGGAACCATGCCATGCAGGCCGGGCTGCTGCCGACCCTGGCCGCGGCCAAGGCCTTTGCCACCACCGATTTCCGCGGTGACCTGGCAAGCTTTACCGTGCCCACGCTGGTGATCCACGGCACGGGTGACAAGACCGTGCCGATCGAGGCGACTGGCCGCGCTGTCGCCCGCGCCGTGCCCCATGCCATGCTGGTGGAATATTCCGGCGCGCCGCACGGGGTGTTTGCCACGGAAACCGAGCGGCTGATTGCCGACCTTACCGAGTTCCTTGCGGGGCGCCGCCCGGATGATCGCCAGGCGGCGATCGACGTGGCGACGGCGCAGATGCTCGTCACGCCCAACGTGTGACCCAACCCACCCCTTTCACAGGAGAGAAACGATGCACTATGACCAAGGCAACCCGGCAGAACTGAAGGAAAAGTTCTGGAAGGAACTGGCCCATTCGCCCTTCGTGATGCTGCAACTGGATGCCGATCCCGAAAGCGCCGCGCCGATGACTGCGCAGCTTGATCGCGATGCCAACCACGCCATCTGGTTCTTCACATCGCGCGACAATCGCTTTGCCGCGCAGGGTGGCGCCACCGCGACCTATGCCGCCAAGGGGCATGACCTGTTCGCCCGCTTCACCGGCGCGCTGACCGAGGAAACCGACCGCGCGCTGCTCGACAAGCATTGGAGCCGCATGGTCGAATCCTGGTTTCCGGGCGGAAAGAACGATCCCAACCTGCTGTTCCTGCGCATGGACCTGGGCGAAGCGGCGATCTGGTCGGGTGAAGTGGGCGTGATGGGCGCGGTCAAGATGGCGCTGGGCCTGCCCGTGGGCGACAGCATCAAGGGCGGCTACGCCGAAACCAGCCTCTAAACGGAACGGACCCGTTCCAATAAGCAAAGGCCGCCGCTTCCCCGGGGAAACGGCGGCCTTCGTTTTTTGGCCATCAGGCTGCGCGCGATCAGTCGATCGGCGGCACCGAACGGGGCGGCAGGTCAGCATCGCCCTCGTGCACTTCGGTCAGGCCACGGCCAACATGGCTGCGGCTGCGGCTATAGGCGTAGTACACGATCAGGCCGAGCACGGCCCAGCCGATGAACAGCTGGATCGTTGCGGCCGACAGGCTGCCGAACAGATAGATGCAGCCCACGATCGAGATGGGGGCCACGATCATCACCGCCGGCGTGCGGAACGGACGCTTGCGCGTGGGGTCGGTCCGGCGCAGCACGAGCACCGCAATCGACACCGCCGCAAACGCGAACAGTGTGCCCGAGTTCGACACGTCGGCCAGCAGGCCAACTGGGAAGAACGCAGCGAACAGCGCCACGAACACCCCGGTGAGCAGCGTGATCACGTGCGGCGTGTGGAAGCGCGGGTGAATCTTGGAGAAAAATTCGGGCAGCAGGCCATCGCGGCTCATCACGAAGAAGATGCGGGTCTGGCCGAACATCATCATCAGGATGACCGAGGGCAGCGCCAGGATGGCAGCGAGGCCCACCAGCCAGCCCACGAAGGGGTGGCCGACCGAACGCAGCGTCCACGCCAGGGCTTCCTTGGAGCAGACCACGGCGTTTTCACCGATCGCCTTGCAGGCATCGGAAAGCGCCGGCGAACCGGGCGAAAGCGCCACGTGACCGGGGCCGAACACCGGCTGCGCGCCAACCGTGCCAATCACGCCGGCGGCAACCAGCATGTAGAACACGGTGCAGATCGCCAGGCTGCCGATCAGGCCGATCGGCATGTTGCGTTGCGGGTTCTTGGTTTCTTCAGCGGCGGTGGAAACCGCGTCAAACCCGACGTAGGCAAAGAAGATCGACGCTGCCGCCCCCGAAATGCCCGTGAAGCCCAGCGGCGCGAAGGGCTGGAAGTTCCCGGACTTGAGCATGGGAATGGTCAGCGCGATGAACAGGCTCAGCGCGACGATCTTGATCGCCACCAGCACGGCGTTGACCGTGGCGCTTTCCTTGGTTCCCAGGATCAAAAGGCCGGTGATCACCACGGCAATGGCCATGGCCGGCAGGTTGATCAGGCCACCGTCAAACGGGCCGCGCACCAGTTCCAGTGGCACGGTTATGTGCAGACTGTTCTGGACAAAGCCGATCATGTAGCCCGACCAGCCGACCGAGACGGCACCGGCGGCGATGGCGTATTCCAGGATCAGCGCCCAGCCCACCATCCAGGCGACGAGTTCGCCCATCACGGCGTAGCTGTAGGTATAGGCGGAACCCGAGACCGGCACCATGGCTGCCATTTCGGCGTAACACAGCGCCGCTACCGCGCAGACGAAGCCGGCGATGATGAAGCTGATCATCATGCCCGGTCCGGCCTTTTGCGCGGCTTCTGCGGTGAGCACGAAAATACCGGTGCCGATCACGGCACCAACGCCCAGCATGGTCAGTTGGAAGGCACCGAGCGAGCGGTGCAGCGATTTCTTTTCGGCTGTCGCCAGAATAGCGTCGAGTGGTTTGACGCGTCCAAACATTGAAATCTCCCGCCTTGGACCGGTGCGGCGGGAACCCCCACGCCAACACGTTGCACCGGTAACCAGGTCATGGGCCGCAACGCTAGCGGCAACCTATGGCTTGGCAAAGGGCCTTTTTTCATCTGCATGGCGCAATGCCCCCTGCCCTTGCGGGTTTTGCCCCATGGTATAGAAGCGCGCGCCACACCTGACCGGCTTTCGGGCCAGCCTTTTGGGAAGCAGTGCGCATGTCCACCACGTTCCAGCTCGACACGGCAACCAGCCGCGCCCACCCCACGCCCGCCCCGATGAAGCGCCTGTCGGTGCCCGGCATCCGCCAGCGCAAGGTGGACGGGCAGACCGCGCAGCCGATCGTGATGCTGACGGCCTATACCGCGCGCCAGGCGCAGTTGCTCGACGCGCATTGCGATATCCTGCTGGTGGGGGATTCGCTGGGCCAGGTGATCTATGGCCTGCCATCGAGCGTGCCGGTCACGCTCGACATGATGGCCGCACACGGCGCTGCCGTGGTGCGCGGTTCGTACCACGCGGTGGTGATCGTGGACATGCCGTTCGGCAGCTATGAAGCCTCGCCGCAAGAGGCGTTTGCCGCGGCGGCGCGGCTGCTCAAGGACACCGGCTGTGCCGGGGTCAAGCTGGAAGGTGGCGCAGCGATGGCCGAAACCGTGGCGTTCCTGGTGGCGCGCGGCATCCCGGTGATGGGCCATGTCGGCCTGACGCCGCAGGCGGTCAACGTGCTGGGTGGCTATGGCGCGCGCGGCCGCAGCCAGGCCGAAGCCGACAAGATCCTTGCCGATGCCCGCGCGCTGGCCGATGCCGGTGCCTTTGCCATCGTGGCCGAAGGCGTGGTGGAACCGCTGGCCATTGCCATCACCCAGGCGGTGCCCTGCCCGGTGATCGGCATTGGCGGATCGGCGCAGTGCGACGGCCAGGTGCTGGTGACCGAAGACATGCTCGGCATGTTCGAGCGCGTGCCCCGCTTTGTGAAGCGCTATGCCGAAGTGGCTGGCACGATCGAGGACGCGGCCGCCCGCTATGCCCAGGAAGTGCGCGAGCGCGCGTTTCCGGGGCGAGAGCAGACGTACCAGCCCAAGTAACTGCGCCTAAAGCACCTGCCCCCGCGCGGCCAGTGCGCGGGCCATGGCCTGGGCCTCTGACTGGCGCCCTTCCCCCGCCCAGGCAACGGCAAGCAGCCGCATCGCCAAGAGGCTTTCGGGATTTTGCGCCAGATAGCGCGCGGTCATCGCGTCGGCGTCTCTCGCGCGCCCTGCCGCGCGCAAGGCTGCATCCATGCGCCGCAACACCGGTTCGTTGAACCGGATCGCCGCCGCGGCGTCATAATTGGCGAGCGCGCCGCGCGCGTCATTGGCGATCATGCGCGCGTCTCCGGCCAGAAGCCAGGCTTCTGCCGCACCGGGATTGGCCGCGCGCAGGCGGTCGGCAACGGCCCGCGCCTGGTCAAACTGCCGCGCGGCGAGCAGGCCGCGGACGTAGGGAACCGCCACGTCGGCAAAATTGGGGCCATCCTGATAGCGCAGGGCGAGTGCGCCCAGCGGCAGATCGGGCGGTATCGCGGCAAACGGCCGCATGGTGCCCATCCTGGCGGCCACCGTGGCGATATCCTTGGCCCGTTGGGGCTGGTGCAGCCCCTGCCAGGCGCGCGCCACCGTGGCTTGCAGATAGGGCGTGGCAAAGGGCTGCCGCGCCACGCCATCCCAACGCCAGGCCACCTGGCGCAGATCGCCCTCGCGCGCGATGGCGCGGGCGAGCAGTTGCTGGGCCTGGAGATTGGCGGGATGCAATCGCACCAGCCGCGCCAGCAATCCGGCCGACACGCTGTAGTTGCCGGCGCGATATTCCAGTACCCCGCCCAGCAGCATGGCCGCAGGCATGTCGCGCAGCGCGGTACCGGTGCGCTGCAACAGGGTGCGGGCAAGTTCGGTCTTGCCGGCACGGGCGGCGAGCACGGCCTGGAAATAGAGCGCGCGCGGGTTGCCCGGGTCCACCTCGGCCAGTTTGCGCACCACCACCAGCATGGCGCGGGCCTGGCCCATGTCACCCAGGGTGGCGGCATATTCGGTCAGCAGATCAGGGTCTTGGGGATGTATCCTGAGGCCCTGCTCGAACCATGGGAGAGCGGCGCGCAGGCCGAATTGCTCGCGCACCAGCATGCCGCGCAGCGCCAGCGCGCGGGCATTGCGTGGGTCCAGCGCCACCGCCCGTGCCGCCGCCTGAACCGATTGGGCCTGCTCCCCGCCGGCAAAGCGCAAGCGCGCGATCGCCACCCACAGATCGGCGTCGCCAGGCGTCAGCCGCAGGGCCTGGTCAAACGCCTGGCCGGCGGCAGGCAGGCGCCCTTCGGCCAAGGCCAGTTGCCCGCGCATGCGCCAGCCGAGCGCGGCGGTATCGGGCGTGAACTGCGCCGCGCCATCGAGCAGGGTGTGGGCATCGGCCAGCGCACCGCGCGCCAGCAGCGCGGCGGCCAGATCGGCGCGCAGCGCATCGGCCGGCGCGCCCTGGCGCATCGCTTCGCGCAGGGCCACTTCGGCCGAGATCGGATCGCGCCGCGCCAGCGCCGCCCGCGCCTTCCCCCGCACGGCATCGAGCGGGGGCCCATCGGCCGCTGCCGGAAGCGCCAGCGCCAGCACGATGCCGGCCAGGGCCAGGGCGCAGCGGCGGCGCAGGCGCATCGGATCAGCCGTGCATGTCATATTGCTTGAGCAGATCGTAGAGCGTGGGACGGCTGATGCCGAGCAGGCGCGCGGTGCTGGAAATGTTGCCTTCGCTGCGCGCCAGGGCATGGCGGATCGCCTTGCGATCGGCCGCCTCGCGCACGGCCTTGAGGTTGAGCGGATTGTCCGCCCCGGCGTCTGCCAGCGGGAGATCGAGATCGGCGGCGGCCACGAGCTTGCCATCGGCCATGATCACCGCGCGCTTCACCCGGTTTTCCAGCTCGCGCACATTGCCGGGCCAACCCCAGCCATCGATGGCTGCCAGGGCATCGGGGGCAAAGCCCTTGACCGCAGGGTTCATCTGCGCGGCAAAGCGGGTGAGAAAGGCCTTGGCCAGCAGCGTGGCATCGCCCGGCCGCTGCGCCAGGCTGGGGATCTTCACGACGATTTCGGCAAGGCGATACCACAGGTCTTCGCGAAAGCGCCCCTCGGCGATCATCGCCTCGAGGTTCTGGTGGGTGGCGCAGACGATGCGCGTGTCCACCGCGATCGAGCGCCGGCCGCCGATCCGCTCGATCGTGCGCTCCTGCAGGAAGCGCAGCAGCTTGACCTGCAGTTGCAGCGGGATGTCGCCCACTTCATCGAGGAACAGCGTGCCACCATCGGCCAGTTCGATCTTGCCCTCGGTGGTCTTGACCGCGCCGGTGAACGCACCCTTTTCGTGGCCGAACAGCTCGCTTTCCAGCAGGTTTTCCGGGATCGCCGCGCAATTGATCGCCACGAAGGCGCCACTCGCCCGGCGCGATGCCTCGTGCAGGCCGCGCGCCAGCAGTTCCTTGCCGGTGCCACTGGCGCCCAGCAGCATGACCGAGACATTGGTATTGGCGACGCGTTCGATCGTGCGGGCCACTTTGACCATTTCCGGCGCGGCCGTGATCATGTTGCCCAGCACGCGGTTATCAGCCGGGGCACGCGTGGCCAGGCTGCGGTTTTCCGCCTCGATGCGGTGAAGGTGCAATGCGCGGCGCACGATCAGCCCCAGGGCATCGATATCCACCGGCTTGGGATAGAAATCATAGGCACCCTGCGCCACGGCGCGCAGCGCGGATTCGCGCGCGCCATGGCCTGAGGCGACGATGACCTTGGTATCGGGCTTGATCGCCATGATCTCGTCCAGCACGGCAAAGCCCTCGCTCACCCCGTCGGGATCGGGCGGCAGGCCCAGATCGAGCGTCACCACCGCCGGCTCTTCGGCGCGCAACAGGGTAAGCGCGCTGGCGCGGTCACCGGCGATGAACACCTCGAAATCTTCATAGGCCCATTTGAGCTGCGCCTGGAGGCCCGGATCATCTTCGACGATGAGCAGCTTGGGCAACTGCTTGGGGCGGGTGTCGGTCATCATGCAACGTCCTGCTGGGAATGCGGTGGAGACAAGACAGCGGCGGCAGCGAGCGGCAGGCGCACGGAAAAGCGGCTGCCCAGCCCTTCCCGGCTTTCCACGTCGAGCCGGCCACGCATGGCGTGCACCAGTTCGCGCGCTTCGAACGCGCCGATGCCAAAGCCGCCGGCCTTGGTGGAAACGAACGGCTTGAACAGGTTGTTGCGCACGAACTCGGCGCTCATGCCGGTGCCGGTGTCGGTCACCGCGATGCAGCCGTGCAGCGCCTCGCTGCGCAGTTCGATCAGCACGGGCTGCCCGGCGGGGCTGGCATCGATGGCGTTCTGCACCAGGTGGGCAAGCACCTGCTCCAGCGTTTCGCGGTTGGCCATGATCGTGCAGGGCCCATGCACGGTGACAGAGACCTGCGGCCCGCCCGCGCCATGCGGCCAGCGCCCGGCCAGCGCGTGTGCCACGGCCACGGCATCAACTGCAGCGAGTTGCTCCACATTGCCGGCGCCATAGCGCGACAAGCGGGCGATCAGGGCGTTGAGCTTGTCGGCCGAATTGCTCAGCGTGACGAGCATGTCCTTGCGGAACTCGGGATTGTCGGCGTGGCGCTGCGCATTGCGCGCGAGCAGGCCAAGCTGGCTCGCCAGGTTCTTGATATCGTGCATCACGAAGGCGATGCGGCGGTTGAATTCATCAAAGCGGCTGGCTTCGAGCAGCGCGAGCTGGCCATTGTTTTCGGCGATGTAGCTGGCCAGCTGATGGCCCACCACGCGCAGCAGGTCGAAATCCTCCCAATCGAGCTGGCGCGCCACGGCCGGGCGGCCAAGCACGACCAGGCCGACCAGCCGATCGAAATGGAGCAGCGGCACCAGCGCCCAGACGGCCTCTTCCTCGATCATCCAGGCGGGCGTCGCCTGCGCTTCGCCACGGTGGTCGATCCCGCCGCGCACTTCATCGAGATCGACGATGAAGCCGTGGGTTTCGAAAAACGCCGCGCCCGCTGCATCGAGCCCCTGGGCCGGCACATCGAGCGTCGGCCATTGCCAGCGTGCCGCCAGGACCAGTTCGCCGCTATCGGCCGGGACCAGCAACGCGCCGCGCGCGCTGTCGGTGATATCGGCCACGGCCTGGATCACGCGGGTATGCAGCGGCACGGCATCGCCCCCGCCACTGACTGTGCCACTGGCCGCGCCACTGGCCGCCCCGCCCGGCCCCCGCGCCCCGCCCCGGCCGATCGTGGCGTTGAAGCGCAGCCATTCGGCGCGATAGTCATAGCGGTGCTGGAAGAAATGCTTGGACAGCATGACGTTGAGCCAGCCGCGCAGGCGCCCCGAGGGCATCAGCGCGAGCACCAGCACCGACGAGGCGAACACAAAGCCAAGCTGGGTGAGCATCGTGGCACTGCCGCCAGCCCAGGCAATGGACTGCGCCACGCCGACCATGACCAGCATGTAGCCGCCGATCACCAGCAGCGAGAGCGACTGGAACGCCACCGTGCGCGACGGCGAAAAGCGCCCGGTGGTCTGCTCGCGCACAGCGCCGGCAGCAAGCAGGGCGACGCCGAGCAACGCGGCGAGCGCGCGCAGGCTGACGAGTTCGGCCGGGGTGCCGCGCACCAGATAGGCGATGGTGTAGAAGTTGAGATCGTAGCCCCATATCACTGCCAGGGCAGCGCAGGTCCAGCGCACGGCGCTGCGCTGCGCGGTCATCGCCCCGGCATAGAGATTGTGCACCAAGACCAGCGCGCCGGTGATCACCAGCAGGCGCAGCATGACCGCAATCTGGAAAATCATCGCCCGCGCGATCGGAAAGGCGGCAAAGCGCCAATCGAGCACGAGCAGCACGACCTGGAGCAGTTCGACCACGGCCAGCACGATCAGCACCGGCCGCACCGGCGCTACGGATTCATGCCGCCCGTCTCGGGCAAACAGCGCATAGACCACCAGCAGCCAGGCCAGGTTGCGCGCCATGTCGGCCAAGAGCGCGACGGGCGCGTGCGGCCCCAAGGCCGCCTGCAACAGCGCCCAGACGGCGCCGACCAGCACCGCCGCGATCCCTGCGCGGCTGACCGGCCGGCCGCGCCGTTGCCGATCGATCTGCCATACGCCCAGCACCAGCCCGGCAAAGGCCGCCAGCACAAAGGCCCATTGGCCCAATCCTGTCCATCCCAGCGGGGCCTGCATCGCGCCAGCGCCTGCTTAACGCGCGCCCTCGTGCCACAGCACGACGCGCAGGGTTTGCAGCAGGATCAAGAGGTCAAGAAACGGGGTGTAGTTCTTGGCGTAATAGAGATCGTATTCAAGCTTGTGCCGCGAATCCTCGATCGAGGCGCCATAGGGATAGTTGATCTGCGCCCAGCCGGTGATGCCCGGCTTTACCATGTGGCGCTCGGCGTAATAGGGCAGATGCTCTTCCAGGTCTGACACGAATTCGGGACGTTCGGGGCGCGGGCCGACAAAGCTCATCTGCCCCTTGAGCACGGTCCAGGTCTGCGGCAGTTCATCGATACGCAGCTTGCGGATCAACCGGCCGATGCGCGTGACGCGCGGATCGTTCTTGGCAGCCCATTGCGCGCCGCCCGCCTCGGCATCGGTGCGCATGGAGCGCAGCTTGATGAGGTTGAACGTTTCGCCATAGAGGCCGACACGGGTCTGCCGGAAGAACGCCGGCCCCTTGCTGTCGAGCTTTACCAGGATGGCAAAGACCAGGATGATCGGGGCGGTCAGCGCCAGCAGCAGCAGGCTGGCGCAGATATCGAACGCGCGCTTGATCGCGCCCGACAGCATGCGGCCCGAGGAAAACCCATCGGAGAAGATCAGCCAGCTGGGATTGACCGTATCGAGATCGACGCGACCGGTCTCGCGCTCCACGAAGGTGGAAAAATCATTCACATGCACGCCGGTGGTCTTGATGCGCAGCAAGTCCTTGAGCGGCAGGGCATTGCGCCGCTCTTCGAGCGCGAGCACCACCTCGCTCACGCCAAGGTTTTCGACAAAGCGGGTGAGATTGGGCAGCGCATCGCGGCTGATCGCTTCCTCGATCAACGGGTGCTGCGTGCTCATCGCGACATAGCCGACGATGACGAAGCCAGCTTCGGGCCGGTCGCCCAGCTTGCGCAGGCGATCGGCGCGCTTGCCCGCGCCCAGCACCAGCACACGGCGACGAAATGCCGCGGTGCCGAGGAAGCCGCCCAGCACGAGCCGCACGCCCACCAGCAGGACCATGGAAAAGACCATGGCGTAGAACAGGTTGGACCGCCACAGCGTGTGGCCAGGGATCAGGAAATAGACGACCGATAGCGCAATGATGCCCAGGCTGACCGCCACCATCAGCCGCGCCGTGGCATAGCGCATGGACCGCAGCGCGTCTGAGCCATAGACGCCGACCGAGACCATCGCCGTCTGCACCAGCACGGCAAAGGTCAGCAGCGGCCACAGGCGGTCGCTGGTATAGCCCACGTCCATGCCGATCTGGTGGGCGCGCACCACCCAGCCCAGTTCGCCCGCCAGCACCAGCAGCCAGAAATCGATGATTCCCAGCAGGAAGACCGCGTTGGGAATATAGTGTTTGAACAAGCGGATCATCAGGCCAAGGGTATCCAGCTGCGCCCTGCCGGGGCGGATCGGTAACTGCGCAAATCGTTATGCGGCGGGCATAGGCCCGCGTGGGTAAATTGTCGGTGAATCTGACACGTTCCGGTTAATAGCGTCGGACAGGCTTACAGACTCTCCTCCCTACTGGTCGTGCGCGTCAATCCCTGCCATGGTCTGGCGATGCGGCAGAAAGAACTGCGCCTGGCCCTTGTTTCCACCGGCGGCATCAGCCTGGCGGTCTATATGCACGGGGTTACCAAGGAACTGTGGCACCTTTCGCGCGCCAGTTGCGCGGTCAATGCCAAGGCCGCGCCCACGAAAACGCCAGACGCCGCACCAGCGCCGGGAATCGAGGCAGTGTGGATCGCCCTCTTGGACACGATCCATGCCGAGCGCGGGCTGCGCCTGCGCGTGCTGGTCGATATCCTCTCGGGCGCCAGCGCGGGTGGGATCAATGCCGTGTTCCTGGGCCAGGCGCTTGCCACCGGGCAAAGCCTGGAGCCGCTGACCCGGCTGTGGCTGGCCCGCGCCGATAGCGACGTGCTGCTCGATCCCGATGCGCGGCCGTGGGGGCGCTTTGCCAAGTTCTGGGCGCAGCCGCTGGTCTGGGCCGTGCTGCGCTGGCCCGCGCTGCGCGCGCCGGGCGGCGAACTGGCGCAGCAGGTGGGGCGGGAAATGCGCCACACCAAGGCTTGGGGCGAAGTGCGCCGCAAGATTTCGCGCCTGATCCGCGCACGCTGGTTTGCCCCGCCGTTCAGCGGCATCGGCTTTTCCCGCCTCCTGGCCGAAGCGCTCGATGCCATGGCCCACAGCGGCAATGCCGCGCCGCTGCTTCCACCGGGCCACCCGATCGACCTGATGGTGACCGCCACCGATTTTGCCGGCCATCCCGCGCCGCTGCGGCTCAACAGCCCACCGCTGGTCGAAGAAAACGAACACCGCCTGGGCATCGGCTTTCGCGCCGAGGCCCGCGCCCATACCGGCGAGGGCCTGGCCCCGCTGCCCGAACTGGTGCTGGCCGCACGCGCCACGGCGAGCTTTCCCGGCGCATTTCCGCCGCTCACGATTGCCGAGATCGACCGCCTGGTGGCCGAACGCGGCGAGACCTGGCCGGGCCGCGCGGCCTTTCTGCAGCGGATCATGCCCAACCGCTGGCGGCGTGGCACGGTGGACCAGGCCGCGCTGGTCGACGGGGCCGTGCTGGTCAACCGCCCGTTCGCGCCGGCCATGGCGGCGCTGGGCAGCCGCCCTTCCCGGCGCGAGGTGGATCGCCGCTTCGTCTATCTCGATCCCGCGCCGCACGCGCCCGGTGACCCTGCGCCGGCGGCCGCACCGGTGGGCTTTATCGCGGCCATCTTTGGCGCGCTGTCGACCATTCCGCGCGAGCAGCCGATTCGCGACAACCTGGAGGCGCTGGAGCGGCAATCGCGCGAGCGCCTGCGGCTGCGGGCCATCGTCGATTCGCTGCAGGGCGAGATCGAGGAAACCGTGGCCAGGCTGTTTGGCCACACGCTGTTTTTCGATTGGCCCAACCCCAAGCGACTGATCACCTGGCGGGCACGGGCGCAGCAGGCCGCCGCCGAGCAGGCCGGCTATGCGTTTCATGGCTATGCGCAGGTCAAGCTGGCGGGCATTGTCACCGACCTGGCCGAGGTGATCACCCAGGCCCTGCCTGCCGACGACAACGCCGGGGTGGAAGAGGCGCTGTGGCGCCACCTCAACCAGTTGGGCCTCGATAACCTCAGCGCCCGCGGCGCGGGGGCCACGGCGCCGGCCATTGCCTTTTTCCGCGCGCACGATCTGGCCTTCCGCATCCGCCGCCTGAAACTCCTGGCGCGGCGGCTGACGGCCGATTGGGACGAGGCCGCCGGCATCGATCCGGCCGCGCGCGAGGCGGCGCGCGACGTGGTCTATCGTGCCCAGGCACTCTATCAGGCGCGGGCCAGCCTGAGCGGCCTGGGCCCGGGCTTTGCCGCCAGCGCGGCCGTGGTGCGCGAAGACCCCGGCGCGGTGCTGGCCGCGATAGCCGCGCGGCGCGATCTCGCCCGGCTGGATGATGAAGTGGACGGGCTGTTCGTCCATGCACTGGGCATGATGGACAAGGCGCTGCGCCGCCGCTTCCTCCACGCCTACCTGGGCTTTCCGTTCTATGACGTGGCCACCCTGCCGCTGTTCCAGGGCGATGGCCTGGGTGAGTTCGATCCGGTCAAGGTCGATCGCATCTCCCCCGAAGACGCCACCGCAATCCGCACCGGCGGGACCCGCGCCTGCCTCAAGGGCATCGCGTTTACCCACTTCGGCGCGTTCTTCAGCCGCGCCTGGCGCGAGAACGATTACCTGTGGGGCCGGCTCAACGGCGCGGAACGGCTGATCGACATGGTCTGTTCGACGCTGGACGAGCCGCTCGAACCCGCGCGGGTGGACAGGTTCAAGCGCGATGCGTTCCTGGCGATCCTGGATGAGGAGGAAGCGCGCTTGCGGGCAGATCCTGACCTGGTGCCGAGCGTTCGAGTGGAGGTGTTGGCGAAGTTTGCTCAAGGCATCCACCACCCCCCGGCCCCCTCCTCTGAAGAGGAGGGGGAGTAGATATAAA
>CAYXUN010000043.1:0-4861 GCA_964468165.1 uncultured Novosphingobium sp. | reverse complement strand
CCCCCCCCCCCCCCCCCCCCCCCCCCCCTCGCACGGGGGGGGGGCTCATAAAAAAAACCCCCCCCCCCCCTCCCGGGCCGGGGGCGGGGGATTGTGGACGCCTTGCCCGATGTTATTCGGTCAAATCGCTCCACGCATCCTTGATGCGTTCGAAGAAGCCCTTGGATTGCGGGCATTCCTCGCCAGTTTCGGTGCCCTGAAATTCGCGCAGCAATTCGCGCTGGCGGGCCGAGAGCTTGGTCGGGGTTTCCACCTGGATTTCCACGACAAGATCGCCCGAGCCGCGCCCTTGCAGCACGGGCATGCCCGCGCCACGCTTGCGCAATTGCTTGCCCGACTGGATGCCGGCAGGAATCTCGATCGCATGGCGGCTGCCATCGAGGCCGGGGATTTCGATTTCGCCACCCAGGGCTGCGGTGGTGAAGCTGATCGGGGCGCGGGTCAGCAGCGTGGTGCCGTCGCGCTCGAACACCTTGTGCCGGGCAATGTGCAGGAAGATGTAGAGATCACCTGCCGGGGCGCCATTTGGCCCAGCCTCGCCCTTGCCGGCCAGGCGGATGCGGGTGCCGGTGTCGACGCCGGCGGGAATGTCCACCGCCAGGGTCTGCGGCGCATCGACGCGGCCTTCGCCACGGCAATGGCGGCAGGGCTTTTCAATCACTTCGCCGCGACCGTGGCAGTTGGGGCAGGCCCGCTCCACCATGAAGAAGCCCTGCTGCGCGCGCACCTTGCCATGGCCGCCGCACAGGTTGCAGCGGCGGGCAGAGGTGCCGGGCGTGGCGCCCGAGCCGCTGCACGGTTCGCAGGTCTGCGATACTTCCACGGTGATTTCGGCCGTCTTGCCATGGAACGCCTCTTCCAGCGTCACTTCCATGTCATAGCGCAGATCGGCGCCGCGCCGGCTTTGCTGCCGGCCACCGCCGCCACCAAAGGCACCGCCGAAGATCGTTTCGAAGATATCGCCGATGTCGCCGAAATCGCCGCCGCCAAAACCGCCTGCACCGCCGCCACCGGGGCCGCCCTGCTGGAACGCGGCATGGCCATAGCGATCGTAGGCGGCACGCTTTTGCGGATCGGAGAGGCAGGCATAGGCCTCGTTGATCTGCTTGAACTTGGCCTCGGAATCCTGGCACCCCGGATTCTTGTCGGGGTGGAATTTCATCGCCAGCTTGCGGAATGCAGACTTGATGACCTTGTCATCGGCCGTCCGTTCCACTTCCAGCAATTCGTAATAATCGGCTTCAACTGCCATAACAAAGCCCTCGCCCCGCACGGGGAGAGGGCCTGGGCAATGCCATGTTAAAGGCGTTCCTGGTCCCCTCTCCCCGTCCCTTGCCACGCTGCGTGGCAAGAGAGGGGGTCATGTTGCAGATCAAGCCTTGGTGTCGTCCACTTCCGAGAACTCGGCGTCGACCACGCCGTCGTCCTTGGGTGCTTCAGCCCCCGGAGAGGCGGCACCGGCCTGTTCCTTTTCATAGATCGCCTGGCCCAGCTTCATCGCCTTGTCGGTGAGGGCCTGGGTCTTGGCGGTCATGTCTTCGGCATTGCCGCTTTCGATGGCGGTCTTGGCTTCGGCCAGGGCTGCCTCGATTTCGGCCTTGAGGCCCGCGTCAACCTTGTCGCCATGCTCTTCGAGCTGGCGCTCGGTGGCGTGGACCAGGCTTTCGGCATTGTTCTTGGCCTCGGCCGCCTCGCGGCGCTTCTTGTCGTCAGCCGCGAACTTTTCCGCGTCGCGCACCATCTGGTCGATATCGGCGTCGGACAGGCCGCCCGATGCCTGGATGCGGATCTGCTGCTCCTTGCCGGTGCCCTTGTCCTTGGCCGAAACGTTGACGATGCCGTTGGCGTCGATGTCGAACGTCACCTCGATCTGGGGCACGCCGCGCCGTGCGGGCGGAATGCCGAGCAGGTCGAACTGGCCCAGCAGCTTGTTGTCCTGCGCCATTTCGCGTTCGCCCTGGAACACGCGGATGGTCACGGCCTGCTGGTTGTCTTCCGCCGTCGAATAGACCTGGCTCTTCTTGGTCGGGATCGTGGTGTTGCGGTCGATCATCTTGGTCATGATGCCGCCCAGCGTTTCGATACCCAGCGACAGCGGGGTCACGTCGAGCAGCAGCACGTCCTTGACGTCGCCCTGGAGCACGCCGGCCTGGATGGCCGCGCCCATGGCCACGACTTCGTCAGGGTTCACGCCGGTGTGCGGGTCCTTGCCGAAGAAGTCCTTCACCACGTCGCGCACCTTGGGCATGCGGGTCATGCCGCCGACCAGCACCACGTCGTCGATGTCCTTGGCCGAAAGGCCGGCATCGGCCAGCGCCTTGCGGCAGGGCTCGAGCGTGCGCTCGATCAGCTTGCCGACCAGGCGTTCGAGGTCCGAACGGGTGATGGTTTCCACCAGGTGCAGCGGGGTGGTGCTGCCACCTTCCATGCGCGCGGTGATGAAGGGCAGGTTGATTTCGGTGGTCTGGGCCGAAGACAGTTCGATCTTGGCCTTTTCCGCCGCTTCCTTGAGACGCTGCAGGGCAAGCTTGTCGCCACGCAGGTCAAGGCCTTCCTTGCCCTTGAACTTGTCCGCCAGGTATTCGACGAGCGCGGTGTCGAAGTCTTCACCGCCCAGGAACGTGTCACCGTTGGTGGACTTCACCTCGAACACGCCATCGCCGATTTCGAGGATCGAAATGTCGAAGGTGCCGCCGCCAAGGTCGTACACGGCAATGGTCTTGCCGTCCTGCTTGTCGAGGCCATAGGCAAGCGCGGCCGCGGTCGGCTCGTTGATGATGCGCAGCACTTCAAGGCCCGCGATCTGGCCGGCGTCCTTGGTCGCCTGGCGCTGCGCGTCGTTGAAGTAAGCCGGCACGGTGATCACCGCCTGCGTCACGGTTTCGCCGAGGTAGCTTTCGGCGGTTTCCTTCATCTTCTGAAGGGTATAGGCCGAAATCTGCGACGGGCTGTAATCCTGGCCACCAGCCTTGACCCACGCGTCGCCGTTCTTGCCCTTGGTGATCGTGTAGGGCACCAGCTGGGTGTCCTTCTGGGTCAGCGGATCGTCGAAACGACGGCCGATCAGACGCTTGACCGCAAAGATCGTGTTGTCAGGGTTGGTCACGGCCTGGCGCTTGGCCGGCTGACCGATCAGGCGCTCACCATCCTTGGTGAAAGCCACGATCGAAGGCGTCGTGCGCGCGCCTTCCGAATTCTCGATGACCTTGGGCGTGCCCCCGTCCATCACCGCGACGCAGCTGTTGGTCGTGCCGAGGTCGATACCAATAACTTTAGCCATGTTTCCCCATATCCTTCGCGTGTTGACACCGCTTAATCGGGCGTCCCCCTTGTGGGCAGGCGCCACCTTGGCGGCTCGTTACGGGCGGGATATAGGTGCGCTTGCGCTTGGCACAAGCCCCGCGCGTGCTATGGCTGCGTCACATTTTCACCTCGCTTGAAAAGAAGGATCGCATCGCATGCGCGCACCTGTTCTGGCCGGCATGGCCTGTCTTGCCCTGGCGTCGGGCCTTGCCCTGGCGGGATGCAGCAAGCCTGCGCCGCAGGAAAGCCCCAGTGCTGCCGCCAGCCTGGATGCCACGCCCGAAAACGCGCCGGGCACCACGCTGACCGATGCGACCGTGCAATTGCCCGCCGTGGCCGGCAATCCCGGCGTTGCCTATTTCACCCTGGCCCAGGGCAGCGGGCCGGACCGCCAGCTGGTGGCGGTGCACGTCGATGGCGCGGGCCGCGCGGAAATGCATGAAAGCGCGATGAAGGATGGCATGATGCAGATGTCGCCGCTCAAGGCGGTGCCGCTGCAATCGGGCAAGAGCGTGGAGTTCAAGCCCGGTGCCAACCACGTCATGCTGTTCGACCTGGCCCCCACTCTCAAGGCTGGTGGCGTGACCGAACTCACCATCACGCTCGACAATGGTGACAAGGCAACGACCAAGGCCAAGGTGGTCGCCCCCGGCGCCGCAGCCGCAACTGGTGGCAGCATGGATCACATGGATCATATGTAAGGCCAGCGCGCCATCATGGTCGCGCGCAAACTCACGCCGGGCGAAGTGGCGCTGGGCCGCAGCGTCTATGGCGCGGCGATCGATTGGCAGCGGGTGGAAGTGCGGCGCCGCCGCTGGTGGCCGTTTCAGGGGGTGAACGTGGTAATGGCACCTATGGGGCACATCCACTTTCACCCCGGCGCCGATTTCTGGTCAGCCGATTTTTCAGAAGAGCGCCTGAGCCTGCAAGGGCTGCTCATCCACGAACTGTGCCACGTGTGGCAATGGCAGCGGGGTGTGTTCCTGCCGCTGCAGCGCCATCCGTTCTGTCGCTATGCCTATGACCTGATGCCGGGCAAGCCGTTTGCCCGCTATGGCCTGGAACAGCAGGCCGAAATCGTGCGCCATGCCTTCCTGCTGGAGCAAGGCGTGGCACTGCCCGACAAGCCGCCGCTGGCGGCCTATCGGGCAGTCCTACCGTTTTGATCAGCAGACGCGATAGCTGCGGCCATCGGCGTCGGTGCGCCAGCAATCCTTCTTGACCTGCGAGCCGGCTGCCGCGCCCACGGCCCCGCCGATGGCGGCGCCCGTGCCGATATTGCCGCCGGAAATGCCGGCCACGGCCGCGCCCACGCCGGCCCCGGCCAGGCCACCTTCACCGGCATAATTGCGCGCGCAACCACCCAGCGACAGGGCACCAAGCGCAATGGCGGCGGGAATCAGGAACTTCTTACCCATGGCAATTCCTCCGTCGCCCTCCCGTTGTCACAGGATATTACGATGGAGAACGGGGTTTGGTTCCGCTTATGCCTAATGCTGTATCGTCGGCTTAACGTTCCACCACCCCCCCCCCCCCCCCCCCGAAAACACAACCACCC
>CAYXUN010000042.1:4000-35485 GCA_964468165.1 uncultured Novosphingobium sp. | reverse complement strand
TCGTCAGCATCTCAGATTTGAGCCCTCGAGGCTCCGGCAGTCATGGGGTCTAAGGCGAAAGAGCAGCAGGCCCGGTCTGCCTGACCTGCTTCCTGCTGGCCAAGGCGGGCGTGCGGCATTATGCGCGGGGCCCATGTATCTCGTCGTGTTCCGCAACCGCAAGCATGCCGGCATCGATGCTGCTGCCTACGCGGCCGATGCCCAGGCGATGGAAGACCTGGCGCGCCGCCAGCCCGGCTTTCGCAGCTTCAAATCCTATGCCGCCGACGATGGCGAAGTGATCGCACTGTCGGAATGGGACAGCGAAGCGGCGGCACGCGCCTGGCGCACCCAGGCCGATCACGCACAGGTGCAAGGCCGCGGCCGCGCCGAATACTACGAAAGCTATACCTTGTTCGCCGGCACCCCCAGCCGCATCCACCATTTCGAGAGGACCAAGGCATGAGCCTGACCGTCTACGGCATCCCCAACTGCGACACCGTGAAAAAGGCGCGCACCTGGCTCGATGGGCAGGGGCTGGCCTATACGTTCCACGATTACAAGAAGCAGGGTGCCGATCCGGGCCAGGTGGCGCGCTGGGTGGCGGCGGCGGGGCTGGACAAAGTGCTCAACAAGGCCGGCACCACGTTCCGCAAGCTGCCCGATGCGGACAAGGCCGATCTGACGACCGACAAGGCCGTCGCCCTGATGGTGGCGCAGCCGTCGCTGATCAAGCGGCCGATCGTGGAGCATCCCGGCGGCCTGCTCGTGGGGTTCAAGCAGGCCGAATGGGAGGCTGCGCTCGGGTCTGCGTGAAGCCCGCGCGGCTCAGGCCTGCGTGACCGTGACGATGTAGTTGAGCGCCAGGTCGTCTGACAGGTGCAGGCCCTTGGCCGGGTTCCAGGCGATGCCCTGTGGGTTGCCCATCTTGAGGCCCGCCGCGTCGAGCAGGTCGTGCAGTTCGAGCGGCGTGATGAAATCGTTCCAGTGATGCGTGCCGCGCGGCACCATGCCCAGCCGCTCGGCCGCTTCGACCATCAGCAGGCGCGAGGCCGGGGTGCGGTTGGGGGTGGACAGCACCATCAACCCGCCCTGGCCCAGGGTTGCCGCCAGCGCGGCCACGAAAGCGGGCTTGTCGGCCACGTGCTCGATCACTTCCATCGAGGTGACAAGGTCGAACCCGGCCAGGTCGAGATCAGCCAGTTCGCCGTGGCGATAATCGATCGCGAGGCCGGCGCCTTGCGCATGGGCGCGCGCGGCGGCGATGTTTTCGGCCGCGGCATCCACCGCGCTCACTGCCGCGCCCATGCGGCACAGCGGCTCTGCCAGGAGGCCCGCGCCACAGCCGACATCGAGCGCGCGCTTGCACGCCAGGGGGCGCAAGGCCCGGGGATCGGCGCCGAAATGCGTATCGATCGCGGCGCGGATGAATGCCAGGCGCACGGGATTGAGACGGTGGAGCATGGCCGATTGGCCTTTCGGGTCCCACCAGTCGGCCGCCAACTTGCCGAAATGGGCGGCTTCTTCCGGACGGATGGTCTGCGCGTTCAAGGATGTTGCATTGCTCATGCCACCTCCCTAAAGCGCCGCATTCGCATGGTCCATGGGCCATGCGGGCAAGATTCTTTCTTTTGGCAGGTGGACAGGAGCACAAGCGTTGGCCCGGATCGTGATGAAATTCGGCGGCACCTCGATGGCCGGAACCGAGCGAATCCGCCGCGTCGCGCGGATCGTGCAGCGCCAGCAGGCCGCCGGCCATGAAGTGGCAGTGGTGGTTTCGGCCATGGCCGGGGAAACCGATCGCCTGGTCAACTTCTGCCGCGAAGCCAGCGCGCTTTATGATCCGGCGGAATACGATGTGGTGGTGGCCAGCGGCGAGCAGGTGACCTCGGGCCTGCTGGCCATGCATCTCCAGGCGCTGGGCTGCAAGGCGCGCTCGTGGCTGGGCTGGCAATTGCCGGTGCGCACCGATGATGCATTTTCCAAGGCGCGCATCGAAGGCATCGATTCGGCCGAACTGCTGGCCAGCATGGGCGCAGGCGAAATCGCCGTGATCCCCGGCTTCCAGGGGCTGACCGAGAGCAACCGCATCACCACGCTGGGCCGCGGCGGATCGGATACCTCGGCCGTGGCCGTGGCCGCCGCGATCGGCGCTGATCGCTGCGATATCTATACCGACGTGGACGGGGTCTATACCACCGACCCGCGCATCGTGGCCAAGGCGCGCAAGCTCAAGGCCGTGACCTACGAAGAAATGCTGGAACTGGCCTCGGTCGGTTCCAAGGTCCTGCAAACCCGCTCCGTCTCGCTTGCGATGAAGGAGAACGTGCGGGTGCAGGTGTTGTCATCCTTCATCGACGACGATGCGCCGGCCGCCGACACCATCCCCGGCACGATGATCGTCGCGGACGAGGAACTGGAAGGGTACGAAATGGAACGCCAGCTGATCACCGGCATCGCCGCCGACAAGAACGAGGCCAAGGTCACTCTCACGCGGATCGCGGATCGCCCCGGCGCCGTCGCCTCGATCTTTGCCCCGCTGGCAGAGGCCAACATCAACGTTGACATGATCATCCAGAACATCGCCAAGGACAAGGGCGAGACGGATGTGACCTTCACCTGCCCGCAGGCCGACCTTGCGCGCACCCAGGCGCTGCTCGAAGAGCGCAAGGACCAGATCGGCTGGTATCGCCTGATCGCCGACAGCAAGGTGGCCAAGGTTTCCGTGGTGGGCGTGGGCATGCGCAGCCACGCCGGCGTTGCCAGCACGATGTTCAAGGCGCTGGCTGACCGCGGCATCAATATCCAGGCGATCTCGACCAGCGAAATCAAGGTTTCGGTGCTGATCGATGCCGACGAGGTGGAACTGGCCGTGCGCATCCTGCACACCGCCTACGGCCTCGACGCCCAGTAAGTAGCGTAAAAAAGCCCCCTCCTCTTTGCAAGGAGGGGGTTGGGGGTGGTGGAAACTGTGCTCCACCCGCGCGCTGTTTACGCCTTGACCTTCGCGGCAAAGCTCTTGCGCAGCTTCATCAGCTTGGGCGGGATCACCGCGAGGCAATAGGGATTGCGCTGGCCTTCGCCTTCCCAATACTCTTGGTGGTAATCCTCGGCCGGATACCACGGGGCGACCGGCTCGATGCTGGTGACGATCGGCGCGTCGCGCTCGGCCTGCGCACGAGCGATCCCGGCCTTGGCTTCCTCTTCCTGCGCGGCATCGAGCGGAAACAGCGCCGAGCGGTATTGCGTGCCCACGTCGTTGCCCTGGCGGTTGAGCTGCGTCGGATCGTGGGTGGCAAAGAAGATGTCGAGCAGCTGGCTGTAATCGATCACCGCCGGATCGAACGTCACGCGAATGGCTTCGGCATGGCCGGTCGTGCCGCTGCACACCTGCTTGTACGTGGGATTTTCGCTGGTGCCGCCGATATAGCCGCTTTCCACGTTTGAAACGCCGATCACGTCGCGGAACACCGCTTCGGTGCACCAGAAGCAGCCACCGGCCAGAATGGCCTGGTTGGCGGCGGAGGGGGTGGCGGAGGACGTCGCCATTGCGGGGGAACCCTTTCTGCAAGATTTGCCGCCCAGATAGGAACGGGCAGGGCGCCTGTCATCCTCTGGCGCGCGAATTGCCCGCTGGGGTAGCCCGCTGTCGTTGAATTGACACGCCCGACAGCATAGATGCACGGCCATGACCCAGCTTTCCGTGGCCGCGCTCCAGCTCGCGCTCAACTCGCCCGATGCGGCAGACAACATCGCCGCCGTTTCCGCCCTGGTGGAACAGGCCGCCGCGCAAGGCGCGCAGGTGGTGCTGCCGCCCGAGCTGTTTGCCGGCCCCTATTTCTGCGTGACCGAGGACGAGGCGCGCTTTGCCCTCGCCCATCCGCTCGACCAGGACCCGTCGGTCAAGGCGATGCAGAAGCTGGCCAAGGGCCTGGGCATCGCCATCCCCACCAGCTTTTTCGAGCGGGAAGGTCCGCATTACTACAACACCCTGGCGATGATCGACGCCGATGGCGCGATCATGGGCACCTATCGCAAGAGCCACATTCCCGATGGCCCGGGCTATGAGGAAAAGTATTATTTCCGCCCCGGCAATACCGGGTTCAAGGTGTGGGACGTGTTCGGCACGCGCATCGGCGTGGGCGTCTGCTGGGACCAGTGGTATCCCGAATGCGCGCGGGCCATGGCGCTGATGGGCGCGCAGGTGCTGTTCTATCCCACCGCGATCGGCAGCGAGCCCTATGACGCCGATCTCGACACCAGCCGCGTGTGGCGCCGTGCCATGCTCGGCCATGCCGCGTCCAACTGCATGCCGGTGGTCGCCGCCAACCGCATCGGCGTGGAGGAAAACGACCAGGCGTTCTACGGGCACAGCTTCATCGCCAACGAATGGGGCGATTTCCTGGCCGAATTTGGCGCGGCGGAAACCGGCGTGCTGGCCGCCACGCTCGATCTCGCTGCCGCCGCGCGGCACCGCGCCGGCATGGGCTTCTTCCGCGATCGCCGCCCGCAGCTTTACACCCGCCTGTCGCAGGATATCTGATCGGGCATGCCCGCCACCGCGCTGCACCGCTACCTGATCGCCCTGGGCTCCAACGTGCGCCACCCGCGCCATGGGGCTCCGGCGCAGGTGCTGCGCGCGGCGGCGCGGGCGCTCGATGATGCGGGCCTGGCGCTGCAGGCGTTCTCGCCGATCATCGCCAGCGCGCCGCTCGGCCCGTCGCGGCGGCGCTATGCCAATGCCTGCGCGGTGATCGCTACCCGGCTCGATCCGCCACAGCTGCTGGCCCATTTGCAGGGCCTGGAGCATCGCTTCGGCCGCGTGCGCCGCGGCGCCCCGTGGCGGGCGCGCACGCTCGATCTCGATATCGTGCTATGGTCCGGCGGGGCGCTGGCGGATATTCACGCCAACCTGGTCATCCCGCATCCAGCCTGCCGCCAGCGCCCGTTCGTGATGGGCCCGGCCATGCGCATCGCCCCCGATTGGCGCGACCCGCTCACAGGTTTGGCGACAAAACACCTGGCTTCCCGCTTGACCCGCCGCCGCCCCGCCCCTAGGTGAGCGCACCAACCCAGCGCCAAGCCGCGCCTCGGGGGCCCTTAGCTCAGTCGGTAGAGCAACTGACTTTTAATCAGTAGGTCGCTGGTTCGAATCCAGCAGGGCTCACCAAAAATCCATTTACAAGATTTCGCTGGATTTGGCGCATGCGCCGGGGCTGCGGATGAATGGCTCTCGGCCAACTCGCCGCTACCCATTGGTGTGCGTCCGCGTGGTCTACGTTTTCGCTCACGCCGCAACCGCGTTTCAGCGGTCGAACGTGCTGTGCGCGAACTGTTTTGGGCGGCAGGTATGACGAGCCGCGCAAATTCAGCGCTTCAGAGCGTCAAGCCCTCGGTGCCAGGCGCCTCATCGGCATCGGCCAGCTTCTGGGCTTCGTTGGCGGCCTTGGCGGCGGCGGTCTTGCCGGCGCGGTCGGCCAGGGCTTGCCAGGCGGCCTGGGAGCGCAGGTATTTGTCGCGCTGGTTGGCGAGGCCGCTGTCGCTTGCGGCCTTGGCGCTGAGGGCAACCTGCCTGAGGTAGAAGTCCTGTACTTCGGACATGGTCTTTTCCTTCGGGCGAGGTTGCCGGTTTGGCGTTCAGCCTACCATCTGGGCGACGATGTCGCGCAGTTGCTGCCGGCTCAGCCCGCAAGGGGCAGGCTGCGGGCGCTGGGCGCCGCGCGGGGCCGAGTGATAGCCGGGCAGGGGGTAGGTGGTATGCAGGTTGGAAGTAGAGAACGTATATTGCGTATTCATGATAGTCCCGGGCGCCTGTCTGGCGCCTTTTATGATTGTTGGGCGTCTACCGCCGTTTGCGCATGGCGGCCGGGCCGCCAGCAATCTTTTCACGATAGACGATACGGCCCTTGGTCAGGTCGTACGGGGTCATCTCGACCCGGACCCGGTCGCCCACGATCGAGCGGATGCGGAATTTGCGCATCTTGCCCGCAGTATAGGCGATGATCCGGTGATCGTTTTCCAGAAGGACGCCGAAGCGTCCATCTGGAAGGATCTCGTCGATTTGGCCGTCAAGGGTCAGCAGATCCTCTTTGGCCATGGGCTCAGACCGACTGCAGGTTGACCGCTGCTTCCTTGCCGCGGCGATCGGTTTCCAGTTCGAAGCGGACGCGCTGGTCCTTGGTCAGCGTGGCCATGCCCGAACGTTCAACGGCGCTGATGTGGACGAAGCTGTCTGCCCCGCCGCCATCGGGCGCGATGAAGCCATAGCCCTTGTCGGTATTGAAGAATTTCACGGTGCCGGTCAGCATGGGTGTTTCCTTTTCACGAAACAGGAGAACCCGCCGGCAAATGCACCGGCGGAGCTTGTAGCGAGAGAAAGGAAGGATCGGCTTGCCCGTATGAATGACGCGCGAGATGCGCCAGGCATGAGCTTCAAAATCCGTCGCAGGCGACGTTAGCGAAGCCGTATATGGCAAATGGGCGGCGATTTGTCAATGTTACGCCGAAATATGCCAATCTACTTGGCGCTTGCCGCGTAATAGCGGCAGCGTTGCGGCAGTGGCGGGCTGCCGTTCATTGCGGGCAGCCCGGCCATTTGCCGATCGGCGATTCGCCGCGCGCGTCAGCCTGCCAGCATGCCGCCCAGGCGCGCGGTGATGATCGCCTTGGCATCGCCAACGATGCGGTCCACCAGTTCGGCCACGGTCGGCACATCGTGGATCAGGCCCTGGACCATGCCGGCGGTCCAGATGCCGTGCTCGGGATCGCCCGAGATCAACCCTTCGCGCCCGCGCGCGCCCTTTACGAGATGGGCAATCGCCTCGAATGGCTTGCCCTCGCGCTCGATCCGCACGGCTTCTTCGGCCACGCTGTTGCGCGCCACGCGCGCGGTGTTGCGATAGCTGCGGAACAGGAGCGCCGTGGCGCGTTCGTCGTTGGCCACGATCGCCTGCTTGATGCCGTCGTGGATCGGCGCTTCCTGCGTGGCGCAGAACCGCGTGCCCATGTTGATGCCTTCGGCGCCCAGGGCCAGCGCAGCGGCCAGGCCGCGCCCATCGCCAAACCCGCCCGAGGCGATGATCGGAATCTTCACCTTGTCGGCGGTGGCGGGAATCAGGATCAGGCCGGGCACGTCGTCCTCGCCGGGGTGGCCGGCGCATTCGAAGCCGTCGATCGAAATGGCATCCACCCCCATGCGCTCGGCCGAAAGCGCGTGGCGCACCGCCGTGCACTTGTGGATCACCTTGACCCCGGCCGCCTTGAATGCGGCAACGTGTTCATCGGGGCGATAGCCGGCGGTTTCCACCGCGGTAATCCCGCTTTCGATGATCGCCTGGCGATATTCGGCATAGGGCGGGGGGGTGATCGCCGGCAGGATCGTGAGGTTCACGCCAAAGGGCTTGTCGGTCATCGTGCGGCAGCGCGCGATTTCCCTGGTCAGCGCTTCGGGCGTGGGCTGGGTCAATGCGGTGAGAAAGCCCAGCGCGCCGGCATTGGCCACTGCTGCCACCAGCTCGGCGGTGCCGACCCATTGCATGCCGCCCTGGGCGATCGGGTGTTCCACGCCGAACAGTTCGGTAAAGCGGGTCTTGATCATGGTGGCAGGCAATCCTCTTGGCATGTTTGCCGGGCAATCTGCCAGCCTTGCGGCACCCTTGTCAATTAACCAACCAACTAAAGGAGCGCGCGGAAACGCCGGTGCGCTCGGCCAATAGTCCAATATCGGCCTGGCCGGCATCATGGCAGGGCTGGTGCAAACAGACTGTGGAGTGGAGGAGTTATGTCGAAACGCCTGATTGCCCCGGCACTTGCTGCCGCGTTCCTGATTGCGGGCAGTGCCCATGCCGCCCCGCCGCCGGCGCCGGCCAGCTGGGCTCGCTGCGCCGTATGCCATGACAATACCAAGGGCGGCCCCAACAAGATCGGGCCCAATCTCTATGGCGTGGTGGGGAAGAAAGCCGGCACGCATGCGGCCAACTTCCGCTATTCCGATGGCCTCAAGAAATCGGGCCTGACGTGGAATGCCGCCACGCTGGACAAGTGGATCGAAAACCCGCGCGCGCTGGTGCCGGGCACGATGATGTCGTTTCCCGGCCTCAAGGACCCGGCCAAGCGGGCCGAACTGGTCGGCTATCTCACCAGCCTCAAGTAACGATCGCATTCCGGGTCGCAACCGGACCGGGCCGGGTAGCACGCCGCTACCCGGCCTTTTTCGTGTGCGCCGGACAGCAGGAAAACGGGACGGGCACAAAAAAGGCCGGACAGGCCCGGGGAACTGGGCTGTCCGGCCAATGTCCCGGCGCCTGGAGAGCAAGCGCCGGGGCGGTGATGATCGGTGCCGGGTAAAGGCCGATCAGAAGAAGAGGATGCCGCCCAGGGCGACCGTGTCGGACTTGGCGCTGTTGCCGTTGTGCGCCTCTGCCTTGGCCGAGACATACTCGCCGATCAGGGTGACCCAGCTGGTCAGGCCATAGCGGACCTGGCCGACATAGCTGCTGTTCTTCTTGACCAGCGTGGGCGTGGTGGCCGCATCGACCGCGTTGGCAAAGTCGAGCCGGCTTTCGCCATAGCTGCCGCCGACCGAGATCTTGCCGAATGTGGCCAGCGCCTGCGCATAGAAGCCGTGGCTGTCGCGGGCATGCCCCAGGCCATCGCTGTCGAGCAGGTTGAGCACTGTGGTGCCCAGGCCCTGCGCGGTGTAGTAATAGCCCACGGCGGTGACCGGCCCGACCGTCAGCTTGGCACCCACGTCGAGGCCCTTGCCGGTGTAGCTATAGGCGCTGGCCACGGTATCGTGCTTTTGCGTAATGCCCGAGAGCCACAGGTGGGCGCCAACCGGGCCCAGCTTGCCATCATAGGTCAGCTTGGCCTGGAAGCCGGGGCTGCCGTTCTGTTCGGCCGGGCCGGTGAGCGAGCTCAACGGCTGGAACACGCCAAACGCTGCCTTGAAGCCCGAGAAGCCGGGCGTGGTGTAGGTGATCTGCGGCTGGAAATCGGTGTAGATATAGCCCGATCCGATGCGGCCCAGCGTGGTGTTGGCCGGTGCCACGTTGCCACCGGGCGCGCCCGAGGACAGCAGCGTGATATCGTTGAGAATGGCGTCTGAGCCGAACAGGCCGATATCGCGGCCGATCTTGATCTCGCCAAAGCCGGCGCGGCCAAACGTGAGATAGGTCTGGCGGAAATCGATACCCGAGGTGGCGAGCGCGGTGGGTTGGCCGCCGTTGTTGGCGCCCAGCGTGCCCCAGGCCGCGCTGTTGATGCCCGGATACATGCCAAAGTGCGCGCCCACGTCCCAGCCGCCCTGGTGCGTGGTGGCTTCCACCTTGAGGAAGCCGGGCAAAAGGCCGTTGCGCACCGACGAGGTGCTGTTGCCGCCGACATTGGCGATGCCACCGGCCACCGCCGTGCGGGCAGACGGCGTCTGCGGATTGTCGTGCACGTAAAAGCCGTTGACCGAGCCCGAGAAGCTGAGCGTTACATCGCCCACTTCCAGGCCGACGCCGCTCGCCGTGCGGCGCACGAAGCGGTCGCTGTCGGGTGCGGCTACCGGCGCTGCTGCCGGTGCGGCGCTGGCCGCTGCTGGCGCGGCATTCTCCGCTTCGTCTTCGCGCAGCAGTTGCTGGTATTCCTCGTCAGAGAGGATGCCCTTCTCGTGCAGCCGCTTGAGCAGCGCGGCCGATGTGCCGGCCATGGCGGGCGCGGCGCCCAACGTCATCCCCAGCGCAGTCGTCGCGGCGAGCAAAGCGCGCGCCAGCCCCTTTTTTGCCTTCATTGGTCCATCCCCTGCCATCGTTTTCTTGCCCCAAAGGGCAGGCGGAACGATGCGCCGGGGCGGCCTTGCGCGAAATTGGACTATGGTTCTCGTTCCAAGGAACTACGCATGTTTGCGGCCCAAGATCCTCCCCCACCCCGTGGGGGAGGTGGCAGCCCGCAGGGCTGTCGGAGGGGGCATGATGGATAGGTGCGGCGAGCAGTCACGTCGGCAAAATCACAAGGATTGGTTGTAAAACCCTCCGCGTCTCCGCGGAGCCGCGTTCCAATGGTCCACGCGAGTTCCGAAAGTCACGCCAACCGTGGGGTTGTGGAATTTGTCCACGCCGCCTTAGGGTTGTTTCGCGCTACTTAAACGCCGAGCAACCCAGTTGATTATCCATCGCACCGAAAAGCCGGCAATGCCTGCAATCATCATTGAGGGGATGAACAGCCACCAGAACAACCCGCTGCTGCATGGTTCGTCAGGAACGCAATCGCCTAAAGTGCTGACCAGAATGGAAAATGCCAGGAGCGGAATTGCTACCAAGGAGGCAGTCATGCATCCCCAGAGCCCGCCAGGCGTTCCGTTTCCGCGATATCTGCTTTCAGACATAGACGCATATTGAAGTGCAGAAATTGGACATGCAACGGGCATTTTTCCGGACCGACCGGATCAAATCCCTCCACCCCGGCCACGGCCATCCAGCCCCTCAATCCCCCACCACGGCCCCCCAGGGCGCCACGCCTGCCGGCACCGTGGCAATGGTCTGCCCCGCCGCCAGCAAACTCTAGCTCCGCTCAATCCCCCACATCGTGGGGGAGGTGGCAGCCCACAGGGCTGTCGGAGGGGGTTTGTCGGCTTCCTGCGCCGCGCAATCACCAACGCAAAAGTGCAAGGATGGGCGCAAAGCCTTCCCCCGGATGACGTTCAGCGACGCCATTTGCGTGGCATGGGCTGCGGCTCAAGAATTTGAAAAATGGTATTTCGCGCAGAGGCGCAGAGGCGCAGAGATGACATTCTCTCCGCGCCTCTGCGCCTCTGCGCGAAATCAAATCTGCTGTCCCGACGGCTGCAAATGGGGTTTGCTGCGCAACCCCCGGCGAAGGTCAGGAAAGGGAGGAGGAGCGGGCAGTCACACTGGCCGATTTGCCCAGTCCTTTACTGCGCTCGTGGCGTCATCAAGCATCATGGCAAGGTCGTCTAGCGGTCCCACCCAGCGCTTCTCAAACTCATTTCCGTCATCTGTATCAATGGAGCAGGCGTTCACCGCGATATGACCAGAAACGGGTGGCTCGATCGAAATTTGAAAGCATTCAAATGGTCGATTCCCTGGCAGATACGCGCACCGTGCGGGCTGCCCGGCCCATTCGACAAACAATGTTTTGACGTTGGCATTGGCCCACGTGTTGATGATTGCGTCTGCCTCGCCGTATACGGTCATGCCGGGATGATGAGCGTGCTTTTGAGCGTCCGCAATAGCACCGTATCCGGCAAGAGCACATAAAACCCATCCAACCCACATCCAGCGCTTCAATCCCCCACCACGGCCCCCCAGGGCGCCACGCCTGCCGGCACCGTGGAAATGGTCTGCCCCGCCGCCAGGTCCACCACCGAAACATCGTTGGACAGTCCATTGGCGGTATAGGCCCGCGTGCCGTCGGCATTGAGCGCCAGGTGCCACACGCGTTTGCCCACCGGGATCGTGGTCTTGACCGCGTGGCTCGCCACATCGACCAGGGCGATGCGATCGGCCCGGCCCAGCGCGACCACGGCGGTCTTGCCATCGGGGGTGAAGCGGATGCCGCAGGGCATGATCTTGTAATCGGCCACGCCGGGGATCGCGAAGTGGATCGTGGCCGTGATTGCGCGGGTCTGCGGATCGGCGATCTGCACCACGCCGCCCACTTCGGCCGCGATCCACAGCTGCTTGCCATCGGCGGTGAACTCCACGTGCCGCGGGCGCTTTTCGGTTTCCATGGTGGAAACCACCGCGTGGCTGGCCAGGTCGATCCAGCTTACCGCGTTGTCTTCTTCCGAAGTCACGACCAGCCACTTGCCGTCCGGGCTTTGCGCAATGCCTTCCGGCTCCTTGCCAACCGAAACCTGGAACGCCACGCGCCCGCTGGCGAGGTCGATCGCGCTGACGGCGGCATCGTTTTCGTTGGCCACGAACACGGTCTTGCCATCCCGGCTCAGGAAGAACTGTTCCGGGTCTTGCCCCGCGCCGATTTCGCGCAGGATCTTGCCGGTCTGTCGGTCGATCACCTTGACCGCGTTATCGTTGCTCACGCAAACCAGCACGAAGCGCCCGTCCTTTGACAGGGTGATGCCGCGCGGGCGTTCGCCCACGGGCCAGGTGGCGAGCGGCTTGGCCGTGGCGCCATCGATCACGCTGATCGAATTGCCGCGTTCGTTGCTGACATAGACGGTCTGCGCCTGCGCGGTGGCGAGCGGCAGCAGGGCGGCAATAGCGGCGAGCGCCGCGCGAGCAGTCAAACGCATGGGGCAGGGTCCTCTTCCGTCATAGCCATCTTAGGCGGTGCCCGCCCGCCTGGGCATTCGACCAAAGGTCAATTTCTCCCATGGCTTGCATGGTTCATCACCATCCGCAGTGTCACGAAGCTTGCCAAGGCCAAGATTCGTGCCAGACCATAAAACTGGGAAAGGGAATGACGCGATGAAGTTCACCGGACGACTGGCGCTCTGCGCGGCAGCCGGGGTTTTTACCCTTGCCGGCGCCACGCATCTCCTGGCCCATGGCGATGTGACGCCGCAGCCTGTCGATACCTCGGCGCTGCCCGATATCCAGCCCAACAACGACACCTGGTTGCAGCACAATCCCTATCGCGGCAATGCCAAGGCGATCGAGATCGGCCAGCATGCCTATGCCCAGAACTGCGCGCGCTGCCACGGCATCGACGCCATTTCCGGCGGCATCGCGCCCGATCTGCGCTATCTGGAACTGGGCGATTCCGGCGATGAATGGTTCGTCCAGCGCTATCACCATGGCTCGGTGCGCGACGGCAAGGTCTATATGCCGCCGATGGGCGAGATCCTGGGCCAGAAGGCCGGCTGGGCCATCCGCGCCTGGCTCGAAACCGTGCACGAGGAATAAGCCGGTGGCTGTCACGCGCCGCACCCTGCTCGCCGGCCTTGCCGCTGCGGCCGTTCTGCCCCGCGCGGTGGAGGCCGCTCCCCTGGCCAAGGTCAAGGCCAATGGCATGCTGCGCGTGGCGATCTACCAGGACAACGCGCCCTGGTCGTGGGACGAGGGCGGCCAGATCAAGGGCATCGATGCCGATCTCGGCCGCGCCTTGGCCGCGGCCCTGGGTGTAAAGGCCGATCTGGCGATCTTTCCCGCCGATGAAAGCGTGGAAGACGATCTGCGCAACGCGGTGTGGCGTGGTGGCTTGCTGGGGTTCCAGGCGGCCGATGTCATGCTGCATGTGCCGTTCGACCCGGCCTTTGCCGCATCGCAAGACCAGGTGGCGATTGTCGCGCCCTATGCGCGGGAGCGTTTCAGCCTGGCCTGCGCCACCGGCAAGGGCCTGAAATGTGAAGGGATTCCGGTCTCGTTCAAAGGCCACAAGCTGGCCGTGGAAGTGGCCACCATCCCTGATTACTACCTGATGGGCCAGTTTGGCGGTGCGCTTGCCAAGGACGTGGTGCACTATCCCAATGGCACCGCGGCCGTTTCGGCGCTGGTCAAGGGCGATGCCGATGCCGCCATGGCCACCACGGCCCAACTCGAATACGGGCTCAAGGACGCAGGCCAGGGCTTTGCCCGGCGAAAGGGGCCGCTGCCGATGATGACCAGCCCCGGCTGGGACGTGGGCATGGCCGTCAAGGAAAGCAGCCGCACGCTGGGCGATGCGCTGGAAGAGATCGTCGGCCAGATGCACAAGGACGGCCGCCTGGCCGCGCTGTGCCAGCCCTATGGCGTTACCTGGCAGGCACCGCTGGCTGGTTGAGTCAGCGCTGGCCGTGTTGGGGCTTCGACAAGCTCAGCCCGAACGGAACATCTTTAATCCTTTTATTCCGATCCGTTCGCCCTGAGCTTGTCGAAGGGCTGGTTCAGCGCCCTTCGAGGCAAAGTCCGCGCAACAATGCTGCACCAACTCATGCGCAGCAAACCTAGTGCCAAGGTCCAATTGTGGCCCGCGCACGATGGAATAGGTTCCGCAATGTCAGGTGGGCGGGGCAGGGGGCACCGGCCGCAGCAAACCACCATCGGCCCCCCATGATCAGCGCAACGTGATCAGCCCGCACGAGAGGCTGCACGATCAACCGGAGGTGTGATGATGAAGGGATTTTTCAAGGCGACCGCAGCCTGCGCGCTGGCCATCGCCATGGCTGCTCCTGCGCTGGCCGATGGCGCGCCGGCGGCAGGGCCCGGCGATGCCGACCTGATGGCCGATGCCACCACCACGGGCGACGTGCTCACCTATGGCATGGGGCCGCAGGCGCACCGGTTCAGCCCGCTGACGCAGATCAACACTGCCAACGTCGCCAAGATGGTGCCGGCCTTTGCCGCGTCGCTCGGCGGGGAAAAGCAGCGCGGCCAGGAATCGCAGCCGATCGTCTATGACGGCATGATCTACGTCACCGGCTCCTATTCCCGCGTCTTCGCGTTCGATGCGCGCACCGGCGAAAAGCAGTGGGAATACGATGCCCGCCTGCCCGACGGCATCATGCCCTGCTGCGACGTGGTCAACCGCGGCGCGGCGATCTATGGCGACAAGATCATCTTCGGCACGCTCGACGCGCATGTCGTGGCGCTCAACCGCAAGACCGGCAAGGTCATCTGGAACAAGACCGTGGCCGATTACCAGGCCGGCTACAGCCAGACCGCTGCGCCGCTGATCGTCAAGGGCCTGGTCATCACCGGGGTATCGGGCGGCGAATTCGGCGCGGTTGGCGTGGTCGAGGCGCGCGATGTCAACACGGGCGAGCTGGTGTGGACACGCCCGGTGATCGAAGGTCACATGGGCACGCTCAAGGGCCAGCCCAACGGCATGACCGGCAAGCTCAACGCCACCTGGCCGGGCGACCTGTGGAAGACCGGCGGCGGCGCCACCTGGCTGGGCGGCACCTATGACCCGGAAACCAACCTGATCTACTTCGGCACCGGCAACCCGGCGCCGTGGAACAGCCACCTGCGCCAGGGCGACAATCTCTATACCGCCTCGACGCTGGCGATTAACCCCGACAACGGCCAGATCGTCTGGCATTACCAGACCACGCCGCACGATGGCTGGGACTTCGACGGGGTCAACGAATTCATCCCGTTCGATGCCACCGTCAACGGCAAGGCGATGAAGCTGGGCGCCAAGGCCGATCGCAACGGCTATTTCTTCGTGCTCGATCGCACCAACGGCAAGTTCATCAGCGCCAGCAAGTTCGTGATGCAGACGACCTGGGCCAATGGCTTCAACGCCAAGACCGGCCGTCCCAACTATATCGACGACAATCGCCCCGGCGCGCCTGACATGGCCGGTGGCAGCGAAGCCAAGGGCAAGACCGTGTTCGCCAGCCCCTCGTTCCTGGGCGGCAAGAACTGGATGCCGATGGCCTATTCCGACCAGACCGGCCTGTTCTATATCCCGTCGAACGACTGGGGCATGGACATCTGGAACACGCCGATCGCCTACAAGAAAGGCGCGGCCTACTTGGGCGCCAGCTTCACGATCAAGCCGATTGCCGAGGATCACATCGGCGCGCTGCGCGCGATGGACCCCAAGACCGGCAAGATCGTGTGGGAATACAAGAACAAGGCGCCGCTGTGGGGCGGCGTGATGACCACGGCTGGTGGCCTTGTCTTTACCGGCACGCCGGAAGGCTATCTCAAGGCGTTCGACGCCAAGACCGGCCAGGAACTGTGGAAGTTCAACACCGGCTCGGGCGTGGTCGGCTCGCCGATCACCTGGGAACAGGATGGCGAACAGTATGTCGCCGTGATGTCGGGCTGGGGCGGCGCCGTGCCGCTGTGGGGTGGCGAGGTCGCCAAGACCTTTAAGGAAATCAGCCAGGGCGGCGCGCTCTGGGTGTTCAAGCTGCCCAAGTCATGATGGGCCGGGGCGGAAGCTGGGGGGCTTCCCGCCCCCTGCCCTTCACCGGGGTGCTGGCAACAGCGCCCCGGGCCGTTGTGGGGCCCGTTGTGGAAGGCGGCGGGTCCCGCACACCCTTGCGGGTGCGGACCGCGCCTTCCCCCTCTTGCTTTTCCCCGCGGCCGGCCGATAGTGCCGCCATGGCCAACGCCACGCCCGAACGCATCCTGGTTGTTGATGATCACCCGCTGGTGCGGGACGGGCTGCGCAGCCTCCTCGCCATCACGTTCGAGGCGTGCGACATTCTTGAGGCAGCCGGCGTGGAAGAAGCCTGCGCCGTGCTCGCCAGCCATGGCGATTGCGATCTCGTCCTGCTCGATCTCAACATGCCCGATGCCACGCGCCTGTCGGGCCTGGTGCAACTGCGCGAGGCATTTCCGATGGTGCCGGTGCTGATGGTCTCGGGCAGCTTTGACCGCGCCCTGGTGCAAGAAGCGCTCTCGGCCGGCGCGGCGGGTTTCCTGCCCAAGTCGATGAAGCGCGATGGCATCGTCAATGCGCTGCACATGGTCATGGCCGGCGAAATCTACATTCCCGATACCGGCCTTGAAGAAACGCCTGCCAGCGCCGAGGAAGCGCAGATCCGCACGCGGATCGACAGCCTCACGCCGCAGCAAAAGGTCGTCCTGCACCACCTCGTGCATGGCCGGCTCAACAAGCAGATCGCCCACGATCTCGATGTGTCGCTCACCACGGTCAAGGCCCACGTTTCGGCGATCCTCCAGAAACTGGGCGTGTTCAGCCGCACCCAGGCCGTGATCCTGGCCAACCGCGTCCACTTCGATTGACGCCATGTGTTGGCCTCCACCACCCCTCAGCCCCCTCCTCTGAAGAGGACGGGAAGTTAAGGCGCTGACCCAAAAGCCCCATCCTCCTCAGAGGAGGGGTTGGGGGTGGTGGGAAGCCTTGCGCCACCGTCCCGCGCATGGGCTTCGACAAGCTCCGCTGCAACGGATTTCGGAGGCAACTTAAAACCTCCGTTCGCCCTCAGCCCTGTCAAAGGGCGCCACGCGGCCGCCCGGTCAATGCATCATGGTCTGCAACAACGCGCGCAGTTGTGCCGGCTTTACCGGCTTGCCCAGCAGCGGCAGCTTCTGCCCGGCCAGGCGTTCCTTCAGTTCCTCGCTGCGATCGGCGGAAATGATGATCGCGGGCACGCTGCGGCCCAGGCTGGCGCGCACGTCGTGGACGGCCTGGTCGCCGGTTTCGGCATGGTCGAGGTGAAAATCGGCGATGATCACGTCGGGCGTTTCCGCGCCCAGCCGATCGATCGCCGCCGGGCCGCTGCCCGCGACCAAGACCTGGCAGCCCCAGCCGGTCAGCAGCGTTTCCATGCCCAGCTGGATCTGCGTTTCGTTGTCGATCACCAGGATGCGCCGGCCCTGGATGGCGCGATCGCGCACCGGCTTGGCGGTGGCCGGGGCAGTATCGGCCTGGCTTTCGCCCAGCGGCACGGTCACCGCAAAGCACGCGCCCGCGCCAGCATCCGAGGTCAGTTCCAGCGGATGCTGCAACATCGCCGTGGCGCGGCGCACGATCGCGAGGCCGAGGCCTTTGCCGGGAATGCGGTGGCTGTTGTCGAGCCGGCGGAACTCTTCGAAAATGCGCTCCTGCTGGTCCTTGGGGATGCCCGGGCCGGTATCGGCCACGCTGATCCGCACCTGGCCGGGCGTGGGGCTGTCGGTGGTGACGCGCACATGCCCGCTGCCGGTATAGCGGATGGCGTTGGATACCAGGTTCTGCAGGATGCGGCGCAGCAGGCGCGCGTCGCTGCGCACCCACACCGGCGCTGCTGCCACGCTAAAGGTCAGGCCCGCCGCGTGCGCGGTCGGGGCAAATTCGGTCTGCAAGGTGCCGAGCAGGCCGGCCAGGTTCACGTCGGTGAGGTTGGGGGTGATGGCGCCGGCATCCAGGCGCGAGATTTCGAACAGGGTTTCCAGCAGGTCTTCCACCGAATTGAGCGAGGTGGAGGCCTGGTTGACCAGCGCGCGCGTGGGCAGGGCCAGGCGCCGCTCGGTCAGCGCGGCGATGAACAGCCGCGCGGCATTGAGCGGCTGGAGCAGGTCGTGGCTCGCGGCGGCCAGAAAGCTGGTCTTTGAGCGGTTGGCCATTTCCGCCGCGGTCTTGGCCTCCAGCAGCTGCGCCTCGATCGCGCGGCGTTCGGCCACTTCCGATGCCAGGCGGCGGTTGAGCGCGGTCAGCTCGGTGGTGCGCTCGGCCACGCGGCGTTCCAGCGTTTCGGCGGTATTCTGCAGGATCTGCCGGGCGGTGGTCGGCTCCGTCACATCCAGGAAGCCCACCACCATGCCACCCAGCGCGGTGGCAGTGGTGCGCACTTCCCAGATGCGATCGCCCACCGTAGCGAGGCGGTTGCGCACCGTGCCCTCGGCCTCGGTGCGCCAGGCCAGGGCGTCGGCCCCGTCCATCGCCAGGGTCTGGCTGCAGAAGCGCACCAGGTCTTCGTGGTTGCCGATCGCCGGGCTGGCGTCGCCGGCCAGGCCCAGCAGGCGTTGTAGGGCGCCGTTCCACGCGGTCAGGCGGCGGCCGGCATCGAACATGCACACGCCTTCCACCAGATTGTCGAGCAGGGCCTGCAATGCCAGGTTCTGTTCGGCCAGGTCACGGGCGCGGGCGCGGGCATCCTCGGCCTTGGCCTCGGTGATGTCGGTATAGATGCCAACGATGCCGCCTTCGCTGGTGCGCAGCTCGTTGATCTGGATCCAGCGCCCGTCCGACAGGGCCTGGACGTGCCCGCCCGAGGCCACGGCATGGCGCGCCAGCCGGTCTGACACCCAGCGGTCGGGCGCCGACACCGCGCCGGCCGGGCGGCGTTGCTGCGCCAGCAGGCTGATGATTTGGTGGAACGTGGGGTTTTCCGGCAGCAGCTCGGCTACTTCCGGCCAGAAGCCCATGTAGGCCTCGTTGAACAGGACCAGGCGATCCTCGGCGTCGAACAGGGCAAAGCCTTCGTTGATCGATTCGATCGCATCGCGCAGCCGCGTTTCGGCCGCTTCGGCATTGGCATGGGCCTGGGCCAGCTTGGCATTGACCGTGGCAAGTTCGCCCATGGCCTGTTCGAGCGCGCGGGTGCGGTCGCGCACCAGCTGCTCCAGCGTGATCGCCCGCTCGAACATCGAAAAGGCGGAATGCGACAGGTCGGTCGATCGCTCCACCCGGTCGATCAGGGTGGCGTTGATCTTGCGCAGCTTGCGCAGTTCGCCTTCCAGCCGCGCGATATGCTGCGCGGCATCCTCGGGCGCAGCCGTGGCAAAAGGCGCGCTATCCGTCATCGCCCGATCGCCAGCCCGCTGAACGTCTGGTTGACATGCAGCGCATGGAACTGCTCGCCATAGGTGTTGAAGCCCACCACGCCGTGGCGGCGATAGATTTCCGAAATCGGCCGGCCCAGCTGGCGCCGCTCGGCATTGATGCGGTTGAGCACGCAATCGAACGCGATGATGTGATCGATCTCGCCCACCGCCTCGCGAATTTCGGCCATCGTCGCGTTCAGGCTTTCAAGCTGGTCGACCGGCTCGCCCAGGGTCAGCACGATGCCTTCGTCGATCGCGCAGTAAAAGGTCAGGCTGCCATCGGCATGGGCGGTCTGCACCGCGCGCACGTGATAATCGCCCCCGGCGCGCACCATCGGCGGGCAGGCGGCAAACAGCGCCATGTCGGGCCGGCTCCTGTCGATCCCGCCATAGACGGTGCCGGCCAGGCGCAGGTATTCCTCGGCCGCCGGCTCGGCATTGATCTCGGTTACGCGGCGGGCGCCGGCGTCGGCCCCGGTCACCACCATCTTGACCGCGCCGGGCTTGTAGTGCTGGCGGCGGAACACGTGCAGCGGCCGCGTGGTGGAAAGGATCGCCACCACTGCGCCGGCTGCATGAAACATGCCATCGGAATAGATGCCGGTTTCCTTGAACATCAGGCCATCGCCCGATGACCCGCCCACCAGCGGGATTTCGCCCAGCGCGTCCTGCACGGTCATCGCCAGCAATTCCTCGCTGTGCGACAGGCCATCGACCAGGAACAGCGCGGCGTGGTTCACCTTGCGGCCGAGCGACTGGATCGAGAGGCGCTCGCTGCCCACTTCGGCGCGCGCCACCAGATCGCGCACCGCCGCCCGCGCCGCGCCGGCATCGAAGTGCGCCAGATCGTCAAACCGGTGGCTGACCATGTGGAAGCTGTCGGCCGGAAACCCGATCAGGCTGATCGAATCCTCGTCGTAGCCGGCCTCGGTCAATTCGCCCGAACTGGTGCAGCCGATCATCGGAAACCGTTCCATCGACCAGCCGCGCGCCGCCCGTGCCAGCATTTCCCGATCATAGCGGTGCGAACAGAACATTACCGCCCCCGCCAGATGTTCTGGCGTGATCGTCCGGCTGATCTGGGCAAAGGCCTCGAAAGGATCGGATGCATGGGATGAAGCCACGCCAACCTCGCAGGTGCGAATATCCAAGACCCTCTCCAATCGCCGCTATTGTCTTGTTATGGTTGCCTTCTCGCGCATGGGGCGGCGATCAAGGCAGGGTCACAATACAATGGTTCGGCCGCTATCGGAAAGGGCGGCGATACAAAAATATGATGGCTTGCTCAGGATTCTCCGCGCGGCGGTGGCCCGCCGGCTTCCAGGGCCAGCGCCTCGGCATCGGTGAACAGCCGCGCCTGGCCAAGAAAGCGGATGCCTTCGGGCGTTTCCAGCGACATGCCGCCGCCGCGCCCCGGCGCGACATCGATGGTCAGCTGGGTGTGGCGGGAATATTCGAACTGCGCTGCGCCAATCCACACCGGCACATCGCCGGCAATATGGCCCAGCAGCACGTCCTGGCTGCCCACCTTGAACTCGCCGCGGGGATAGCACATCGGCACCGATCCATCGCAGCAGCCGCCCGACTGGTGGAACATCAGCGGTCCGTGCAGCGCCGTCAGCCGGGCAATCCACGCGTCGGCTGCCGGGGTTGAGATCACGCGGGCCGGAATATCTGACATGGCATCGCTGCTCCAAGCCAAGCGGGGCGGGCGCTTGTCGCACCCGCCCCGGAAAATGCGCCCCTGTTGTCCGCCGGGGGCGCCTTTCATCGCGGCGCCTCAGAAGAAGCCGAGCGCCTTGGTGCTGTAGCTGACCAGCAGGTTCTTGGTCTGCTGATAGTGATCGAGCATCATCTTGTGGGTTTCGCGCCCGATGCCCGACTGCTTGTAGCCACCGAAGGCCGCATGGGCGGGATAGAGGTGGTAGCAGTTGGTCCACACGCGCCCGGCCTGGATTTCGCGGCCAAAGCGATAGGCACGGTTGCCGTTGCGGGTCCACACCCCAGCGCCCAGGCCGAACTGCGTGTCGTTGGCAATGGCCAGCGCCTCGGCTTCGTCCTTGAAGGTGGTCACGGCCAGCACCGGGCCAAAGATTTCTTCCTGGAACACGCGCATCTTGTTGTGACCTTCCAGGATGGTGGGGGTCACGTAATAGCCATCGGCCAGGTCGCCCGAGAGCGAGGCGCGGCTGCCGCCGGTCAGCACCTTGGCGCCTTCGCCACGGCCGATGTCGATGTACGAGAGGATCTTTTCCAACTGCTCCTGCGAGGCCTGGGCGCCGATCATCGTGGCGGGATCGAGCGGGCTGCCCTGGCGGATCTTCTGCACGCGGGCCACGGCGCGTTCCATGAACTTTTCATAGATCGATTCCTGCACCAGCGCGCGCGACGGGCAGGTGCACACTTCGCCCTGGTTCAACCCGAACATGGCAAAGCCTTCGAGCACCTTGTCGAAATAGTCGTCGTCGGCGTCCATCACGTCGGCAAAGAAGATGTTCGGGCTCTTGCCGCCCAGTTCCAGCGTCACCGGGATGAGGTTTTCGCTGGCATACTGCATGATCAGCCGGCCGGTGGAGGTTTCGCCGGTAAACGCGATCTTGGCGATGCGCTTGCTGGTGGCGAGCGGCTTGCCCGCTTCGATGCCAAAGCCGTTGACGATGTTGAGCGTGCCTTCGGGCAGGATGTCGGCGATCAACTCGGCCAGCACCAGGATCGACATCGGCGTCTGTTCAGCGGGCTTGAGCACCACGCAGTTGCCGGCGGCGAGCGCCGGGGCGAGCTTCCACGCGGCCATCAGCAGCGGGAAGTTCCACGGAATGATCTGACCGACCACGCCCAGCGGTTCGTGATAGTGATAGGCCACGGTGTCGTGGTCGATTTCGCCCAGGGTGCCTTCCTGGCTGCGCACGCAGGCGGCGAAATAGCGGAAGTGGTCGATCGCCAGTGGCACGTCGGCGGCGGTGGTTTCGCGGATCGGTTTGCCGTTGTCGATGGTTTCGACCATCGCCAGCATGTCGAGGTTGTCCTCCATCCGCTGCGCCACCTTGAGCAGGATGTTGGCGCGATCGGCGGGCGAGGTGCGGCCCCAGGCTTCGCGCGCCTTGTGCGCAGCATCGAGCGCCAGTTCGATGTCTTCGGCGGTGCCACGGGCGACCTGGCACACGGGCTTGCCGGTTACCGGCGAGACATTGTCGAAATACTGGCCCCGAACCGGAGCAACCCACTTGCCTCCGATGAAGTTGTCGAACTTGGCCTTGATCGGGCTTTGGGCCGAAAACTTGGTCATGGCTTCCTGCAACATGGGGCCTCTCCTTGCGTATGCTTTAAGGCGAATGACGTGTGGAACGGTGGCATGCTATGCGATCTGCCACGAAGCCCTGCGGCCCGTTCCGTGTTCTGGCCAAGAATGCGCAAAGGGGCCCCGTTCGGGCAATTGTACCTTGGGTCGAACGGGCGGATGCCGCCGCGGATTTCGCACGGTTGGCCTGTCCGAATTCGGCGTTTTTGTGCGGGGTTCCCGATTGACCGGCGCAACATCGGCGCTAGGGGGCGGATATGGGCGGACACCAAACGCAAAACGACATGACGCTGCATGGTTTTCTGGCGGCCGCGGCGGCGCGCCATCCGCAGGCCTGCGCCATCTTCGTGCCGGCCGGCAAGGGCCGCGATATCGACCAGGCGATCAGCTATGCCGATCTTGCCGCGCAAAGCGACATTTTGGCCCAGGCGATCCTGGCGCGCCTGCCTGCCGGCGCCGCCGGCGGCGAACCGGTTATTGCGCTGCACCTGCCGCGCACGTCGCCGCTGCTTTATCTGGCGCAACTGGCCGTGCTCAAGGCCGGATGTGCGTTTACCTGCCTCGATCCCGCGTTCCCCGATGGCCGCGTCGTCGATATCCTCGAAGACGCGCAGCCCGCGCTGATCCTGGCCGAACCGGCCGCGCTGGAACGGCTGGCTGGCCTGGTCCATGGCGCCTGCGCGGTGCATGATCCGGCGCAATTGCTGGCCCAGGCGCCTGCCGGCGACGCGGCTCTGCCCCGGGTCGGCCCGGCGCAACTGGCCTATCTGATCTACACCTCGGGCACCACGGGCAAGCCCAAGGGAGTGATGATCGAGCATCGCCAGATCGCCAACCTGGTCGCGTTCGACCTGGCCGAATTTGCGCTGGGGCCGGGGGACCGCGTGGTGCAGGGCTCGTCGGTCGCCTATGACAGTTCGATCGAGGAAATCTGGCTGGCGCTGGCCAGTGGTGCCACGCTGCTGGTGATGGATGATGCGGCCGCGCGGCTGGGGCCGGATATCGTCGCCTGGCTGGCCGATCACCGCGCCAGCGTGTTCTGTCCGCCGCCCACCCTGCTGCGCAGCAGTGGCTGCAGCAATCCCCAGGCGGCGCTGCCCGATCTCAAGCTGCTCTACGTCGGTGGGGAAGCCTTGCCGGCCGATATCGCCGCGCTGTGGGCGCAAGGGCGGCGGCTGGTCAACGGCTATGGCCCGACCGAGTGCGCGGTCACCTGCCTGCGCGGCGATATCGTGCCGGGTGGGCCGATCACCATCGGTCGCCCCGTGCCCGGCATGCACGCCTATGTGCTCGACGATGCGCTGGACGATGTGGCCGAGGGTGCGCAGGGCGAACTGTGCATCGGTGGCGCCGGGGTGGCACGCGGCTATCGCCATCGTCCCGATCTGACAGCCGAGAAATTCATCGACCATCCGCGCCACGGCCGGCTCTATCGCACCGGTGACCTGGTGCACCGCGACGAGACGGGCAACCTGTTCTATCACGGGCGCATCGATGCCCAGGTCAAGATCCGCGGCTATCGCGTGGAACTGGGCGAGATCGAGGCGCAGCTTGCCGCGCTGCCCGGCGTGCGCGCGGCCGGGGCCACGGTGCAGGATCGCGGCGGCGTGCCCGAACTCGTCGCCTATGTCGTGCCGGTCGATCCCGCCGCGCCGCCATTGGGGGACACGCTGCGCCAGGCGCTGGCCGCCAGCCTGCCGCCCTACATGGTCCCGCGCCAGATCGGCCTGATCGCGACGCTGCCCACCACCGTTGGCGGCAAGCTCGATCGCAAGGCGCTGCCGCCGATGAACCTGGCGGCCCAGCGCGGCGGCCACGGCCGCGAGGAAGAGGCGCTGGTCCTGCCCGAGGGCGAGCTGGAAGCGTTGATCGCCCGCGCCATGGCCGACGTGCTCAAGCGCCCCGATGGCGTTTCGGTCATGGCCGATTTCTTCGAAGGGCTGGGCGGGGATTCGCTCAGCGCGGCGATGCTGGTCACCCTGCTGCGCGAAGACTGGCGCACCGATTGGGTGACGGTCAGCGACATCTATGACGCGCGCACCGTGCGGGCCCTGGCCCTGCGTGCGCCCGAACCGGCCGAAACCATTGCCGATGCGGCGCTGCCGCTGCTGCGCGAAGGCGTGGCGCGCCCGCTGCTGGCCAACCTGGTGCAGGGCGGCTGGCTGGCGATGACGGTGCTGGTGGCGGCCTGGGCCTCGTGGTTTGCCGCATTCCGCGTCGCGCCGCTGGCCTTTGCCCACCTGGGCCTGGCCACGCTGGTGCTGGTGGCGCCGCTGATCGGCCTTGCTGGGTTCCTGGTTTATCTGCCGGTGTCGGTCGCCTTTGCCGTGGCGGTCAAGTGGCTGGCGATCGGCCGCTATCGCCCCGTGCGCGCGCCGGTGTGGAGCGCCTATTACCTGCGCCACTGGATGGTGATGCAGGCGGTGCGGCTGATTCCCTGGCCGTTGCTGGCCGGGACCGAGCTCAACAACGCGATCCTGCGCCTGCTTGGCGCGCGGATCGGCCAGCGCGTACACATTCACCGCAATGTCGATCTGCGCCGGGGCGGCTGGGATCTGCTCGACCTGGGCGATGATGTCGCGCTGGGGCAAGGCGCCCACCTGGGCCTGGTCGAACTCGATCGCGGCGATATCGTGGTGGCGCCGATCACGCTGGAGACGGGCGCGGCGTTGATGGTGCGTGCCGGGGTGGAAGGCCCGGCGCGCATGGGCGCGGGCAGCGTGCTGACCGCGCTTTCCGTGCTCAATGCCGGCGGCACGGTGCCGGCCGGCGAAGTGTGGGATGGCGTTCCGGCGCAGCGCGTGGGTGTGGCACCGCCGCCCCCGGTGATCACCCGCGCCGCCGCCCGGCTCGGGCCGTGGCGCCATGGCCTGCTGCTGCTGCTCGGGCAGGGGCTGTTTACCGCGCTGGCCGCCCTGCCGGGGGAATTGCTGCTGCTCGGCTTGTGCCTGGGCGGCGAAGTGAGCGCCAAGGCGATCTGGCACTGGATGGCGGCGCCCTCGCTCGATGGGCGGGTGATCGCGGCGCTGCTTGCCACCACGGTCCTTGCCGTGCCGATCAACGTGTTCTGGTCTGCCCTGCTGCTGCGCGCGATGGGCCGCGTGCGGCCCGGCGTGATCGACCGCTGGAGCCTTGGCTACATCCGCCTGTGGATCAAGGCCGGCGCGGTCTTTGCCGCCGGCGAGTGGCTTTCGGGCACCTTGATGTACAAGCACTGGCTGCGCCTGGCTGGCATGAACGTGGGCGACAAGTGCGAGATCAGCACGATCTTTGACGTGACGCCCGAACTCGTCAGCATTGGCGCGGAAACCTTCTTTGCCGATGGCATCTATCTGGGTGGGGCGGAACTGCGCCAGGGCACGGTGCGGGTTGCGCCGATTCGCCTCGGCCGCAACACGTTCCTGGGCAATCACGCGGTGATCCCGGCGGGCGAGACTTTGCCCGATGACATCCTGATCGGCATTTCCACCGTGGCCGATGCCACCTGCATCGCGCGCGGCCAGTCGCGCTTTGGCCATCCCAGTTTCGATCTGCCGCGCCGCCAGGTGGTAGAGGCCGATCGCAGCGTGACGCACGATCCGTCGTTGATCCGCCAGGTCAACCGCTGGTTCTGGGAACTGGCGCGCTTTTTCCTGCCGGTGGTGCCGCTGGTGCTGGGCGCGCTGTGGTTTGCCGCGATCGGCGCTGCCGCCGCGCGCGGAACCGGGCTGGCGGCGATGGCCTGGGTGGTGGTGCCCGGTGCCACGCTGGCCACGATGGTGGCGCTGTGCCTGGTGGTCATGGTCCTCAAGTGGGGCCTGATCGGCCGGGTGCGGCCCGGCCAGCATGCGCTGTGGTCATGCTGGTGCAGCCGCTGGGATTTCGTCTACGTGGCCTGGGCGCGCTATGCCAATTTCATCCTGCAACAGCTGGAAGGTACGTTCCTGCTGCTGGTCTATCTGCGGCTGATGGGCCTCAAGATCGGGCGCCGCGCCGTGCTCGGACCGCTGTTTGCCCAGGTCGTCGATCCCGACATGATCGAGATCGGCGATGGCGCCACGGTCCATGCCAATTTCCAGGCCCACACGTTCGAGGATCGCGTGCTCAAGGTGGACAAGGTGCGGATCGGCACCGGCGCCACCGTGCATGCCGGCACCGTGCCGCTTTATGGCGCGGTGATCGATTCGGGCACGCGCGTGCTGAGTGGCAGCGTGGTGATGAAGCACGAACACTTGCGCCCCGGTCTCGCCTATCAGGGTGTTCCGGTGCGCGTGGTTGGCTGAAATCCGCCGGTCGCGCGCCATATCCTGGCGTGCGCGGGGGCGTGCGTATTGCTGGTTTGTGTCAATTCACCGTGACGGCTGCGCCGGATTTCTGGGGCGGCCAGCTATTGGCGCAACAACAACTGCCAATTTGGATCAAATATCATTCGCGAAACTGCGCTTCGCGCGCGGAATTCAGTTCGCGATCAGTTCGATAACGTAAAAGTTTACCAATTGGCAATTGGCCCTCCGTAACCTCTCGGGCATGGAGGGCGGATATGATCGACGATCGTACCAGCATTGCCAGCGCGGCCGGCAGGGCCAAGGCGGAATGCCATCGCGCCGCGGCCGGATCGGGCCGTGGCGCGGCAAGTGCCACGCCTGCTCCTGCAATGCCTGCACCCGCGTTGGCTGCCATCTGGCCGGCGGCCGCCCTGATGCTGGCCGGCGTGGCTGGCCTGGCCTGGGCCTCGGTCCCGCCAATCCAGCCCGGTGACCAGGTGGTGGTCATCGCCCCACCGGGCACCCCGCAGATCCAGACTTTGGCCATGGTCGCCGGCGCGCAAGGCGCACTGGTGGCGCCGGGCCGCTTTGCCAATATCGCTATCGCCACGTCCCCCCGTGTGGATTTTCCCGCCGCACTGCGCCGAGAAGGGGCCTGGTTCGTATTCGCTTCGCCACGTCTGGCGGGCTGCCTCGGCGCTGCCAAGGAAGAAACGGCCCTATGACGATCCCCCCATCGCCGCGTTTCGTGCCCACTGCATTATCCGCTCCTGCGGTTGCCGCAGTGCCGCTACCCGCCACCGAACTTGATGACGTGCGCCGCCGCTTTGGCCATTTCCTGGTCTATCTGCTGTGGGCGCACGTGCCGTTGCTGGCGGTGGTGGCCTGGCTGGCGGGCCAGTCGCCGATCGGGGCGGGCATTGCCGGCGGGGTTCTGGCGCTCGCCTACCACTTGATGTGGTGGCGCCAGGGCATTGCCCGCGCCACCCGCTATCTCTCCGCCGTGGCGCTGGTGGGAGAGCCGGCGCTGCTGCTGTTCCTGATGCAGGGCCATGCCTGGCAGATGGACATGCACATGTACTTCTTTGCCATGCTGGCACTGACCATCGCCTGGTGCGATCGCGGCGCCATCCTGATGGCGGCCACGGCCACGGCGCTCCATCACCTCGTGCTGCTCTATGCCTTGCCCTATGCGGTCTTTCCGGGGGAGGGTAACATTGCCCGCGTGCTGCTTCACGCCGTGATCGTGGCGTTCCAGACCGCGGTGCTGGTCTGGCTGAGCGACCGGCTGGTCGAATCCGTCCAGCGCATCACTGCCATGGGCGAGGAGATCCGTGCCAAGAACCTGGCGCTGGAGGAACGCACCCGCGAGGCCGAGGAGGCCACGCGCGCCAAGAGCATGTTCCTGGCCAACATGAGCCACGAAATCCGCACGCCGATGAACGCCATCCTGGGCTTCTGCCACCTGGCGCAGCGCACCGCGCTCAATCCCCGGCAACAGGTCTATGTCGCGCGGATTGCCGATGCCGGCGCCTCGCTGCTGCGCCTGATCAACGACATCCTCGATTATTCCAAGAACGAGGCGGGCAAGCTCACCCTCGAGGCGCGCCCGTTCGATGTGCGCGCCACGGTGGAGCACCAGGCCCAGATGCTCAATCTCGATGCAGAGGCCAAGGGCGTGGCGCTGCGCGTCACCATCGGCCCGCGCGTGCCGCAGATGGTGGTGGGGGATGAACTGCGCTTTGGCCAGGTCTTGCTCAACCTGCTCAGCAACGCGGTCAAGTTCACCGAAAAGGGCGTGGTCATGGTCGGCGTCGATCTGGTCGCCACGGGCGAGGGCACCGTCACGCTGGAATGCACGGTGCGCGATACCGGCATCGGCATGACCGCCGAAGCGCGCGATGCGCTGTTCACCTCGTTTACCCAGGCCGACAGCTCGATGACGCGGCGCTTTGGCGGCACCGGGCTGGGCCTGGCCATCTCGCGCCAGATTGTCGAGCAGATGGGCGGCGGCATCACGGTGGAAAGCACGCCCGGCATGGGCAGCGTGTTTACGTTCCGCGTGGTGATGGGCGATGCCGGCACGCTGGCCCGCGCCGGGCTGTTGCCCCCGCCGGGCCTGGCGGGCCTGCGCGTGCTTGCTGCCGATGACAATGCTGCTTCGCGCCAGATCGTGCACGAACTCATGGCCGGGTGGAACATGGCGGTCGATCTCGTTGCCTCGGGCGAGGAAGCCCTGGCAGCGATCGATGCGGCGGCGGCCGCCGGGCGCCCGTTCGACCTTGTCCTGCTCGACTGGAAGATGCCGGGCTTGAGCGGGATGGACACGGTCAAGGCCATGCGCACCCGCGTGCCGCATGGGCGCCTGCCGGCAACGCTGCTGGTGACGGCCTATGGTGCCGACGAGTTCCTGGGATCGGTCGATCGCGTCGATGTCGATGCGTTCCTGACCAAGCCGCTGCAACCGCGGGCGCTGATCGAAACGCTGTGCGATCTGTTCCCCGAACGGGTCGAGCGCGCGCCGGCCAAGGGCGCTGCTGCCGCGCCCGCGCCAATCGCCGACACGGCGGCGCCGACGCCAAGCCTGCCACAGCGCCTGCGTGGCCTGCGCGTGCTGCTGGCCGAAGACAACGAGATCAACCGCGAAATCGCCATGGAACTGCTCGGCGATGCAGGGCTCGAAGTGGACTGCGCCGAAAACGGCCGCATCGCCTGTGCCATGGTGGCGGCGCAGAACGGCGCCTATGCCGGCGTGCTCATGGACGTGCAGATGCCCGAGATGGACGGGATCGAAGCCACTGCGCGCATCCGCCGCACCTGGAGCGCCGAGGCCCTGCCGATCATCGCGATGACCGCCCATGCCTATGACGAAGAACGCCAGCGGTGCCTGGACGCGGGCATGAACGATCATATCGCCAAGCCGGTGGAACCCGCGCTGCTGGTCCGCACGCTGGAACGCTGGTTGCGCCGGCCCGATGCCGCGCCGGCCGGCGCAGGGGCGGGCCAGGGCCCCGATGCCGCCTGGACCGGCCCTGTAGCCAACGATGCTGTCGCCGACGATGCGGCCGCCAACGATGCCGGCAGCGCGCCCGAAGCGATGTTGCCCGATCACCTGCCACCCTTCGGCATTCCTGCGGCCCTGGCGCGGGTCAATGGCAAGCGCACGCTGCTGCTCAAGCTGATCGGCGATTTCGGCGATATCTATGCCGCCACGCCCGGGGCGCTGGCCAGCCTGGTGGACGAAGGCCGCCTGGCCGAGGCGCGGCGCCTGGCGCATTCGCTCAAGGGCGTGGCCGGTTCGCTCGAACTGCCGCAGGTCCAGGCCGTGGCTGCGCGCATCGAGCGCTTGCTGGCCGCCGAACAGACCTTTGGCCTTGACCGCGAGATTGCCCTGCTCGCCCGCGAACTGGACCCGGCGATCGAGGCGGCGCGCAGCCTGGCGCCGCCGCTGCCAGTTCATGTCGCGTCGATCGCGGCGGCTGATGGCCCGCGCGCGGATACCGGCGCCGTGGCCCACGCGCGCGACGGGCTGATCGATCTGGTGCAGCGGCGCAGCCTGGCAGCGCGGGCGGCGTTCGTGGTCTATGCCGATGCGCTGGGCCTGCCCGAGCCGGCCCGCCAGGGCCATCCCGTTCGCCAGGCGCTGGAACGGCTCGACTATGGCCGCGCCCTGGCCCTGCTCGAAGCAGAAGGCAGCCTTGCCACCGCTACGCCGATACAGGGGGCGGTTGCCTGATGGGCCAGGCGCTTCCCCCCATGTCGCGGCGCGGCCTGGTGATGATCGTCGATGACGAGATCGCCAACATCGAGATCATCAACGCCGTGCTCGAAGACGAATACGATGTGTGCTTTGCCCTGTCGGGGCAAGAGGCGCTCGATCTGGCGCGAACCGCGCAGCCCGATCTCATCCTCCTCGATGTGCTGATGCCGGGCATGGATGGCTTTGCCGTCTGTGCCGCGCTCAAGCAGGATGCGACGCTGACCGATGTGCCGGTGATCTTCACCACCGGCCTGGGTGACAGCGAGGACGAGATGCGCGGGCTGTCGCTGGGCGCGATCGACTATGTGACCAAGCCGGTGCAGCCGCCGATCCTGCGCGCGCGGGTGGCCAACCATGTCGAACTCAAGCGCCTGCGCGATCAACTCGCGCAGATGGCGGTGACCGACGCGCTCACCGGGCTCTCCAATCGCCGGCACCTGGAACGCACGCTGGAGGCGGAGACGGCGCGGCTGGCGCGGCAGCAGGAATGGCTGTCGGTGGTCATGCTCGATATCGACTTCTTCAAGCAGTTCAACGATGCCTATGGCCACCCGGCCGGCGACCGTTGCATCGCCATGGTCGCCGCCGCGCTGACCCGCGCCGTGCGCCGGGCGAACGATCTTTCCGCCCGCTATGGCGGGGAAGAGTTCGTCTGCGTGCTGCCCGGCGCAGACCTGGCCATGGCCCAATCCGTCGCGGCCGAGATCGGGCGGCAGGTCCGCCAGTTGGGCATTCCGCATGCGCGATCGGGCGTCGACGCATTCGTCACGGTCAGCATCGGCATTGCCTGCGCGCGCAGCGTTGCCGGGGCCAGGCCGCAGGACTGGATCGATGTGGCAGACGCGCAGCTCTATCGCAGCAAGAGCGAGGGCCGCAACCGCATCACCGCGACCGTGTTCGAACATGGCCTGCCCGAACATGGCCTGCCTACGCCTGGCCAGCCGGTGGGCAACGATCACGCGGCCTATCCCGCCGCGCAACTCGGCCTTCGCCCCCCCGGCGGCTAACCCCCCCCCCCCCGCACGGCCC
>CAYXUN010000042.1:0-3990 GCA_964468165.1 uncultured Novosphingobium sp. | reverse complement strand
GGGGCCACCCCCCCCCGCCCCCCCCCCCGCCCCCACCGGGGCGGGGGGGGGGGGGGGCCCCCCCCCGCCCCCCCATGCCTGGCCGTCTTCACGCCAGCCTTGCCGGTTGCTGTCCCCTCGTCCTGATCTCGTTTCATTGCCCTTTGTCACGGCTGGCAACGCCGGGCGCTTGACAAAGTGAACGTTCACGCGCATGCGTCACCACAGTTGAGAACGTTCACAAGCCGGACGCAAAGCGCCGGGTGAAAACGGGGAGAGGGATCTGATGAGCACACGTTGCCATTCTTTGCGCGCACGCCTGGTGCTGGGGGCTTCGGTCATGGCCGTTGGCCTTTCCGCCGGCCAGGCCCTGGCGCAGGACGCCACCAGCACGGCATCGGCCAGCCAGCCGGCCGCCAATCCGCAAGCCGCCAGCGAAGCGCCGGAAAACGCGATTGTCGTCACCGGCATCCGCGCCAGCCTTTCCGCCGCCGCCGATATCAAGCGCAGCGCCCAGGGCGTGGTCGATGCGATTTCGGCCGAAGACATGGGCAAGTTCCCCGACACCAACCTGGCCGAATCGCTCCAGCGCATCACCGGCGTGTCGATCGACCGTTCCAATGGCGAAGGTTCCACCGTCACGGTTCGCGGCTTTGGCCCCGAATTCAACCTGGTGCTGCTCAATGGCCGGCAGATGCCAACCTCCAGCCTGGGCGATGGCGCCAGCGCGCCGTCCACGCGCAGCTTCGATTTCGCCAACCTCGCGTCCGAAGGCGTGGCCGGGGTTGAAGTCTACAAGTCGGGCCGGGCCACGCTGCCCACCGGCGGCATCGGCTCCACCATCAACATCAAGACCCCGCGCCCGCTCGATCGGCCCGGCCTGCACGGCAGCCTGGCGATCAAGGGCATGATCGATACCTCGCGCAACGAAGGCAGCCCGATCACGCCCGAAGTGTCGGGCATCATCAGCGACACTTTTGCCGACGGCAAGGTGGGCGTGCTGGTCACCGGCGTGTGGCAAAAGCGCAAGGCCAGCGTGAACCAGGCCAATGTCGGCTGGCGCGATGGCTATCTGGGCTCGGAAAACAACTGGGGCTCGCTGCCGCAGCAGGGCGATCCGCGCTATGCCAACATCGTCAACCGGCCTGGCCCCAACGATGTCTACCAGGTGCCGCAGAACGCCAGCTATGACATCACCGATATCGATCGCGAGCGCATCAACGGGCAGCTCGTGCTGCAATTGCGGCCCACCGATACGCTGACCGCGACGTTCGACTATACCTATTCCCAGAACACCGTGCGCGCGCGCACCAACAGCGTGGGCATCTGGTTCAATTTCAACGACGTTTCCAGCCAGTGGACCGATGGCCCGGTGGCCGGCCCGGTGTTCTATGCCGAACACTTCGGCGCCAACGAAGGCAAGGACCTGTCGTATAGCGCGGCGCTCACCGAAAACCGCTCGATCAACCGTTCGATCGGCGGCAATCTCAAGTGGGATGGCATCGATCGCCTGACGCTGGAGCTCGACGCGCACCATTCGACGGCCGAATCCAAGCCCAACAACCCCTATGGCACCAGCGTGTCGGTGGGCACGGCGGTGTTCGGCATCGCCAATCAGAAGATCGATTTCACCCACGATCTGCCGGTCATTTCGGTGGGCATGAACCCGGGCATCGATGCGCTCGATCCGGCCAATATCACGCCCACCGGCAATGCCTTCCGCAACGCCTATTTCCGCGACGAGATCAACGAGGCGCGGCTTTCGGGCCAGTTCAAGTTCGACAGCGGGGTGATCGACAGCCTCGATTTCGGCGCGGACTACACCGAGAACAAGGTGCGTTCGGCCTATGGCTATATCCAGCACGACACCTGGGGCGGCTCGCTGCCGGCGAGCCAGACGCCGGACGACCTGTTCAGCCTGGTTTCGGTGCCGGACAAGTTCAAGGGTGTTTCCGGCGCCAACGATCCCAACATCATCAAGCAGTTCTACAGCTTCAACTTCGAAAAGATGGTGAGCCTGCTCGATAGCAAGAACCAGATCTGCGGCGGCACCGGCAACTGCCTGGCGCCCTACACCGTCGATCGCCGGATCAAGGAGCGCACCATCGCGCCCTATGTGCAGGTGAACACCAAGTTCGACCTGCTCGGCCGCGAGGCGCATTTCCGCGCTGGCCTGCGCTATGAAAACACCCGCGTCACCTCTTCGGCGCTGGTGCCGGTGCCCACCGGCACGCAGTGGGTCTCGGCCAACGAATTCGGCCTGATCTATGGCGGTGACAGCGCGTTCACCACGTTTGCCGGCAGCTATGACAACTTCCTGCCCGCGTTCGACTTTGACATGCAGCCCGCACGCAACGTCAAGTTCCGTGCGTCCTACAGCCACACCATCACCCGGGCCGATTATGCGAGCCTGCAGGGTGGCCGCACGCTCGACCAGCTGTTCCGCATCGGCGGTGGCACCGGCAGCCAAGGCAATCCCGGCCTGATGCCCTACAAGTCGAAGAACATCGATCTCAGCCTCGAATGGTACTACGCGCCGACGAGCTATGTCTCTGTAGGCTTCTTCCACAAGGGCGTGTCGAACTTCATCTCGTCGGCCCGGGTCGACAGTCCGGCCTTCGGCCTGACCAACCCGGCCAATGGCCCGCGCTATCAGGCCGCCATCTCGGCGCTGGGGGCGGATGCCAGCACGGCGGCGATCCGCAACTACATCTTCACCCACTATCCCGAAAGCTCGCAGATCACCGGCACCGATGCCACCGGCAACCTGACGGGCAACATCTTCGGCACGCCTCAGGATGCGGCGGTCAATTTCCAGATCGCCACGCCGGTCAATTCCTCGCAGACCGCGACGCTCTATGGCTGGGAATTTGCCATCCAGCATTCGTTCTGGAACACCGGTTTCGGTGCGATCCTGAACTACACGATCGTGCGCGGCGATGCGACGTACGACAACACCAAGCCCTCGAGCGTCACGCAGTTCGCGCTGACCGGGCTGTCCGACAGTGCCAACGCGGTGCTGTTCTACGACAAGCACGGGTTGCAGGCTCGCGTTGCCTACAACTGGCGCGCGCAGTTCCTCTCGGGCACGGGGCCGAACCCCTATTATGTCGAGCCCTATGGGCAGGTCGATGCCAGCGCCAGCTGGGAATTCCGCAAGGGCTTCACCGTCTTTGCCGATGCCATCAACCTGACCAACCAGGGCCGGCGTGGGCACCTGCGGTCTGACAACAACGTGTCCTTCGCCTCCAGCGGCTATGCCCGCTATTCGGCTGGTTTCCGCGTCAACTTCTGACGCGGCCCTCCCCATCCGGCCGGGCGGCACTGCCCGTCTGCCCGGCCGGATGGCCCCTGTTCCAATGCGCTTGCCTGTGGCGTGGGGCGATGGAACAAGGGGGCAGGATCAGAACAGAGCCACAAGAGAGAGGACGCCCGCACCGTGACCAGCCGCAGCAGCCACGCCCTGCTCGACAATGCCAGCCATCGCGATCTCACCGTGGCCACCGCCGCCGGGGTGCCGTGGGGCGATGGGGTGATGGGATGCCTGGTCGTGCCAGCGGAATTTCGCGCGGTTGCCGCGCACTATCCCATTGTCTTCCGCCGCGATGGGCAGACCGGGCGCTTTGCCGCGCTGGCGCTGTTCGGCTTTGACCAGGGCGAGAACCTGTTCCTCACCGGTGATCGCTGGGACGCGGCCTATGTGCCCCTGGCCCATGCGGTGCAGCCCTTCCTGATCGGCCGCACCCGCGATGAAGACGAAGTGCCCCAGGTGCATATCGATCTGGCCCATGCCCGCGTGGGTGCATCCGGCGGGCAGCGCCTGTTCGATGAGGCCGGCGCCCCCACGCCCTATCTCGCCGCCAAGGCAGAGCAATTGGGCGCGCTCGATGCCGGCTGGCGCGCCACGCCGGCGTTTCTCGCCGCGCGCGAACACCATGGCCTGCTCGCACCCTTCCCGCGCGATGTACCCTTGGCCGCAGGCTCCCCCCGCCCCCGGGGGGGCTATCACAT
>CAYXUN010000041.1:20037-35809 GCA_964468165.1 uncultured Novosphingobium sp. | reverse complement strand
TTACGCCACTCCCGCCAACCCTCTCACCCGCCGCGGTGAATAAGACAGGTTAGGGTTGCCAGGCAGGCGTCGAACACATGCCAGCTCCGTTATTGGTGAGCTAATCCCTGTGCGGAAAAAGCCATTATTGATTGTCGGCGCCCGCCGATAAGATTGTGCGCACAAAAATCTGTCGCAGCCCGCAGCAAAGCCAGCATGGCGGGGGCATCGCACACCATGCAAAAGCGCAGCCGCCGCGCACTATTCAATCACTTGAGACAGCTTCCTCATTGCCCCGGCGGTGATGAGCCGGTCTAACGGGTGACAGATGTGGTTGGGCATGGATTGCCTGGCGTCACGGCACAAAAGACATAATCAACGGGCGGGCCGGCACGAGCCCGGCGGGAGAGAACGATGATCAAAGCGGCCCTGCGTACAGTCTTTCTGGCAACGGCACTGGCCGCCCCGGCGGGCCTGGCGCTGGCGCAGGGCGGCCAACTGGTCTATTTCGGGGAACGCCTCAATGCCCCCGATGGCGCGATCTTTGGCGCGCGGCTCGATCCGGCGACCGGTGCGCTTTCTCCGCTCGGTCCGCAGGCAAAGGTCGATCGCCCCACCTGGGTCTTGCCCAGTCCACATCGCGCCGTGCTCTATGCGGTGAGCGAAACCGGCAACGATGGCACCAGCCAGGGTGGCGTGCTCAGCTTTTCCGCCGATCCGGCCAGCGGCGCGCTCACCCCGCTCAGCAAGGTGCCCTCGGGCGGCGGCGGCGCCACGTTTCTGGCGCTCGATCCGCAAAGCCATGCCATCCTGGCCGCCAACTATGGCACAGGCCATGTCGCGCTGATCCCGATCGAGCGCGGTGGCCGGCTCGATCCGCCCGCCTCGGTGGTGCAGGATAGCGGATCGGGGCCACACCGGCGGCAGAAAAGCGCCCATGCCCATGGCATTGCCGTGGCGCCAGGGGGCAAGTTCGTGCTGGTCAGCGATCTGGGTGCCGACAAGATCTTCGTCTACCGCCTTGATGCCAAGGCGATGACCCTGGCCCCCGCGCCCACGCCGTTCGTGCAGGCCAAGGCAGGATCGGGGCCGCGCCACGTGGTGCTTTCGCGCGATGGCCGCTTTGCCTATGTAAACAGCGAGCTGACCTCGGAATTGACGGTCTATGCCTGGGATGGCCAGCACGGCGCGCTGACCCCGCTGCAAACCATGTCCACCCGCCGCCCCGATTACACGGGCGAAAACGGCGCGGGCGAACTGCTGGTGTCGCGCGACGGGCGCTATCTCTATGCCAGCAACCGCGGCGAGGATACGCTGGTGGTCTATGCGCTGAACCAGGCGAGCGGGCTGCCGCGCGAAATCCAGCGCATCGCCTCGGGCGGTCTCACGCCCTGGGCTCTGTCGTTCGATCTGACGGAGCGCTGGCTGCTCGTTGCCAACGAAGGCAGCGGCCTGGTCACCGTGTTTGCCCATGACGGGCAAAGCGGGCGGCTGACGCCCACCGGCAATACCCTGGCCGTGCCCCACGCCTCGGCCATTGCCGTGCTGCCGCAAGGCCCTGCCCCTGCCCCTGCCCCTGCCCCTGCCCCTGCCCTTGCCGCCGCCGATGCCGATGCCGATGCCGATGCCGCTTCTGGCGGGCCGATTTCCGGATCGGCTGCCGGCCTGCTGCCCCTGCCCCCCGGCGTGGGCTTTCCCGAAGGCACGGCCTACGACGCCACGCGCGATGCAGTCTATGCCGGCAGCGCCGAAACCGGCGCCCTCGCGCGCATTCCGGCAGGCGGGGGCGCGGCCGAAGTGATCGTGCCGGCCGGGCAGATTGCGCCGCCGGCCAGCCCGTTTCCGGCCATGCTGGGCATGAAGCTGGACACGCAGCGCCACCTGTGGATCGCGGGGGGCAGGACCGGGCTGGTCACGCAAGTCGATCCCGACCGGGGCACCGTGCTGTGGCAGGCCAAAGTGCCGACCACGCCGCGCTCGCTGCTCAACGATCTGGTGGTGATCGGCCACCATGCCTATGTCACCGATACGTTCACGCCGGTGCTGTGGCGGGTCGATGATCGCGGCCACATCGAACGCTGGCTCGATCTCGACAAGACGCCGATCCGCTTTGCCGATGGCCCCAATCTCAACGGCATTGCCCGCACCGCCGATGGCCGCAGCCTGATCGTGGTGCAGATGAACAAGGGGCTGCTGTTCCGCATCGACATCGCCACGCGCAAGGTCACGCCGATCCGCGTGCCCGGCGCCGAACTGGCGGGCAGCGACGGCCTGTTGCTGGATGGCCGCACCCTGACCGTGGTGCGCCAGTGGGATGGTGAAGTGCTGCGCATCGCGCTGGATCCGGCGCTGCGCACGGGCAAAGTGGTGGCCCGCCTGCGCGATCCGGCCTTTGTCTATCCTGCCACGGTGACGCAGCGCGGCGCATCGCTGATTTTCGCCAATTCCCAGTTCAACCGGCACGACAGCGGCAGCCAGACCGATGCCCAGGGCCTGTTGTCCATCCCGCTTGCCCGGATCCGGGGCGCGGAATAACGCGCGCAATCGCAAAGGTACTGCCCCATGTCTGTCCGCCTGTTCCGCGATCACCCGTTGCTGGCCCTGGCCCTGATGCTGGCGGCCTGCGTCCCGGCCAGCAGCGCCCAGGCCCAGGGCATGAACAGCCCGCCGCCAGGCGAAGTGGCCCTTGCCGGAGTGCAGACCAACTATGTGCGCCTGGACAATGGCGCGCCGGGCGTTCTGTATGAACCGGACAATCCCGGGCCGCGCGCGGCGATTGCCCTGCTGGTGATGCATGCCAGCGGCGATTACCTGACCTTTTCGGCCTGTGGCGAACTGGCCCGGCGTGGCTATCGCGTGCTCTGCGCCAACAATGCCACCAGCAAATCGGGCATGTTCGACGACGGCATCATCGATCGCGTGCTGCTGGAACTGAAAGGCGGGGTCAGCTTCCTGCGCGGCCATCCCGGCGTGCGCAAGATCGTGCTGTTCGGGCACAGCGGCGGCGCCACGCTGATGACGGCCTATCAGATGATCGCCGAAGGCGGGGTGAAAGCCTGCCAGGACGCGGCCAAGATCCACAAATGCCCGGATAGTCTTGCCGGTCTGCCGGCGGCTGACGGGATCGTGCTGGCCGATGCCAACTGGGGCCAGGCCGAAATGAGCCTGCTGAGCATCGATCCCGCCATCGGTGACGATCGCACCGGCAAGGCGCAGCTCGATCCCGCGCTCGACATGTACAACCCCGCCAATGGCTATGCCCGCAGCGGATCGCATTACAGCGCGGCCTTTCGCAGCCGGTTCCTGGCCGCCGAGGGCAAGCGCAACAATGCCCTGATCGCCAAGGCCCAGGCGCGGCTTGTCCTGATCGAGGCGGGCAAGGGCGATTTCGACGATGACGAGCCGTTCATCGTGGCCGGCGCCAGCTTCATCGGCAATCGCCTGTTTTCCGAAGACACGTCGCTGCTGGAACATTCCACGCAGGCCTGGCCGCTGATCCATCCCGATGGCCGGGTCACGGTGGAAACCATCCATTCGCTGCGCAAGGCCGAAGGCCGTTCCAACCCCTCAACCCGCTATGCCATGGGCGCGCTGAAAACCACGGTGCGCAATTACCTGTCCAGCTATGCCGTGCGCACGCTGCCCGATTTCGGCTATGACGGCAGCACGATCACCGGGGTGGACTGGCGATCGACCTATGCCAGCCCGCCGGGCAACGTCGAAGGCATCGGGGTGCCGCTGTTTGCCTTGGGCATGACCGGGCACTGGGAAGGGCTGGCCGCCGAAACGATCTATCGCCACGCCAAAAGCGCCGACAAGTCGATCGCGTTCGTCGAAGGCGCCGATCACATCTATCAGCCGTGCCGCAACTGTATCGATCCGCCCGAAAAGTACGGCGACACGATCAAGACCACCTATGACGCGATCGACCAGTGGCTGGCCAAGCCCGGCCGCTTCCTGTGATCGATCACGCACACCGCCTCTGAATATCGCGCATCATCATGCCGCGTTGCCGTCCGGTCGATCCCGGGCGGCTGTCGTTGCGGCCTAGAAAAGGGGGAACTACGCCATGGCAGGACATTTCTGGATCGGATCGCAGCGCCGCACCGGCGATGCCGTTTTCACCGCGCGCGCGGCCGACGATGGCGCGCCGCTGGACGGGGATTTCGCGATCAGCACGCCGGCCGATGTGGCCCAGGCCTGCATGCTGGCCGATGCCGCCGCCGATGCGTTTCGCGAATTGCCGCCCGCGCGGCGGGCTGCCCTGCTGGACCGGATCGCCACGCGGCTTGAAGCCGGAGCGGCCGCGATCATCGCCCGGGCGATGGTCGAAACCGGCCTGCCCGAAGCGCGCCTGACCGGCGAACTGGGCCGCACCTGCGGACAATTGCGGCTATTTGCCACGATCCTGCACGAAGGCGCCTGGATGGAAGCCACGCTGGAAGCCGCCCTGCCCGATCGCCAGCCGCTGCCCCGCCCCGATCTGCGGCTACGGCAGATCGCGATCGGCCCGGTGGCCGTGTTTGGCGCGTCGAACTTCCCCCTCGCCTTTTCCGTGGCCGGAGGGGATACCGCCTCGGCCCTTGCTGCCGGATGCCCGGTGGTGGTGCGCGCCCATCCCGCCCATCCCGGCACATCGCTGCTGGCGGCCGATGCGATTGCCGGCGCCGTGGCCGATTGCGACTTGCCCGAAGGCGTCTTTTCGCTGATCCAGGGGCCTGATCATGCCCTGGGCGCGGCGCTGGTGGCCGATCCGCGCATTGCCGCCGTTGGCTTTACCGGCTCGCGCGCCGGGGGCCTGGCCCTGGCCGCCATTGCCCAAGCGCGGCCCGCGCCGATCCCGGTCTTTGCCGAAATGTCGAGTGTCAACCCGGTGATCCTGTTTCCCGCTCGCCTGGCCGAAGCGGCGGCGGAGCTGGCGCAGGGCTTTGCCGGCTCGCTGACGCTGGGCGCCGGGCAGTTTTGCACCAATCCCGGCCTGGTGCTGGCAATCGACGGCCCCGATCTGGACAGCTTCGTTGCCCAGGCCGCTGCCGCCCTGCACACCGCGCCGGCGCAAACCATGCTGCACCAGGGCATTGCCGCAGCCTATCGGCAGGGGCTTGGCCGGCTTGACAACGCACCGGGCGTGACCTGCCATGCCCATGGCCCGGCCGGAGGCGCCGGCACGGCCAGCGCCGCGCTTTACAGTGTCGCGGCGGCCACGTTCCTGGCCGATCCGGCCCTGTGCCACGAAAACTTCGGCCCTTCGGCCGTGATCGTGCGTTGTGCCGATCAGGCCGCGCTGCGCCACTGCCTGGAAGCGCTGGAAGGGCAGCTCACCGCCACTCTGCATCTGGCCACGGGCGACCTGCCCCAGGCGCGCGCGCTGCTGCCGCTGATCGAGCGCAAGGCCGGGCGCGTGCTGGTCAACGGCTGGCCCACCGGGGTGGAAGTTGCCCGCACCATGGTGCACGGCGGCCCCTTTCCGGCCACCAGCGATGCGCGCACCACCTCGGTCGGGGGCAAGGCGATCGAACGTTTCCTGCGCCCGGTATGCTATCAGGGGTTTCCCGATGCCCTGCTGCCCGATGCGCTCAAGGATGCCAATCCGCTCGAACTGCCCCGCCGTCTGTTCGCCTGATCAGATATCCAGCTCTGCCGCCAGCGGAGCCTCGGCACCCAAGGGCGGCAAGCTTTCCCGCAACATGCCGATCAGCATGGCATGACGCCGGGTGGGCAGCCAGTCGGATCGCATGGTAATGCCGATGGTGGGCCGCTCTTCCAGCGGCCCGAACGGCACCACGGCCAGTCCGCGCCCTTCAAAGCGCATTTCGTACGAGGTCATCAGCGTCAGCCGGTCGCTGTTGAGCAGCAGTTCCCGGATCACCGGGACGGCCGAGGTGGCAATCGGCGCACGGGTGGCAGGGCCATCGGCAAAGATCCGGTCATAGCAGGCCTTGCGCCGCGATCCCGGCCCGCCCACCAGCCACTGCTGCGCGGCCAGTTCCACCCGCGTGACCCGGCCCGCGCGGGTGAGTGGATGGCCATCGCGCGCGACCACCGAAAACGGGGTGCGCGCAAGCGGCAAGACTTCCAGATCGGTTTCGTGCGCGGGCGGGATGAGGCCGACGATGAAATCGACATCGCCGTTGCGCAGGCTCTTGATCATTTCCATCGCGCTTTCGTTGCGGATCACCACATTGGCGCCCGGATCGCGTTCCAGAAAGGCATCGAGCACCGACGCGAGCAGGTAATTGCCGCCCAGCGGCATGGCCCCGATCACCAGCCGCGCCGTTCCTTCGCCTTCCGCTTCGTGCAGCTCGCGCACACCCCATTCGATCTCTTGCAGGCAGAGCTTGAGCCGACGCCCCAGTTCGATGGCATCGGGCAGTGCGATCAGCCCCGATGCGGTGCGATAGAACAGCGCCTTGCGCAAGTTCAGCTCCAGATCGCGCACACCGCGCTGCAATGTGGCGGTGGACAGGCCCAGGCTGTTGGCCCCGGCCGGGAACGATCCGGTTTCGACGATCGCCACCAAGGCGCGCACTTGCGAGCGCAACAGGCGCGAGGCCACCGCACGCGGTGCTCCTTCCACCCCGAACTGGGCCAGGGCATCCTCGAACTGGGTGAAGAACCGCGCCACGCGGCGGTAGAAAATCTCGCCCGCCGGGTTGAGATAGCTGCCCGAGGCGTGGCGCTTGACCAACTTCGTGCCGATGATTTTTTCCAGCTTGGCGAGGGCCTGCGTCACCGCCGGCTGCGACAGGTTGCAATCGTCCGAAGCGCGCCGGACACTGTTGAGCCGGCCGATGCTTTCAAAGAGCCGCAGCTGCTTGAAGCTGATCGACTCGATGGCACAATCCGAGGCAACGTCAGACATTTGGTGGATCCTCTCGGCTATCTTATGCCGCGTTTCTTATCACACTGCATGCAGATGTGTAATTGCTCATGGGCCCGGTGATGATTGAAAAGTCGTCGTGGCACTTTGGTATCCCGGAGCCCGCGTTGACTTGGCACCCGCTTGGCTGTGTTCAGCAAGGGACCAGCCTGATCAGAAACTCGCCTGTTGGGAGAAAGCCATGTCAACCGTCCGCCTGAAAATGGCGATTGCCGAGCATCCGCACACGTCGGCCATTCGCGCCGGCACCATTCCGGTGGCGGGGGTCGAACCCGAAATCATCACCGTCAAGCCGCAGATCGGCGCGTTCCGCCGCATGGTGCGCGATCTGGAATTCGATGTCTGCGAGCTGGCGCCCACCACGTATATCATCGCCCGCGCCCATGGCGCGCCGTTCGTGGCGCTGCCGCTGTTCGTGGTGCGCCGCTTCCACCATGCCGGCCTGCTGGTACGCCCGGATGCGGGCATTGCCGCGCCCAAGGATCTGGAAGGCAAGAAAGTGGGCGTGCGCGCCTATTCGGTCACCACCGGGGTGTGGACCCGCCAGGTGCTGATCGACGAATTCGGGGTGGACAACGACAAGGTGACCTGGGTGGTCGATGACGAGGAACACGTCACCCAGCTCAAGCTGCCGCCCAACGTGATCCACGCCCCCGAAGGCACCAGCCTGGCCGAAATGATGGCCAAGGGCGAAATCCAGGCGGGTTTTCACGCTGCGGCGGGCATCGGCCGCACCGGCGCGCCCACCGGCGGGTGGCAGGAAGTGGAAGCCGATTATCCCGACCTGTTCCCCAATGCCGAAGCGCTGGAAGCCGAATACTATGCCCGCACCGGCATCTATCCGATGCACGGCACGATCGTGGTCAAGGAAGACGTGCTGCGCGCCAATCCCTGGGTGGCCCGCTCGATCTACGATGCCTTCGTCACGGCCAAGAACGAATGGCTGGCCCGGCTCGATGCCGGCCAAGCCACCGACGCGACCAGCGCCCGCTATGCCGATCTGCGCAAGATCGTGGGCCATGATCCGCTGCCCTATGGCATGGCCGCCAACCGCGCCACGATCGAGGCGCTGGAACAGACCGCGTTCAAGCAGGGGCTGACCCCGCGCCGGATGAGCATTGAGGAACTGTTCCTCGATCCCGAACAGATCGCCGCATTCGCCGCCTGAGCACCGATCAAACGGGCCACACGGCCCATGGAGCGACCATGATCATCGATTGCCACGGCCATTTCACCACGGTGCCCCAGTCGTTTCGCGACTGGCGCGCCCGGCAGGTGGAATTTGCCAACGACCCCGTCAATGCCCCCAAGCCCAGCGAGGCGATCGTCACCGACGATGACATCCGCGAAGGCGTGGGCAATGGCCAGTTGAAGCTGCAACAGGAACGCGGCTCCGACCTCACGCTGTTCTCGCCGATCGCCGGGCTGATGAGCCACCATCTGGGCAACGAGCGGACCAGCCTGGAATGGGCCGCGATCAGCAACGACCTGGTGCGCCGGGTGTGCGATATCTATCCCGACAATTTCGTGCCGGTGGGCATGCTGCCGCAAAGCCCGCTGGCCCCGCCCAAGAACTCGATCCCCGAATTGCGCCGCATCGTCAACGAGCTGGGCTTTGTGGGGGTGAACGTCAATCCCGATGCCACCGGCGGCTACTGGACCGGCAAGCCGTTCACCGACCGCGAGTGGTATCCCCTGTTCGAGGCGATCTGCGAGCTGGACGTGCCCGCGATGGTGCACGTGGCGGCCAGCTGCAATCCCAATTTCCACGGCACCGGCGCGCATTATCTCAACGCCGATACCAGTGTGTTCATGCAGTTGCTGCAAAGCGACCTGTTCAAGGATTTCCCCACCCTGCGCCTGGTCATTCCCCATGGCGGCGGGGCCGTGCCCTATCACTGGGGGCGCTATCGCGGGATGAGCCTGGAGATTGCCAAGCGCCCGCTCGAAGGGCTGCTCGACAACGTGTTTTTCGACACCTGCGTCTATCACCACCCCGGCGTGGAGCTGCTGACCAAGGTCGTGCCGACCAGCAACGTGCTGTTCGGTTCGGAAATGATCGGCGCGGTGCGCGGGCGCGATCCGGACACGGGCTGCTATTTCGACGATACCAAGCGCTATCTCGATGCCTGCACGGCGCTGACCGATGCCGATCGCCACGCCATTTTTGAAGGCAACGTGCGCCGCGTCTATCCGCGCCTCGATGCCCTGCTCAAGGCACGGGGGCTGTAGATGATCTTCGACATCCATCCCCACATCATCTCGGACGACGAGAGCCGCTATCCCCCGGCCCCGCTGTTCGGCAAGCGGTCGGAATGGTCGCAGGAGCGGCCCAACACGGTCGAGGCGCTGATCGCGGCCATGGATGCCGCCGGGGTCGACAAGGCCGCCGTGGTCCACAGTTCGACCACCTATGGCTTTGACAACAGCTATGTCGTCGATGGCTGCAATGCCTATCCCGACCGGCTGATCGCGATCGGCTCGGTCGATGTGGCCGCCCCCGATGCCTGCATGGTGATCCGCGACTGGGTGGGTCGGGGCCTCAAGGGCCTGCGCATCTTCACCGGCGGATCGACCAAGGATTTCGATCCGACCGAGTTGGAAAACCCCGCTGCCTATCCCGCCTGGGAACTGCTGGGCGAACTCGGGCTGTCGATGTGCATCCAGACCGGCCCGATCGGCCTGCCGCAAGTGACCGACCTGGCCCGGCGCTTTGCCAATGTGAACATCATTCTCGATCACCTGGGCCGCCCTGACGTGCTCGACGGGCCGCCCTATGCCAACGCCGCCTCGCTGTTTGAACTGGCCGCGCTGCCGAACATCTACCTCAAGCTCACGCCGCGCATCTTTGGCGACGTGAAAAAGGGGGCCGCCAGCGCCGAAACGTTCTTCCCCAAAGTGGTGGAAGCGTTTGGCGCCGATCGCCTGGCCTGGGGATCGAACTTCCCCACTTCGCCCGGCACGCTGGCTGAAATCAGGGCGACGGCGCAAGAGGGGCTCAGCAGCCTTTCTGCCGAAGACCAGGCCTGGATCTTGGGCAAGACCGCCCAAAAGCTCTACCCCTACTTTGCACAATAAACCAAAAACAAAATCCGGGACGAGGATCAACATACCATGGCCGAACAGATTCAGAAGCCGGCCCCAGTCATACGCTGGTTCCTGCTGCTCTTGCTCACCCTTGGTGTGTTGATCTCGTTCATCGATCGCACCAGCATTTCGGCCGCCCTGGCCGACAAGGCGTTCAACCAGGCCTTTGCCATCACCCCGGTCGGCAAGGGCTGGGTCAATTCGGCCTTCTTCTGGTCCTATGGGTTGGTGCAGGTGCCGATGGGCTGGCTGGTCGATCGCTATGGCGTCAAACGGCCCTATGCCATCTGCTTTGCCCTGTGGTGCGCCATTTCGGCGGCCACGGGCATGCTTCACGCGCTGCCTGCGCTGTTTGTCGCGCGCCTGCTGGTGGGGGCGACCGAAGCCGTGGTGATCCCGGCCAGCTATCGCTGGATCCGCAACACGTTTGAAGAAGGCAACAGCGGCGTTGCCGTGGGCCTGTTTGCCATGGGCAACAAGTTTGGCCCGGCCATCGGCGCCCCGGCGGCAGCCTGGATGATCGTGCACTATTCCTGGCGCGGCATGTTCGTGGCGCTGGGCGCGGTGGGCGTGCTGTGGCTGATCGCCTGGCTGGCCATGGCCCCCGATGACCTGCCGCGCGCGACCGACCCCGCCGAAATCCGCCGCAAGGCCGGCGGCATAACCCTGGGCGCCGCGCTCAAGAGCCCGGTGGTGTGGGGCGGCATGATCACCAATTTCTGCTATGGCTATTTCACGTTCTTCTGCATGTCGTGGATGCCCTCCTACCTTGTGGAGCGGCGCGGCCTGTCGTTGCAGCAATCGGGCATCTTCACCTTCTACAGCTTTGCCGGCATTGCCATCATGGCCGCCGTGGCGGGTTGGGCCGCCGATCGCCTGATCGCGCGCGGGCTTGATCCGGTGCGGGTGCGCAAGGGCTTTGTCGTGGCCGGTTTTGTCGGCGCCTGCACCGTGCTGCTGGGCGCTGTGGCCACATCGGTGGATGTCGCGCTGTTCTGGAACGTGGTGTCGCTCACCTGCCTGGGCCTGGCCACGGCCAACAACCTGGCCCTGTGCCGCCTGACCCTGATCCCCAAGCCGGCCGTGGGCCTGGTCACGGGCATCCAGCAAGTGGCCACCAGCCTTGCCGGCGGCATTGCCGCAAGCCTGTCTGGCTGGCTGATCGGGGTGACCGGCAGCTATACCGCGCCGATGGCCGTGATCTTCGTGTTCCTGGTCCTTGGCGCTGCATCCGCCATGTTTCTCCTGCGCCCGCAATGGGCGCCCAAGCTGGCGCCTGGCGCCGCCTGATCCCCCAACCCACTGGAACTTTCCACCATGGCACAGATCGTATTCGGAATGGCCGTACCGCACAGCGGCATGTTGGGGCAAAAGCCCGAAGACTGGCTGACCAACGGCGCGCGCGATCGCGCCAACCCGGCCTTGTGGTACAAGGGCCGCACCTGGACCTATCCCGAGCTTGAGGCCGAACGCGGCGCGGCCTTTGCCCCGTTCCTTACTCTCGATGAACGCACCGCTCGCGCCGCGCGCTGCCGCGCCGCGCTCGATGAAATGGCCGCCGCCTATGCCCGCGCCAATGTCGACGTGGCGATCGTGCTGGGCAAGGACCAGAAGGAAATCTGGCCCGATCAATCCCCCTCGATCACCATCTATACCGGGCAAGAGGTGCACAATGGGCCGCCGCAGCGCAGCGTCTATGCCCCCGATCATCATGTGGTGCACCAGGCCTGGCCCGAATTCGCCACCTACCTGATCGAAACGTTCCAGCGCGAAGGCTTCGATCTCAATGATCTCCAGGCCTGGCCGGAAAATGTCTGGATGGCCCAGCGCCAAGGCTACAAGCCCGACTATCCGGTCGTTCCCCACGCCTACAGCTTTGTCTATCACCAGATCATGGGCGACACCGTGCCCCCGCACGTGCCGGTGCTGTTCAACCTGTTCTATCCGCCCACCCAGCCTTCGATGCGGCGCTGCGTCGAATTCGGCCGCGTGCTGCGCGAAGCGATCGCGGCCTGGCCGCAGGATCTGCGCGTGGCGGTGATCGCCTCGGGCGGATTGTCGCACTTCGTCAACGACGAGGAATTCGACCGCGACGTGATGGGGAAGCTGGCGGCCTATGATTACGAGGGCCTCTGCGCGATCCCCGATACCTATTACCAGTCGGGCACGTCGGAAGTGAAGATCTACTCCATCGTCATGATGGCCCTGCAACCCACCGGCGCGCAGATGACGCTGGTGGACTATGTGCCGTGCTGGCGCACCGAAGCGGGCACCGGCGAAGGCATGGGCTTCATGTACTGGGACCCCGCGCTGCAACCTGCCGCCTGATCCAACGAGAAGAGAGCCATACCATGAGCAAGCCCGACCAGCGCCTGAACGGCGTGATCCGCGCCTTTGAAAACGGCAAGATCGCTTTTGCCGCCTTTGCCAAGCTGGATCGCCAGACCGCGATCGAAATGACCGATGCCCCCTATGACGGCATCATCTATGAAATGGAGCACAACCCCTATGACGTGGCGGCGCTGGGGGATTGCCTGCAATACATGCTCAACCGCAAGACCATCGCCACGACCGGATCGATCGCGCCAAGCGTGACCCCGCTGGCGCGCATTCCCGCCAATGGCGCGGAAATGAACCAGTTCCAGGCCAAGCAGGTGCTCGATCGCGGCGCCTATGGCGTGATCTGGCCGCATGTGTCGACAGTGGAACAGGCCTATAACGCGGTGGCTTCGTGCCGCTATGCCCGGCCGCGCAATGCCCCGCTCTATGAACCGCGCGGGGTGCGCGGCGATGGCCCGGCCACGGCCGCGCGCTATTGGGGGCTGAGCCAGGCCGATTACTATGCCGCCGCCGATGTCTGGCCGCTGGCGCCCCATGGCGAACTGCTGGTTGGCCTGATGTGCGAAAGCGTGGCGGCGGTGGAAAACCTCGATGATATCCTGGCCAATGTGCCGGGCATCGGTTTCATCCTGATCGGCGAAGGCGATCTCAGCCAGGAACTGGGCTATGCCCGGCAGTACGAGCACCCCGAAGTGCTGGGCGCGATGCGCAAGATCGTGGAAACCTGCCACAAGCACAATGTGCCGGTGGGCAATCCGCACACCAATGCCAAGAATGTCGAACGCCTGGTCAACGAAGGCTATCGCTTCCTGATGTCGGCGCCCTCGCGCTCGTACGGCGTGGTGGGCCAGGGCCGCGAACTGGCGGGGTATTGACCATGGACACCCCCAGCAAGAATGGCGCGCAGACGCTGGTCACCACGCTCACCGGGCTTGGCGTCGACATCTGCTTTGCCAATCCCGGCACTTCGGAAATGCACTTCCTTGCCGCGCTCGACAATCCGGCGATGAAGTCGGTGCTGTGCCTTTTTGAAGGCATTGCCACAGGCGCGGCCGATGGCTGGTATCGCATGACCGATCGCCCGGCCTCGACCTTGTTGCATCTCGGCCCGGGCCTGGCCAATGGCCTGGCCAACATCCACAATGCCAAGCGCGCCTCTTCGGGCATGGTCAATGTGGTGGGCGAACATTCCAGCCGGCACCTGCAATATGATCCGCCGCTGACTTCGGATATCGAAGGGCTGGCGCGCCCGCTCTCGCACTGGGTGCGCCGGGTGGACAATGCCGGCTCGATCGCGTGGGATGCCACGGCGGCGGTTCAGGCCGCCTCCAGCCATCCCGGCCAGATTGCCACGCTGATCCTGCCGGGCGATGCCAGCTGGCAGGATGCCGGCCCGCCCCAGCCCCTGCCCCCCGTGGTGCGCAGCCGCCGGGCGCCCGATCCGGAGCGGATCGAGCACGTCGCCCGCGTGCTCAAGAGCGGCGAACCGGCGCTGATCGTGCTGGCCAACAAGGCCACGCGGGGCAAGGCGCTGGAGCTGGCCGGGCGGGTGGCTGCGGCCACGCAATGCCGCCTGGGCAGCCAGTTCTTCACCGCGCGGATCGAACGCGGCGCGGGCCGCGTGCCCTTGGAACGCATCCCCTATGCCGTGCCCCAGGCCATCGCCTTTCTGGCGCAGTTCAAGCACATCATCACGGTCGAGACGACCGAGCCGGTGGCGTTCTTCAGCTATCCCGACAAGCCCAGCCTGCTCAAGAGCCCGTCGACCACGGTTCACACCCTGACCGAACGCGACGAGGACAGCGAAGCGGCGCTGGCCATGCTGCTCGATGCGCTGGGCGCAGCCGGCACCGCCCCGCTGCTCCAGGCACGGATCGAAACCCCGGCCCCGACCGGCGCGCTCAATCCGGTCAGCATTGCCCATGCCCTGGCCCATGCCATCCCCGAAAACTGCATCGTGGTGGACGAGTCCCTCACTACCGGGCGCGAGACGATGGGCTATACCATGGGCGCGCGGCCGCACGATCTGATCAACAACATGGGCGGATCGATCGGCTATGCCACCCCGGTGGCCACGGGCGCGGCGCTGGCCTGCCCCGACCGGCGGGTATTCTGCATGGTGGGCGATGGCAGCGCGATGTACACCATCCAGTCGCTGTGGACCCAGGCGCGCGAAGGCCTGAACATCACCACGATCATCTTTGCCAACAACAGCTATGCCATCCTCAAGGCCGAATACGCCAACATGGGCGCAGGTTCGCCCGGCGCGCAGGCCATGGCCATGATCGATATCGACCGCCCGCGGATCGATTGGCAGGCCATGGCCAGGTCGATGGGCGTGCCGGCCGTGGCGGTGGAAACGGCGGAGGATTTCACCCAGGCCATGGTGCGTTCGATCAACGAACCCGGCCCCCAGCTTATCGAAGTGCGGCTTTGACAGGTGCCCGGCGGCAACGCCGGGCAACCTTGAGGATCTTTGTCAGCCAACCACAGATGCGAAAGGCCGGGAACGGCTTTCCGCGACGGGAGAACCATTGCCATGTCTGATCCCACAACGTCCCATCCCATCCCCGTGCTCAAAACCAACCTGGCGCTTTCGCCGATGACCAAGGCCATCCACGATGGCCGGGTCAGCTCCCCGCTCGTCACGCTCGATCTGTGCGGCCCCGATCCGGCACAGAACGGCTTCAAGGACATGATCCGCCGCAATCTCTATGATGCCGGCGAACTGGCGATCGTCACCTATCTCCAGGCCAAGTGCTATGGCAAACCCTGGGTCTTGCTGCCGGCGCCGGTTTCGGGGCGGTTCCAGCACCACTGTGCCGGCTTCAACCGCGAACTGGGGCATCTCGATCCCAAGGATATCGAAGGCCGCAAGGTGGGCGTGCGCACCTATGCGCAAACCACCGGGCTGTGGGTGCGCGGCATCCTCCAGCACGAATATGGTGTCGATCTGTCGAAAGTGACGTTCTGCACCGTGGGCGAAGGCCACCTTGAGGAATACACCGATCCGGAAAACTGCGTGCGCCTGCCCAAGGGCTCCAACATCGGCGAAATGATGCTTGCTGGCGAACTGGCCGCCACCTTGCAGGGCGTTGACCTGCCCAAGGATCCGCGCGTCGAACGCCTGGTGCCCGATCCGTTCAATGCCGCCAAGGCCTGGTTCGCGCGCGAAGGCGTGGTCCCGATCAACCACATCTTCGTGGTCCACGAAGATGTGGCGCGCGATCATCCCGAAGCCGTCCGCGAAATCTATCGCATGGTCAAGGAAAGCCGCGATCTGACCGAAGGCGGCCTGCCCGATCCCTTCCCGCCGATGGGCCTTGAAGCCAACCGCAAGGGCCTGGCCCTGGCCATCGAATGGGCGTTTGAACAGAAGATCATCCCGCGCAAGCTGTCGGTGGATGAACTGTTCACCGATCTGACCGCCGGGCTGGAATGACCGGAAAGGGCGGCGGGCCCTATTCCCGCCGCCCTTCTCCGTTG
>CAYXUN010000041.1:312-20027 GCA_964468165.1 uncultured Novosphingobium sp. | reverse complement strand
TTCTCTGGATTTGACAATTTTTATTATCTTTTCACCTATCTGCCGGCGGGGCTTTATTGCCCGTATTGGGGGGCGGGCCCTATTCCCGCCGCCCTTCTCCGTTGCACAGCCGGCCAAACGGAAAAACGCGCGATGGGCCAGTGGGCCGATCGCGCGTTTTTCCGTTTCAGGGCCATGGCGCCGGAAACCCTTGCAGGCGTCCGGCGCTGGTCCGCCTCACTTTGCGGGGAAGAACTTCCACGGCACGAAGATCGGCATCGAATCCTCCCACTTGGAATCGGTCAGCAGGCGCTTGTTCGAGCCGTCCCAGTCGGCCACATAGATCTGGCCATATTGCTGGAACGTGTTTTCATAAAGCGCCGCCTCGTCGCGGAAGCCGTGCTGCGAACCGGACCACATGATGCGGTTGTCCCAGCTCCACACCGCATGGCCATCGCTGGAATCATGGGTGGTGATGCGGCGCAGGTTGGTGCCGTCGGGCTCGATCGTGTAGATGTCGAAATTGCTGTCGAGGCGCTTGCGGGTAAAGACGATCCACTTGCCGTTGGGCGACCAGCCCGGCAGGTTGTCCCAGCCCTCGGTCAGCTTGGTGATCTTGCGCGTTTCCACATCCAGGATGCGCAGGCCCTTTTCGGTATCGCTCCACACGCGATAGACGATGCGCTTGCCATCGGGCGAAAAGCTGGGAAAGCCCGAATGGATCGTGCCATCGGTCAACTGTTCGGCGCCGGTGCCATCGCGGCGCACGCGCCAGATTGCCGCGGTTTCGTGCGAACGTTCGGTAAACCAGTAGCCCAGGCCAAACGTGATCCACTTGCCATCGGCCGACCACGAGGGCTGGAACGCACCGGCCAGGCCGAATTTCACGCGCTGGAGATCAAGCCCGTGGCCGGCGGATTCAAACACCTTGGTCTTGCCCGAACCATCCGGGCGCATGATCCAGATCGAGGAATCGCCCAACTGCTTTTCGGTATAGACCAGCCAGCCATCGCGGCCGATCTGCGGAAACACGTCGAGATGGCGATATTCCCAATCGTGGTCAAAGCTATAGAGCGGCTTGCCGAACGGCCGCACGGGCTGGAACGCGGTGCGTTCATAGATCACGCGCTGGCCATCGGCGGTCCAGCTGGGCGCGCGCACCTTGCCTTTCAGCCCGGCCCGGCCAGAGGTATAGGCCAGCCCCTCGTTGGGGCCATACTTGATCAGATAGCCGATCTCGCTGTTGCTGATGAACTGCGGGCTGAGCTTGAGATCATCGCCCTGCGTGTGCACGGTCCATTCGCCCGTGGCCAGTTCGACCGAGATGATCTGCGACGGGGTCTTGCCCACATAGTTGGGACGGCGCGCGCCCCAGGTGGCCTCGGTGGTCATGCAATAGAACACCACATGGCGGCCATCAGGCGAAAACTTGGGCGAACCCAGGCAATAGCCGGGGCGCGTGGCGATCTTGTGGAAGCCGGTGCCATCCGGGCGGATCATGTAGAGCGAGAGTTCCTGGGTGTGCTCCCACCCGGCGCCGCCATCATGGCCATACCAGCGCGAGTTGCGATCGGTGGAGAACACGATCCATTGCCCGTCGGGCGACCAGGCGGGGCGGAAATAGCCATCGGGCAACCCGCTTTCGCCATGAACACCGGGCGTGCCGGTCAATTGCGTCAGCGCGCCGCTGGCAATGTCGAGCACCCAGATGTTGGCGCGCGATTCATTGTCGGCGGAGGGGTTGCGGGTGGAAACAAAAGCCAGCTTGCTGCCATCGGGCGAAAGCACCCCGGCATCGTCCATGCTGGGCGCGGTCACCAGCGGCTCGATCCCGGTGCCATCGGCGCGGGCGCGGAAGATGTCGCTCTGCCCGTCACCGGCCCGTTCGGAGGTGAAAACCAGCCAGTCGCCCTTCGCGCTGAGCGAGCCGTTGTATTCATAGCGGGCGTCGGCCAGCAGCTTGCGCTCGTTCGATCCATCCAGCCCGGCCATGAACAGGTCCGACGCAGACGGGGCAATGCGGTTCATGAAAAACACGCCCTTGGTGGCAGGCGCCGGGCGCGGAGCCCCTGCCGCCATGGCCACGCCCGATACCATCGAGGCCAGCGAGGCTCCCATGAAAAACCGCCGATTCATGCCGTTGCATCCTCTGTTGTGCCCTTGTGACGGGCTTCCCATCCATATTGCGGCTATACACGCTGCCCCGGCTTGCGAAGCGATTGAAGTGCTTTGCCCGTCAATTGAATGTCTGCGCAGGGGTCGAAGTCTGATTCGATGTTGTCCCAGATAATTTGATGGTCTTGCGATCCGGCGGATGAGGAGTTGAATTGGTGGGAGGAGCAGCCGTGCGGTGTGAGAGGCGATGGGCTGCTTAAAATTCTTGGCGAGACAGCGATTGCGGTTGAGCCACGCGAAGGAGCGTTTGACCATCTACCGGCGCGGCAGGATCTCGAAGCCCTTGGTTTTGTAAGACGGCTTGATGATGTCGATGATCCGTTTGCTGGTGCGACGGAGCGCGCCCGCGAGTTGCTGTCAGCGTAGCCGCCGTCGGCGAGCATGTGCCGGAGCCAAGAAAAGCAATGAATGATCTCGGCTAAGCGGCGTGGGGATGTACCCCTTGGACAATGAGCATCTGCGCTTGGGCAACCCGAAGGCCCTGAAACCAGGACCTCCGGATTTGAGTCGCTCAGGCCGCGATGCCCCAGGCGGCCAGGAGGGGCTCGTCGGCCGGTTCGCGCCCGCGGAAGGCGGCGAAGTTCTGTGCCGCCGGGCGCGATCCGCCGCGTGCCAGCACTTCGTCGCGGAAGCGTGCGCCCAGGGCGGCGCGATCGGCGCCCGGTTCGCCAAAGGCGGCATAGGCATCGGCCGAAAGCCGCTCTGCCCAGAGGTAGGAATAATAACCTGCCGCATAGCCGCCGGCAAAGATATGGCTGAAAGAATGGGCAAAGCGGTGCCATTCGGGCGGGCGGACAACGGCGATCTAGTCGCGCACGGCCTCCAGCACGGCTTGCACATCGGGGCTGTTGGCCCCGCCGGCACTGGCGTGGAGGCGCAGGTCGAACAACGAAAGTTCGGCCTGGCGCAGCAGGCCAAGGCCCTTCTGGAACTGCCGCGCGCCCAGCATGCGGGCAATCAGGTCCTCGTCCAGTGGCTCCCCGGTTTCGACATGGGCCGATGCCGCCTTGAGAATGGCCGGTTCCCAGGCAAAGTTTTCCAGGAACTGGCTGGGCAATTCCACCGCATCCCATTCCACCCCGGAAATGCCGGCCACGCTGGGCACGTCCACGGCGCTGAGCAGGTGGTTGAGCACGTGGCCCAGCTCGTGAAACAGGGTGACCATGTCGCCATGGTTGATCGTGGCGGATTCACCCTGGGCCGGGGCGGGAAAATTGGTGACAAGATAGGCCAGCGGCCAGATCGCGCCATTGTCGCCGCGCGCGCGGCACACGTCCATCCACGCTCCGCCCCGCTTGCCGTTGCGGGCATACATGTCGGCATAGAAGCCGGCGATGGGCACGGCATCTGCCGGGGCGCCACGCGCAAAGACTTCGTAATGGCGCACGTCTTCATGCCATACCGGCACATCGCTGCGCTGGCGCAGCTCGATCCCGAACAGATCGCCCACCAAATCGAACAGCGCGGCCATGACGCGATCGAGCGGCAAGTGGCGGCGGATTTCCCCACTGTCGAGCGCGTGGCTAGCGCGGCGCAGGCGCTCTGCGGCAAAGCCCATGTCCCACGGCATCAGACCGGCAATGCCCAGCTCTTGCGCGGCAAAGCGGCGCAACTCTTCCAGATCGGCTTGCGCCTTTGGCCGGGCCAGGCGCGCCAGGCGCAGCAGGAACTCTTCCACCTCTTGCGCGCCGGGCGCCATCTTGGTGGCCAGCGAACGTTCCACCGGATCGGCAAAGCCCAGCGCCATGGCCTGTTCCGCCCGCAAACGGAGCAGCGCGCGGATATTCGCCGAATTGTCGAACCGGCCGGCATCCGGCCCCTGATCGGACGCGCGCGTGCCATTGGCTTCATACACCCGGCGGCGCAGTTCGCGGTCTTCGGCGTGCATCATGATGGCCATCACGCTGGGCGCGTGCAATGTAAGCCTTCCTGCACCGCTTTGCCGTGGCCGGCGCGGCAATCCGCTACCGCGCCATCCACGCGGATCGGGTTGGCGAAATCGTTGCTCTCGACATCGCCCTGCGGCGCAATGACGAAGATTGGCTGGAAATCCTGCCCCCGGCCATTGCCGATGCGATCGAGGCCCGGCTCTATTACGGGCACTTCTTCTGCCACGTGTTCCACCAGGACTATATCCTGAAGAAAGGCGTCGACCCGCTCGCGCTGGAACACCGCATGTGGGACCTGCTCGACGCGCGCGGCGCAGAGTATCCGGCCGAACACAACGTTGGCCACCTCTATCCGGCCAAGCCGGCACTGGCCGCGCATTACCGGGCGCTCGATCCCGGCAACCGCCTCAATCCCGGCATTGGCCAGACGAGCCGGCAACGCGATTGGCAATAGCGCGGCGGCAAGCCGGCTTATCCCTTGCGGATATCGGAAATGTCGGCGGCGTCTGGTTGCGGAGCAGCTCCTCTGCCCCGCCAGCGCCTGCGCGCGGTCAGTCGGGAGCGAGCACGGCGCGCAGGGTGATATCGACGATCGTTTCGGCAATATCGACGCTGGGCAAGGCACCATCCTCGCTGGGGCGCAGCACCCCCTTCTTGCGCATCGTGGCAAAGCCATAGATTGCCGACCAATAGGCCACGACACGCACGTCGGCATGCGCGGCGTCCAGGCCGTCGAGGGCGCCGACGACCTGTTCGCGCAGGGCATTATGGCCCGCGCGCTGAAATTCCAGCAGCGTGGGATCGAGCGTCGGCGTGGTCAGCTCGCTTTCGTACATGAGATCGAGCAGATGCGGGTTCTCTTCGGCGAAACGGATGAACAGCAGACCCATGCGCCGCAGCTTGTCGGCCGGACTGGCCTTGCCGGCCACGACCTGCTCCGTCCCCGCCAGCATCTCGTTGAATCCCTCGGTGGCGAGCGCGAGCAGTAGCGAACGCCGGTCGGGAAAATGATAATAGGGCGCGCCAGGCGAAACCCCCACCTCTTGGGCCAGGGTGCGGATGGAAAGCCCGTTATGCCCGTGCTGCTTCAGATAGGCACGACCGGCATCGAGCAGGCTGTTGCGCAATTTGTCCCGGTGATACTGCTTCTTGTCGCTCATTCGTTCCCGCCCGGTGATGGGCCGATTGCCTGGGGCGGTGAAAAACCGCCCCGCTCCGCCTGCATCAGCGGCATCGGCATCCAGCGCCCCGCCTTTTGTACCGCGCGCCCGACGATGTCAAAACGTGAACGGCGCACTGTGGTTGAACGACCGCGTGGACATTAGCAATCACAGCTTGTGACAATTTGATCATTGATTAACAAAACGGTTTAGCCGCCGGTCCACGGCATCGAATTCAGGGAGATATGCATGAACACCACCCGACGCGGCGCGCTGACGCGCCTGGCCGCGACCGGCGTTGCCACAGCGGCGTTGCCACAGGTGGCAGCCGCCACCAGCCGGACACCCGCCGCAGCCACTCCCCGCGCCGCGGCGGAAGGCTGGCGGCCGCTGTTCAATGGCCGCGACATGGCCGGTTGGACGTTCTTCCAGGATGGCGTGGGCCAGCAGGATCGCGACGGCGTGGTCGATATCCATGACGGCATGATCCACCTGCTTGGCCCGCGCTATCGCGGCCCGGCCAAGGCAGGCATGGGTTACCTCGCCACCGATCGCGAGTACGAGAACTATCACCTCAGCCTCGAATACCAGTGGGGCACCCGCCGCTATGAGCCGCGCACGCTGTGGAAGCGGGACAGCGGCATCCTCTATCACAATCCCCCTGGTCGCGAGTTGCTCTGGCCGGATTCCATCGAATACCAGATCATGGAGCGCAACACCGGCGATGCCCTGCCGATCAACCACCGCGCCATTCCGGCCATCTCGCAAGGCGGGCTGCCGGGTTGGCCCGAAGACCTGCCGGGCAACACGCAATATGCCCCTCAGGTCGACGCCGGCGGATCGCTGCGCCAGTGGATCCGTGCCGATGGCAGCTTTGACACATTGGAGGGGTGGAACACGGTCGAACTGATCGCCCAGGGTGACAAGGCCGCCCACATCGTCAATGGCCGCATCGTGACTGCGCTCTATGGCCTGCAACGCCAGGACCCTGCCGATCGCTCGCGCTACATCCCCCTCACGCGCGGCCGCATCCTGCTGCAGATCGAGGCTGCGGAAATCATGTTCCGCAACGTGAAGATCCGCCAGCTCTGATCCCCGCCGTCATGGAAAAGCAATGGCCCCCGGTGTTAACGCACCGGGGGCCATTGCTTTTGGCGCCGGCCCTGCAGGGCACGGCGCGCTATTGTCCGCTCAGGGCAGGACGATCGTTGCCAGCCGCTCCCCGTTCACCGGCAGGGGCTGCAGGTGCGGCGGGAAATAGGGCGAGCGGACGCGAGCTGCCACCTTGACGCGATGGATGCCGGGGGCCAGCCCGCCCGCCTTGGGCACCAGCACGCTGCCAAAGTCACCCATCGCCCAACGCACCGTCGTCGCATCGCGCATGGCGTCCAGGTCATAGACCTCGCCATGCAGGCGCAGCTTGGTGGTTTCATAGCTGAAGAACTCATCGTCGAGCGTCACGTCGACGCCGTCGAGCAGCGACAGACGCATGCCGCGGTAGTTGGGCAGGCGCAAACGCACTTCCACCCCCTCGCGAGCATCCTCGGGGCCGTAGTTGCGGAAGCCGGTGGCCTGGATCAGTTGGTATTCGTACATGGCGTGTTCCTGGAAAATGGCGGTGTCGGGTGCGAGCGGATCAGGCGTCAGCGAGCGCGGCGTTGTATTGCGCCTCGAGTTGGCGCATCATCACGTGCTGGCGGCGGACCTGGTCGATCGCCACCCACGGCTCGCGCGCGCCTTCGTATTCCGAAGACAGGTAGCCGCTGTAGCCCGCGCGCTTGAGCACCGGGATCACCTTGTCCCAGGGAATGTTTTCGCACTGCAGGTCATCGTTGATGTAGTGGAACTTCGCCTGGATGAAGGCCACGTACTTGGCAATGTCGAGGAACTCTTCGGGATCGACCGCGATACCGTTGATCAGCTTGGCGTGATCGCTGTCACCCTCGGGCACTTCGTGCTGCCAGCCCTTGAGCGGGCGGTTCTGGAAGATGCCGGTATCGATCAGCAGGCGGAAATTGGGGGTTCCGGTGCGCTCGATGAAATCGATGTAGCCTTCCACCGCCGGGTGCTTGATCGGCGTGGGCGAGTGGATTTCGGGGCAGATCACGATGTCGAACTTGTTGGCCAGATCGAGCACCCGCTCCACCGCGCCCGACCAGATCGGATCGGGGGTAAGCTGCGCGTCGATCACGCCGAACTTGGGACGGAGGAACGTGAAGCCGAGCCGGTGCGCCAGGCGCAAGTCCCGCTCAAGCTCTCCGGCACCTTCCTCGACCGTCAACTGGCGCCCAAGGCGCAGCTTGGTATCGACCCACGAACACATGTTGGTCGGCTCAAGCTGGTGGCGGTCCAGCAGGCCAAACCACGTGTCGAGCCATTCCTTGGTCGGTTCGGGATAGCACTCCACGTGCGTCTCCCCCAGGATCTCGATCCCGGTGGCACCGGTGTCGGCGACATGGTCAAAGCCATCTGCGATGGTCATGATGCTGCCGAAGTCTTCGGTATAGCTGTAGAGCGATACCCCGTATTTGAACTGCCCGGACATGCGCAACTCCCTGTTCTCTCGATCCCGTGATGCATCAGGCCATGCGGCCCGTTCGGCGTTCCCGGGCCGCCGCAACAGCCAAAACAGGAACCCGGTTCCAATTACGAATTAATCGCTGATCAAATTTATGCAAGCGAGCATTTTGCATCACGCCGCTACCGCGCGGCTGTCCATCCCGCATCCTCGACGCGCGAGATGGACATGCCCGACTGCAAAAAACAAGGCTCCGGAAGCGCCCCCACGCTTCCGGAGCCTTGGATCACTTCCGATCGAGAGGGATCAGAAGTTGATCCCTGCCCGCACGCCGATGGTGCGGACGGAGTTGAAGCTGAAGCGCTGGTTGAGCGTCAGTACCGCCGGGCTCAGCGACGCATCGCCGCCGTCCGAACCGATCGAGATCGGCCGGATGGCATTGGTGCAGTTCTTGCAGAACACCGACAGCGTCCAGTTTGCCGCCTTGAGGCCCAGGCTGGCGTCCAGCGTATCCCAGCTCGGGATCTGGAACGCCGGGCCAAAGCCGGCCGACAGCGACGAGCGGTGGTAGTAGCTCAACGACACCAGGCCATCGAGCGCATCGGTCAGCGCGTGCTGATAGTCGGCGCCCAGCGACGTGCTGAACTTGGCCGAGAGCGGAATTTGATACCCCGCCGCGTTGAACGAGCTCTGCGTCGCCGAGCAGCCACCAGTGGTCTGCGTCGGGTAGCACTGCGCGCCGGGGAAATCGTTGTACTTGGCGTCGGCATAAGTGGCTGAGCCGGTCAGCGTGAGGCCCGGGGCGACGCGCGCGGTGAACGAGGCGTCCACGCCCTTGGTCGTCGCGGTTGCCGCATTGGCGAGCACGAAGGTGCGCAGCACGGTGATCCACGACTGCACCTGCAGATCGGTATAGCGGGTGTAGAAGCCCGAAAGGCTGAGCGTCAGGTGATTGTCGAACAGCCGGGTCTTGATGCCGATTTCGCCGCCCTTCGAGATTTCCGGGCGCACCGCCAGGTTGGCGCCAGGCGCCGGCGCGGTGTTGGAGAAGCCCGGCCCCTTGTAGCCACGGCCATAGAAGCCATAGACCAGCGTCGTCGGCGTTGCCTGCCAGTCGAGGCCCACCTTGTAGCTGAAGTTGGTGGCGTCGGTGCTCTGGACCGAGTGGTTGTTGGGGATACCCAACGTGATGAAGTATTGGCCAGTATTTTCAAGCAGGTCGATACTGGCCTTGTCATAGGTCACGCGGCCACCGGCCGTCGCCTTCAGCGTATCGGTCAGGCCATAGCTGAGCTGGCCAAAGCCGGCGAAGCTGTTCTGCTTGAGGGTAAAGCGCGAATCCTGGCCGAGGAACGTGGTATTGCTGACCGGGCAGGCCGCCGGCGGCGCGCCAAGCTGGGTGGCGCCAACGCAGAACGGGAAGGTCGGCAGCAGGAACGAGGGCAAGCCGTTGTTGCCGCCCAGCAGGCTCTGCTGGTTGAGCTGCGAGTGGAAGTAATATAGCCCGGCCTGGCCGGTGAGGCGGTTGCCCGAGGGCAGCGCCAGGCGCAGTTCTTCCGAGAACTGGTTGTAGTTCTGGTGTGCCGAATTGGTGTTGAAGAAGTTGTAGGGGGTCTCGTCGGAATCGAACGAAAAGCCCGTCGTCATGTGCTTCCACGCGGCAATGTTGATCAGCTGTACGCCGCTGTCGAAGGTATAGCTGATGTTGGCCTGCGCCCCGCCCGTCTCGCTGTCACGGTAATTGGGCGCATCGGCCTGGAAGATGCGATTGGTGGTGCCAACCGGCAGGCCCAGGCCCGTGTAGGCACTGCCGGCGCCAAGCTGGCGGTAGGTGATGTCATAGCGGCCGGTCACGCCGCGCTGGCGGTTGTAGTCGCCCAGGATATAGACACTGAGCGCGCTGTCCGGCTCCCACAGGTACTTGGCGCGCAGGCCCAGGCTGCGCAGGCCCATGTCATTGCGAACCTTGGGATTTACCTCGGGCCAGGTCACTGAATCCTGCCCGCTGTAGATCGCGTTGAGGCGCAGCGCGCTGTTCTCGCTGACCGGCAGATTGAGCGTGGCACGCCCCTGGATGCCGTGGCCGTTCTTCACCGGGCGGTCACGCGTGACCAGTTCCAGGTCGGCATTGCCTTCCAGCTTGCCGATCTTGGGCTTGGCGGTGGTGATGTTGATCAGGCCGGCCGAGGCATTCTTGCCGAACAGCAGCCCCTGCGGCCCGTTGAGAACCTCGACGCGCTCCAGATCGTAGAATGCGTTGGCGGCAAACTCGCCATTGCCCAGCACCACGTCGTCGACCATCTGCGACACGCTCGATTCCACCGTGGTGGCAAACGTCGCCGTGCCGACGCCGCGGATCGAATAGGTGTTGTCCTGCGCCACCTGAAGGCTGGGTGCCAGTTTGGTGACGGCGCTCAGGTCGTTGACGCCGCGCTTGGCCAGCGTATCGGCGGTGACCACCGAAACGCTGAGCGGCACTTTCATCACGTTTTCAGAGCGGCGCTGCGCGGTCACGACGATTTCGCCAAGGCCGTCAGAGGCGGCCGGGGTGGCGACCTGGCCCTGCGCAACCGACGCAGCTTCCTGCGCCGATGCCGCTGCCAGCGGGGCCAATGCAGCGCCGACGAACAGCGCGGTGTGGATGGACGTTCTGATCATTATTGCCTCCCTCTCCATATCGTGAAGCGCCGGAAAGCCACCTGGGGCGCCCTTTCGCCGCTGTCGGCGTGGGCGCGTTGCTGGTCTTTGCTCCGGCGTCGTGCGTCAGGCGATACATTTTTAATCACCGATTAAACTCGCCAATATTTTCCGGTGTGCACCATGTCAAGCAACTTCGCCCGATCGCCGCGCGCGCGACCTTCCGCCGCCTGCCGACACGGGCAGACGGGCGCGACAGGCCAACTGCGACGCAGATGTGAAATGAAGATCAGCCCCAGGGCATGATGCGCACCAGGCCGGCGCTCACGCCAACGAATCCCGCCGACGGACCGTGGCTGCCCCTACCGCCTCACCGCGGGCGGAAACGGTATTCGGCGAGAGTCCTGACGATCTGGCCATTGGCATCGACCAGCGCGATGCCGATCCCATCGACCTGGCCTTGGGCCCGCGGCGGTTGCTGCGTGGTCTTGGCCATGTAGGTGGCCAGCGCGGGATTGGTCTCGTTGGCCAGCAGGGTCAGATGGGGATCGAACTGCATGAACACATTGGGCGAGCCATAGCGCTGGAACGCGGGCAGCTTGGCCGGATAGTCCTTCATCCAGGCCGGCGGCACCAGGTCATGATCGCGCAGCGGCTCGGCCGCCAGGGTCACTTCATCGGCCAGGCGCTGCAGCGCGGGCGTGCGCGTCACGCGCAGGAACAGCCAGTTGGTGGGGGTGCGTTCGGTGCCGTCGATCGCCAGGGGCAAGCGCTTGTGGCCGCGCACCAGGCGCGCGATCGTGGCCTTGAGGCGGGGCAGCGCGCTGGCGGGATATTGGGTGAGATAGAGCGTGGCATGCACCGCCTGCCCGCGCTGGCGAAACGTGGTCATGCCCAGCTGCGCCAGATCGGCGCTCGCCTGATCGACCACCGCCACGATCGGGCGCGAGGGGATCGCATAGATATCGATGCTGACCTTGTCCGCCGGCGTGGCCAGCGCCGGGCTAGCCGCCGCCAAGGCCGCGGATATGCCCCAGAAAAACGCGCGCCGCATCATCGTATCGTCCCTGCCCAGGCCTGCATCACCGTCGCCGGGCGTGGCAGCCGCGCGCCGCACTTGCAACCGCAAATGGGCGCGCCGGCTGCCCTGCCTATGCCCAAGGCCTGATCAGGCCGTGGTGGCGCGGGCAATCAGCCGGGCCAGGCGCGCCGCAAAGGCGCGCGGGTCCCGCGGCGGCTCGCCATCGACGATGCGCGCTTCATCCAGCAGCAGTTCGGCAGCGTCGGCGCGCAGTTCATCGCCTTCTGGCAGCGCAGCGAGGGCCGCGATCTGCGCGTGCGCCGGGTTCACCTCCAGCACCGGCGCCGCGCCGGCCGAAAGCTGCCCGGCGTTGGCCAGCAGCTTTTCCAACTGGCGATCGAGGCCGCTTTCGCTGGCCACCAGGCACACCGCGCTGTCGGTCAACCGGTCAGAGGCGCGCACTTCGGAAACAGCATCGCCCAGCGTCTCTTTGACGAACGCCAGGAACGTGCCCACCGCATCGCTCGGCACGGCCTGGGGCGCGTCGGCACCTTCGGGCAAGGGGATCAGGCTGAGATCGGCCGCCCCTTGCGTGACCGACTTGAACGGCTTGCCCTCCAGGTCGATCGCCCCGCGCACCCAGAAGCTGTCCACCTGGTCGGGCAGCAGCAGAACTTCCACGCCGCGCGCGCGGAACCCTTCCAGCTGCGGCGAACTGGCGATGCGATCCAGATCGCTGCCGGTGGCGTAATAGATCGCGGTCTGGTTTTCCTTCATCGCCGCGACATAGTCCTGCAGCGAACGCCATTCCCCGCCCGAGGCCGTGGTCTTGAACCGCGCCAGGCGCAGCAGGGCCTCGCGCCGTTCGAAATCCTCGTAGAGCCCTTCCTTGAGCACGGCGCCAAACGTGTCCCACAACTTGGCATAGGCCGCCGGATCATCCTTGGCGGTCTTTTCCAGTTCGCCCAGCACCTTGCCGGTCAGGCCCTTCTGGATCGCGGCGAGGATCGGGCTGTCCTGGATCATCTCGCGCGACATGTTGAGCGGCAGATCGGCAGAGTCGACCAGGCCACGCACAAAGCGCAGGTAGCGCGGCAGCAGTTCTGCCTCGTCGGTGATGAACACGCGGCGGACATAGAGCTTCATCCGCCCCTTGCGATCGGGATCGAACAGGTCGAACGGGCGCGTTTCGGGCACGAAGGCCAGCACGGAATACTCGTGCCGCCCCTCGGCGCGGTAATGCAGGGTCAGCGCCGGATCGTCCCACTGTCCGGCCACGCTGCGATAGAAATCCTTGTATTCCTCGGGCGTGATCGCGCTCTTGGGCTTGGTCCACAGCGCGGTGCCGTCGGCCACCTGGGTGCCCTCGGCATCGGGCTTGTCCTTGACCGTGATCGGCACGGGCACGTGGCCCGATTGGACGCGCACCATCTGCTCGATGCGCGGGCCCTGCGCATAATCGGCGGCATCTTCCAGAAGGTGCAGCACGATGCGGGTGCCGCGTGCCGGTGCGTCCTGCGTCGCAACCGCGCCAATGGTATAGGTGCCAAGGCCATCGGAAGACCACATCGCCGCGCCATCCTGCCCGGCCCGGCGCGATATCACGTCAACCTTGGCCGCGACCATGAACGCGGAATAGAAGCCCACGCCGAACTGGCCGATCAACTGGGTGTCCTCGGCGCCCTTGGCCGCCGCGATGCGGTCCATGAACGCCTTGGTGCCCGAGCGGGCGATCGTGCCCAGCGTCTCGGCCATGTCGGCTGCGGTCATGCCGATGCCATTGTCCTCGATGGTCAGGCGGCGCGCATCGGCATCGGCGGTGATGGTGATGCGCGGCGCCGGATCGTCGCCCAGCAGATCGGGCTGGGCAATCGCTTCATAGCGCAGCTTTTCGCAGGCATCGGCCGCGTTCGAAATCAGCTCGCGCAGGAACACATCCTTGTCCGAATAGACGGAGTGGACCATCATGTGCAGCAGCTTGGCCACATCCGCCTCGAAGGCGTGGGTCTGCGGGCTGGCGGCGGTATCGTCCAGAACGTCGGCGGTCATCGGTGGGCTCGGCTCCCTTTCGGTGGTCATGCAATTGTCGGCTTAGGTGTGCGCCCGCCAAGCCGAGTTCAAGCCCGGAAAATCTGGCACCCTGTCCGATATTCATCGTGCCACGGCGATTAGATTGCGATATGAAACCCAAGCATACGTGCTTTGCGAAGAATGGGCTGCCTTTCATGATCGAATTGACCGTCAACGGCCAGAAGCGTCAGATCGACGCTGATGGCGATACTCCCCTGCTGTGGGTGCTGCGCGACGACCTGGGGATGACCGGGACGAAATATGGCTGCGGCATCGCCCAGTGCGGCGCCTGCTCGGTGATGATCGATGGCACCGTGACGCGTAGTTGCGTGACGCCGGTGGAATCGGTCGCCAGCGCACAGATCACCACGATCGAGGCGGTAGAAGCCGATCCGGTGGGCGCCCGCGTGGTGGAAGCCTGGGTCAAGCACCAGGTGCCGCAGTGCGGCTATTGCCAGTCGGGCCAGGTCATGGCGGCCACCTCGCTGCTCAAGCAGAATGCCAAGCCCAGCGACGCCGATGTCGAGGCGGCGATGACCAACCTGTGCCGCTGCGGCACCTATAACGCGATCAAGGCAGCGGTGCGCGATGTCGCCGGCCTCGCGGCCACGCAGGAGCACGGCGCATGACCGAATGGACCCCGCTAGATCCCGCGCTGGCCAAGGTGCTCCCCACCGGTGAGCCGGTGAACGTGTCGCGTCGCGGCTTCCTGGGCGCAGCCAGCGCCGGGGCACTGGTGCTGGGCTTTGGCCTGCCGGTGGGCGCCGCCCGCGCGCAGGCAGCTGGCGCCGCGGTGGTGCCCGGCACCCGCGTGCCGGCGTTCCTGGCGATCACCCCCGATGGCACGATCCGCCTGCAAAGCCCCTTCGCCGAAGGCGGCCAGGGGGTGTGGACCGCCATGGCCCAGATCGTCGGCGAAGAACTCGATGCCGATCCCGCCACTTTCGTGGTGGAAAACGCGCCCACCGGGCCGGATTACCAGGTCATCAATGGCAAGATGCGGATCACCGGCGGTTCGATGTCGGTGCGCACCAGCTATGACACCATGCGCCGCCTCGGCGCATCGGCCCGCGCCATGTTGATCCAGGCCGCCGCGCAGCGCCTGTCGGTGCCGGCCAGTGCGCTCAGCACCCAGCCCGGCCGCGTCGTGCACCAGGCCTCTGGCCGTAGCCTCAGCTATGCCGAACTGGCGCCCCATGCGCTCGACGTGCCCGCCCCCACCACGCCGCCCGCGCTCAAGAGCCCGAAGGATTTCCGCTGGATCGGCAAGCCGCAGGCGCGGCTCGACGTGCGCGCCAAATCGACCGGCAAGGCGCAGTTCGCCATCGACACCAAGGTCGATGGCATGCTCCACGCCGCCGTGCAGCATGCCCCGCGCCTGGGCCTCGCCGTTGGCAAGATCCGCAACGAGGCCGCGGTCAAGGCGATGAAGGGCGTGCATTCGGTGCATGTGCTCGATGGCGCGGTGGCGGTCGTCGCCCCGCGGTTCTGGCACGCGCGCCGCGCGGTGGAAGCCGCCCAGGTCGATTGGGTGGAGCAGAGCGGGGCAAGCTATCGCCCCATGCCCGCCACCTTTTCCACCCAGGATCATGCCGCCCACCTCGCCACCGTGCAGGGCACCCAGGAAGTGGCCGAAAGCACCGGCGACGTTGCCAAGGCCTTTGCCGATGCCGGGGCCAAGGGCACGCTCAGCGCGACCTATCACAGCCAGTACCTGAACCATGCCCAGCTTGAGCCGCCCTCGGCCTTGGCGCGGTTCAACGCCGATGGCACGCTCGACATGTGGTTCCCCAACCAGGCGCCCGACATGTTCCTGGCCGAAGTGGCCAAGGTATCCGGGCTGCCGGCGGAAAAGATCCGCATCCACTCGCCGCTGCTCGGCGGGTTCTTCGGCCGCCACTTCCTCTATCCCAAGGGCAATCCCTATCCCCAGGCGATCGAACTGGCCAAGCGGGTCAACGCCCCGGTCAAGCTGATCTGGACGCGCGAAGAGGAATTCCTGCGCGATCCGCTGCGGCCGATGGCGGCTGTGCGGTTCCGCGGCGCGGTCGATGCCAATGGCATGCCCCTGGCGATCGAGGCAGTCAGCGCCACCGAGGGCCCGCGCGAGGGCATCGCCGACCAGCGCAGCGGCCAGATCGATCCCACCGCGCTCGAAGGGCTGGCGGGCAAGAGCTATGCCCTGCCCAACACGCGCATTGCCCAGATCTTCGTCAAAAGCCCCACCACGGTGGCCTATTGGCGGTCGGTCGGCAATTCGATGAACGACTTCTTCTACGAAGCCTTCCTTGATGAGCTGGCCGACAAGGGCGGTCAGGACCCCTATGCCGTGCGCCTGCACCTGCTCGCGGGCAACGCCCGCTTGACCACCTTGCTCAAGGCCGTGGTCGATCTGTCCGGCGGATGGAAGCGCGGGCCCTTCACCGCGCCCGATGGCACCACGCGCGCCCGCGGCATGGCCATGGCCTCGCCCTTCGGCACGCAGACCGCAGCCATTGCCGAAGTCTCGATCGCCGATGGCCAGGTCAAGGTGCACGACGTGTGGCAGGCGATCGATCCGGGCAGCATCGTCAACCCGGCGATCATCACCGCGCAGGTCAATTCCGCCGTCGCGCTCGGCCTGTCGCAGGCCTTGGTCGAAGAAGCCGCCTACAAGAACGGCGAACGCGTGGCGCGCAATTTCGATGGCTATCCGATCCTTACTCCCGATCGCATGCCGCGCGTCCACGTGCGCATCGTCGAAAGCGGGGAGAAGATGGGTGGCATCGGCGAACCCGGCCTGCCGGCGGTGCCGCCGGCCGTGGCCAATGCCGTGTCGCGCCTGCGCGGCCAGCGCGTGCGGACCCTGCCCATCGGCACGTTGAGCTGATCCAGGCGCGCCTGGTCCTCAGCCAAAACGGGAAAGATCGAACGGCGCCAGCGGCACAGCTGGCGCCGTTTGATCTATCAGGGCCGTGATAAGGCGGGCAGTGGCCGGCGCCAGCGTCAGCCCCAGGTGCTGGTGGCCAAAGGCATAGAACAGGTTTGCCGCGCGCGCGGATCGGCCGATCGCCGGCAGATAATCGGGCAGCGTCGGTCGGCAGCCCATCCAGCGTCGGAACGGCCCCGCCATGGGCAGGCCAAGTTCCGCCACATGGCGTTCCAACCGCTCCCATTTGCGCGGATCGGCCGGGGCATCTGGGTCTGACAGTTCGACAAAGCTCGCGGCCTGCACACTGTCGCGATACCGCGTGACGATCATCGCGCGCTGTTCAAACACCACCGGCGGCAGATCGGCCGGCCAAGCGCGCGCGTCGGCGCGGATGTGATAGCCGCGCTCGGCAATCATCGGCACCGCATGGCCCAGGCGCCGCAAGATGGGTGCGGCACCCACGCCAGCGCAAACCAACACATAGTCTGCCCCCAGCCCCGGTATTGCTGCCCGCTCCCGCGCGATCGCCACTTGCGCCCGCTCGGCATGCAGGCGCCCGCCACGCGCCGCAAAGGCATGGCGCAGCGCCTGGCGCAAGGCGTCAAGATCGGCGATCTGCGCCGTTCCGGCAAAGCGCACGGCACCTGCCACTGGCTGGTGGCACAGCGCGGAAAGGCGCGCGATGTCCTCTGGCGTGACACGCTCCACCTTGGCCGTGCCGGTCTGGGCCGCCTGCCATGCGGCACCGCCGGCCGCGGCAGCGTTGGCGTCGTGCCAGGCGACGAGATGCCCCTCTTCGCGCAGCAGGTCCGGGGCGCCGATCTGCGCCACCAGGTCACGCCAGGCCGGCAGCGCCTGCGCCATCAGCGGCGCCATCGCTGCGCAGCCTGCGTGGAACCGCGCCGGGCGCGCCGCTGCCATCAGCCGCAGGCCAAACGGCAGCCATCGCCCGATGGCGCCCGGCGGAAAGGCCAGTGGTCCGCCGCGGGAAAACAGCCGGCCGGGCAAGGCGCGGATGGTGGCAGGCGAGGCGAGCGGCTCGACCTGCTCGGTCGCGATATGCCCGGCGTTGCCCCACGATGCGGCCCGCCCCAGGCGATCGTCATCGATGATGGTGACGCTGTGCCCGGCGTCGACCAGCGCGATCCCCGCGCAAAGGCCGACCACGCCACCACCGACAATCCCGATCACTGCCACGCCGACGCCCCTCCCGCTTGCGCGCATGCCGCGCCAGGCAACATCGCTCAGGTAACCTGGAAACCAGCCCAGAATGGATCATCGCGGTCGATCCAGATGGTGTTGAAGCCCGTCGCCACGGCCGATCCCTCGATCGAGGGAATGATCGCGGGCTGGTCGCCCAATGCCACCGCTTGCTCCACCCGCCCGATAAAGCGCGAGCCGATATAGCTTTCGTGCACGAAGCTATCGCCCACGCCCAGCTTGCCCTGCGCGGCGAGGTGCGCCAGGCGGGCAGAAGTGCCGGTGCCGCAGGGACTGCGGTCGATCGCCTTGTCGCCATAGAACACGGCGTTGCGCCCGTCGGCTCCAGCATGGTTGGGCTGGTCGGCCCACAACACATGGCTGACGCCGCGAATGGTGGGATCGAGCGGATGCACCGGCTCGAATTGCGCGCGCACGGCCTCGCGCACGCGTTGCGACAGCGCCACGATCCGCGCCGCGCCCAGGTCGTCCAGGCCGGTATAGGCGCCCTGCGGTTCGACAATGGCGTAATAGTTGCCGCCATAGGCCACATCGATCGACAGCGCGCCGATGCCCTCCACCTCCACGGCAATGCCCCGCGCCGCCACATAGGACGGCACATTGGTGATCCGCACCGACGTGACCTTGGCGCCTTGTGTCTGATAGGCGATCTCGATCGTGCCGGCCGGCACTTCCACCTTGAGGCGCCCAGGCACCGCTGGCTGGATCAGGCCGTGTTCCAGCCCGAAGGTGATGATGCCGATCGTGCCATGGCCGCACATCGGCAGGCATCCGCTGGTTTCGATGAACAGGATGCCGATATCGTTGGCAGGATCGACCGGGGGATAGAGAAACCCGCCCGACATCATGTCATGCCCGCGCGGTTCAAAGCACAGGCCGGTACGGATCCAGTCGAACCGCGCCAGGAAATCCTGCCGCCGTTCCGACATCGTGGCGCCCTTGAGCAGCGGCGCCCCACCAGCCACCAGGCGCACGGGATTGCCGGCCGTGTGCCCATCGATGCAAAAGAAAGTGTGGCGCATCGCCGGCACGCTCAGGCCAGCACGGGTTCGGCGCGCGTCGGGGCAAGATCGGGCCGGGTGGCGGCAGCCTTTTCGACCATGGCGATCACTTCGGCGCGGCGCGCACCCTCCAGCACATAGCGCGGCGGCAGCACCCGTTCCGAACCGCGGCCCATCACCTGCTCGGCCAGCTTGATCGACTGGACCAGGTCATGCTCGGCATCGAGATGCAGCAACGGCATGAACCAGCGGTAGATTTCCAGGGCCTTGGCATGGTCGCCGCGCTGGATGGCATTGACCAGTTCCACCGATTCCCGGGGAAAGGCATTGGTCAGGCCCGACACCCAGCCCTGCGCGCCCAGGAACAGGCCTTCCAGCGCCACGTCGTCCAGGCCGGCAAACAGCACATAGCGATCGCCGAACGCGTTGCGGAAATCGGTGAAGCGGCGGGTATCGGGCGCCGATTCCTTGACTGCCACGATGGTGTCCACCTCGACCAGGGCGGCCAGCACATCCTTGTCGATCACGGTGCGATAGGCCGGGGGGTTGTTGTAGAGCATGATCGGCAGATCCATGCTTTGCGCAACACCCCGGAAATGCGCGACCAGTTCGTGTGGCTTGGGCACATAGACCATCGGCGGCAGCAGCATCACGCCATCGGCGCCGGCCTTTTGCGCTGCCTGCGCATAGCGCACGGCGCGGCGCGTGTCGTATTCCGAACAGCCGGTGATCACCGGCACGCGGCCATCGACCACTTCGACGATGGCGGAAAGAACCTGGACCTTCTCGTCGAATTCGAGAGAGTTGTTTTCCCCCACGGTCCCCAGCGCGATCACCCCGGTAACCCCGTCGCGGATCAGGTCGTCGACCACGCGCTGGGTGTCGGCCAGGTCGATCGACAGGTCTTCGCGAACCTGCGTGGTGACTGCCGGGAACACGCCCTTCCAACCGATTGCCATCTATCGTCGTCCTGGTCTGCTTAGCTGCAGGATCGTATACGATATTATGACGCGATCGGCAATCGTGTGATGCGCGGGTTAATACCAACCTGCACAGACTGTGACCCATGAGGACACCCAGCCCCGTTAGCTGCCAAGGCGCCGCCGCAGCGGCGATGTGGGGCAGAGTCGCGG
>CAYXUN010000041.1:0-302 GCA_964468165.1 uncultured Novosphingobium sp. | reverse complement strand
CCGCCCGGTGCGCGTACATGGCGCTGCCTATGGGGGTTTGTGGTGCTTGGGGGGGAGGCTGCAACGCAGTTCAGCGGGCGGGGCTGGGCACCCTGCTGGCAGCGTTTTGGCGGCCCTCGGACTGCGTTGCGCCCTTGGCGGGATGCCACCACATCCCACCTGTGGACGCGCCTTGCCGAGAACCGCCAAAACGCTGTCCTCATGGGTCACAGTCTGTGCAGGTTGGTATAAGCACCAGGCAAAAGAAAAGCCCCGTGCCGTGTTGGGCCGGGGCTTTTGGTGTTGTGGTGCGAGGCTATGGT
>CAYXUN010000040.1:12240-36636 GCA_964468165.1 uncultured Novosphingobium sp. | reverse complement strand
AGCGGGGGCGTGTCCTCCTTCTCCCCAACCTCGGGCCCTTGCGGGCGGGTTTTTCCCCGCTGTTCCGGGGGTGTGCGGTGGGCCACCGCTCCCGCATGCCGGCGGCCCACGGAAGCCGGTTCAGCCTGCCGCGTGGCTGGCCAGGGCGGCCAGCAGCAGCAGGGCAACGATATTGGTGATCTTGATCATCGGGTTCACGGCCGGGCCAGCCGTGTCCTTGTAGGGATCGCCCACGGTGTCACCGGTCACCGCCGCCTTGTGCGCGTCGGAACCCTTGCCGCCGTAATGGCCGTCCTCGATGTATTTCTTGGCGTTGTCCCACGCCCCGCCGCCCGATGTCATCGACAGGGCCACGAACAGCCCGCCCACGATCACGCCCAGCAGCAGCGCGCCGAGCGCGGCAAAGGCATTGGCTTGCCCGGCCACCGCCATGATCACGAAATAGACCGCGATCGGCGCCAGCACCGGCAGCAGCGAGGGCAGGATCATTTCCTTGATCGCCGCCCGCGTGACCAGGTCCACCGTGCGGGCATAGTCCGGGCGGCTGGTGCCGGCCATGATGCCCGGATCGGCGGCGAACTGCTCGCGCACGTCGACCACCACGTCCCCGGCAGCGCGGCCCACGGCGGTCATCCCCATGGCGCCGAACAGATAGGGCAGCAGCGCACCCAGCAGCAGCCCGACGATGACATAGGGGTTCTCCAGGCTGAAATCGACGTTCAGATCCGGGAAGAACTCGCGCAGGTCGGTGGTATAGGCGGCAAACAGCACCAGCGCGGCAAGCCCGGCCGAACCGATGGCATAGCCCTTGGTGACGGCCTTGGTGGTGTTGCCCACCGCGTCGAGCGCATCGGTGCGTTCGCGCACGGTGTCTTCCAGGCCAGCCATTTCGGCAATGCCGCCGGCATTGTCGGTCACCGGGCCATAGGCATCGAGCGCCACGACCATGCCGGCCAGCGCCAGCATCGCGGTGGCGCCATAGGCAATGCCGATCAGCCCGGCGAGCTGGTAGGCAACGATGATGCCCGCGCAGATCACCAGCGTGGGCAGGGCGGTGGCTTCCAGGCTGACGGCCAGGCCCTGGATCACATTGGTGCCATGGCCGGTGACCGATGCCTTGGCGATCGATCGCACCGGGCGATAGCCGGTGCCGGTGTAGTATTCGGTGATCCAGATGATCAGCCCGGTGATCGCCAGGCCCACCAGCGCGCAATAGAACAGCGTGCGGCCGGTAAAACCCTGTTCGCCGATCGGCGCCTCCATGCTGCCGAGCGCGGCCTGCGTGGCAAACCAGATTGCCGGGATCGACAGCAGGGCCGTGACCAGGAAGCCCTTGTACATGGCGCCCATGATGTTCTTGCCGCCGCCCAGGCGGACGAAATAGGTGCCGATGATCGAGGTGACGATGCACACGCCGCCGATCAGCAGCGGCAGCGCCATCAGGGGCAGCAGCAGATCGCCGACGCCCTTGATCAGCAGCGCCGTCAGCACCATCGTGGCGCCCACGGTGACGACATAGGTTTCGAACAGGTCGGCGGCCATGCCGGCGCAATCGCCCACGTTGTCGCCCACGTTGTCGGCAATCACGGCCGGGTTGCGCGGGTCATCCTCGGGGATGCCGGCTTCCACCTTGCCCACCAGGTCGGCGCCCACGTCGGCCGCCTTGGTGAAGATGCCGCCGCCCAGCCGGGCAAAGATCGACACCAGCGAGGCGCCCAGCGCCAGCGTGGTGAGCGCGGTGACGACGGTGCGATCGCCCGGTTCATAGCCGGCGACGAACACCAGATACCAGAAGAAGCCGGCAATCGCGAGCAGCGCCAGCCCCGCCACCAGCATGCCGGTGATCGCCCCGGCGCGGAACGCCAGGGTAAGGCCTTGTTGCAGGCCGCTTTGCGCGGCAGCGGCGGTGCGCACGTTGGCCCGCACCGACACGTTCATACCGATGAAGCCAGCCACGCCCGAAAGCACCGCGCCGATGACAAAGCCGGCCGCCGGCAGCGGATGCAGCGTCATCGAAACGATGGCGGCGACGACCACGCCCACCAGGGCGATGGTGCCATACTGGCGCTTGAGATAGGCCTGCGCGCCTTCCTGGATGGCGCCGGCAATGTCTTGCATTTTCTGGTTTCCGGCCGGGCTTCCCAGCACCTGACGGCTGGTGATGAAGCCATAAAGCACAGCCAGTAACCCCAACCCGATTGCGGTTACGACAAGGTTCACGATGGCATCCCCCTAACTTCCCGTGCCCCGGCTTGTTTGTGTGCCAGGTACACCATGTCCCCGCACTTTGGCTGGGAACCAAATGGAAGCTAAATCATTTGCCGCCGCCCGCAAGCGGTATTGTACGGTTGTTCGGCTAATCTTGCCGCCTGGGTTCAGCCGCGGTGTTCATAGCCCAGCGGCCCTTGCGGGCAGGCGCCATCGAGCAGCAGGGGCACGGGGCCAGCGGCCAGCGCCGCGCCGATGCAGGTGGCCGGGCAGGGCGGCGAGGTGCCCGCTGGCAGGGTGAACAGCAGTTCGTAGTCATCGCCCCACGACAGCGCCTCTTGCTGGCGGTCAGGGGGCAGGTCTGGCGGCAGCGGGCAGGCGGCGCTGTCGATCGCCAGCGTCACGCCGCTGGCCCGGGCCATGCGCGTGGCATCGAGCAGCAGCCCGTCCGACACGTCCATCATCGCGCCAACCAGCGGGGCCAGCGCGCGCCCTTCGGCGAGCCGCGGCAGCGGACGGGCAAAGCGCGTGGTATCGCGGCCAGTGCGCCCCTCGTGCCCGTCACGCAGCGCCTCGAACCCCAGCATGGCATCGCCCAGCGTGCCGGTAACCCACAGCCTGTCGCCCACCTGTGCGCCGCTGCGCGTGGGCACCGGGCAATGCGTGGCGCGGCCCAGCGCCGTCAGGCCATGGGCGGCCGGGCCGGCGCGGCGCACGGTGTCTCCGCCCAGCAGCGGCACGGCAAAGGCCGCCAGCGCTTCGGCCAAGCCCGCCAGAAACCGCTCTTCGCCGCCGCCCAGGCCATAGCCCAGCAGCACGCCGAGCGGCGTCGCGCCCTTGGCCGCCAGATCCGACAGGTTGGTCGCCACCAGCTTCCACGCCACGTCGGCCGGGTCTTGGCCGGGCAACCAGTGCACGCCTTCCACCATCATGTCGTGGGTCAGCACGAGATGCTCGCCACCCAGCGCGATCACCGCCACGTCATCGTCCAGCCCGCGCGCGGCAGGGTCTGGCGCCAGGGCGCGCAGGGCGGTGATGAAGGCGGCTTCGTCCATGCCCGCTGCGGTAGTGGCTGAAGCGTTGTTTGCAAGTGGCTTGACCCTGGCTGGCCGCGCCGCCTAATCGATCGGTTGAAGAGGACCACGGCGACATGACCCACGCAGGACCACAGACCGCGCACGACCCTGCCGCGCCGCCGCCTGATGCGGCCGTGGCACCAGGCGGCGCACGCGATCTGCTGCTTGCCGCGGCGTCTGCAGTGATGCGCGAGGGCGACCTGGTCGATATCTCGCTGTCCGAACTCTCGCTGCGTTCGGGGCTCAATTCGGCGCTGGTGAAGTATTACTTCGGCAACAAGGCCGGGCTGCTCACCGCGCTGCTCGATCGCGACATGGCCGAAATCGTCCGCTCGGTCGATGCGCTGGTGGCCAAGGGCGACATGGCCCCGCAGGACAAGCTGCGCCACCACATTTCCTGCTGCATCGATACCTATTACCGCTATCCCTATCTCAACCGCCTGCTGATGCGCCTGGTGCGCGATAGCGACGATGCCGAGGCACGGCGTATCGCCGACAAGTATCTGCGCCCGCTCAGCCGCGCCTATGACCAACTGATCGGCGAAGGGGTCAGGATCGGGGTCTTCCGCCCGGTCGATCCGCAGATGTTCTATTTCACCGTCAGCGGCGCGGCCGACCGGTTCTTTTCCGCGCGGCTGGTGCTGCGCCATTGCTTTGGCCAGGATTCGTTGACCGAACAGCTGCGTGACCGCTATCGCGAGCATACGGTTGATTTCATCATGGCAGGCATTCTTGCAGACTGAACGGGACACGCCCGAAACGGGCGGACGCTGGCGCATCGGGGTGATCGGCGGATCCGGGATCTATGATCTTTCGGTGCTCGACGAAGTGCAGGAAATCGCCGTGCAATCGCCGTTCGGCGCGCCGTCCGGGCCGGTGACGCTGGGGCGCATCGGCGGGCAGGAATTCGTGTTCCTGGCGCGCCATGGCGCCGGGCACCGCATTTCGCCCGAGGCCATCAACCACCGCGCCAACATCGATGTGATGAAGCGCTGCGGGGTTACCGACCTTGTCGCCATTTCCGCGATCGGCTCGCTGCGCGAAGAGCTGGCGCCGGGCAGTTTCGTGGCGGTGGACCAGTTCATCGATCGCACCCATGGCCGCCCGCACAGCTTTTTCGGGGAAGGGCTGGTGGCCCATGTCTCGCTTGCCGATCCGGTCTGTGCGCGCCTGTCGGGCCTTCTTGCCGATGCGGCTCAGGCCGCCGGGGCCAGCGTGCACCGCGGCGGCTGCTATCTGGCAATGCAGGGTCCGCAGTTTTCCACCCGCGCGGAAAGCCGCCTCTATCGCCAATGGGGCGCCGACGTGATCGGCATGACTGCCATGCCCGAGGCGCGCCTCGCGCGCGAGGCAGAGCTGCCCTATGCCCTGATCGGCATGGTCACCGATTACGATGCCTGGCGCGATGGCGATCATGTCGACGTCGCCCAGGTGCTGTCGGTGATGCGCGGCAATGCCGCAACGGCGAAGGCCATGGTCGTGGCCCTGGCCGGTCTTTTGCCGCAGCTGCGCACGCCCAGCCCGATCGATCGCGCGCTCGACGGCGCGATCATGACGGCGCCGGCGCAGCGCGATCCGGTGCTGGTGGCCAAGCTGGGCGCGGTGGCGGGCCGGGCGCTCAAGGCATAGCGGCAGGCGGCTGAGGACTATGATCCTGCTGCATCGCAGCGCGTATCGAAAGTTGCGCTGCGATAGCTTGTCTTGCACGATTGCAAGAGTTCATCGCGATTAAAGAGAAATATCGTTATTGCCATTGCCGCTGGTTTCCGTAGATACGAAACCATGCCCGGAACCCAGACCCGTCTTGCCGAATTCGTGCCCTATCGCATGGCCATCACCTCTGGTGCGGTGAGCCAGGCCATTGCCAACGAATATCGTATGCAATTCGGGCTTAAGATCTCGGAATGGCGGGTCATGGCGGTGCTTGGCGATGCCGGCCCGCTGACCCAGCGCGACCTGGTGCGCGCCACCCAGATGGACAAGGTTGCCGTCAACCGCGCGTGCAAGGTGCTGGAGGACCGCAACCTGCTGCAGCGCAGCCCGAACGTGGCCGATGGGCGCTCCCACCACCTTGAGCTGACGCCGGAAGGCCGCGACATCCATGCCCAGATTTGGCCGCAGGCACTTGAAATATATGAAGAAATTTTCTCCGCACTAACCCCGCGCGAAACCGAGAAGCTGCGAGCCCTGCTCGACAAGCTGCTGGGCGCGGTGCGGCGGTTCGAAGGGCGCGCCAAGTAACGGACAAGACAAAAACCATACCAGAATAGAACCGGGATAATATCGTCGCAGCTGAAACAGGAGAGGTGAACATGAAACTGGCATCGTTGCCGCAGGGGCGCGATGGGCGCCTGATCGTGGTGTCCGACGATCTCGCCTGGTATGCCGACGCCGATCATGTGGTGCCGACGATGCAGCGGCTGCTCGACGAGTGGCACCGCCATGCCGATCTTCTCGAAAGCCTGAGCATCGAACTGGCGCACGGCGCCATCCCGCGCAAACGCTTTCACGAGCGCGAGGCCGCCGCGCCTCTGCCGCGCACGTTTCACTGGACCGATTCGGCCGATGCCCTGCGCCACCAGCCTGGCGACGGGCTGATGGGGGCGCGCGATCCGTTGCGCCGGCCCGGTGCTTCGGCGGTGGGCCTGGTGGCGATGACGGCCGATGTGCCGCAAGGCGCCAGTGCGGCCGAAGCCTTGGGCCGGGTGCGCCTGGTCGGCCTCGCCCATGCGGTTGCCGTGCAAAGCGCGCCAGGGGCCACGGGGCATTTCTCGCCGGTCTTCGTCACGCCGTCGGCGCTGGCGGAAGCCTGGGTGGATGGCGCGCTGGCCGTGCCGCTCAAGGTGACGCGGGGCAGCCACACCCAGGACGTGATCCTGCCGCCCACCCTGGGCGATACCATCGCCGGGCTGGCCGCCGAACGCGCGCTGGCCGCCGGAACCCTGGTCAGCCTGTCGGCGCCGCTGCCCGGCGATCCGCTGGGGTCGGGCGAAACCCTGCGCGTCGAAGCCCGCAACAGCGCCGGGCGCAGCCTGTTTGGCGCGATCGAGCAGGCGGTGCGCGTTCCGGCCTGAGGTTTGGTGGGCCGCGGCGGACTGCTCTTGGTTTCCACCACCCCCCGCTCCTCTCCTCTAATGGCAAGCGGGAGTTAAGGCACTGACAAAAAAGCCCCCTCCTCTTCAGAGGAGGGGGTTGGGGGTTTTTTCCCCTACCCAAAAAACCCCCCCCTCCTCTGGTGGGGGGGGGGGGGGGGGTGGTGCGGAGCCTTGCGCTAAGCCCAACCCCGAGCCTTACGGCCCAGGCTTGCGGTTGATGAACTGGTCGCTGATCGCGCAGGCCGCCGGGCCGAGAATGACGATGAACAGCGTGGGCAGGATGAACAGGATCAGCGGCACGGTCATGATCGCGGGCAGGCGGGCGGCCTTTTCCTCGGCCCGCATCATGCGCTCGTTGCGGAATTCGGCCGACAGCACGCGCAAGGCCGAGGCCAGCGGCGTACCATAGCGCTCGGTCTGGACCATGGTGGTGGTCACGCCCTTCACCGATTCAAGGTTCACGCGATAGGCCAGGTTTTCAAAGGCCTGGCGCCGTTCGGTAAGGAACGACAGCTCGATCGCGGTGAGGGCGAATTCATCGCCCAGTTCGGGATAGGCGCGGCCCAACTCGCGCGCCACGCGGCCAAAGGCAGCGTCCACGGTAAGGCCGGCCTCGGCGCAGATCACCAGCAGGTCCAGCGCATCGGGCAGGCCCTTGCGGATCGCATGGGTACGCTTGGACACCAGGTTGGCGATCCAGATGTCGGGCGCCTTGTAGCCGAAGATGACCATCACCGCGAAACCCATGAAGCGCTTGAACGCGCCCCATTCGGGAAAGAACTGCAGCACGTAGATCCACAGGATGGCGAGGCCGCCCAGCACGATCGGGCCGATCATGCGGCCAAAGATCACCGCGACGGCCCATTCCTTCTTGCGGATGCCGGCCTGGGCCAGCTTTTGCTGCACCACGGCCAACTGGCTGTCCTGCAGCACGCGCAGCTTTTCCAGCACGCCACGGATCGTGTCGGTGGTCTGGTTGCGGCGCACGATCGAATTGCGCTTGCGCGCGGCCGAGGTGATGATCCCGGCCTTGAGCTGCTCGCGGCGCTCGCTCAGCGCCTTGACCCGCTTGGCCATGGGATCGCGCACGGTGATCGCGGCATAGATCGCCAGGATCATCGCCGCGGCCGCGATCATCAGCATGATCGAGCCGGCATGGACGACATTGATGCCAAGCAGCGTGGGTGCGGGGTTCGGTTGCATCAGCGCGTTCCTTGGCTCAGATCTCGAAGCTGACCATCTTGGCCATGATGAAGGCGCCCAGGCCCAGCCAGCACAGCCCGCCCAGGCCGGCGATGATCAGGCGCTCGTCGACGAAGAACTTGCCCATGTAGACCGGGTTGATCCAATAGATCAGGGCAAAGACGATGAACGGCAGCGCGCCGACGATATAGGCCGAAGCCTTGGATTCCGAACTCATCGCCTTGATCTTGAGCTTCATCTGCGCACGCTTGCGCAGCACGTCGGCGAGGTTGGCGAGGGTTTCAGCCAGGTTGCCACCGGTTTCGCGCTGGATCGCCAGGGTGATGCAGAAAAAGCTGAACTCGGCCATGTCGAGCCGGTCGGCGGTGTCCTGCAGCGCCTCTTCCATGGTCTTGCCCACCTTGATGCGGTCGGTCACCAGCTTGAATTCCTCGCCCACCGGGCCGGGCAGTTCGCTGGCGACGACGCCCAGCGTCTCGGTGATCGGCAGGCCGGAGCGCAGGCCGCGCACGAGCAGTTCGAGGGCATCGGGAAAGCGGGCGACAAACGCGTTGGCGCGCTTGGTGATCGCGCGGTTTACCACCATGTGCGGCAGCCCGGCGCCGATCAGAACGCCCGCCGGCACCGCCAGCAGGAGCGAGCCGGACTTGAGGAAGATCAGCGCGGCAATGCCGAGCCCCAGGCCCAGCGAGGCATAGAGATATTGCGACAGCGTCCAGCCCTTGCCGGTGCGGTGCAGGCGCAGGGCCAGCGCTTCCGTGCGCGAGGCAGAGCCGGCGACGCGATAGGCGCGCGGCGTGCGCGAGGCGATCGCCTTGCGATATTGCGCCTCCACCTTGTCGACCGCGCTATCCGAATGGCGGAAGCGCACCTGTTGCAGGCGGCGTGCGCCTTCCTTGCCGGCGCTCGGCCCACTGAACGCCGCCACGGCCAGCAGCAGCGCGATACCAAGCCCGCCAAAGAGCAAGATCAGCTGGGGATTGAGCATCGGGGAACCTGCCTACCTGAAGGAAACCGTAAACTGCATCGCGCGGTCATGGCGTGGCACGCGGCGCAAGGTGTCAGACCTGGCCAGCCTTAGACTGGCGCGCCGGTCTTGGCCTTGCCCTTTGCCGGCAACATCTTCTTGAGATCGAACTTGCCCAGGAGCGAGGTGGACTTGGCCTTGGGCTTGTCCGCCGGGCTGGCGTCGGTGTCGGCGGCCAGGCTGGAGATGGCCTGCGCCACGTCCTTGATCGCCAGTGCCGCCTTGGTGGAGCGGTTGGCGCCGATGAACGTCTGCCCCAGCTTGGCGGCATTGGCCGCGGCCTTGGCATCGAACGGCACCTGGAAACCCAGCTTGCGTTCGATCGAGGATTCGAAATCGGCGCGGCTGATTTCGCCCACGCCCTGCTGCACCTTGTTGGCCACGATGTAGACATGGGCGTGGCTGGCGTTGGACTTGAGCCAGGCCAGCAGGCGGATCGCATCGCGCGCGCCAGCCAGGGTCAGTTCGGTGACCAGCGCCACCGCGTTCACGTCGGCCAGGAGGTGCGGGAAGTTGATCAGCATGTTGCGCGGCATGTCGATCACGGTCATCTCGAACGCCTGGCGGAATTCCTCCTGCAGCTGCACGAAGGCGCTGCCATCGGTCATCAGCGGCGCGGTGATCGGCGCTTCGGCCGACAGAATCGCCAGGTTGTCGTTGGCGCGGATCATCGCGCGTTCGATGAACAGCCCGTCGATGCGGCTGGGATTGTCGATCGCGTCGGTCAGGCCACGGCCCGGCTCGAGATCGAGCGTGAGCGCGCCGGTGCCGAAGTGCACGTCAAGATCGAGCAGCGCAGTCGACAGCTTGAAGTCGGTGCCGAACGACCAGGCCAGCGAGGTGGCGATGGTGGAGGCGCCGGCCCCGCCGCGGGTGCCGACCACGGCCGTGGTCACATGGCGCTTGGCCGCGCTGCCATCCTGGTTCTTGGGCGCGTTGAAGATCGCCTGCGCCTGGCTCAGCGCATCGCGCACCTGGCCGACCGACAGTGGCTTGAGCAGGTAATCCTGGATGCCCGAGGCGATCAGGTCGCGATAGAGCCGCACGTCGTTGACCTGGCCCACCGCGATGACCACCGTGCCCGGCTCGCACACTTCGGCCAGGGCGTTGATATCGTTGAGCGGATCGCCGCTTTCCGACAGATCGACCATCAGGATGGCCGGGCTGGCGGTGATCGAGAGCGATTGCACGGCATTGCGCAGGCCGCCGCGCGCGCACTTTTCCGGCGCCCAGCCCATGTCGGCCGCCACGGCGCGGGTCACGTCGAGCGCCGCATCGTCGCACAGGAACGCTGCGAACAGGTCGCGATTGCCGGATTTCCAGGGTGCGCTCATGTCAGTTGCTCGCCGCTGAAGTGGAGGTGTTGACCTTCTTGACGTTCGTTCCGCCCGCGCCGCTCGGTTCGCTGTCGCGATAGGCCTGGATCGCCTTGTTCGAGCTCATCACCGTGGTGCGCCCGTCGCCGGTCTGGCCGTGGATCAGGTCTTCCTTGTTGGCGACCATGGCAGCCAGGTTGGAATTGACCGCGCAGCCATAGTTGGTCGACGTGGCATTCCTGCCGTTGCCATCGTTGTGGGTGGACCAATCCGGGCAGCCCGGAACCGAAGCCGTGGTGCGCATGATCACCAGGCGCGCGGTGCCCGGCGCGACGCCGCCAGCGGTGACCGGTGCGCCTTCCGCCAGGATCAGGCCATGCGCGGAAAGCACCGCCTGCACGGCATCGCGCGTGGCTGGATCGCCGGCGGGATCATCCAGCGCGACCTTGTCGCCATAGCCCAGGCCCAGCGATTCGAACCAGCCGGCCAGGCGGCGCTGCTCGCTCACCGCCACGCCGCCACCGGGCAGGGTATTGATGTCGAGCGTATAGCTGGTGCGTTCGACCACCGGCTGGTGCACGCTGTTGAGCGAGCGGTTGGTCGGCTGGCCGCCGACGCAGCCGGCGAGTGCCGTGGTGAGGGCGAGAGCCAGGGCCACAGGGCCGATGCGGTTGCGCGTGGAGGACATGGGTTGGTTCCTTGTCGCGGAAGCGGTCACAGGTTGAAGCCAGGCTTGGCGTCGGCCTTGGCCTGCTGGTTCTTGCCAGGCAGGGCGCCGCTGGCGTCGCCCACCTTGGGTGCCGGCCCGCCTTGCACGGTGCCTTCGCGTTCGGTCGGCATGGGGCGGCCTTCACCCTTGGAGGGCACGGATTCCTGGTTGCCCAGCACTTGCTGCACAGCATCGGCGGCGCGGAAGCCATCGGTGGGCAGCTTGATGTCCTTGGCGTCCACCGGGTTGACCAGGAACGGGGTGACCACGATCACCAGTTCGGTCTCGCCCTTCTTGAACGAAGTGGAGCGGAACAGCGAGCCCAGGATCGGCAGGTCGCCGGCGCCCGGCAGCTTGGTGATCGTGTTCTGGGCCGAATTGCTCAGCAAACCGGCGATCATGAAGCTTTGGCCCGAGCCCAGTTCCACCGTCGTTTCGGCGCGGCGCACCTTGAGCGCGGGAACCGAAAAGCCGCTCAGCGTGATGGCGCCGTCGCTGGTGAGTTCGGATACTTCGGGCCGCACGCGCAACGAGATACGGCCATTGGCCAGCACGGTGGGCGTATAGGACAGGCTCACACCGTATTTCTTGTATTCGATGCTGGTGGTGCCCAGGCCCTGTGAAAGCGGGATGGGAAATTCGCCGCCCGCCAGGAATTCGGCGGTTTCGCCTGAAAGCGCGGTTAGGTTCGGCTCGGCCAGGGTGTTGGACAGGCCGATCGTTTCGCCCAGGTCCAGCGCGCCCAGCACATCCATGCCAAACAGCTTGCCGTTGCCAACCAGGCGGGTGCCCGTCGTGGCCGAGTTGCTGACCGTGGTTGTCGCATTGAGCGCGGCAGACATGCCGGCCACCAAGGGGCCACCGGCCACATATTGGGTTGCGGCCGTGCCCTGGCCGACGCCGAACTTGAAGCCACTGGTGGCATCGGCCGTTGCCCAGTTCATGCCGATCGCGCGGGTCAGCGTGCGGCTGACTTCGGCAATCCGCACTTGCAGCATGACCTGCAGCGGCGTTGCCATCCGGAGGCGGCTGATCACCTGCATCTTGTCGCCCACGAAGGCCTTGACCAGGCGCTCGGCCTCGGCCGCATCTTCGGGCGCCCCCACCGTGCCGGTCAGCAGCACGGTGTTGTTCATCGTCGCGGTCTGCACCTTGGCGTCGGGCATGGCGAGGTGAAGCATCTGGTCGATGCTGTCGATGTTGGTGCCCACGCGCACGTTGGCCGACCAGATCACGTTGCCCTTGGCATCGCTGGCATAGACCGTGGTCTCGCCCGGGCCCTTGCCGAAGACATAGAGCTGGTTGGTCGATTTCACCTGCACGTCGGCGATCTTTTCATCGGCGACAAAGACATCGGCCATGCGCGCGGGCAGGGTGATCAGTTCACCGCGGCCAAGGCCCACCGCGATGGCGCGGGCCGGGCTGGTGACGCTCTGTGCCTGGGCGGCCGGGGCGGCAGCCATGATCGCGATGGGCGCGGCAAGCGGCGCTGCCACGATCATGGCGGTGCGCAGCGCGGAAACGAAGCGGTTGGACATGGCTTGGCCTTTGGCGCGATGCCGGAAGGGAACGGGCGGGCAGATGGTGGCAGCCGTGCTCATCTCACTGCGCTCCCACGCTGACGGTGACGGTGTCCTTGCCCCGCGTGATGTTGACCACCGGGCCACGCGGGCGCGGCGGCACGGCCGGGCCGGCCATGGCGGCCACGGGCGCCGGGGCGGGCGGTGCGGTAAATCCGCCGCCACCACCGCCAGCGCCACCCATCGGCGGCATCGACTTGCGCTGGAAGCGCGAGACATCGCCACCCGTGGCAAAGCTGGTGCCGCCATCGAGCGGGTGGGCAAGGGCCTGCTTGAGCAGCTTTTCCTCGTCCTGCGGGGTGGCGCCGGCCGGAACCTTGACATCGCCCGAGGCGATCGCCTGCTCCAGCTCGGCCGAATTGTCGGCCAGCGAGCGCAGCGAGAGGCTCAGCGTGCCGATGGTCTGCGCCACGGCGATCTTTTCCGCGATCTTGGGCGTCACTTCCACGGTGACCGTGCTGAACGCCTTGACCTTGGTCTTGCCTTCGATCTGCTCCTGCGTGGCGGACTGGTCGGTGGCGAGCACGCGCAGGTTGCGGATGATGGTTTCCGATGCCTTGAGCGGCTGCGGATCGTTGCCCTTGACGGTCTGGGTCAGCACCAGGTCGATATGGTCGCCGGGAAACACGAAGCCGGCCACACCGGTGCGGGCAGAAACCGGAATGGTGACGGCGCGCATGCCGGGCCCAAGCGCGGCGGCAAGGAAGCCGCGATCGCCCGGCGCCACCAGCGAACCTTGCGTAATCGGTTCGCCCGCGGTGATCGGGTTGCGCACCACGGTGCCGAGCATCTTCTGCATGTCGGCCTCGCCTTCGACGAAATAGGCGTCCTGCACCATTTCCTTGGGCCAGGCCTTGAAGCCGATCGAATCGGCGGTGATGATCGTGCCGACGGGCAGGGCGCGCTGGGCCACGAGGACCTTGGAGCCCATTTCCACCTTGGCCGCGGCAATCGCCTGGGGCGAGCCCGAACCACGAATGAGGCCAAGGCCGAACAAGGCCGATGGAATGCCCAGCACCAGCGAGGCCCCCAACAACAGTAGCTTCTTCTTGTCCATCGCCAGTTTATCCCGCCCTTACAGAATAGCGCTCAGCCATCCGACAAATTGGTTAAGTTGGCCTTAGCCCGCAGCGAGCGCGTGAATGCCCGCGCCATATGTGGTGCCAAGGACACACAGCCCCGCCGTGGCGATCGCCACGCCATAGGGGATCTTCAGCCGGTCCTTGCGGCGCCGCATCAGGTGCCACATCCCCATCCCCACGGTGAGCAGGCCGCCCACCAGGGCCATGATCAGCAGCAGCTTGGCAAACAGCACCGGCCGCAGCCACAGCGCCAGCGCGGTCAGCAGCTTGACATCGCCGCCGCCCATCATGCGCAGCGCGAACAGGCCCGCCAGCACCACGAAGGCGGCCAGCGCCACGCCCAGTTGCAGCACGACATCGGGCCACAGGTGCAGCCCGCAGGCCCACCAATAGACCGGGGCCAGCGCCGCGATCGCGGCGTTGAGCCAGTTGTCGATCTGTCTGCGGCGCAGGTCGGTAAAGGCTGCGATCAGCAGCGCGATTGCCAACACTCCGGCCAATCCGTAAACCATGGAAATCCCCCTCGATGATGTGGGGATACCTGAAAATCACTTACCAAACGGTAACCAAGTCAAGCGGCGGGATCGGGCGTGAAACAGGGCGTCGCAAGCAATGGTTAAGCATGTCTGGAAGGGCATCGGCGGGCGCACGATTCCCGCCGGCGCCAGCGAATCGACCTGGTCCGCCAGCGATGGCACCGCCATCCGCCGGATCGATTGGCGGCGCGCCGATGGCCCGCCCAGGGGATCGATCCTGTTCCTGCCCGGGCGCGGCGACTTTTATGAAAAGTATTTGGAAACGTTCGATTACTGGGCATCTAAGGGCTGGTGCGTAACCGCCGCTGACTGGCGCGGCCAGGCCGGCTCTGCCGGGCCGCAGAGCGGGCCGCCGGTGGGCGACATTGCCGATTTTTCGATCTGGGTGGATGACCTTGCCCATCTTTACCAAATCTGGCGCGCGCAAACCCCCGGGCCGCATGTGGTGATCGGCCATTCGATGGGGGGCCATCTGGTATTGCGCACCCTGGCCGAGCAGCGAATCGCCCCTGATGCCGTGGTGCTGAGCGCGCCGATGCTTGGATTCGCCACCGTGCTGCCGCGCCCGGTGCAGCGCATCTATGCCGCGCTGATGACCCGCCTGGGCGATCCGGCCCGCCCGGCCTGGAAAAGCAGCGAAAAGCCCGGCGCCCGGGCCGCGCTACGCGCCAACCTCCTGACGCACGATGACACCCGCTATGCCGATGAGCAGTGGTGGCGTGCCCAGCGCCCGTGGCTGGCACTGGGGCCGGCAAGCTGGCGCTGGCTGCAGAAAAGCAGCGAATCCTTCGACCGGCTCGATGCACCCGGCGTGCTGGAGGCGGTGACCACGCCGCTGCTGCTGCTTGCCACGCGGCACGATGCACTGGTGTCGTGGCCAGCGATCGCCCGCGCGGCCCGGCGCCTGCCAAACGTGCAACTGGTGGCCTGGGGGCGCGAGGCGCGGCACGAACTGCTGCGCGAATCTGACGCCGTGCGCGATCGGGCGCTTGCCTCGATCGATGAATTCCTCGAACGGGAAGCCCCGCAGCGGCAAGACATGGCCGCCATGGCGGAATAAGGCAGGCAGGGGCGCGACCATGGACGAGTTCGACATCGCGATCATCGGCGCCGGCATGGCCGGGGCAAGCATCGCCGCCGAATGCGCGCCCCATGCCCGTGTTTTGCTGGTCGAGGCAGAGGATAGCCCGGGCTACCACACCACCGGCCGCTCTGCCGCGTTCTGGGACGAGATCTATGGCGGGCCGGCAGTCGTGCCGCTCACCCTCGCTTCGGGCGATTACCTCGCTGAGCACGGCTTTCTCCAGCCGCGCGGTTCGCTGGTGATCGGGCGGGCAGAGGATCGCGCCGCGCTGGAAACCTTCGTGGCCGACTATGGCGCGCTTGGCGCCACGGTGGACATGATCGACCGCGCCGGAATGATCGCGTTGGTGCCGGGCCTGCGCGAACAGTGGTGCCTGGGTGCCTGGCAGCCGGGCTGCGCCGATATCGACGTGGCCGGGCTGCACCAGCACTACCTGGCCCGGGCGCGCCGTACCGGAACCGTTGTCCGCCTGCGCGCGCGCATCGATTCGCTGGTGCATGAAGGAGCCGGCTGGCGCCTGGCGTGGCGCGATGGGCAGGCCCGCGCCGGGGTGGTGGTCAACGCTGCCGGGGCCTGGGCCGACGAGGTCGCCACGCTTGCCGGGGCGGGGCCCTTGGGCATTGCGCCGCTGCGCCGCACGATCACCCAGTTGCGCGTCGATCCACCGGTGCCGGCCACGCTGCCGCTTACCTTCGGGCTGGCGGGAGACTTCTATTTCAAGCCATCGGGTGATCGCCTGTGGCTGTCGCCGCATGATGAAACGCCCGATGTGGCGCATGATGTCGCGCCAGAGGAAATCGACGTGGCGCTGGCGATCGATCGCCTGGAACAGGTGGTGGATTGGCGCATCGCCGCGGTGGAGCGGCGCTGGGCCGGGCTGCGCAGCTTTGCCCCCGATCGCGCGCCGGTCTATGGCTTTGACCCGCGCGTGCCGGGCCTGTTCTGGTTTGCCGGGCAGGGCGGCTTTGGCATCCAGACCGCGCCCGCCGCGGCGCGACTGGCCGCGCAGCTGCTGCTGGGCCAGCCGGCCGATGCCATGACCGAACGGCTCGATCCGGCGCGCTATGCCCCCGCGCGGCTGTCCCCGGCAGGCTTGGCGCTGGCCTGACACGACGCGGGCGCCGCGTGGCATGGTTATGCCGCGCGGTTAACGCGGCGTTTGCGCTCTATTCCTTGATGCGCTTTTCCTTCACCCGCTTGTCGTGCAGCGGGGGATGGCGCGGCGGCACGTGGCGCCAACGGCGCACCGGTACATCGACCACGCGGGTCGTGGTCACGGTGCGGGTTTCGCCGCAGGGCTGGCAGTGGCTGGCGCGCGGCACGGGAACCGGCACCATGACCACCCCGGCCACGTAGTAGCCCGGCGGCGCCATCCAACTGCCCGGATAGCCCGAGGGCGGATAGCTTGAAGGCGGATATCCGGGGCGGTAATAGCCAGGGCCGGGATAGGCGGTGCCTGCATATGGCGGGCCGGGATAGGGCGGGGCCGGCATGGCCTCGCACGGTGGCGGCCAGCCGTGCCACTGCGGTTCGCCGCCAGCAACGCCAGGTACGCTGCACGGGCCTGGACCTTCGCCACCGGGAACCATTCCGGGCGGCGCGATCGGCGGAGGTTCATGCCGTGCCAGGGCCGGAGCCGCGCCGCCGACCATTGCGGCAACCAGCAGGGCCCACGGCACCAGGCGCTTTCCCGACAACACGGCACGACAGACAAGGACTGGACACACCATCGCACATCCCCCGCGATCGGCCTGCACCAAGGCGGCCTTCGCGCGATGGTTTACCATGTCGTGGCATGGCGCCAAAGCGGGCGGGGCGCCGGCCTGTCCCGATATGGATCAGGCCGGCAGGCGATCAGGCAGCCTTGGCCGCATCGCTGGCAAGCTTGTCGACCCGCTCGTTTTCGGGATGGCCATCGTGCCCCTTGACCCAGACCCACGATATCTTGTGTGGGCGGGCAGCGGCGACCAGCGCGCGCCACAGGTCCTCGTTCTTGACCGGCTTGTTGTCGGCCGTTTTCCAGCCACGCTTCTGCCAGCCGAAAATCCACTTGGTGATGCCATCGAGCACATACTTGCTGTCGGTGTGCAGCGTCACCTGGCAGGGCTGCGTCAGCGCTTCAAGCGCGCGGATCGCGGCCATCATTTCCATGCGGTTGTTGGTGGTTTCGGGATCGGAGCCGACCAGTTCCTTCTCGTGCTCGCCCATGCGCAGCAGCGCGCCCCAGCCGCCCTTGCCGGGGTTGCCCTTGCAGGCGCCGTCGGTGAAGATATCGACCTGCTTCACAGCGCGAACACTCCGGCATGGGCCGGGTCGGCATAGAACTGCAGGCGGCGGGCAAAGGCCATCGGGTCTTTCCGCGTCACCAGGGCATCGGCCGGGGTGTTGAGCCAGTCATAGGCGCGGCTCATGGCAAAGCGCATCGCCGCCCCTTGCGCCAGCACGGGCAGCGCGGCCCGTTCCGCCTCGGACAGGGGGCGCACGCTGGCATAGCCGTCGAGCAGCGCCGCCGACAGATCGGCGTGGAACGCCAGGCCCGCCGCATCGAAGCACCATGCGGCATGCGTCACCGCCAGGTCATAGGCGATCACGTCATTGCAGGCGAAATAGAAGTCGATCAGGCCGGTGACGGTTTCCCCCTGCATCAGCACGTTGTCGGGAAAGAGATCGGCATGGATCACGCCGGTGGGCAGGTCTTGCGGCCATTGCGCCGCCAGGCGGGGCAGGTGCTGCGCCACCAGGCTCGCCAGCGCGGGGTCGATGCTCGAAAGGCCCTGCTGCCCGCAGGCATCGGCCAGCCGCTGCCATTCAGCCAGGCCCATGCCATTGGCGCGCGTGGCCGGGTAATCGGCCGCCGCGCCGTGCAGCGTGGCCAGCGCCGCGCCCACTGCGCGCGCCTGCCCTGCCGTGGGTTCGTGCAGCGAAACCCCGGGCAGGAACTCGATCAGTGCCAGCGCGCGTTTCCCGCGCGGGGTGTCGACCACGCGATAGAGATTGCCCGCACCATCGTGGATCGAGCGTGGCACCGGGCAACCCTTGGCCGCCAGGTGATCGAGCAGCCCGAGGAAATAGGGCAGGTCGGCGATCTCGATGCGGAATTCGTACATCGTGAGGATGAAGCGCGTGGCCTTGCCAGGCTCTTGCGCGGTTTCGATCAGCCAGTTGCTGTTGGACACGCCTTCGGCAATGCCCTTGGCGGAAACCAGGTCGCCCAGGTGATAGGGGGCGAGCAGCGCGGTCATGTCCTCCGCGCCGAGGTGGGTGTAGACAGCCATGATGGGGTCTTTCAGCTCATCAACTGGCGGGGCAGCTTGAACACCATGTGTTCCTCGGTGGTGGTCACCGGCTCTTCGTGAACCTGCCGCCAGGTGCCAAGCTTGGCCACCACTTCGCGCACCAGCACTTCGGGGGCCGAGGCGCCCGCCGTCAGCCCCAGCGAGGTGACCCCTTCCAGCCAGGCCGGATCGATCTCTGCGGCGCGCTGGATCAGGCGGGCCTTGGCCCCTTCGCGTTCGGCCACTTCGACCAGGCGCAGCGAGTTGGAGCTGTTGGGCGCACCGATCACCAGCACCAGCTGGCAGCGCGGCGCGATCGCCTTGACTGCCGCCTGGCGGTTGGACGTGGCATAGCAGATGTCTTCGGCGCGCGGGCCGACGATGCTGGGAAAGCGCGCCTTGAGCGCGGCGATGATCTCGGCGGTATCGTCCACCGACAGGGTGGTCTGCGTCAGGAACGCCAGGCGCTTGTCGGCCGGGAAATCCAGCCGGGCCACGTCTTCCACCGTTTCGACCAGGGTCATCGCGCCTTCGGGCACCTGGCCCATCGTGCCGATCACTTCGGGATGGCCCTTGTGGCCCACGAACAGGATGTGGCGTCCGGCTTCCACCTTGCGTTCGGCCTGGCGGTGCACCTTGCTGACCAGCGGGCAGGTCGCGTCCAGCCAGTCGAGCCCGCGCTCGGTCGCGGCCATCGGCACCACCTTGGGCACGCCATGGGCGGAAAACACCACCGGCTTGCCATCGGGCACTTCGTCCAGCTCTTCCACGAAGACAGCGCCCTTGGCCTTGAGCGTATCGACCACGAAGCGGTTGTGGACGATTTCATGGCGGACATAGACCGGCGCGCCATAGCGTTCGATCGCCCGCTCCACGATCTCGATCGCGCGGTCCACCCCGGCGCAGAAGCCGCGCGGGGCGGCAATCAGAAGGTGCAGCGGCGGCAAGCCCGTTTCGGGCAGGGTGGCGCTGGCGGCGGAATCCGGAAAGCTGGCGTTCATGGGCCTGTCCTTAGCAGCGCCGGGCCCACTCGTAAAACAACGCCGCGTTTAAAAGATGCAGCAAAACATCACCGTCGCCCAGGCAGTGCCATTGCCCAAGCGCCAAGGGGTGGGTAGAGGATGCGCTGCATCCGCTGCTGTTTCAGATCGGGCGGCGCCTGTGCTGCCCCTGTTTGCGCCTTAAGGAAGTTGCCCTGATGATCGCCAAGAGCCGCCGTCTCTCGCTTGCCAAGGCCGTGATCGGCACACCGTTGCTGGCCGGGCTGCTGGCCGGTGCCCTGACGGGCTGTGCCAAGAACAAGGGCGAACTGGTGGTGGAAGATGGCGTGGGCGTAACCGCGCTGCGCACGGCATGCCCGACGGTGGAAATCCCTGAAATGACCGGCGACGTGACGCTGTTCACCGATCCGGCCCGCACCGATTCGCAGGCGATCGATCTGGTTGCCTCGATCACCAACCTGCGTTCCACCTGCGCCGAGGCGGCCGATCCCGTGACCAGCGAAGCGACTTTCGATGTCGAGGCGCGCCGTACCGACACGCGCGGGGCGCGCCATGTCGAACTGCCCTATTTCTCGGTGGTGATGCGCGGTGGCACGGCCGTGGTGGCCAAGCGCCTGGGCACGGTGGCGATCGATTTTGCCGATGGCCAGGATCGCGCCACCGGCCATGCCAAGGCCGGCGCCAGCGTCGATCGCGCCGCGGCCAGCCTGCCCGCCGATGTGCGCGCCCGCCTGTCGCGCAAGCGCCGCGCCGGCCAGGCCGATGCGGCGATCGATCCGCTCTCGTTGCCCGAAGTGAAGAAGGCCATCGCCTCGGCCACGTTCGAGCATCTGATCGGCTTCCAGCTCACCAACGCGCAGCTGGAATACAACGCGCGGCGTTGATCACGCCAAGGCGTTGCATGGATTTTTGCATCCCCGCCCGTTCGCCGGGCGGGGATCAAGCTGCGGAATGCGGCGGCGTTTGCCTCAGCGCGAACCCAGCCCGCGCAGCGATACGCTGAACAGGAACGAGTTACCGGCCGTGGCGTCACCGGTCGTCACGTAGTCGCGCTTCCACGTGATCGACAGGTCAAAGCAATCGTCGGTATAGGCCACGCCCAGCCGGTGGCGCAGCATCTGGAACCCGTCCGAACCGTAGACCGGATCGCTGGCCTTGGTCGTCAGGTTGACCACGCCCGAGGCGAACACCGAGAAATAGCGGGCAAAGCCCACCCGCGCCGCGGCGCGCAGTTCCTCGCGATCGCGCAGGTCTTCAAACGTGATCGGGATATTGCGGTTGAGCCGCAGATAGCCGATTTCGGCATAGGTCCGGTGATCGCCGATCGTCGCATCGATTTCGTTGCGGCGCAGGACGAAGCTGTCCTTGTCCAGGCGATAGCGGTGGGTGAACTGGATGATGTCCTTGATCCGCAGATCAGTGCGTCCGACGATATCGGAAAAGCGATCGGTCAACCCGGTGCCCGGCGGCAGCAGGCTCTGCTCGTCCGACAGGCGATAGCTTTGCCCAACGGTGGAGGAAATGCGCCAGCCCGGCCGCGTCAGCTGCCAGTCAAAGCCATAGGTCACGCGCACGCCGTCTTCATAGCGGTCATAGCCGTTGAAGCGGTTGAGCGAGAACAGGTTGGAATCGTCAAGATCCGCGGCGCGCGAATCCTCGTTGGGGATCGAGGTGTTGCGCACGTGCGGCGTGGCCACCAGCTGCACCCGCGGGGTCAGCACCTGCGTCCCGCCGAACAGCGCGCCGACCAGCGGCCACTTCACGTCCACCGCCGCCGTGGCGATGCCGCGCGCCTGCCAGCCCGACACACCGCGATAGATATCCACCGTGGTCAGCGCGTTGGCATCGCTGTGATAGACGTCGCCGCGCATCATCGCGGTAAACGTCACTTCCTGGCCAAGCCCTGTCACCGTGCGCAGATCCCACTGCGCGCGGGCAAAGGCGCGCTGGGTATCCTGCCCGGCCGAGCGGCTGATCGCCAGGGTATTGGCTTCCAGTTCCAGGTGGCCGCCAATGCCCGGCGTGGCGATGCGATAGCGCCAGTCGAGCGCGGGCAGGGCGAGCGGCACCTGGCCCTGGTTGTCACCCACGCGTAGCGTCTGCACGGCCCAGCCGGCCAGGCTGAAATAGCTGTCGTCGCCAATGCGTTCGAGATTGATCGACGAGCGCAGCCGGTCATCGCGGCTGATGTCGTAACGGCGCAGGAACGTGCGGTCGCTGGCATAGCGGCCATAGGCGGTCAGGCTCCAGTTCTCATCGAACTGCAGTTTGCCATTGGCCTCGAGATAGCCGCGCCACTGGCTGGTGCCCACCCCCGAACCGGCATCGATCGCCGAATAGACCGGAATGGCCGAAGAGCGCGTGAGGTAGCCGGTGATCTGGAACGCACCCAAGCCGGTCAGCTGGCGATAGGTGCCCGAGATCATCGGCAGCGCCCCGGTATAGAGGTGGCCGGCGATCTCCAGGTCCTTGTTGTCGCCCAGGCGCCAATAGAACGTGTCGGCAAATTCCACGCCGTTGGCCGCGGTGGAACGGATATCGGGGATCAACAGGCCGGTTTCGGCGCGAAAATCGCTGGTGTGCGTCAGCCCCGGCAACGGCAGCAGCGGAATGCCGAAGACGCGCAAGGTGGCGCCGGAATAATGGACCTTCTTGGTGGTCTGGTTCCACGTCACCTTGACGGCGGTGACTTCCCAGCTCGGCTTCTTGGGGCAGCCATCCTCGTTTTCCACGGCGCAGCCGGAAAAGGCGGCATCGTGCAGGGTAAGGTTGCCATTGGCATCGCGCGTGCCCTCGCGCGCGGCCAGTCGCCCGCCTTCGCGCAGCACCACCAGCAGATCCTGCATGGCGCCGGCCTTCAACTCGTCGGTCAGCTCCACCTTGTCGGTGTAGAGCACGTTGCCGCCTTCATCGACCGCGCGGATATTGCCGGTCGCCTCGATCTTGCCGGTCTTGCGATTCCACGTCACGGCATCGGCGCGCACGGTCTGTTCATCGCGTCGCAGCACGACACTGCCGGTGGCGGTGACCACGTCGGGATCGCTGGCGTATTGCAGCTTGTCGGCCTCGAACCGCACCTGGTCGCTCTGGGCGGCATCTGCCTTGGTACCATCGCCTTGTGCCGCGTCGGTGCCCGTGGCCGTCCCGGCTGGCGCGGCGATCGTGCTGCCGGCATTGGTATCTTCGGCGACGGCATTGGGCGGCGTTACCGGCGCGGGCGCCTTTTCCGTGACCGGTGCCATGCCCACAGGGGCATCTTGTGCCAGGGCCGGCATGGCCCAGACACTCGCGCCAAGGCCCATGGCCCCGGTCAACAGGGCATGCCGGGCGCTACCCAGCGACAGGCGATGGGAAAACTGGCGCCGATTTCGAGCGGAGAAGGCGGCGGAAAGCGGCGTAACGGGGGACATGCGGTTGCCTATCGCACTGGTCGGTCGTAACTGCAAACCCACAATTGCGGCGCGGTTTCCCTTGTGGGCAACGTGTTGCCGCTTTCGGACAGGAGTTAGCTGATGAACATCGTATTTGCCCCGGGCCGAACCGATCTGCCGCGCCTGGTGGGCCGGATCGTGGGCGAAGGGCCGCTGCCCGAAGGCACGCCCGCCCTGGTGGCGCAGGGCGCCGCAGCCGCCCGCTTTGCCGGCAAGGCGGGGCAAACGTTCGAAGCCTTTGTCGATGGCCCCGCAGGCCTCTCGCGCCTGGCCTTTGCCGGGGCGGGTGACCTGGCCGCCGGCGCCGCGCCGGCCGATCGCCGCGCCGCGCTGGAGCGTGCGGCTGGCGCGCTCGTGGCCAAGTACCTCACCTCGGGCGAAGAAGCCCTGGCGATCGATTTTGCCGACAGCGGCCTTTCCGCCGATGAAGCGGCTGCGGTCCTGCTGGCGGCGCGGCTGCGCGCCTGGCAGTACCTGGTCTATCGCACCCGCTTGAAGGACGAGCAGAAGCCCTCGCTCAAGACCATCGTCGCGCTGTCTGCGCCCGAAGGCACCGAGGCAGTGTGGGCGGTGGAAAGCGCCGTGGCCGAAGGCGTGGAATTCACCCGCGAGCTGGTGACCGAGCCGGCCAACGTGATCTATCCCGAAAGCTTCGTCGCCCGCTGCCAGGAACGCCTGGCCGGCACCGGCGTCGAAATCGTCGTGCTCGATGAAAAGCAGATGGCCGAACTCGGCATGGGCGCGCTGCTTGGCGTGGCCCAGGGCTCGGTCAAGACGCCGCGCCTGCTCGCCATGCGCTGGAAGGGCAAGGCCGGCACCAAGCCCACCGCGTTTGTCGGCAAGGGCGTGTGCTTCGACACCGGCGGCATCAGCATCAAGCCGGCCGCCGGCATGGAAGACATGAAGTGGGACATGGGGGGCGCTGCCACCGTTGCCGGCACCATGCTCACCCTGGCGCGGCGCAATGCCGCAGCCGACGTGATCGGCGTGTGCGGCCTGGTGGAAAACATGCCCGACGGCAACGCCCAGCGCCCCGGTGACGTCGTCAAGAGCATGAACGGCCAGACCATCGAGGTGATCAACACCGATGCAGAAGGCCGCCTGGTGCTGTGCGATGCGCTCACCTGGGTGCAAAAGGAATACCAGCCCGCCACGATCGTCGATCTGGCGACGCTGACCGGCGCGATCATCATTTCGCTGGGCCACGAGCATGCCGGCATGTTTGCCAACGATGACCTGCTCGCCAGCCAGCTCGACGCCGCCGGCAAGGCAGTGGGCGACATGCTGTGGCGCATGCCGATCGGCCCGGCCTATGACAAGCTGATCGACAGCCCGATTGCCGACATGAAGAACGTCGGCCCGCGCGGTGGTGGTTCGATCACGGCGGCGCAGTTCCTGGCCCGCTTCATCGACAAGGGCGTGGCCTGGGCCCACCTCGACATCGCCGGCACGGTGTGGATCGACAAGGCCGGTGCCACCCACGACAAGGGCGCCACCGGCTTTGGCGTGCGCCTGCTCGACCGCTATGTGCGCGACGTGCTGGAAGGCTGAAAGCCATGCCCAAGATGCGGCGCAAGTCTGACCTGCCGGCCAAGACCTGCGCCACATGTGGCCTGCCGTTCACCTGGCGCAAGAAATGGGAGCGGGACTGGGACAATGTGAAGTATTGTTCCGACCGCTGCCGTGGAAGTGCCAAGCGCTCACCGCCCCTCGACCCGCCCCTCTGAAGAGGGGGGAGAACAACCGCAAAGCCCCCTCCTCTTCAGAGGAGGG
>CAYXUN010000040.1:7372-12230 GCA_964468165.1 uncultured Novosphingobium sp. | reverse complement strand
CCCCCCCGGGGGGGGGCCACCACCCCCCCCCCCCCCCCGCCCCGGCGGTGGGGGGGGGGGGGGGGGGGCCCAAGCCCGGCGCAACGCCACGCGTACAAAGGAAAACCCATGCGCGTCGATTTCTACCAGCTGTCCCGCGATCCGGCCGAATGGGTCTTGCCGCTGATCGCGCGCAACACGCTGGGCGCGGGCGAGCGCCTGCTGGTGGTGTCCGAAGACACGGGCCAGCTCGATCGCATCGGCGAGGCGCTGTGGACGCGGCTGCCAGACACGTTCCTGGCCAATGGCCAGGCCGGCGGGCCGCACGATGCGCGCCAGCCAATCCTGCTTTCCACCGCGGTGGTGCCGGCCAACGGCGCGCAGTTCCTGGCACTGGCCGATGGCGGCTGGCGCGAGAGCGAGGCGGCGCGCGTGTTCCTGCTGTTCCCGCCCGATCGCATCGACGAAGCGCGCGCAACCTGGCGTCTTTTGGGCCAGCGCGAAGGCGTGGAGCGCAAATATTGGCGCCAGGATGGCGGGAAATGGCGCGAAGGCCCGTAAGATTGCCGGCGTGCCTTGCGGTTGCGGCCCTTTCCCGCTAGGGGCGCGCCCAACAAAACCAGCATTCTTCTTTCGCTAAGGAACGCATCATGGCGGTTACCCGCACCTTCTCGATCATCAAGCCCGACGCCACCCGCCGCAATCTGACCGGCGCGGTCACCAAGATGCTGGAAGAAGCCGGCCTGCGCGTCGTTGCTTCCAAGCGCATCCAGATGACCAAGGAACAGGCCGAAGGCTTCTATGGCGTGCACCGCGAACGCCCGTTCTTCGGTGACCTGGTCTCGTTCATGACCAGCGGCCCGGTCGTCGTGCAGGTGCTCGAAGGCGAAGACGCCGTGAAGCGCAACCGCGACATCATGGGCGCCACCAACCCGGCCAACGCCGATGCCGGCACGATCCGCAAGGAACTGGCCGAATCGATCGAAGCCAACACCGTCCACGGTTCGGACTCGGAAGAAAACGCCGCGATCGAAATCGCCTTCTTCTTCAAGCCCGAAGAAATCGTCGGCTGATCCCATCCGGATCACCGCATTGAAAAAGGGCCGGAAAGCAGCGCGCTTTCCGGCCCTTTTCCTTGGGTTTCACAACAGCGGGCTCATCATCGCCAGGGTATTGCGCCACAGCCGCTTGATCAGCGTGGTGCGCGCTGCCATTGCCGGGGTGATCGCCAGGCACTGTTCCAGCCATTGCTGTTGCCGCGCGGCAAGGTCGCGCGCCAGGGTGGCATCGGCGAACAGGATATTGTTCTCGAAATTCAGCTCGAAGCTGCGGCGATCGAGATTCGCCGAGCCGATGATGCCGGCGTTGTCGTCAGCCACCATGGTCTTGGCATGGAGCAGGCCGGGCAGGAACTCGAAGATTTGCACGCCCGCTTCCAGCAGCGACGGATAATAGCTGCGGCTGGCGGCGGCCACGAACCGGCTGTCGTTGCGGCGCGGCACGATCAGCGTCACGGCCACGCCGCGCCGGGCGGCGCTGACCAGTGCGGTCAGCACCTGCTCGCCCGGGACGAAATAGGGCGTGGTGATCGTCAGGCTGCGGCGGGCGGCGTGGATCATCGCGGCAAAGCAGGCGTTCATCGCGCCATAGGCCACGGTCGGTCCGGTGCCGATGCCCTGTGCCACCACGCCGTCGCCGCACAGCGGCAGGGGGGCGGTGAGCAGGTCGGAAAGATCATCGCCCCCTTCGGCCATCCAGTCGGCCGCGAACAGGAACTGCCAGTGGCGGGCGATCGGGCCGTCCCAGCGGGTCATCACGTCAACCCACGGGGCAAAGCGTGGCTTGATGCGGAATTCGGGATCGGCGGCGTTCTGGCTGCCGCACCAGGCGATGGCATTGTCCACGATCATCGCCTTGCGATGGTTGCGCAGGTCCACCCGGCCGCGGATCATCGTCCACACCAGGTTGCCCACCGGCAGCGCCTCGCGCGCGTCAACGCCGGCGGCGCGCATCGCGGCCCAATCGGCCGAGCGCAGGAAGCGGCGCGACCCCAGCGCATCGGCCAGCACGCGCACCGCCACGCCGCGCCGGGCCGCGCGAATCAGTGCTTGGGCCAGCGCCGCGCCGCTGTCATCGTCGAGCCAGATATAGAAGCATACGTGCACGCTGGACTGCGCCGCGTCGATATCGGCGATCATTGCGCTGATCGCGGCGCGGTTGTCGGGCGCGATGGTGGCGCGGTTGCCGGCGAGGGGGGCCAGCCCGTTGATCGCGGCAGCCAGCGCAAAGGGCGGCTGCCACGGGCTGGCTGCGATCATGGCCGCGCCGGCAGGATCGGCCGGTGGACGGGGCAGGGCCGCCTCGATCGCCAGTCCGTGCAGCCGGCGGCGGCGGATCAGGCGCGTATCGCCCCACAGGATATAGGCGGGAATGCCCAGGCCCGGCAGGACCATGACCACGACCAGCCAGGCCAGCCGCGCCGCCGGATCGCGATGGGGCCGCAGGATCACCCGCAAGAGGGTGGCCGCTTCTGCCACGGTGGCCAGCGCCAGGAAGATCCAGTGGTATGCGGTCATGCCCGGACTACGTCCCACCCCGGCGCCGGTTTGTCCAGCGCCGGCGCTGCACGATCAGGCGGTTACGCCCTGGCGGCCATACCACAGCGCCAGCATGCGCCAGATCGCTGCTACCGCGATCAGGCCCAGCAGGATGGGCAGGCGAAAGCCGGCGCCCGCTTCCAGCAGCCCCGCCGCGATCAGGCAGGCGAGCGAACAGCCCAGGTCCCAGCCGCCCTCGGTCGCCATGTTGAAGCGCAAGGTGCACGACGATGCCCGCGCCATGGCATAGAGCGGCGCGAGCATGGCCGTGGCCGCCATCGGCGTGACCAGCGCGCCCAGCGCCGTGGCACCCACCGCGGCCAGGGGCGTGGCAAAGGCCAGGGCCTTGGCCACCAGCGCCAGGATCGCCGCGCCATAGGCCAGCGCCAGCGAATGAAGCGGGCGGCCGCCGTCGATCAGGTGTCCGATGAGAAGACTGCCGGCTGCGGCCGCCACGCCGGCCACGGCGATCGCCCCGCCAAAGGCATCGAAGTGCTGGCCCAGCGTGACGAACAGCGCCAGGTTCCAGATTACCGTGGCGCAGCCGGCGTGAAACCCTTCCGACAGATAGAGCCGGCGGGCAAAGGCGGTGAGTTGGCGATCGAGCAGCGCCTCGCGCGCGACATGCGGATTGGGCGCGCCGATCAGCGGCAGCACGGCGGCCAGCTGTACCAGCGCGATCGTGCCAAAGCCGATCATCGGCCCGGCGCGATCGACCAGCACGCCGCCCACCAGCGGGGCCACGATGCCGACCACGGCGGTGGTCGCCTGCTGGATCGAAACCTGCCGGCCGCCGCGGTCGTTATCGGCGAGCGCCGAGACAAAGCTGTGCCAGCCGGTCCAATATAGGACGCTGCCCAGGCCCGTTACCAGGATGAACAGCGTCAGCATGCCCGCCGCCGGCACCGGCCCCACGCCCGGCACCAGCGGCAGCAGCAGGAAACTCACCACGCGCACCAGCACGCCCGCCAGCACCACCGTGCGCAGTCCCGCGCGCCAGGCCAGCGGCAGCACCAGCCCGCGCAGGGCAAAGCGCGCCAGCAGCGTGCCGGCAAAGGCGGCCAGGGCCATGCCGTTGGAAAAGCCCTGGCTGACCAGGAACCCGGCAATGAACAGCCCGCCACTCGATTCAACAAACGATTGCAGGCCGACGTGGATATAAGCCCGGCGCATGGGATCGGCGGCCATGGTGCTCAAAACTCCAGGATGGCGGCCAGTCGGCGCGGCGCCACGGCGGCCCAGCTACGCTGCAACCACGCCGCGATATCGTCCCAGTCCACTGCGCCGGTATCGAGCCGGATGGCGATCCAGCCGTCACCGAAATAGGCTGGACGATAAAACCGCTCGGGATCGTTTTCGATCAGCTGCGCCTGTTCCTCGATCCCGCTGATCTTGACCAGCAGCGCCACGCGTCCGTCACCATGGTGATCGGCGCTGACATAGGCAAACTTCTTGCCCTTGCTCACGCCAAAGCAGGCCATGCCATGGCTGGTCACTTCGTCAGCCTCGGGCAGGGCCAGGGCGCGGTCGCGCACTTGCGCGGTCAGCCAGTCGGGGCTGGTCTCGCGCGTCACCAGCCGTTCCAGGCAGCGGGAATAGAGCTGGTGCTCGGCAAACAGCACGCGGGCAGCCAGGGTGTCGGGCGTGTCGCCCGGCAGGATCGCCACCGGCGTCTGGCCCAGGATCGGCCCATCGTCGAGCGCCGGGGTAACCAGGTGCACGGTGCAGCCGCCATGGCTGTCGCCGGCCGCGATCGCGCGTTCGTGCGTGTGCAGCCCCTTGTAGAGCGGCAGCAGCGAGGGGTGGATGTTGAGCATGCGCCCGTCCCACCGCGCCACGAATTCGGGCGAAAGGATGCGCATGTAACCCGCCAGCGCGATGTAGCGCGCGCCCGCGGCCAGCACTTGCGCTTCCATCTGGGCATCGTGCTCTGCGCGTGGGACGCCCTTGTGCGGCAGGGCGAAGGTGGCCACGCCCTCGGCTGCGGCCAGGGCCAGGCCCTTGGCCGCCGGATCGTTGGATAGCACCAGCACGATCTCGTACGGGCAATCCTGGGCGCGGCTGGCATAGAGCAGGGCGGCCATGTTGGTACCGCTACCCGAAATGAAGACCGCTACCTTTGCCTTGGGCACTGGCGACATCCTTGCCGGTTAAAAAAACGCAGTGGCAGGCCTGCTGATCAGGCCCGATTTCTTCTGCCTTGTCCCTTCATCCCGGGCTTGACCCCGGGGAACCCGTTTTACAGGGGACAAACGAACACAAACGGGGCCCCCCGGCAAACC
>CAYXUN010000040.1:0-7362 GCA_964468165.1 uncultured Novosphingobium sp. | reverse complement strand
GGGGGTTCCCGGGGCACCCCCCTTTCCCCCCGCCCCTCCCCAACACCCCGGGCCCCCCGGCTAACCCCCGGGGTGACGGGCATGAAACCAAGAGTGTTGCGCCTGCCTCAGCCGATATGCACCGCTTCCCACGGCGCGCGGGCAGACCATGCTTCGGCGCTGCCGAACACGGTGCAGCCCTTGTCGCCTTCCACCACCGTGCCGATGGTGAACACGGTTTCACCCGCCGCGGCGAGATCGGCTGCCAGGCTTTCCGCCTCGCTCGCGTCCACCGCCAGCACCATGCCGATGCCGCAGTTGAACGTGCGCGCCATTTCGCCCGGCTCGATGTGGCCCTGGGCCTGGAGGAATGCCATCAGGCGCGGCTGTTCCCAGCTGTCGGCGTCGATCCGTGCATGCAGGCCCTTGGGCAGCACGCGCGGCACGTTTTCCAAAAGGCCGCCGCCGGTGATGTGCGCCAGGGCATTGATCCGGTCCGAACGGATGAACGGCAGCAGCGTCTTTACATAGATGCGCGTCGGTTCGATCAGCACGTCGATCAGCAGGCGTTCGTTGTCGAACAGCGCCGGGCGATCGAGCTTCCAGCCCTTGTCGGCGGCCAGGCGCCGGACCAGCGAATAGCCGTTGGAGTGCACGCCCGACGACGCCAGGCCAAGCAGCACGTTGCCTGCCGCCACCTTGTCGCCGGTCAGCTGTTCGCCGCGTTCCACCGCGCCAACGCAGAAGCCCGCCAGGTCATAGTCGCCATCGGCATACATGCCGGGCATTTCGGCGGTTTCGCCACCGATCAGTGCGCAGCCGGCCAGCTTGCAGCCATCGGCGATCCCGGCGACGACTCGCTCGGCCACGCCGTTGTTGAGCCGGCCGGTGGCAAAGTAATCGAGGAAGAACAGCGGCTCGGCGCCCTGCACGATCAGGTCGTTGACGCACATCGCCACCAGGTCGATGCCGATCGCATCGTGGCGGTCATGGTCGATCGCCAGCTTGACCTTGGTGCCCACGCCATCGTTGCCGGCCACCAGCAGCGGGTCTTTGTAGCCGGCTGCCTTGAGATCGAAAAAGCCGCCGAATCCGCCCAGTTCGGCGTCTGCGCCGGGGCGGGCGGTGGCCTTGGCGAGCGGGCCGATGGCCTTCACCAATGCGTTGCCGGCGGCGATGTTCACGCCTGCCTGTTCGTAGGAATAGCTCTGGGGCTTGGAGGTGTCGTTGGCCATGATGATCGGCGCCTAGCCGTTTCCGGCTTGGATTTCCACTTGCCTTTGGGCAAAAGCGCCCGGCACCCTTTGTCCGGAGTTCCCTTGGCCGTTCTGCGCCTGTCCCGCTCGTCCCGTTTTTCCCGCTCGTGGCTGGCATTTGGCGCCGGGGCCGCGGTGCTGGCCGTGGCCGGCGTCCTGGCCGGGCCGGCAATCCTTGCCCAGATCGAGGGGGATCGCGGCATTGCCCCGATCGCCAGCACCGGCGATTTCGAGGTGAGCGGGATCGAGGTCAACGTGTCCGGCAGCTCTGCCGCCGATGCCCGTGCCAAGGGCTGGCAGGAAGCGGAAAAGCTTGCCTGGCAAAAGCTTTGGAAAACCAATGGCCTTGGCGGCGGTACGGCGCCGGCGCTCGATGCCGCCACGCTCGACGCGATGGTGGCGGCCGTGGTGGTGGAACAGGAACAGATCGGCCCGCACCGCTATATCGCGCGGCTGGGCGTGACATTCGACCGCGCCCGCACCGGTGGCTATCTCGGCATGCATGGCCAGATCGCGCGGTCAGCGCCGCTGCTGATCATTCCCGTACTCTATGAAGGCGGCGTGGCCTCGGTCTATGAAACCCGCACGCCGTGGCAGCGGGCCTGGGCCGAATTCCACACCGGCGAAAGCGCGATCGATTATGTGCGCCCCAATGGCGGTGGCGCCGATTCGCTGCTGCTGACCGAAGGGCAGCTGTCGCGGCGCAGCCGCAACTGGTGGCGCCTGGTGCTCGACGAATTCGGCGCGGCCGATGTGATCATGCCGATCGCGCGGCTCACCCGCGAATTTCCCGGCGGGCCGATCCACGGCACGTTCACCGCGCGCCATGGGCCCGACAACCGCTTCATCGGCCAGTTCGAACTGACCGCGCCGAGCGATGAGCAGTTGCCGCTGATGCTGGCCGATGCGGTGCACCGCCTCGATGCGCTCTATACCGGCGCTTTGCAGCAGGGGCAGCTGGCACCTGATCCCTCGCTCAACATGGCGCCGCAGTTCGATACCAAGCTGATCAACCAGATCCTCGATTCGCTCGGGCCCGTGCCGCAGACCGCGCCCGGTGCCGTCACGGCACCCGGCGCCCCGGCGGCGGGTGGCGCGGCGCCCGTGGCCCCGGCCGCCACGTTCACCGTGCAGGTCGCCACGGCCGATGCCGCGGCACTCGATGCGGGCATGGCGGCCGTGCGCGGCGTCGCCGGGGTGCAGGGCGTTGCCACCAGCAGCGTGGCGATGGGTGGCACCTCGGTGCTGCGCGTCACCTATGGCGGCGATCTCGAAACGCTGGCGGCGGGCCTGCGCGCGCAAGGGTGGAAGGTAACCACCGGCGCCAACGCGCTATCGATCCGCAAATAGCCGCTTATCCCCATCCATCATGCCGCGATCCACAGGGTAGCCCCCAGATTCGCGCCTGATTCGCGTGGCTGGGGGCGCTCTTGCCGTTCCCTTCCCGTTCCTGCCTCCCTATATGACCGCCATGACAAGCCAGATTGCCCTTCCTCTTTCGCCGGCCCACGGCGCCGAAAACATCGTGGTCGGCCCCTCGCTGCAGCCGGTGATCGATGGCCTGATGGCCGCCCATGACTGGCCCTATCGCAGCTGCATCCTGTCCGGCCCGGTGCGCTCGGGCAAAAGCCTGCTGGCCCGGTGGTTTGCCGCGTCGGACCTCGGCGATGCGCTCGATGGCGCCAACCGCCTGCCCGAAGACGAGGTGTTCCACGCCTGGAACCGCGCCCAGGCCAGCGGCCGCCCGCTGCTGCTGATCAACGATGCCGGCCCGGGCCAGTGGCGGGTGACGCTGCCCGATCTCGGCTCGCGCTTGGGCGGATCGATGGCGCTCACGATCGCCCCGCCGGACGAGGAATTGTTGGTCCAGCTGCTGGAAGAGCATGCCGCGCGGCGGGGGCTGGCGCTGGGCGATGCCGCGCTGGCGTTCCTGCTGCCACGGATCGAGCGCAGCCATGCTGCCGCCGAGACGCTGGTGGAAACAATCGACCGGCTCAGCCTTGAGCGCAAGGCACCCGTCACCATATCGCTGGTGCGCGATGCCCTGGCGCAGGTGCAGGGGGCGGATTGACCGATCCTGTCGGGATAAGGGATAAGAGGTGATGGTTTCAGGCCTGATCGCATACCTGGATTCCATCCGTGCCCGTGACCCGGCACCGCGCTCGCGGTGGGAAATCCTGCTCTATCCCGGCCTTTTGGCAGTGGGGCTGCACCGCGTGGCGCACTGGCTGTTCGAAGGGCGGATGTTCTTTGCCGCCCGGCTGGTCAATCACCTCTCGCGCTTCCTCACCGCGATCGACATTCATCCCGGCGCCACGATCGGCCGCCATCTGTTCATCGACCACGGCTTTACCGTGATCGGCGAAACGGCGCAGATCGGTGACAATGTAACCATCTACCAATGCGTTACGCTGGGTGGCACCAACCCGGCCAACGGCATTGCCGGCAAGCGCCATCCCACCCTGGCCGATGGCGTGATCGTGGGCTCGGGCGCCCAGATCCTGGGGCCGATCACCGTGGGCCCCGGCGCGCGCGTGGGCGCCAATGCCGTGGTCACCGAAGACGTGCCTGCCGGCGTCACCATGGTCGGGATCAAGTCACGCCCCACCCACGTGTCGATGGAAACCTGGCTGCGTGATTTCGTGCCCTATGGCACGCCGTGTGACGAGCCTTGCGATGCGGCCGACGCCGCCCGCGTCGAAGCGCTGGAGGCAGAGGTTGTCGCACTCAAGGCGCAGGTAGCCGCCTTGCTTGCCGATCGCGCGGTGAAGCTCTGAGCGCGCCGGGCAAAGGACCGGGCGATCTGCCCGGCAACGTGGTGCCGCTGGTGCCCGTGGTGCCGCTCGCCGCGCGCCCGGTGCCCCAGGTGGCATTCGACCGGCTCGAACTGCTGCGCATCCTCGATCTCTATGGCCGCATGGTGGCGGCCGGCCTGTGGCGCGACTATGCCATGGATTTCGGCCGGGAAGCGGCAAGCTTTTCGGTCTTTCGCCGCACGGCAGAGCGGCCCACCGTGCGAATCGAGAAACGCCCCGCGCTGCGCGGCCGCCAGGGCATGTGGGCGCTCTATGGCGAGGCGGGCCAGGTGCTCAAGCGCGGGCACGAACTGGCCGGCGTGCTCTCTCCGCTCGAACGCCGCCTGCTCAAGGTGGTAGAAGATTAGCGGCACCGCGCCGCCCCTGCGTCGGCGCGCGCGGCGCCTCGTTCTGGCCATCTGTCCGCTGCTTATGCTGCCGGGCTGCCACAGCGCCCCGTCCCGTCGCGCAGCGGCGCCGCACGAAACCCCGGTCATGCGCGTGCTCTATCGCGATAGGCATGACAGCATGCTGCTGACTTTCCCGCGCGATGGCCACGCCATGCCGGCAGACGAATGCCATGCAGCCCTGCTGATCGACGGGCGAAGCGGCGCCGCGCAGCGCATTTCCGCGGCGGAAGCGGCGGCGCGCACCCGCACCATGCAGCTTTCGGGTGCCACCCCGGGCATGTGCCCGGCCTAGCTGCTTTCAACTCGCCTCTTGGTGGGCGCCGATCGCTTCGACCGCCAGGTCGCGGATCGGCACGCGCGCGCGCATGCGCACGGCCAGCAGCGCGGTGCCGCTGACTTTGCGCTGCACCAGCAGGGTCTGCACCGGTGGCACGTGCCAGGCGCTGCGGTCTTCGGCAATCGGGCGGCCGATGCGGCGCAGGTCTTCGACAAAGGCGCGATCGGAAAAGTCGAGCGGCCCGGGGCGTGAGAGATGCGCCATCAGCACGGCGATCATCGCATCGATGCGCGCGCCATGCCGCTCCAGCAGGGTGGGCGAGACGAACCCCACTGCCAGGATAGCGTCGCGCAGCGCCCGGGGATCTTCGGCCAGGCCCGCTGCCAGCACGGCGCGATAGGCGGCTGCGGTTTCCGCCGGCACCGGCCGCGCTGCCCCGAAATCGAGCAGCACCAGCTTGCCGGTTTCGGGCTGCCAGCGATAATTGGCAAAGTTGGGGTCGGTCTGCATGTAGCCGAACACGAACAGCTCGTGCAGCACCAGGTTGAGCAGCGCGGTCAGCATCGCGTCGCGCTGTTCCTGTGGCGCTTCAGCCAGCGTATCGATCGCCCGCCCGGCGACGTAGTCCATCGCCAGCACGCGGGTGGTGGTCAGCGCGTCAACCGGGGAAGGCACCAGGAACTGCGGATCGCCGGCCAGCAGATCGCGATAGTGGCGCATTTGCGCCGCCTCGCGCACATAGTCGGCCTCTTCGTGCAGCTGGCGCTTGGCCTCTTCCAGCAGCGGCGCGATATCGAGCGATGCGGGCAAGAGGTTGGACAGGCGCAGCAGCGTTGCCACGTTGTCGACATCAGCGTCGATGCTGGCGGCAACGCCGGGATATTGCACCTTGATCGCCAGTTCGCGTCCATCGGGCAGGCGCGCGCGGTGCACTTGGCCGATCGACGCGGCGGCCAGCGGGCGCGGGTCGAAATGGGCAAAGCGGCGGCGCCAATCTGCGCCCCATTCGGCGTTGAGCACCTGTTGCAGCTGTGCCGGCGGCATGTGGTGAGCCGAATCGCGCAGCCGCGACAGGATCGCGGTCAATTCGGCCGGCAGCATGTCTCCGGCATCGAGCGACAGCATCTGCCCCAGCTTCATCGCCGCGCCGCGCAGGCGCGAGAGTTGCTCGGTCACGCGCATGGCGTTGGCCGGGGTCAGCACCAGGTCGCTCAATTGCGGGCGCTCGCCACGCGCCAGGCGGCGCGCGCCTTCGGCCACCACGCCACCGGCCAGGCCACCAGCCAGTTGGCCAAACGCGGCCAGCCGTGAAAAGCGCCCGCTTGGCACCTTGCGCCCTGCCGAATCGCTCATGCCGGTTCTTTCAGCAACAGAGGCAGCAAGGCAGGGATCTCCTGTTTCAGAGCAAAGAAGCCGCGCCGGCAATGCGGCCATACCGCCTTGTCCCAAGTGCGCAGATGTTCGACCAGGGCCAGGCCCGCGCTTTCCACCTGCGCGCGGATGGCGGGCACGGCGTCGGCCAGCGGGCCGACAGGGACGAAACCGGTAACGATCTGGCTGGTTCCGGCAGCGCGGGCGGCATCGACCAGATCGGCCGGGCTCTCGATCCATTGCGCTGGCACCTGCCAGTGCGCCTCAGCGCGCGCCAAGGCATCCTCCAGCGCTGCTGCATCGGCTGCATCGCCGGCATGGCTGCGGCAGGCGACCACACCGCGCACCGGCAGGCGGGACATCGCCGGCTCCTGTTCCAGCCCGGCGTCTTCGGGCGTGATCCACACCAGCGTCGGGCTGCCCGAAGCGGGAGCGAGCGGCACACGCCAGGGCGCCGCGGCGGGCGGCGGCGCTTCGGCCGGGATCATAGCCTTCCCGGCAAGGCCCTTGGGGGCAAAGCGGCCGCCGGTCATCGCGGCAATGCGTTCGGCATCGGCGAGATAGGCCTTGCCGGCGGTATGCAGGCCCGCCACCCAGCGCCACGACAAGGTGTTGGATGCCGGATCGCCATCGCGCAATTGGTTGAGGAAATGCGCCGCGCCCAGTTCCCACGGCAGGCCCAGCGTAAAGATCCAGATCGAGGCGACCTGCATGCGCGCCCAGTTGTGCAGATACCCGGTCTGGGTCAGTTCGCCGATCCAGTGATCGAACGCGTCGATGCCGGTATGGCCGCCAATGGCATCGCCATGTGGCCCGGCCAGCGCGGGATCGCGGCGCAGCGCCTGCCGTGCCGCATCGCGCCCGGCGAGATAGCGGGACCAGATCGCCGGGCGCTGTTCCAGCCAGCCTTTCCAATAGGTTCGCCAGAACACCTCGCTGATGAAGCTGGCCGCCGCGTCGGGGCCATGGGCCGCCACCACTGCTTCCACCACGTCCGCCTCGCTCAGCACGCGGCGGCGTAGCGCGGCCGACAGGCGCGAGACGGCATCGTGATGGCCCGGCCCCTGGTCGAAATTGCGCCGTTTGGCATAGTCCACCCCGGCATGCGGCACGAACTGCGCCAGGCGTTCGAGTGCTGCGGCGCGCGTGACGGGGAAGGTGGGGGTATCGATCATGCCCAGCCTATCGGCGCGATTGCCGATGGGGGCGAGCCGTCCCTTAGGTCGTAAACTCATAAATGGCGCCCCCGAGGTTTGAGGCCAAAGGCCCCGTCG
>CAYXUN010000039.1:0-37039 GCA_964468165.1 uncultured Novosphingobium sp. | reverse complement strand
GTGGTGATCGACCCGGAAGGCGATTTCGTCAGCCTGGCCGAACCGTTCGGCCATGTCGTGGTCGATGGATCGGCCTATGACGGCACCGAGATCGTCAAGCTGGCCGCCCGCATCCGCCAGCATCGTGCCTCGGTGATCCTCGCGCTCGACGGGCTGGAACTGGAAGCGCAGATGCGCTGCGCCGCCGTGTTCATGAACACCCTGTTCGATGCCCCGCGTGACCAGTGGTATCCCGCGCTGGTGGTGGTGGACGAGGCGCAGATGTTTGCGCCTGCTGCCGCTGGCGACGTGGCCGACGATGTGCGCCGCCTGTCGCTGGCGGCGATGACCAACCTGATGTGCCGCGGCCGCAAGCGCGGGCTGGCGGGCATCATCGCCACGCAGCGCCTGGCCAAGCTGGCCAAGAACGTCGCGGCCGAAGCATCCAACTTCCTGATGGGGCGCACCTTCCTGGATATCGACATGGCCCGCGCCGCCGATCTGCTCGGCATGGAGCGGCGCCAGGCCGAACAGATCCGCGATCTGGAACGCGGCCATTTCCTCGCGCTCGGCCCGGCGATCTGCCGCCGCCCGGTGGGGGTCAAGATCGCCGACGTCGAAACGCGCGCGCGCAACGTGGTGCATGGCCTGATGCCGATGCCCAATGCCGCAGGTGAGGAGATGGAGGCGCTGCTGATGGCAGAGCCGCTGATGTTCGATCCGCTGCCCACGCCGCCAGAGCCGGAAGAGACCGCACCGGAAAGCGGCGAATTGCTGGAGCAGATCGAAAGCAGCGTGCCCGCCGCCGAGCAGGTGGAGCCGCCGGCCGAACCCAGCCTGTTTGCCGCCGAGGAAACCGCCGCCGATATCGCCGCGATCCTGGCGGAAATGGCGGCAGAGCCGGATTGCACGTTCCAGCCGGCAGCGCAGCTCTATCAGGATTTTACCGTGCGCTGCCGCATGCAGCGGCTGGGGCAGGTGGGTATCGACCTTGCCGCATTCCGCCGCCGCTTTGCCATGGCCGTGGCCGGCATCCCCGACGATCGCGAGCCGCGCTGGCAACCGGCGCTCAAGCTGGCCGAAGGCGTGGCGGATGATCTGCTCGCCCCGTTCCTGGTCCTGGCCGTGGCGGCCGTAGAAGGCCTGCCGTGCCCGGATGACGAGCGCATGGCCGAAATCTATGGCACGCGCAGCCCTGGGCGCATCCGCCGCCTGCTCGATCACCTCGAGAAAAGTGGGCTGATCGTGGTGCGCACCGATTATGGCGGGCGCCGCTCCATCGGTATTCCCGGTCTGGGCATGACGACGGCACCGGTCGAAGCCTGACCTTTGGTGGGCTTCGGCGCTGTTGCGCCGCAAAACATTTGCGCAAAAACGGTTCGTATGCCTAATGGACTTGATGCGGTAACATTCTGTACCGCCGTCTGTCTGGAAAGGTTGCGCTTTGGCGTCCGAAGTTCTTACCCGTCAATCAGTTACGCCCGAACTGGCGCTGGATGGGCTGGATTCGGTCCTGGGCCTGCACATCGGGACCACCAACACGCTGTTCGTGTCGCGGCTGGAACGCCAGCTCGATCCGCTCAACGTCACGCCCAAGCAGGTGGCGATCCTGTGGCTGGTCAATGCCAATCCCGGGGTGAAGCAGACCGACCTTTCGCGCTTCTTCAAGATCGAGCGGCCGACGGTGCACCAGTTCGTGCGCCAGTTGATCCGCAACGGCTATCTCGTCAACGAACCATCGAAGCTCGATCGCCGCGCTGGCGGACTGTGGATCACCGAAAGCGGCATGATCACCCTGGCCGAGGCGCGCCGCCTGATCGTGGCCCATGAAGACGAACTGACCGCATGCCTGACCGTGCGCGAGCGGTCCGAACTGTTCCGCATCCTGATGAAAGTCTATCTTTCCGCCCCGACCAAGGAGGGCTGAGCATCCGCCGCGCGCGCTGGTTTGCACCACTGCCCGTTCAGCGCCTTGTCAGCCAGGGTGTGACATGGTCTGACATCACGCGGGCCAGGATGTGGCCCGCCCGGGAGACCGTGATGAAGCTTGCTCGTTTTTCGCTCGTGGCGCTGGGCGCCCTGGGTCTCGCCGCCGGCATGGCCGGAACGGTGGCACCGGCCGCAGCCGCCGAAAGCGGCGATCCCGCGCATGGCCGCACCGTGGCGGCGCGCTGCCTGGCGTGTCACGATCTCAATACCGGGGCGACGCGGCTTGGCCCCTCGCTCAAGGGCGTGATCGGGCGCAAGGCTGGCTCCATGCCGGGCTATGCCTATTCCGATGCGATGAAGAGCAGCGGCGTGACGTGGACGCCCGATACGCTCGACAGCTATCTCAAGAGCCCGACGACCTATGTGAAAGGCACCAAGATGGCGTTTGCCGGTCTGCCCGATGCCAAGGACCGCGCCGACGTGATTGCCTACCTCCAGCAGGCAACCAAGTAACAGTCGGTCTATTCGGCAATCACCAGTTGCACGCCGGCGTCGCGGATCGCGGCGGCGGCGGCGGCGGGAATCCCGGTGTCGGTGATGAGGGTATCGACCTCGTCCAGCCCGCACACGATCGTGCCCGAACGGGTGGTGAACTTGCTGCTGTCGACCAGCAGGATCACCTGTTCGGCGCGGTCGATCAGGCGGCGTTCTGCCGCGACCAGCACGACATCGGCCTGCATCACCCCGGCCGCGCCCACCGAGGCGGCGCCCATGAACAGCTTGGGCGCGTGAAAGCGCGGCATCGATTCCTCGCCCGCCGGGGCCAGGATGATGTTCTGTTCGCGAAACACCGCGCCCGATGGCACCAGGATGCGCGTGCCGGCCTGCGGCAGCAGCGCGTTGACGATATAGAGCGAATTGGTCAGCACCTGGAGATCGAGCCCGGCAAGGTGCGGGCACATCTGCAGGGTGGTGGTGCCGCCATCGACCATGATGCCTTCGCCGGGCTGGCATAGCGCGGCGGCTGCCCGGCCGATCGCCTGCTTGGCGGCAAGGTTTTCGGTGATCGCCTGTTCGAACGGCGTGCCCGACAGGTGAAAGCCCACCGGGCGGGCAGGCGCTTCGGCGCCATCGGCCAGGCGCGCGCCGCCATGCACGCGCACGATGCGCCCCTCGCTTTCCAGGCGCGAAAGATCACGCCGGATCGTGGCGGGGGAGGCATCGAGCATCGCCTCGAGATCGCGATAGCTCACGAAACCCGTGGGGCCGATCGCTTCGACGATCAACCGTTCGCGTTCCGCTGCATGCATGGCCCTGGTTCGTCCCTTCTCAATCCCTGCAAACCAAGGCTTATGCCCGGCGGCGCGCTCAAAAGCCATCATCTTCGCGCACAGGGCGCGCCGCGGCGGGCCACGTCAGGCAGCGGCCTGCAGCATGTTGCCCGCACCGATCACCACGGTGGCGCCCACCAGCAAGGCAATCCCGCTCCACACGATGGTGCGGGTGCGCGCGCTGGTGCCCTGCCATTCCTTGAGCGCAAAGCCCCATAGCGTGGAAAACAGGATGATCGAGGCCATGTGCAGCGTCCACGACGAGAAGCCGTACTTGCCCATCTGGCTTTCGCCCATGGTGTAGAAGAAGAACTGGCCATACCACAGCGTGCCGCCCAGCGCGGCGAGGGCATAGTTGCGCAACAGCGGCGCGCGCCCGGTGCCGTCGTTGGCCGCGCCCAGGAACTGCCCGGCGCTGCGGTTGCGCGCGATCAGGATCAGGCACCAGACCAGGTTGGTGGTCAGCCCGCCGGCAAGCACGACACAGAGCACCGGCAGCCCCTGGCTGAGGGGATCGGTGCCAGCGGCCAGCGTCAGGTCGCGGATCGGCTGCCCGGCATCGAGGCCCCAGGCAAAGCAGCCCGACATGACGCCCGAAAAGATCGCGATCAGGATGCCTTTCCTGAGGTTGAATTCGGCCACGCCCACACTGGCGGTTCCGCCCAGGTCACGCTGCTTGGCGCTGCCCGCGCGCGCCACCACGATGATGCCGACAAGCGTGATGGCAATGCCCAGCAGCGTAAGCTTGCCGCTGGTGGTGGCGGCGATTTCGCCCAGCGTGCCATGGAAGATCGGCGGGCCCATCGTGCCGATCACGGTGGTGAGGCCCAGCGCCACCGCCATGCCCAGCGACAGGCCCAGATAGCGCATGGTCAGGCCAAAGGTCAGCCCGCCAAAGCCCCACATCGCGCCCCAGAACCAGCACCACAGCAAGGTCTGGCGCGGGGCGGCGGCGAGCACGCCGAGCAGGTCGTGGGTGCGCAGCGAGGCAAACAGCCAAGGCGCGATGGCCCACGAGAACAGCCCGCCGGCAAGCCAGAATACCTCCCACGACCAGCGGCTGATCCGCTTGTACGGCACATAGAAACTGGCCGAGGAAAAGCCCCCCAGCCAGTGAAACAGCACGCCAAGTGCCGGATTTCCGCCCATCGTTGTTGCTTCCTCTCGTGTCTTTTATCGTGGTGTCAGGCCGGTTGCGAAATGGCGGCATGCCAGGCGGCGCGATAGGCGGCGATATCGCCTTCCAGCGGCGCGACGGGAACCAGTTCGCCCTGCGGCTTGAGCGTGGGGTCGATCAGGCGCAGCGCGCCGAACGACACGTCGTTGTGGGCATTGGCGGTATAGACCGCGAGATCGGGGCGCAGCGCGGCAAGCGCGCGCACGAACACCTCTGCCTCGGCAAAGCGACCTTCGACGAGAAGGTGGCCCTTGGCGCCGATCAGACCGAGCGAGACATCGGCGACGAGTGCGGCATAGAGGCACGCAGCCGCGCGGCGGCCATACCAGTCGCGCGGCTGGCCGATCCAGCCAAACCTGCCATGGGGCAGCGGGCCAAAGCCGCGGCACAGCGTGGGCAGGATCATCGTGCCGTCGCGCAGGATATCGGGCAGGGCGGCGAGCAGTGCGGGCTGATCGGGCTTGATATCCACCCGGCGGGTGTCGATCTCGATCAGGCTTTCGATCTCGCGCCCGCCCATGAACCGCGCAGAGGGCACGGGCTGGCCAAACACATCGACATTGACCAGGCAATCGCGTGCTTCGGGCAGCGCGGCGAGATCGACCGCCGTGCGCGCCAGGCGCATGGCGATGAACCAGGTGCCGGTGGAAAGGATCGTGGCATCCTGCCCGGCCAACTGGTCAAACCCGCGCGCGGCCATCAGCGCGGCATTGGAATCGTGCAGCCCGGCGAGCACGCGGGTGGCAGCGGGCAGGCCGGTCGCCTGGGCCAGGCGCGGAGACAGCAGGCCGACTTGCGCCGATGCGGGCACCACCGGGGCAAACTGGTCGGCCCAGCCACGGCGCACCGCCATGGGGGCAAAGCCAGCCTGCGCCGGGTTCCACACATCGGAATGGCAGCCCAGGCTCGACACTTCGCTCGTGGCCGTGCCGGTAAGGAACCAGGCCCAGTATTGCGCCCATGGCATCAGCGTGGCGCGGCCGGGGCCATCGGCGGCAAACGCGGCGGGATAGAGCTGTTCCAGCCAGAACAGCTGGCTGCCAAGGTTGAGGCCGTCGGGCAGGGCGGGGGAGCCGGTGAGGGCAAAGGCATCGCGCTGCGCCCGATAGGCGGCCATCACGGCCTCGGGGATCGGCTGTTCATAGTCGAGCGGGGGAAACGCCAGCGCGCCCTGCGCCACGCCAACCACGCCCGCGCCATGGCCGACCGGAACGATCGTGTCGATCGGGGTATCGAGCGGGACGGCGGCAAAGGCGCGCAAGGCCTCGATCAGCCAGTCGCCAATGCCCTGGGCATCGAGGCGGCGCAGCCCGTCGATCTCGATCGGGGCATTGGGCCGCACCTTGCGATCGAGCAGCGTGCCATCCGGGCGCCACAGGCTGACCTTGCTGAGCGTCTTGCCCAGATCGATGACGATGATGCTGCCCCGTGCCAAGCCACTCGCTCTCCGTTTGGTGGCGCTGCGCGGGAGAATCTCCACGCCGGCGCCATGTGTGGAAATGATCAATATCAATCATTCTTGATCAATTCCACCAAAAATGTTAGCAGCCCTGCGACGCGATGCAATCATCCTGGTTGCGCCGCCCCATGTTCACCGGCCGATCGGGCAGCGACTCGATGGCCCAATCCATGCAGGATGCCATGACCGTCGAAACGCTTGTTGCTGCAGACGCCGCCATTCCCTTTGCCGTGCCCACCAGCCGCTGGGACGATGCCCACGCCGCCACGCTGTCGCCGGCAGAGCTGCTGCTCTATCGCTCCAACCTGCTGGGTTCGGATCTGACCGTGACCAATTTCGGCGGGGGCAATACCTCGGCCAAGCTCATGGAAACCGATCCGCTGACCGGCGCTGCGGTGGAAGTGCTGTGGGTCAAGGGTTCGGGCGGCGATATCGGCTCGATGAAGCTCGATGGCTTTGCCACGCTCTATCAGGACAAGCTGCTGGGCCTGGAAGCGCACTATGCCGGGCCTGACGATGACGACAAGATGGTTGGCTATCTGCCGCACTGCACGTTCAACCTGAACGGACGCGCCGCCAGCATCGACACGCCGCTGCACTCGCTGCTGCCGTTCGCCCATGTTGACCATGTGCACCCCGATGCGATCATCGCCCTGGCGGCCTCTTCGGGCGGCGAAGCCGCGACGCAGGAAATCTGGGGCGGCAAGATCGGCTGGCTGCCGTGGAAGCGCCCCGGCTATACGCTGGGCGTGATGCTGCGCGATTACCAGCGCGCCAACCCCGGCGTGCAGGGCGTGATGATGGCCAGCCATGGCATCATCTGCTGGGCCGACAGCGCCAAGGAATGCTATGAGCATACCGTGCAACTGATTGCCGATGCGGCCAACTATCTGAATGCGAAGATGGCGGGCAAGCCGGCTTTCGGCGGCCAGGTGGTGGCACCCCATCCCGATCGCGCCGCGATCGCGGCCGATCTCATGCCCCGCCTGCGCGGCTTCATGACCGGCGCGCGGCGCAAGCTGGGCCATTATTCGGATGACGCGCAGGCGCTGGAATTCGTCGGCTCGGCCAAGTTCGAGGAACTGGCCGCGCTCGGCACTTCGTGCCCCGACCACTTCCTGCGCACCAAGATCGCGCCGCTGACGCTCGACCCGGCGCGTCTTCAGGACGATGGCTATCTCGCGCAGAAGATTGCCGATTACCGCGATTTCTACGCCGCCTATTACGAGCGCTGCAAGCGCGCCAACAGCCCGGCGATGCGCGATCCCAACCCGGTCGTCGTGCTGGTGCCCGGCGTTGGCCGCATCACCTTTGCCACCGACAAGACCACCGCGCGCCTGGCCGGTGAATTCTATGGCAATGCCATCAACGTGATGCGCGGGGCCGAGGCGATCGGCGAATATATCGCGCTCGACGAGCAGGAAGCCTTCGACATCGAATACTGGCTGCTCGAAGAAGCCAAGCTGCAGCGCATGCCCGCGCCCAAGCCGATGGTCGGCAAGATCGCGCTGGTCACCGGTGGCGCTGGCGGGATCGGCGCGGCCACCGCCGCCCGCTTCCTGCGTGAAGGCGCCTGTGTCGTTCTGGCCGACCGCGACGCTGGCGCGGCCGAAGACGTGCGTGCCGGCTTTGCCAAGCAGTTCGGCAAGGATGTGGTGCGCGCCGTTGCTTGCGACGTGACTGACGAAGCGCAGGTGCAGGCAGCCTTTGCCTATGCCGCGCGGGAGTTCGGCGGGCTCGACGTGCTGGTGGCCAATGCCGGCATCGCTTCGTCCGCGCCGATCGAGCAGACCACGGTGGAACTGTGGGACAAGAACTTCGACGTGCTCGCCCAGGGCTATTTCCTTACGGCCAAGCATGCCTGGGGCCTGCTCAAGCGGATGAAGGAGCAGGGCGGCACCTCGGTGGTGTTCATCGGCTCCAAGAACGCGGTGGCCGCCGCCGCCGGGGCCTCTGCCTATGCCAGCGCCAAGGCCGCGGCCAATCACCTGGCCCGCTGCCTTGCCCTGGAAGGCGCGCCCGAGGGCATTCGCGTCAACGTCGTGAACCCCGATGCCGTGATCAAGGGCAGCAAGATCTGGGACGGCGATTGGCGCAAGGAACGCGCGGCCTCCAACAAGATCGATGCCGGCGAGGAACTGGAAGCGCACTATCGCAACCGCTCGATGCTCAAGCGCGACGTGCTGCCCGAAGACATCGCCGAAGCCGCCTATTGGCTGGGCTCGGAAGCATCGGCCAAGTCGACCGGCAACATGATCAACGTGGACGCCGGCAACGTTCAGGCTTTCACGCGCTGAGCATTCGGGAGAGAACAAGATAATGACACAATTGCCCCTGTCGGCCGATCTCATCGCCGAAACCAATGCCCGCCATGCCAATGCGCTGGACGAAGACTATGCCGCGCTCGGCCGCAAGCTGGCCCGCACCGGGATCGATATCGATGCGGTGCTGGGCCGCGTCGCCAGCTTTTCGGTGGCGGTGCCCAGCTGGGGCGCGGGCCGGGGTGGCACGCGCTTTGCCAAGTTCCCCATTCCCGGGGAGCCGACCAACATCCATGAAAAGCTGGAAGATTGCGCCGTCATCAACCAGCTTTGCCGGGTGACGCCGCGCGTTTCGCCGCACTTTCCGTGGGACAAGGTGAGCGACTTTGCCGCGCTGCGCGAGGAAGCGGCCGCACTGGGCCTGGGCTGGGACGCGGTCAATTCCAACACGTTCCAGGATCAGCCCGGCCAGGCGCACACCTATGCCAATGGCTCGCTGTCGGCCCAGGATGCCGCCACGCGCCAACAGGCGGTGGACCACAACATCGAATGCATCGAGATCGGCAAGCAACTGGGCTCGACCGACCTGACGGTGTGGGTGGGCGATGGCACCAACTTCCCCGGCCAGCAGGACTTTGCCCGCAGCTTGGATCGCTATCTTGATGCCGCGTCCCAGGTCTATGCCGCGCTGCCCGACGATTGGCGCATGCTGCTGGAACACAAGATGTTCGAGCCGGCGTTCTATTCCACGGTGATTTCCGATTGGGGCAGCTCGATCCTGGCGGCGCAGGAACTGGGCCCCAAGGCCAAGTGCCTGGTTGACCTGGGCCATCATGCCCCCAACGTGAACATTGAGCAGATCGTGGCGCGGCTGCACCGCTTCGGCAAGCTGGGCGGTTTCCATTTCAACGACAGCAAATATGGCGACGATGATCTCGATTCCGGCTCGATCAACCCGCACCAGCTGTTCCTGGTGTTCAACGAACTGGTCGAGGCCGAGCTGAACCCGCGCGACGGTTTCAATCCCAGCTACATGATCGACCAATCGCACAACGTGACCGACCCGATCGAATCCATGCTGTCTTCGGCCGAGGCGATCACCGGCTGCTTTGCCAGGGCATTGCTGGTCGATCGTGACGCGCTGCATGCCGCGCAAGAGAGCAACGACACGATGATGGCGTTCCAGGCGCTGCGCCGCGCCTATAACATTGATGTCGCGCCGATCCTGGCCAAGGCACGCGTGGCCGCTGGCGGCGCGATCGACGTGCTCGAAGCCTATCGGTTGAGCCAGTACCGCGCGCGCAAGGCGCAGGAACGCAAGGCGGTGGGGCTGGGCGCCGGCATCGTCTGATCCGGCACGCCGCGCTGGCCAGTGCGCTTGGGTCTGGCAGGGCAATGGGGGACGCCGCGCGCCAACCCCTTGCCCTGCCGGGCCAAATGGCCAAAACCGACAACAGATTTCCCAGGAGAGAATTGCATGATCGAGCCGGCCCTTTGCCGCATCCGCACCGCCCTGCTGCTGGCCAGCGCGCTTGCCGGCATCGGGGGTGGCCTTGGTGGCGGCAGTGTGGCCATGGCGGCGCCCGATCCGGCGCCGTCGGTGCCGGGCGTGGCTGCGGTGCACGCCGGCACGGCGGTGCCGCTCGATCTGCAGTTCCGCGATCCGCCCGCCTCGGCCCGGCCGCGCGTGTGGTGGCACTGGATGAACGGCAATGTCACCAAGGATGGCATCGCCAAGGATATCGACTGGATGAGCCGCATGGGTATCGGCGGCCTCCAGGCGTTCGACGCCGGGTTGATGACGCCGCAGGTGGTCGATCACCGTCTGGTGTTCATGTCGCCGGAATGGAAGGACGCGTTCCGCTTTGCCGCCTATACCGCCGATGCGCGCGGGCTTGAGCTGGCCATTGCCTCCTCGCCCGGCTGGTCGGAAACCGGCGGGCCGTGGGTGCAGCCGGCCGATGCTCTCAAGAAAGTGGTGTGGAGCGAAACCGTGGTGCCCGGCGGGGTGGCGCTGACCACGCCCTTGCCGGCGCCGCCGCACGTGACCGGCACGTTCCAGGACATGGAGCTGAATGATCCGCTCGCCACGCTGACCAAGGAAGGCCCTGAAAAAGCGCACGAATTCTATGCCGATGTAGCGGTGCTGGCGGTGCCGGTGGACGCAGCGCAGGCAGACTTGCCCGTGCCGGCAATCACTGGCCCGGATGGCAAGGCGCTGGATGCTGCCGCGCTGACCGGTGACAGCTTTGCCAAGAGGCAGACGGTTGCCCATGGCAGTGCCGAACAGCCCTCGATCGTGCTGGCGCGGTTTGCCAAGCCGCAGACGGTGCGCGGCGTTAGCCTGTTCATGGCCGGGGCCAAGGCGATGTTTGCCGGCGCCGTGGTGGCCCCGCGCCTGGAAGCGAGCAGCGACGGCACGACCTGGACCAAGGTGGCCGACATTCCGGTGTCCAATGCGCCAACCTCGGTAAGCTTCGCCCCGGTCACCGCCAGCCAGTTCCGCGTGGTCCTGGCGCCGCTGCCGTTCAAGGGATCGAACCTGGGCGACCCGGCGCCCGGCGCTGCCACCGACGTGGGCTTCCTGAAGATGATGGCGGCCGGTGCCACGGCGCCGTTCGATCTGCGCCACTTCCGCCTCTATGCCCAGCCGCGCGTCGACCGGTTCGAGGCCAAGGCCGGCTTTGCCGTCGAGCAGGACTACTACGCGCTCGGCATGCCCGATGCGGCCGCCACCGGGCCTGATGCGGCCAAGGTGGTGAACCTGACCGGCAAGCTGCGCCCCGATGGCACGCTCGATTGGACCCCGCCGGCGGGCAGCGCCTGGCGCATCCTGCGCTTTGGCACCAGCCTGCTGGGCACGACCAACCACCCTGCCGCGCCCGAGGCCACCGGGCTGGAAGTGGACAAGTTCGACGGCGCTGCCGTGCGCCGCTATCTGACGCATTACCTCGGCATGTATCGCGATGCCGCCGGGGCAGACCTGATCGGGCGGCACGGGGTGACCGCCCTGTTGACCGATTCCATCGAGGTGGGCGCGGCCAACTGGACGCCCAAGATGATCGACCAGTTCAAGCGCCTGCGCGGCTATGACCCCACGCCCTGGCTGCCGACGCTGGCCGGCGTGCTGATCGGCAGCCGCGCCGATGCCGATCGCTTTCTCTATGACTGGCGCCGCACCCTGGCGGATCTGCTCGCCTCCGAACACTATGGCATGGTTGCCCAGGTGGCGCACGAAAACGGCCTCAAGGTCTATGGCGAGGCGCTGGAAGACAATCGCCCGATGCTGGGCGATGACATGGCGATGCGCGCCAGGGCCGATGTGCCGATGGCCGCGCTCTGGACCTTTTCGCGCCAGACCGGCCCGAACCCCAGCTATCTTGCCGACATGAAAGGCGCGGCCTCGGTCGCGCACGTCTATGGCCAGAACCTGGTCGCGGCCGAATCCATGACTTCGGCCCTGGCGCCCTGGGCCTATACGCCCAAGGACCTGCGCCGCATCATCGACCTGGAATTCGTCAGCGGGATCAACCGCCCGGTGGTGCACACCTCGGTCCATCAGCCCACCGATGACAAGGTGCCGGGCCTTTCGCTGATGATCTTTGGCCAGTTCTTCAACCGCCATGAAAGCTGGGCGGAAATGGCCCGGCCCTGGGTGGATTACATGGCGCGCAATTCTCTGCTGTTGCAGCAGGGGCGCAACGTGGCCGATGTCGCCTATTTCTATGGCGAGGAAGCGCCGCTGACCGGCCTTTATGGCAAGACGCCGGTGGCCGATGCGCCCAAGGCCAATGCCTATGACTTCGTCAATGCCGATGCGTTGGGCGGGGTGCTGCTCAACCAGGGCAATGAACTCGTCAGCCAGGGCGGGGCGCGCTATCGTGCCGTCTACCTGGGTGGCTCATCGCGGATGATGACGCTCAAGACCCTGCGCCGGCTGGCCGAACTGGTCGATGGCGGGGCCAGCGTGATCGGCTTGGCGCCGCAGGGATCACCCGCGCTCGATGATGCGCAACCTGCCAACGCGGCGCAGTGGCAGCAGTTGGTGGCCCGGCTGTGGCCCGGCAGCGGCGATGCCATGGTCGGCAAGGGGCGGGTTATCGCCCTGGCCGACGTGGATGCGGGCCTGGCGCGGCTGGGCGTGGCGCCCGATTTCCGACTGGTGGGCGCGAGCGATGCGCAGGTGCCGTTCGTCCATCGCCAGCTGGCCGATGGTGACGCGTGGTTCCTGGTCAACCGCCTCAACCGCAACGAAACGTTCGAGGCGCATTTCCGCGTGACCGGCAAGCAGCCCGAATTGTGGCATGCCGACAGTGGCAAGGTGGAACCGGTTTCGTGGCGCAGCGAGAACGGCGAGACCATCGTGCCGCTGACGCTGGGGGCAGAGGATTCCGTCTTCGTGGTATTCCGCAAGGCGACGACCGCTACCCACGGCGAAGTGCGCGCCAGCCACGACGTTCCGCTCGGGCCGCTGGCTGGCAAGCTCGGCACCGGCTGGAGCGTGGCGTTCCAGGCCGGGCGCGGGGCGCCGGCGACGCTGGCCATGCCCACGCTGGCGCGGCTGGACCAGAATGCCGATGCCGGGGTGCGCTATTTCTCCGGCATCGCCACCTATGCCCGCACGTTCCGCCTGCCCAAGGGCTGGAAGAAGGGCCAGGCGCTGTGGCTCGACCTGGGCGAGGTGCATGACATTGCCCAGGTTACGGTCAATGGCCAGACGCTGGGCACGCAATGGCACGCGCCCTATCGTTTTGACGTGGGCAGCGCCGTGCACAGCGGCAACAACACCATCGCCGTGCGCGTTGCCAACAGCTGGGTCAACCGCCTGATCGGCGATGCCCAGCCCGGTGCCACGAAGGTAACCTGGACGGCAATCCCGACCTACAATGCCGATGCGCCGCTGCGGCCATCGGGGCTGGTCGGGCCGGTGGTGCTGGGCACCACCCACTGACACTGGCGCGTTGGGCCGGGTTTCAAGCCTCGGGCAGGGGCGGGGCGATCGAGTCCCGTTCCACCAGGTGATAGGGCAGCAGGCGCAGCGCGGGCGCTGCATCGCCATCGCGGTCCATCAGCAGGCTGGCAGCGGCATAGCTCATTTCCTGGATCGGCTGGTACACCGTGGTGAGATAGGGCCAGACCGACCGCGCCACCCAGCTATCGTCAAACCCGCAGATCGAGATATCGCGCGGCACCGCAAGGCCGGCCCGCGAACAGGCGACGAGCGCGCCGGCTGCCGAATCGTCGTTGGTGGCAAAGATTGCGGTGGGGCGCGGGGTGTGCGCCAGCAGATCGGCCCCGGCGCTGATGCCGCCTTCAAACGAAAACCCGCCATTGGCTTCCACTACCGGGCCGGTGTGGCCAAGGTCTGCCAAGGCGGCAAGAAAGCCAAGGCGGCGGCGCGCGGCGGCGCCATGGTTGGGCGGCCCGGTGAGCACGCCAAAGCGGCGATGCCCGGCCTGCCACAACAGCTGTGCCACGGCGGCGCCCGCCGCAGTATCGTCCATGCCGATGCCTGGCGCCTCCAGGCTGGGCGTTTCCGGGGCAACGCGCACGTGGCGCACGCCCTGTTCGCGCAGGAAATCGAGCACCACGGGCAGATCGGCCAGCGGCGGCGTCAGCACGAAGCCATCGCAGCGCCCGTTGCGCAGCAATGCGGCAAGATCGGCCACGATCTCGGCATCGGGACGGGCCGAATCGATGCGGTCGATGCGCAGGTGATACTGGTTGTCGACACAGGCCTGATAGGCACCGGCCTGGATCTTCATCGTGTAGTTCGGGCTGGGATTGTCGAACAGCACGCTGATGATGAACGATCGCGCACCGGCCAGCGAGCGCGCTGCCAGATCGGGCACGTAGTCCAGCTCGGCAATCGCCTTTTCCACCTTGGTGCGAAGCACATCAGACACATGCGGCTCGCGGTTGATCACGCGCGACACGCTTTTCAACGACACGCCGGCATGGCGCGCCACCTCATTCATGGTGACGCTGCCACTGGTGCGGGCGCTGGCTCGGCCCGACGCAGCATCGCGCGCAGCATCGGCGTTGGTCGCAGGGTCGGCTGGGCCAGGGTTTCGCGCAGGATCGGGCATGGCGCCAGCTATGAACGCAATTGTCAGGCAAGCCAACCTGAACAGATAATTGACAACGCTGACAATGGTGGGCACGATAGGGCCGAACAAGCAGATGGCGCCGTGGCCATCAACGGGAAGGGTGCATGAATATGGGCAGGAGTTTAGTTTCGGCCGTGGCGCTGGCTGCGGCCGGCGTTGGCATGGCGCAGGGTGTGGCCCATGCCCAGGCGACGGACAGCGCGCCGGTCGACCTGACAGGCGCAGTGGCCCGCGCCGATCAGACCGTCAAGGCAATGCAGCCTGACGAGCGCACCACGTTGACCCATGGCGTCATGGCCATCCAGTTGTTTCCCGGCGCGCCGCCGATCCCGGCCGATGCCGTGCCGGGCGCCGGATACATCGCCGGGCTGCCGCGGCTGGGCGTGCCGGCGCTCAAGGAAACCGACGCCAGCCTGGGCGTCGCCTGGGTTTCGGGCGCGCGCAAGCGTGGCGCCACGGCGCTGCCGTCGGGCATTGCCCAGGCAGCCAGCTGGGACCCGGCGGTGATGCAGGCCGGCGGCGCGATGATCGGCGCCGAAGCGCGCTCCAGCGGCTACAACGTGCTGCTGGCTGGCGGCGTCAACCTGACGCGCGACCCACGCAACGGGCGCACGTTCGAATACCTGTCGGAAGATCCGCTGCTGTCGGGCGTGCTGGTGGGCGCGGCGATCCGTGGCATTCAATCCAACAACATCATTTCCACGATCAAGCACTTCGCGCTCAACGGCCAGGAAACCGGGCGCCAGTTCGTGGATATCCAGATCGGCAATGCTGCGGCGCGCGAAAGCGATCTGCTGGCCTTCCAGATCGGCATCGAACAGGGCCAGCCCGGCTCGGTCATGTGCGCCTACAACCGCGTCAACGGCGCGCGCGCCTGCGACAACAGCTGGCTGCTCAACACCGTGCTCAAGCGCGATTGGCGCTACAAGGGCTTTGTCATGTCTGACTGGGGCGCGGTGCCCGGGCTCGATGCGGCCATGGCCGGGCTTGACCAGCAATCGGGCGAACAGCTCGACAAGGCGGTCTATTTCGGCAGCAAGCTGGCGGAAAAGGCAGCCACCGACAAGGCCTGGGCGGCGCGCGTGGCCGACATGAACCGCCGCGTGCTGACCGCGATCTATGCCACCGGCGTCGACAAGCACCCGGTGACGCCGGGTGGCCAGTGGGACGCAGCGGCGCATGCGGCCGTTGCCGAACAGACGGCGATCGCCGGCATGGTCTTGCTGCGCAACCAGAACAACGCCCTGCCGCTGCTGCGCGATGCCAAGAGCGTGGCGGTGATCGGCGGCTATGCCGATGGCGGTGTCATGTCGGGCGGCGGATCGAGCCAGGTGCAGGGCGATGGCGGGCCGGTGGTGTCGCGCCCCGTGCTGGCCGCCGGCATGTTTGCCGGGATCATGCAGCAGCAGTTCCACCGCTCCAGCCCGCTCGATGCGATCAAGGCGCGCGTGCCGCAGGCGGCCATCCATTTCCGCGACGGGCGCTATATCGCCGACGCGGTCGAGGCAGCACGCCGTTCTGACGTGGCGATCGTGTTTGCCACCGAATGGCGCACCGAAGGGCAGGACCAGCCCGATCTGTCGCTGCCCGATGGCCAGGATGCGCTGATCGCGGCGGTGGCCGCGGCCAATCCCCGCACGATCGTGGTTCTCGAAACCGGTGGCCCGGTGACGATGCCGTGGCTGGACAAGACCGCGGCCGTGCTCGAGGCCTGGTATCCCGGTGCGCGCGGGGGAGAGGCGATCGCCAAGGTGCTGTTCGGCGAGGCCAATCCCGGCGGGCGTCTGCCGGTCACGTTCCCTGCCAGCGTGGCGCAACTGCCCCGGCCCAAGCTCGATGGCAGCGATACGCTCGATCCCGATTTCATGGGCAACCCGCCCACGCCGACTACCACGCTTGCGGCCGACTACAATATCGAAGGGTCCGACGTGGGCTATCGCTGGTTTGCCCGCACCGGGGCCAAGCCACTGTTCCCGTTCGGCTATGGCCTGAGCTACACCAGCTTTGCCCAGGATGGGCTGAGCGTGGATGGCAAGACCGCACGCTTTACCCTGCGCAACACCGGCCAGGTGGCGGGCGATGATGTCGGCCAGGTCTATCTGGTCGATCGCGCCGGCACCGCCAAGCGCCGCCTCGTCGGCTTTGCCCGCGTGCATCTCGCGCCCGGCGAAAGCAGGACCGTCAGCGTGACGATCGACCAGCGCCTGCTCGCCGACTGGCGGGATGATGGCAAGGGCAGCGGCGGCTGGACGCTGCCGGCGGGCAACTACGGCTTTGCGCTGGGCAGCGATGCGCAGACGCTGGGGCAGGTGGTGACGGTGCGCCTGACGGCGCGCAACTGGAAGGATTGATGATCATGACCTTTCGCAAAACGCTGATGCTGTCGGGATTGATGCTCGCTGGCGCGCTGTCGTTGCCAGGCGCCGCGCTTGCCAAGGCCGCGCCGGCCGCGCCAACCGTCACAGTGGCCCAGGGCACCCTGGTGGGCGCGGTGGAAGGCACCGTTGCCAGCTTCAAGGGCATTCCCTATGCCGCGCCGCCGGTGGGCGACTTGCGCTGGCGTGCGCCACAGCCGGCCGCGGCGTGGAGCGCGCCGCGCGACGCCACGCAGTATGGCCACGATTGCGCGCAGGCGCCGTTCCCGCCCGATGCCGCGCCGATCCGCACCCAGCCGGCCGAGGATTGCCTCTATCTCAACGTGTGGAAGCCTGCCGGCGCGGCCGCCAACGCGCGCCTGCCGGTGATGGTGTGGGTCCATGGCGGCGGCTTCGTCAACGGCGGCACCTCTCCGGCGGTCTATTCCGGCGCGGCCTTTGCGCGCGATGGCATTGTCCTGGTCAGCCTCAACTACCGGCTCGGCCGCTTTGGCTTCTTTGCCCATCCCGCGCTCAAGGCCGAAGGACTGGGCGGCAATTTCGGCTTCCTCGACCAGATTGCCGCGCTCAAGTGGGTGCAGGCCAATGTTGCGGCGTTCGGCGGCGATCCGGCCAACGTGACCGTGTTTGGCGAAAGCGCGGGCGGCATGAGCATGCACATGCTGCTGCAATCGCCCCTGGCGCGCGGGCTGTTTGCGCGGGCGATCATCGAATCCGGCGGCGGGCGCGATGGCACCATGCTGATGCCCACGATGGCCCGCGCCGCCAAGATGGGCGCGGCGTTTGCGCCGGGCGTTGACGCAGCCGGCCTGCGCGCGCTGCCCGAAGAGAAAGTGACCGGCAACCTCAGCATGATGACCATGGACCAGCCGGGCTATTCGGGCCCGATGGTGGATGGGCAAACCGTGCTGGGCGCGGCCAACGATGGCGCCGCTGCCGGGATCTATGCCCCCGTGCCGGTGCTGATCGGCGCCAACTCGGCCGATGGTTTCCCGCGCGTGACCGACAAGGCCGCCATTTTCGCCAGCTATGGCGCCGATGCGGACAAGGCGCGCGCGCTCTATGATCCGCAAGGCACCGCCACGGGCCTGGTGGTGGGCACGATGACCAGCGCCGATCGCATGTTCATCGAACCCGCGCGCGCGGTGGCCCGGCTGCTCGCCTCGCGCCAGCCGGTCTATCTCTATCGCTTTGCCTATGCCCATCCCGAGCCGCTGGCCGCGATGGGCGGCGCGCCGCATGCGTCCGAACTGCCCTATGTGTTCGACAGCTTGCCGGGGCGCACGCAGCCCAAGGCCATTCCCGCCGAACAGCCGGTTGCCGACATGACGCACAAGCTGTGGGTGGCCTTTGCCAAGACCGGCCGGCCCGATGGACTGCCCGGCCTTTCGCCCTGGCCGCAGGTGACGCCGACCGACACCACCGTCCATGTCATCGACGCCACCGGCGCGCACCAGGTGGAAGACCCCTATCGCGCCCGGCTCGATTTCGTGGAGCAGCATATCAAGCCATAAATCCCCGATCCCGGTGCAGCAAAAATGCTGCTGCACCGGGATATTCAAGCGTTGGCGTTGACATTCGCGCCCAACCGGCTTTTTGTATTTCGCATGCTCTCGCAAAAAACGCGTTATACGATCCGTGCCCTGCAGCATCTGTCCGACACGTTTGGACAAGGCCCGGTGCGGCTTGACGCGATTGCCGAGGCGCAGAACATCCCGCGCAAGTTCCTCACCGTGATCCTCTCGGAAATGGCCCGCGAAGGCGTGGTGGTTTCGCAGCGCGGGCGCGACGGCGGCTATGAACTGGCGCTGCCCCCGGTCGACATCCGCTATGGCGACATCATCCGCCTGACGCGCGGCAGCCTGGCGCTGGTGCCCTGCGCCAGCCGCAACGCCCACGAACACTGCGCCAACTGCCTGCCCGAGGCCGATTGCCGCCTGCGCGGGCTGATGATCCGCCTGCGCGATGAAATGGCCGACATGCTGGACAAGGTGACCCTGGCCGACGCGATCACGCTGGTGCCCCCGTTCGAAGAAATCGGCGCCGAGGGCTGAAACGCCCGTCCGGGCCGTCACCCCGGACTTGATCCGGGGTCCCGCTGTTTGTGTATCTGCCCAGAAAAGCGCGATCCCGGGTCACGCCCGGGATGGCCAAGGATGTGGCGCATCCCCGGAAAAACGCAATCAACCGCAACTTTTGCGGGGGCCGCGCAACCTTCGCTTGGCGAGTGCCAAGCCGCTGGTTATAGGACGGCGCATGACCCTTCCTGCTTCTGGCCGCAGCCCGCTGCGCATCGCCGTTCTTGCCGCCGCCACTGTTGCCATGGGCCTGACCGCTGGGTGTGCGGGTGGGGGCAAGGCCAAGAAGGACGTGGCCTATGTCGCCCGCGACGTGGACACGCTCTACATGACGGCCAAGGACCGGCTGGACAAGGGCGACGCCAAGCAGGCCGCCGCGCTATTCGACGAAGTGGAGCGCCAGCACCCCTATTCGCCCTGGGCCCGCCGTGCGCAGCTGATGGGCGCGTTCAGCTATTACGTGGCGCGCGACTATGCCAAGTCGGTGCAGACCGCGCAGCGCTTCCTGTCGATCCACCCCGGCAACAAGGACGCGCCCTATGCCTATTACCTGGTGGCGCTGTGCTATTACGAGCAGATCAGCGACGTCACGCGCGACCAGAAGATCACCCAGCAGGCGCTGACCGCGCTGACCGAAGTGATCCGCCGCTATCCCAACACCGACTATGCCACCGACGCCCGCCTCAAGCTTGACCTGGTGAACGACCACCTGGCCGGCAAGGAAATGGAAGTGGGCCGCTTCTATGAAAAGAGCGGCAAGTGGCTGGCCGGCACGCTGCGCTTCCGCGTGGTGATCGACAAGTACCAGACCACCAGCCACACGCCCGAGGCGCTGTTCCGCCTGGTCGAATGCTACCTGGCTCTGGGCATCCGCGACGAAGCCCAGAAGGCCGCCGCCGTGCTCGGCGCCAACTACCCCGGCAGCGAATGGTACAAGCGTGCCTTCAAGCTGATGAACGCCAAGGGCGACGACATCAGCGCGGTGTGATTTGGGGTGCAGGTTGTGAATTAAGGAAAGGGCGCCTCTGGGGCGCCCTTTTTTTGGGGTAGGATGGTTCCGATAGTCTTCATGCCTTGCTTCGGATTAGCTCGCCAAAAGCTGCCTTACATTTAGACACTCGCTGGCGAAGGCAACTGGGCCGATAGCGGAACAATAGGTCTCGGTTCGCCATCGGCAGAAAACGGACGCCAGGACCGCAGAGTCTTTCCGCGAAATGAGATCTCCTACTGATGGCTGAGAATTGGCCTGAAGCGAATTAGCGTGTGTTGAAGGAGAACTGGGTGGAACTGCTTTTAGCGGGGGGGGGCGTCACCCCAAAGCTTTCGGTCACGTCCTCGCCACACAACGTGGTGTCGCTGCGGTCTTGAAGCATGCAGTACTAATTTGATCTACAGCCGCCACCTTGATAGGCATGGAAATGCCGACGCGTCCTCGATCCCATCAACTCGAAGATATCTCTCTCGCTGCCTTTCGGGCTCTGCTGCCGGTGGCCTGGGTCGTGCGGGACAAGCCTAAAGATTACGGGGTCGACCTCGAGGTCGAACTATTTGAAGGCAATGGCGCCTCGACTGGGTTTGTGTTCCTCGTACAGGTCCGTGGAACCGATAATAGGGCAAAGGCGGATCGCCTCACCCTGAAGGTCGATCAGATAAAATATTTTTCCTCGCTTGATCTTCCGGTGCTCGTGGCGCGCTATTGTGACGCTGCCGCTATCTGGCATGTCGAGTGGTCCTTCAACATGGGGTGTGGTATCCCAGAACAGCAAAAGAGCTTCACCCACCGATTTGACGCGACCAATCAGTGGACGACGGGCCATCCCCTGAGGATCAGGCGTTCTCTTGAGGTGCTGAAGGCGTTGAGCACGGCCCCGGTAAGGACGCGGATCGGCCTTCGCGTCGATGGTAGCGCGCTTCGGGTTTCCCAGCGCTATGCATTTGAAGCTGCCATCGACGATTTGGTCGAACGCGCGAGCGATACCCTGTTTATCACAACCGATCCTGATCAAATCGTTGCGCTGGACATCAGCGGGGAGAACCTTGTCCTCAAAATCGAGTTGGATTGCGTCGCGTCAGCGACGGTCCACCTCGCTGGATGGGACCGGCAAGATTTATTACGTCGTCTGGTCTTCGCGATCATCCTTGTTTGCCGCGTTCGAGACCTGAACAGAATTGCTGCCTCACTTGCGGCGCTAGCGGTCGCAGAGAAACTGGAGCCGCTGAGCCGCCGCATCGCGTTTCAAGCCGCTACAGCACTTGCGCCCAACCTTACAGCGGCGGTTGAAATGGCAATCCTTGGAAAGCTCCCCGAGGATCATGACCATGTCTATGTGGGCTTCATCGCCTTTCTCCTGCGCACACCCGCGACCGCATCAGACAGGCTCGAAGCCGTAACCGCGTTCTACGCGGCTGCTATTGAGTACGCCGGTAAAGCGTCGGAGCTCAGAGAAGCGAGCATCAGATATTCGCTGGGCAATTTCCTTCGCGTCGATGGCAAATTTTCGCAGGCCCTTTTTCAGTTTAATAGAGCCAGGCATCTTCGGCCCCTATACGCGGAAACGGGCTATTTTCTGAGAGAAGTGGGATCTTGCCTCTATAATAGAGGGCGGTTTCAATGGGCTTACCGCCTCTATCAACGCGCAATCGATCTAGATGGCTCGTCTCAAGTGGAGCAGCTTTACCTTGGCGATGCCGCGCTAATGGCGGGGCTGGTGGCGATCGCGAGAGACGCCTTCAAAGCTGCATCAGAAGGATCTGACAGATTGGCAATGCAAATCGCCATGATCAAGCAGGGCCTTGCATTGTGGCTGATTGAACTCACGGATTCGACTGAGATACCACGCCGCCAGCGGGACGCAGCCGAGGCGGATCGGTCGGATGCCGCGGCGCTCGAGAATATTGTCCGGCATATCGACGCGCTCGACGGGCACGCGCACTACAACCTTGGGGTTATCCACGCCAAGGCCACAAACTGGCCTAGCGCAATTAGCCATTTTCTCGCCGCCGCGTTCAGATGCAACAGTGACCATGATGCATGGGCAAACGCACTCATAAGTGCTTGGAATATTGGTAACCCGAACCTTATCATCTCTCTGATGTCCACCGCTCTGTCTCTCGCGGGGAGGACGGCTTATGATCGTCTGCGCGAGTTGCTTACTGCTCAGGATGCCCATGATGGGATGATTGAGGCGCTCGATGAGATAGTCCGATCGCTAACCTTGGATATCCGGGCTTCCGAATCTCGAAGCGTGACGTTGCGCGCGATCGGGGAACGTCATTTTGACGTCGCGGTTCTTTCGCCATCGTCCAGCGGGTCCTCGACACGATAGCCGAAACAGGCATGGCATGTTGGCTAAAGGATAGACGATTGGGGAAGTAGCGTGTCTGCCATACCATCACGCAGCATGTCGTTGCGAGCAATGAAGCCAAGCTTCCCCAGTCCGGTGAACGTACGTCGGGCTTCGGGAGCGTGCCGCCTTCCTTTGAACGTCTGATCACTGGGCGCGAAGCTAACGCGCCAATACGTTACCAGAAATGTCTGCCATCCCAATCTAGATCCTAAATGACGTCGTTCCGGACTGTCCCCAAACGCGGACATTCCCCATCAACCAACTCACCCACCGTCTGTCATCATCCCCATCGTCCACTCCTGATCATAATCCACCTCTCCCGCCACGGCATGCCCGGCGGCGTCGCGGGCCGGACGGAAGCGGAAGCGTTGCAGGACGAGGGCGCAGGTGGTGCTGTCGAGCGCGGCGTTGTGGCTCGATTGCGTGATGTGGCAGGCGCTGGGGCGGCCTTGGGGGGTTACCACGATGGTGACGGACGTCGTGCCCTGGGCGTGGGCTTCGCGGGCGGCGAGGGGGTAGTCTGACGATTTGATCTTGCCGCCGGTCCATTCCGGGTCGCTTCCGCCGGCGCCGTCGCCATTTCCGTTGGCGCCCGAGCCGGTGCCATTGCCGATACCGCCAGCGCCACTGCCGGGGCCGGGCACGGGCGCCGCGCCGTTGTGGCTCTGCGTGCCGAGCGCCACTTGGGGGGCGACGGGGATCGGTGGCGGCGGGGCGTGGATCACCAGCGGGGCATAGACCGGCGCGGCCTTGGCGCGCAGGGCGGGCGGCGCGGCCTTGCCGGATGGGCGATGCTGGCGATGGGGTGGGGGCGGCCGCGTGGGCGCGGGTGGCGGCGGCGGGTTCAGTTGAACCGAGGTCAGCCAGTCACGCGTGGCCTGGCGCAGGCCAGCAGGCTGGGCAAGGCCGAGCCAGAGCGCGACGGCAAGCCCGACCTCTATGCCGGCGGCGATGCCGGCAGAGACAAGCCGGGATGATCGGGGCTGCGTGGCGGAAAAGGCCATGGTTGGCAATCCAAGCCACGCAGCCCCAGATCGGTCAGCGGCAGCGCTTCTTGGCGGTGATCGTCCGGTCGATCGCGCGGCCACCCAGGGCGCCGCCCACGGCACCGGCAACGATGCCCACCGGGCCGCCGATCAGGGCATGGCCAAGCAGCGCGCCACCGGCGCCACCTGCGACCAGGCCGGTCGTGCCGCTGGAATGACGGCACCAGCGATAGTGCGCACGCGACGAATAGTGGTGGCGGGCAAACGCCGGCGTCGCATCGATCGCGGTAAGGCCGAACGCCGCGACAATCGCGGGGGCCAGCGCGAGCTTGCGGTTGAATGAGCGCATGATTGTGTCCTTCCCGTTGTTACAATCCAGCAACAATGCTAGGGGTAACGGCCGAAGCGGCAGTTGGTTCACGCCGGAAGCGATGAAATCTCTGTAATGATGGCAAGCCTTTGTAATGGCGTGCAAAGGGATGGCTCAGGCAGCGTCCTGGCGCACCCATACGCTGACGCTGCCGCCCTCGCACCGCACGGATAGCGCACCCTGGTCATCGGCCACGCATTCGCCCTGGGCATGGCCCAGCCAATCGACGAACGTGGCGCCGGCATGATCGGGGCCAAGCTCTGCCGTGAGCGTCGCGGGTTCGCCATTGCTGAGGATCACGACGCAGCCCGGCGCCTCGGCCGTGCCATGGCGGATGAAGCCAATGCAGGTGGGGCTGTCAAACAGGTCGGTCTGGGCGCCATGGGCAAAGCGCTGGCGCGCCTGGGTCAGCCGGGCAAGGCAGGCCACCGGGGCAATGGTGATCTCGTGGTTCTCCCCGTCGCCGCCAGTGTCTGCATAGCTGGCGCCATAGAGATCGGGGTGGAACAGGCAGGGCACGCCACCTTCGCGCAGCAAGATCAGGGCATAGGCGAGCGGCTTGAACCAGTCTTCCACCGGCGCCTCCAGCGCCTGGAGCGGCTGGGTATCGTGATTGCCGACCAAGGTGACGGCGTGTTCGGGCAGGCTTTGCACCAGCGTGCCGTCAAAGATCGTGCGCAGATCATAGCCGGCGCCGGCATGTGATGCGTCGGAGAAGCGGTGGACGAGCGCGGCGTCGAACAGCGTGAGCTGGTGGTCCACGCGATCGAGATAGGTGTGCAGCGCAGCCAGGTCAGGCTGCCAGTATTCGGCCACCACGAACAGATCGGGGCTGATCGCCTCGCGGCAATGGCCCACCCAATCGCGGAAGAACCAGGCGGGAATGTGCTTGGCCGCGTCCAGGCGGAAGCCATCGACCGGCACCTGGTCTGCCAGCCAGCTGCCCCAGAACTTGAGCTCTTCATAGACCGCGCGATTGCGGAATTCGACATCGGCACCCATCAGGAAGTCGAAGTTGCCCAGTTCCTCGTCCACCTCTTCGTTCCATTCGCCGTCGCCGTACTGGTTGACGAGGCGGAACACGCCGTCTTCCTGCGGGTCTTCGATGCGGTCCACCCCGCTGACGCACTTGTGACCCCATATGAAGCGCGAAGGCGCGCCGGCGCGACCGGGAAAGGTGAAGCGGGTGTGGGTGGTGGCGTCGAACGCCTCGTCCTCGATCTCGGTGCGATCGTCCGGGTTGGTGCGGCGCACGCTGACGCGCTCGGTCTCGTCCGCGCCCATCTTGTGATCGAACACCACATCGTGGATCACGCGCAGGCCATTCTCGCGCAGCGCCGCGCAGGCAGCCTCGAGCGCGGCACGGGTGCCGTATTTGGTGGGCACGGTGCCCTTCTGGTCAAACTCGCCCAGATCGAACAGGTCGTAGGTGTCGTAGCCCACCGAGCTGGTGCCGCTGGCACCCTTGTAGGCGGGTGGCAGCCACACGTCGGTAACGCCCATTTCGGCGAGGTCCGGCGCGGCGCGGGCGGTATCGTCCCACAGCGCGCCGTCGGGAAGATACCAATGGAACATCTGGATCAGGGTGCGCTGCGACATGGGAAGCTCCGATGGGAGAAAGCTTCCCGGCAAATGCGCGACCGCGCGATTGGTTGCAGTGCATCATGGGGCAGCCATGCGCCGGCCCGGGTTCAGGCGGCGCAGGCGACCCTTTCCACGGCGCTGGCCAGTGCGGTTTCGAACTGGTCGGTCGCCGCTTCCCAGGAATAGCTGGCGCCATAGGCCGCGGCATCGGCGCGGCGGCAGGCGAGAGCCTGGGCAATCGCGGTGGCGAGGTCTTCGTGGCAGGCGCCCACCGGATTGGGCAGGTTGCCCTGCGCGCCGCGGCCATCCGCGCCGATCACGTCGCGCGGGCCAGCCACCGGAAAGGCGGCCACGGGCACGCCGCAGGCCATCGCCTCGATCATCACCAAGCCGAATGTGTCGGTACGGCTGGGAAAGACAAAGCAATCGGCGGCGCGATAGGCCTGCGCCAGCGCCGTGCCCGAAAGCGCGCCGGTGAAATGCGCGTTGGGATAGCGGCTTTTGAGCATGGCCAGGTCTGGGCCATCGCCCACCACCACCTTGCTGCCGGGCACCGCGCAGTCGAGGAACGCGCCAAGGTTCTTTTCCACGGCCACGCGGCCGACATAGAGCAGCACCGGCCCGGGCAGCGCGGCAAGCTGGGGCAACGGGGCGTGGCCAGGATGGAACAGCCCGGCGTCGATCCCGCGTGACCACAGCCGGGTCTGCACGATGCCGTGCCCGGCCAGCTCGCGTGCCAGGCTGGGGGTAGACACCAGCACTGCCGCGCTCTGCGCGTGAAAGCGGCGCATCACCGGCCAGAACACATCGGGGCTCAATCCCGTGCGCATCGCGGCGTAATCGGGAAAGCGCGTGTGAAACGCGCTGGTAAACGGCACGCCCACCGATTTGCACCAGCTGCGCGCGGCCCAGCCGATCGGCCCTTCGGTGGCGATATGGACGATATCGGGCGCAAAATCGCGCAAGGTGCGCCGCGTGCCAAAGCGGGGCGCCATGGCCAGGCGGATCTCGCCATAGCCGGGCAAGGCACACGTGCGGAACTGCTGGGGGGTGAGCAGTTCCACCACGTGGCCCCGCGCGCGCAGCTGCGCCACCGTGGTGGTCAGCGTCCGCACCACGCCGTTGACTTGCGGCGTCCAGGCATCGGTGGCGAGGGCAATGCGCATCAGACGGTTTCCGCCGGTTCCGGGGCCGGCAGTTCGGGCACGGCGGCGGGCGTGAAGGGCGCCTGCTTGCGCTGTTCCTCCACCCAGTCGACAATGCTCATCGCGCCGGTGAAATCCTCGACCAGTGCGGTGCAGCTTTCGACCCAGTCACCATCGTTGTAATAGGTGACGTCGCCGATCTGGCGGATTTCGGCGCAGTGGATGTGGCCACACACCACCCCGTCCACGCCCATGTCGCGCGCGGCGTGGGCCACGGCTTCTTCAAAGTCGCAGATGAACTGCACCGCGTTCTTCACGCGCTTTTTCATGTAGGCCGAGAGCGACCAATAGGGCAGCTTGAACTGGCGCCGCACCAGGTTGACCCAGCGATTGGCGCGCAGCAGTACGGCATAGGCGGCATCGCCCAGGAACGCGAGCCAGCGGGCATAGAGCACCACGCCATCGAAGCCATCGCCGTGGGTGATCAACAGGCGCCGCCCGTCGGCGGTTTCGTGGATGGTATCGAGTGCCAGTTCCACGCCGCCAAAGGTCATCCCGGCATAGGGACGCAGCATCTCGTCATGGTTGCCGGCGATCAGCACCACGCGTGTGCCGCGATGCGCCATCTTGAGCACGCGGCGAACCACTTCGTTGTGCGCATCGGGCCAATACCACCCGCGTGACAAGCGCCAGCCATCGACGATGTCGCCCACCAGGTAGAGCGTTTCGCATTCGATCGAGGCGAGGAAATCGAGCAGCATTTCGGCATTGCAGCCGCGCGTGCCGAGATGAAGATCGGAAATCCATACCGTGCGCACCCGCCGCTTGGGGCGGAAGCCGCGCGGTTCGGGCAAGTCGAGCCAATCGGGCGCGCCCTTGATCCACTCGCTGACGGGGGCAAAGTTGCGGTCGCTTGGGCGGTCCATGACCCAGTCCCTTCATATGCTGCCGTTGTCTTGCGAATCTCATGGCACCGTCACATTGCGCGCTGGCGACACCGTGTCACCGTTGTGAAACAAGAGGGGAACAAATGGAGGGTGACGCCGGACGCGCAACCCGCTAGGAAGGAAAGCGATGCTGACCGGGCTTTCCATCCGCAATGTCGTCCTGATCGAGGCACTGGACCTCGTGTTTCCGGGCGGTTTGGGCGTTCTGACCGGCGAAACCGGTGCAGGCAAATCGATCCTGCTGGATTCGCTGGGGCTGGTGCTGGGTGACCGCGCCGACAGTGGCCTGGTTCGCGCCGGCGAAGACGTGGCGAGCGTGACCGCCACGTTCGAATTCGCGCGGCGGCCCGATGGCGTGGAAGCAGCCTTGGCCGAGGCGGCGATCGATTGGGAGCCGGGCGAGCCGTTGCTGGTGCGGCGGCGCCTACGTGCCGATGGCGGTAGCCGTGCCTATATCAACGACCAGCCGGTGGGCGTGGCGCTGCTGCGCGAACTGGCGCGCTTTCTGGTGGAACTGCACGGCCAGCATGACGATCGCGGGCTGGTCAATGCGCGCGGCCACCGCGCCTTGCTCGATCGCTATGCCCGCGCCGATGCGGCAGAAGTGGCCCGCGCATGGGATAGCTGGCGCGCGGCCGCACACGCCCTGGCGCCGGCGCGCGCCTGCGTCGCCAGTGCCGCGGCCGAGCAGGACCTGATCGAGGCGCACCTGGCCGAGCTTGATGCATTGCAGCCGGTGGCGGGCGAAGAGGAAGAACTCGCCCTGCAGCGTGCCGAGATGCAGAAGGGCGAGCGGCTTTCGGGCGACCTTAATGAATTGCAGCACTTGTGGAGCGGATCGGACGCGCCGCTGGTGCAACTGCGCGGCGCGGCGCGGCGGCTCGATCGCATCGCGGCAGAGCATCCGCTTCTGGCCGAAGCGCTCGAAGCGCTGGATCGCGCGGTAATCGAGGCGGGCGAGGCGGAAGACAAGCTTTCGGCCGCGGCCGAGGCACTGGCGCACGATCCCGCGCTGCTCGACCGGATCGAAACGCGGCTGTTCGATCTGCGCGCCGCCGCTCGCAAGCACGGTTGCACGGTGGACGATCTGCCCGCCCGGCGCGAGGCCTTGCAGGCGGCGTTGCAGTCCATCGAGGGCGGCGAGGCGCAGATCGCCGGCCTGGCACGCGTGGCGATGGAAGCGGGCCTGGATTATCGCGCCAAGGCAGAGGCGCTTTCGGTGCAGCGGGCCGAGGCGGCGCGCAAGCTGGACAAGGCCGTGGCCGCCGAACTCGCGCCGCTGCGGCTCGATGCGGCACGCTTTCACACTGCCGTGGTGCGCCTGCCCGAGGATCGCTGGAGCGGCCAGGGCATGGACGCGGTGGAGTTCCTCATTTCCACCAATCCCGGCAGTGATTTTGCCCCGCTGGGCAAGATCGCCTCGGGCGGGGAACTCTCGCGCTTTATCCTGGCGTTGAAGGTGGCGCTTGCCGAACAGGGCGGGGCAGCGACCGTGATCTTTGACGAGATCGATCGCGGCGTGGGCGGCGCCGTGGCCAGTGCCATCGGCGAGCGCCTGGCCCGCTTGGCCCACGGCGGGCAGTTGCTCGCCGTGACCCACAGCCCGCAAGTGGCGGCGCGGGGTGACGCGCATTACCTGATCGCCAAGTCGAGCGAGGGCACGGTCACGCGCACCTCGGTGAGCAAGCTGGACGCGGCCGGCCGCCAGGAGGAAATCGCCCGGATGCTGTCTGGCGCGGAAGTGACCGCCGAGGCGCGCGCCCAGGCGAGCCGCCTGCTCGAACAGGCCTGAACCCGTTTGCCCGGGTGGGCAGGCAGTTCCTCCACAGCTATGCCTTGCCCGGACCAGCCTTAGCGCTTTACGAAATGCCGTGATGGCGTATCGCGCCGGTGACAGGTGCAATTGTTTGGTGAAAGTGGCGCATGATGAGTGATCCGGCAGGCAGCGATCCGGCAGCAATGGGCGAGGCAGCCGCCGCGAACGAGCTGATGCGGCTGGCGCGCCAGATCGCCTATCACAACCGGCGCTATCACGCTGAAGACGCACCGGAAATTTCCGATGCCGAATATGACGCGCTGGTGCGGCGCAATGCCGAACTGGAAGCGGCGTTTCCGCATCTGATCCGCGCCGACAGCCCGTCGCGCGCGGTGGGTCACGAGGTTTCGGCATCTCCCCTGCGCAAGGTGACGCACGAGGTTCGCATGATGAGCCTCGACAATGCCTTTACCGATGAAGAGGTCGAGGAATTCGTCGCGCGCGTGCGCCGCTTCCTGGCGCTGCCGGGCGACGCGGCGGTGGTCATGACGGCGGAAGACAAGATCGATGGCCTGTCCTGCTCGCTGCGCTACGAAGACGGCAGGCTGGTGCGCGCGGCCACGCGGGGCGATGGCCAGGTGGGCGAGGACGTGACGGCCAATGTCGCCCATATCAAGGACATACCGCAGGAACTTCGCAGCGAATGCGGTGTCGCGCCGCCCGCCGTGTTCGAAATCCGCGGCGAGGTCTACATGGCCAAGGCCGATTTCCTGGCGCTCAATGCCGCGCAGGAGGAAAAGGGCGACAAGGTCTTTGCCAACCCGCGCAACGCTGCCGCCGGATCGCTGCGCCAGAAGGACGCGAGCGTGACGGCAGAGCGGCCCTTGCGGTTCCTGGCGCATGGCTGGGGCGCCGCCAGCGCGGTGCCGGCCGAGACGCAGTGGGCGATGATGCAGCAGATCGCGGCCTGGGGCGTGCCCGTCTCACCCCTGCTGACGCGCTGCGAGGATACCGCGCAAATGCTGGCGCACTATCGCAGCATCCAGGCGCAACGTGCTGATTTGCCCTATGATATCGATGGCGTGGTCTACAAGGTGGACAGCCTGGAATGGCAGCGCCGGCTGGGCTTTGTCGCCAAGGCGCCGCGCTGGGGCATGGCGCACAAGTTTCCCGCCGAGCGCGCCGAAACCACGGTGGAGGCGATTGATATCCAGGTGGGCCGCACCGGCAAGTTGACGCCGGTGGGCCGCTTGGCGCCGGTGCTGGTGGGCGGGGTGACCGTCACCAACGTCACACTTCACAACCGTGATGAGATCGGCCGGCTGGGTGTGCGCGTCGGTGATCGCGTGGTCTTGCAACGGGCTGGCGATGTCATCCCGCAAGTGGTTGAAAACCTGACACGTGACGAAGATCGGCCGGCCTATGTCTTTCCCGACCACTGCCCGGAATGTGGCAGCGAAGCGGTGGCCGAAGAGGGCGAGGTGGACGTGCGCTGCACCGGCGGGCTGGTGTGCCCGGCGCAGCGGACCGAGCGGCTCAAGCATTTTGTCAGCCGCGCCGCGCTCGATATCGAAGGGCTGGGCGAAAAGACCATCGCCGAATTCTTTGCGCTGGGCTGGTTGGAAAGCCCGGCCGACATCTTCCGCCTGCGCAAGCGGCGCGACGACATCGTCGGCCGCGAGGGCTGGAAGGACAAGTCGGTCGACAATCTGCTCGCCGCGATCGAGGCCAAGCGCCAACCCGACGCCGCGCGCCTGCTGTTCGGGCTGGGCATTCGCCACGTTGGCGCGGTCACTGCGCGCGACCTCTTGAAGCGCCTCGTCACGCTGCCGGCGCTGCGCGCCGTGGCCGAACGCGCCCATGGCGGCGATGAAGAGGCCAAGGCCGATCTCCTTGGCATCGATGGCGTTGGCCCGGTGGTGGTCGAAGCGCTCGGCGATTTCTTCCACGAACCGCATAATATTGCCGTGTGGGACGATCTGCTGGGCGAAGTGAGCCCGCCCGATTTCATCGTCGAGACCCGTGCCAGCGCCGTCGCGGGCAAGACCGTGGTGTTTACCGGCAAGCTGGAAACCATGAGCCGCGACGAGGCCAAGGCCCAGGCCGAGGCGCTGGGCGCGCGTGCCGCTGGCAGCGTTTCGCCCAAGACCGACCTGGTCGTTGCGGGGCCAGGTGCGGGCAGCAAGCTGAAAAAGGCAGCCGAACTGGGCATCGAGGTTATCGACGAAGCGGCCTGGGCAGAGATCTTCAAGGCAGCGGGATAGACGATCATGGCGCTTCACACCTGGTGGCTGTTTGTCGTCACCGTCTTTTTCATCTCGATCTCGCCCGGCCCCAACATGCTGCACGTGATGACGCGCAGCGTGACGCTGGGCTTCGGCCGGGCGATGCTGGCGATGAGCGGGTGCTTTCTTGCCGTGCTCACGCTGCTCAGCCTTTCGGCCGCAGGGCTGTCAGCGGTTCTGGTGGCGATGCCGCAGGTGTTTACCGCGCTCAAGATCGTCGGCGCGGCCTATTTGCTTTATCTGGGATACAAATCCTGGACCGCCAAGGAATCTCCGGTCGACATGGTGGGCGATGGGCCAGTGGCCCTGCCATCGCCGCTCGGCCTGTTCCGCACGGGATTTCTGATCGGCATCAGCAATCCCAAGGCGCTGCTGTTTGCCGGGGCATTCCTGCCACAGTTCATCGATCCGGCGCGGCCCAAGGCCGCGCAGTTTGCCGTCATGGTGGCAACCTTCGGCGTGATCGAGATGACCTCGTACCTGCTCTATGCGCTGGGCGGCCGCTCGGTGGCGCGCTGGCTGGAAAAACCATCGCCGCGCAAGGTGTTCAACCGGGTCACCGGCGCGATCTTCGTGGCGTTTGGCGTGGCGATGGTGGGCAGCCGGGTTTGAGCGGTGGTGGTTGGGGGCCGCCACACCCCGACCCCCTCCTCTGACGAGTAGCGGGGGTAAAGTACTTAAGTTTGGTGGAAACCTAGAGCGAGATTACCACTTCTGCGACCACGCGGGCAGGGCGCCGGGCTTGCTGGCATGGATGCGCGCGGTGGCGCGGCGGCGCAGCCACAGGATCGACCAATCGCCGCGCACCTGGCGCGCGGCGAGGCGCAGGCCGGCGCGGGCATAGGCCGCACGCACGGCCTTTTCCTGCGTGGCGAGCAGGCCGGCGAGGAGGATGTGGCCACCCGGCTTGACCGCGGCGGCAAATTCCGGCGCCAGTTCGATCAGTGGGCCCGCCAGGATATTGGCAATCAGCAGGTCATAGGGCGCCGACAGGCGCAGCAGCGGGTGATCCATGCCGGCCGCGATGACCATGGCGAGCTTGCCGGGGCCATCGCCCAGCGGCACGCCGTTGGCATCGGCATTGGTGGCGACGACCGGGCCACAGACGGCGTCGATGTCGCTGGCGATGGCGCGCGCGCCGGGCCACAGATGCAGCCCGGCAAAGGCAAGCAGGCCCGTGCCGGTGCCGATATCGGCCAGGCTGCGCACCACCGCACCATTCGCCTTCATGTGCGCCAGCATCGCCAGGCAACCGGCGGTGGTGGCGTGCTGGCCGGTGCCAAAGGCCTGGCTGGTGGGGATCAGGAAATTGCGGACGCCCGGTTCGTCCACGGCCGGATATTCCGGGGTGTGGACGTGGAAGGGCCCTTCGTGGATCGGCTCGACGCCTTGCTGGCTGAGCGTGACCCAGTCTTCCTCGGGCAATTGCTCGATCACCATCGGCGGCGCGCCATCGGCGAACAGGGCGGCGATGGCGTCGCGCTCCGCTTCGCCCGGTTCGTCGGCCAGCCAGGCTTCCAGCTGCCACTCTTCGGGCTTGTCCTCGGCAATCTCGCTGCCGGCGATCACGATGTCGGCGTCCCAGTCGAACACGTCTTCGTGGGCGATCAGTGCGGCCTGGACGATGGGACGCGGCGCAAGGATGGTGATTTTCCAGCTCATGGCGCGGGTCTTTGCGGCGGCGCGGCCTCCTTGGCAAGCGTCTCGTCAAGCCGGGCGCGGCCATTGGCGGCATAGGCGCGGCAGGCACCCGGCACTGGCCGGGGCGCCGCGTGTCCCAGGCGTTCGAACAGGTCACTGGCGCCAGGATGGGGCGTGATCAGCAGGGTGCAGGGCAGGGCGGCAATGCGATCGAGCGAAGCGCGAAATGCCGCGACATAGGCGGGATGATCAGCAAAGCGCCAGCCCGGCGCAGCCATCGCGGTGACGCTGTCGACATAGGCCACGGCACGGCAATCGCGGCCCTGGCAGGTGGTCCAGGTCCAGCTGGTGGAGCCGGGGGCGTGGCCCGGCGTGGCATGGGCGACAAGGCGCAGCGGCCCCACTACCAGCGCTTCGCTATCGTGCAGCAGGCGATCGACGGCAACGCCCGGGAAAGGCTTGAGCCAGGCAGCCTGGGGATCGTCTGCCGGAACCTGGCCAGTGGTAAGCACGCGTGCGGCTGCGGGCAGGGCAGCGAGGCGCGCGCCAGTCAGGCGCTTGAGGGCGGCCAGGCCGCCAGCGTGATCGGAATGTTCGTGGCTGAGCACGATCCAGCGCACGTCATGCAGGCGAAAGCCGGCGGCAACGATGTTGCGCGCGACGCTATCAGCAGCCTGCGCCACGCCCGCGTCGATCAGGATGTGGCCCTGGGGCGAGGTGACGAGCACCGCACTGATGCCGCAGGTGCCGACATACCAGGTATTGGCAAAGATGCGCTGCGGCGGCGCCGGATCCGCCCAGCCATCGCGGCCCTGGCAGGCCTGTTCGAGGCTTGGCCGGGCGGGAACCGGGGTCTGAACCGGGGCCGGCTGCGATCGGGCAAGAGCCGGCGTGGCGCTGGCAACAAGGCCGGCCAGTGCGGCTGCGAAAGGAAGAATGGCGCGCATCGGCTGTGGTTTGCGCGCGATCGTGCCGCATGACAACATACGAATTCGGCTTGGCCCTTTCGGCGGCTTGCACCCCCGGGCTTTTCGACTAATAGCGACTCGTCCCGACCGGAAACCTCATCCCGGTCGCCTTTGCGATAATAAGGGGAAGTTCCATGGCGCTGGCGCACAGCAACCGGCCACTTTCGCCGCACCTCCAGATTTGGCGCTGGGGTCCGGCCATGCTGGTCTCGATCCTCCACCGTGTTACGGGCAATGGCCTGGCCTTTGTCGGCCTGTCGCTGCTGCTGTGGTGGCTGGGTTCGATCGCCAGCGGCCCTGAAGCCTATGCGACGTTCATGACCTATGTGTGGACCGGCGCCGATGGCGGCCTTTCCGCCATTACCGCGATCCTCGGCAAGATCGTGCTGGCGGGCCTGTCGTGGGCGTTCTTCCAGCATGCCGCCACCGGCATCCGTCACCTCGTGCTCGACATCGGCGTGGGCTACGAACTTTCGGTCAATGCCCGTTGGTCGGTCTTCACGCTGATCTCTTCTGTCGGTCTTACGGCTCTGTTCTGGGGCTTCGTGCTGCTGCGCTGAGCGCCGGCACGCCCTTACCTGATTTCTCGGAGGTACCATGGGTAACGGAACTTCGATCGGTCGCGTGCGCGGGCTGGGCTCCAGCCACGCCGGCACGCACCATTGGCTGGCACAGCGCCTCACGGCGGTGGGCAACCTGATCGTCATCCCCTTCCTCGGCATCAGCCTGGCGCTGCTGCCCGCGCACGATTACGCCACCGTGCATGGCTGGGCAGCCAAGCCGCTGTCGGCCACCATGCTGGTGCTGTTGGTGCTCAACACGCTGTACCACGCGCGCCTGGGCGTGCAGGTCATGCTCGAAGACTATATCCACGAAGAAGGTGGCAAGGTCGCATCCTGGATGCTGATCAACTTCGTGCCCGCCGCCGCTGCCGTGTTCGGCATCGTCTCGATCATCCGCATCGCACTGGGGGCCGCGTAAGCCATGTCTGCTGCCTACAAGATCATCGACCATACTTATGACACCGTCGTTGTCGGCGCGGGCGGTTCGGGCCTGCGCGCCACGATGGGTTCGGCCCAGGCCGGCCTGCGCACGGCCTGCATCACCAAGGTGTTTCCCACCCGCTCGCACACCGTGGCGGCGCAGGGTGGTATCGCGGCGTCGTTGCAGAACAATACGCCCGATCACTGGACCTGGCACATGTACGACACCGTCAAGGGGTCTGACTGGCTGGGCGACCAGGACGCCATCGAATATATGGTGCGCGAAGCCCCAGCCGCGGTTTACGAACTCGAGCACGCCGGCGTGCCGTTCAGCCGCAACGCCGATGGCACGATCTACCAGCGTCCGTTCGGCGGCCACATGCAGAATATGGGCGAAGGCCCGCCGGTGCAGCGCACCTGCGCCGCGGCCGATCGCACCGGCCACGCCATGCTTCACGCGCTCTATCAGCAGAGCCTGAAGTATGATGCCGACTTCTTCATCGAATACTTCGCCATCGACCTGATCATGGAAAACGGCGAATGCCGTGGCGTGATCGCGCTGTGCATGGACGACGGCTCGATCCACCGCTTCCGTGGCCACGCCGTGGTGCTGGCGACCGGCGGCTATGGCCGCTGCTATTTCACCGCGACCTCGGCCCATACCTGCACCGGCGACGGCGGCGGCATGGTACTGCGCGCCGGCCTGCCGCTGCAGGACATGGAGTTCGTGCAGTTCCACCCGACCGGCATCTATGGTGCGGGCGTGCTGATCACTGAAGGCGCGCGCGGGGAAGGTGGCTATCTCACCAACTCCGAAGGCGAGCGTTTCATGGAACGCTATGCGCCCTCGGCCAAGGACCTGGCCAGCCGCGACGTCGTGTCGCGCTCCATGGCGCTGGAAATCCGCGAAGGCCGCGGCGTTGGTCCGCACAAGGACCACATCTACCTGCACCTTGACCACATCGATGCCAAGGTTCTGGCCGAGCGCCTGCCCGGGATCACCGAAAGCGGCAAGATCTTTGCCGGCGTTGACCTGACCCGCCAGCCGCTACCGGTGGTGCCGACGGTGCACTACAACATGGGTGGCATTCCCACCAACTATCACGGCGAAGTGATGACCATCGGGGCCGATGGCAATCCTGAAACCGTGGTGCCGGGCCTGTTCGCCGTGGGCGAAGCGGCCTGCGTTTCGGTGCACGGTGCCAACCGCCTGGGCTCCAACTCGCTGATCGACCTTGTCGTGTTCGGCCGCGCCACCGGCCTACGCCTCAAGGAACTGATCAAGCCGGGCACGGCGCACCAGTCGCTACCCAAGGACAGCGCGGACATGGCCCTGTCGCGTCTGGATCACTTCCGCAACGCCAAGGGCGGTTCGCCCACGGCCAAGATCCGCACCGAGATGCAGCGCGCGATGAGCCAGCACGCGGCGGTGTTCCGCACCGACGAACTGATGGCCGAAGGCAAGCAGAAGCTCGCCGAAATCTATGCCTCGATGCAGGATATCGGCGTGTCGGACCGCTCGCTGATCTGGAACTCTGACCTGGTGGAAACGCTGGAGCTGGACAACCTGATCAGCCAGGCTTCGGTGACGATGCATTCGGCCTACAACCGCAAGGAAAGCCGCGGCGCCCATGCGCACGAGGATTTCCCCAACCGCGATGATGCCAACTGGATGAAGCACACCGTGGGCTGGTTCGACGGCTGGGGCGGCAAGAGCGGCGACATCAAGCTCGATTACCGCCCGGTGCACGAATACACGCTCACCGACGACGTGCAGTACATCAAGCCCAAGGCGCGCGTCTATTGATCCGCGCCTGACGGCAAGAAACCAAGCAAAGGCCGGGGTTGGCAAGACCCCGGCCTTTTTCGTTGATCCGAACCGGGGCTTGTTTGCGTCGGCCAAAGCCAGGCCGTGCAATACGTTGCGACCCATTGTTCTCAGGCCGGCTGCCGAGAAGATGGGAGATAGCATGGCGTATTATCGTGACGGAGCGGAAGTAACGCTGGACCAGACCCAGGCGCAAAGGCGTTCTTCCTTCGCGACGTTCCTGGCCAACGGCAATATCCTGGTCATGAACGAGGATGCCGCGCACCCCAATTCGGGTGACTATATCTATTCCGTGTTCCGGGCCGATGGCGCGGCCACCGGGGTTTCGACGACGGATCGTGACTATCAGGTTTTCTCGCTCGCCGACGGCAATGCGATCACCGTGCACGGGGACGGGAGCAGCGGCGGGCCGATCACGCTGTCGCTTTTGGACACCGATCCCACCAATGGCACGGCGAGCGCGACGATCACCATTCCTGCGCCGTCCGTTTCAGCCACAT
>CAYXUN010000038.1:12900-37128 GCA_964468165.1 uncultured Novosphingobium sp. | reverse complement strand
CAAGGAAGTCTGGGACATCCTGGACGAGGTGATCCGCGAGCACCCGGTCATGCTCAACCGTGCGCCGACGCTGCACCGGCTGGGCATCCAGGCCTTCGAACCCGTGCTGATCGAAGGCAAGGCGATCCAGTTGCACCCGCTCGTCTGCTCGGCCTTCAACGCCGACTTCGACGGCGACCAGATGGCCGTCCACGTGCCGCTTTCGCTGGAAGCCCAGCTCGAAGCGCGCGTGCTGATGATGTCGACCAACAACATCCTCTCGCCCGCCAACGGCAAGCCGATCATCGTGCCTTCGCAGGACATGGTGCTGGGCCTCTATTACCTGTCGATGGACCGCAAGGGCGAGCCGGGCGAAGGCATGCTGCTGGCCGACATGGCCGAAGTGCACCAGGCGCTGTTTGCCGGCGCGGTCACCATGCACACCAAGATCGTGGCGCGCGTGCCGCAGACCGACGAGAACGGGAAGACCTATCTCAAGCGGTATGAAACCACGCCCGGTCGCATGCTGATCGGCGAGTGCCTGCCCAAGAGCCACACGGTGCCCTTCGAGCTGGTCAACCGCCTGCTGACCAAGAAGGAAATCGCCGACGTCATCGACCAGGTCTATCGTCACACCGGCCAGAAGGAGACTGTCCTTTTCGCCGACGCGATCATGAGCCTGGGCTTCCGCAACGCGTTCAAGGCGGGCATCTCGTTCGGCAAGGACGACATGATCATCCCGGCGACCAAGGACGCTTTCGTGGCCGAGACGAAGGAACTCGTCGCCGACTACGAACAGCAGTATCAGGACGGCCTGATCACCCAGCAGGAAAAGTACAACAAGGTGATCGACGCCTGGAGCCGTTGCGGCGACCAGGTGGCCAACGCCATGATGGACGAGATTCGCGCCACGCCGAGCGACGAGCACGGCCGTGAAAAGCCGATCAACTCGATCTACATGATGAGCCATTCGGGCGCGCGTGGTTCGCCAACCCAGATGAAGCAGCTGGCCGGGATGCGCGGTCTGATGGCCAAGCCTTCGGGCGAAATCATCGAAACGCCGATCATCTCGAACTTCAAGGAAGGCCTGACCGTCCTTGAATACTTCAACTCGACCCACGGCGCCCGCAAGGGCCTGGCCGATACCGCGCTCAAGACGGCGAACTCGGGTTACCTGACCCGCCGTCTGGTCGACGTGTCGCAGGACTGCGTGGTGACGGTGAACGACTGCGGGACCGAGCGGGCGCTGGAAATGCGCGCGATCGTGCAGGGCGGCTCGACCATCGCCTCGCTGGGCGAACGCATCCTCGGCCGCACCCTGGCCGAAGACATGATCGAGGCGAAGACCGGCAAGGTGATCTGCGAAAAGGGCACGCTGCTTGACGAAGCCGCGATCGCCCGCATCGAAGCGGCTGGTGTCCAGTCGGCGCGCATCCGCTCGCCGCTGATCTGCGAAGCGCCCCAGGGCGTGTGCGGCACCTGCTATGGCCGTGACCTGGCCCGCGGTACGCCGGTGAACATCGGCGAAGCGGTTGGCGTCATCGCTGCCCAGTCGATCGGTGAACCCGGCACGCAGCTGACCATGCGTACGTTCCACATCGGTGGCGCCGCGCAGGTCAACGAACAGTCGCACCTCGAATCGATCTGCGACGGTACCGTGCACTATCGCGACATCCCGACGATCACCGACAGCCGCAACCGCCGCCTGTCGCTCGCCCGCAACGGCGAAATCGTGATCATGGATACCGATGGCCGCGAACGCGCCATGCACCGCGTGCCCTATGGTACCCACCTGCTGCACGAAAACGGTGCGACGGTGGCCCAGGGCCAGCGCCTGGCCGAGTGGGACCCGTTCACCCTGCCGGTGATCACCGAAAAGCCCGGCATCGTGCGCTATCAGGACCTGATCGACGGCCGCACCCTGACGGAACAGGTCGACGAAGCGACGGGTATCGCCCAGCGCGTCGTCACCGAAAACCGTGCCGGTGGCCGCGCCAAGAAGGAAGACCTGCGTCCGCGCCTGACCCTGCTTGACGACGCCTCGGGTGAAACCGCGCGCTACATGATGGCGCCGGGCACCACCCTGTCGGTGGAAGACGGCCAGGAAGTCCAGGCCGGTGACGTGCTGGCCCGCGCCAGCCGCGAAGCCGCCAAGACCCGCGACATCACGGGCGGTCTGCCGCGCGTGGCCGAGCTGTTCGAAGCGCGCAAGCCCAAGGACAACGCGATCATCGCCAAGATCTCGGGCCGGATCGAGTTCATCCGCGACTACAAGGCGAAGCGGAAGATCGCGATCATCCCGGAAGAGGGCGAACCGGTCGAGTACCTGATCCCCAAGTCCAAGGTCATCGACGTCCAGGAAGGCGACTACGTCAAGAAGGGCGACAACCTGATCTCGGGCTCGCCCGATCCGCACGACATTCTCGAGGTTCTCGGCGTCGAGGCCCTGGCGGAATACCTCGTGGCGGAAATCCAGGAAGTCTACCGCTTGCAGGGCGTGAAGATCAACGACAAGCACATCGAGGTGATCGTTCGCCAGATGCTGCAGAAGGTGGAAATCACCGATGGCGGTGACACCACCCTGCTGCCGGGCGAGCAGGTCGACCTTGAGGAAATGAACGAAACCAATGCCAAGCTGCCCGGGGGCTCGCGCCCGGCAGAAGGCAAGCCGGTGCTGCTCGGCATCACCAAGGCTTCGCTGCAGACGCGTTCGTTCATCTCTGCCGCGTCGTTCCAGGAAACCACCCGCGTGCTCACGCAGGCGGCGGTCGAAGGAAAGCGCGACAGCCTGATCGGCCTCAAGGAAAACGTCATCGTCGGCCGTCTCATCCCCGCCGGTACCGGCGCGGGCATGAACCGCATGCGCGTGGCGGCCAACAGCCGCGACGCCGCCCTTCGCGCCGCCAACCGTCGCCTTCAGGAAGCCCTGATCGCGCCGCGCTCCGCCGCTGAAGAGCATGCCGCCGAACTGGCCCAGGGCCCCGAAGCCGCGATCGGTGACGATCCGCTCGCCTCGGTCGAAGGGGAAACCCACGGCACCGACGCCGATGCGGCCGATTACCTGATCAAGGGCGACGAGGACTGATCCTCGCCGCGCTGCGGTCAACGCAAACAGCACAAACCCCGTCGGGCAACCGGCGGGGTTTTTGTTTGGCCCTGATGTTGGCCGCTAATTTTTTCACACGAAGCCACGAAGCCACAAAGGAAGTGGAATGACTTTCTGGCTGCGCCAGTCCAGTCTGTGCCTTCTTCGTGTCTTCGTGGCTTCGTGTGAAAAAGACTATGCCGCCTCGGTCGATGCCCAAGCCAGGCAAAGCTGCACCGACGGGACCAAGCCTCAAGCGCGGCCAATTCCTGAGAAACAGAGGCCCGTCCCGGGCGGCCGCCGGCGTCGCCAGGGCAGGAGCGGGGCACCGCGGCGCCGGTGGGAGTGCCGGCCCGGGACGGGCACGCGGTTACGCGCTGCGTCCTGACAGCAGCGCGGCCGCGTGTTGGGTGGCGTGGTAGAGCCCGTCCTGCCGGTCGGCGCGAACGAAGCCGTGCAGCATGCCGGCAAATCCCGCGCCATCGGCGACCAGGGCATGGCGCACCATGGCCGCCAGCGTTGCTTCGTCGGGCGTCATGGTCAACTGGCACGGACGGTTGACGAGGAAGCGTTCGGGCCAGGTGCGGATCACCCGGCGCACCAAGGCATGGACCGCAGCGGCGGTTTCGATGCTGCGATAGCGTTGCGCCAGATCGGGGATCGGGTCGCGCCCCGCCCGCTCGAACAGCGCCGAGAGCCGCATGGCCATGACCACGTGCAGTGCCGTCAGGGACAGTGCGCGCACATCCTGGGGGCGGGCCAGCGCGGCAATCGTGGCCGCAGCCGATGCAGTGGTCGAAGTGGACAAGAGCTGCACTCCATTTTTGAGAACGATTCGCAGCGTAAGACGGTGCTTGCATGCCGTCAATGCGAATCATTCGCAAAAAAGAAACGCTCTACCGCAACGGCCAACGCCGGCCACCCGAGGGCAGCCGGCGTTGGCACGGTGAACTGGAAGGTGGCGATCAGGCGGTGCGGAACCCCTGGGTGATCGGATAGCGCCGGTCGCGGCCGAAATTGCGCATGCCCAGCTTCACCCCCGGCGGGGCCTGGCGGCGCTTGTATTCGGCCAGGTGCAGCAGCCGTTCGATGCGTTCGACCGTGGCGCGCTCGAACCCTTCGGCGGTGATCTGCGACACGCTCTTTTCGTGCTCGACCAGGCCCAGCAGGATGGCGTCGAGCACGTCATAGGGCGGCAGCGAATCCTCGTCCTTCTGGTCGGGGCGCAGTTCGGCGCTTGGCGGCTTGGTGATGATCCGCTCGGGCATCACTGGCCCGTCCGGTCCCATGCCGATCCGCGGGCGGTGTTCGTTGCGCCAGCGTGACAGGGCAAAGACCGTGGTCTTGTAGGCGTCCTTGAGCGGGTTGTAGCCGCCGTTCATGTCACCATAGATGGTGGCATAGCCCACGCTCATCTCGCTCTTGTTGCCGGTGGTCACCAGCATCGGCCCGAACTTGTTGGACAGGGCCATCAAGGTGGTGCCGCGGATGCGCGATTGCAGGTTTTCCTCGGTCAGGTCGGGCCCGCGCCCGGCAAACAGCGGGCTGAGCATGGCGGTGAAGCCATCGACCGCCGGGCCGATCGGCACCGTATCGAGCCGCACGCCCAGCATCTGCGCGCAGCCTGCGGCATCGTCCAGGCTTTCCTGGCTGGTATAGCGGCTGGGCAGCATCACGCACCACACCCGGTCAGCACCCAATGCATCGACCGCGATTGCCGCGCAGAGCGCCGAATCGATCCCGCCGGACAGCCCGAGCAGCACGCCAGGGAAGCGGTTCTTGTTCACATAGTCGCGTAGCGCCATGACCATGGCGCAATAGATGTCTTCGGGATGCTCGGTCGGCTCGGCCACTTCGCTCGCCGCGCAACGCCAGCGATGGCCATTGCCGAACGGCACCTTGTTCCACACCGTGTCGACCACGGCCTCTTCCCATTCGGGAAGCTGCGCCCACAGGGCGCCTTCTGGGCCGACCACGAAGCTGGCGCCATCGAACACCACTTCGTCCTGGCCGCCGACGCGGTTGACATAGGCGAGCGGAATGCCGGTATCGATCGCGCGACGCTTGGCCACGCCATCGATGCGCAGCACGTCCTTGTCGATCTCGTAAGGGCTGCCGTTGACGCAGAGGAAGATTTCCGCGCCCAGCTGCGCCAGGTGGCGGCACACGTCGGGATGCCAGATGTCCTCGCAGATCGGCAGGCCCAGCACGGCGCCGCGAAACGGCACCGGCTCGGGCAGCGGGCCGGGCAGGAACAGGCGCTTTTCATCGAACGTGCCATAGTTGGGCAACTCGTACTTGAAGCGCGTGGCCACGATCTTGCCGCCGTCGAGCAGCGCCACGCCGTTGTGCAGCGCGCCGTCGCGCACGAACACCGATCCCACCAGCATCGCCGGGCCGCCATCGGCCGTGGCGGTTGCCAGTTTTTCCAGCTCGACCGCGGCGCGCGCGATCAAAGCGGGTTTCAGGATAAGGTCTTCAGGCGGATAGCCGATCAATTGCATCTCGGGATAGACGATGAGGTCGCTTCCCGATGCCTTCTCGCGCACCTCCAGCATCGCGGCGGCGTTGGCGGCAAGATCGCCAACCCTTTGGTTGAGTTGTGCAAGCGTGATGATCAGTTTGTCGGCCATGGCCAAACCCTAGGCGGCTTGGGCAGGCAGGGGCAAGGGGGGCTGTACCATCGGCAGGCGCAAATCAGGCGCAAATGCGGCGGCAATGCGGCGCACGGGCGTTGCAAAACTGTCATCTTGGGCTAAGGGCGGCGCGAGGATCAGGATCACCAAGGACTCGAGGGAAACGCCATGAAGATCATGTCTGGCAACGGCAACCTGCCGCTGGCCCGCGCCATTGCGGCCTATCTGGAACTGCCGCTGACCGACGCGTCGGTGCGCCGCTTTGCCGACGAGGAAGTCTTCGTGGAAATCCACGAGAACGTGCGCGGCGAAGATGTCTTCCTGGTGCAGTCCACCAGCTATCCCGCCAACGACAACCTGCTTGAGCTGCTGATCTGCATCGATGCGCTGCGCCGCGCCTCGGCCAAGCGGATCACGGCCGTGGTGCCCTACTTCGGCTATGCCCGCCAGGACCGCAAGCCGGGACCGCGCACGCCGATCTCGGCAAAGCTCGTCGCCAACCTGATCACCACGGCCGGGGCCGATCGCGTGCTCGCGGTCGATCTTCACGCCGGGCAGATCCAGGGCTTCTTCGACATCCCGACCGACAACCTGTTTGCCGCCCCGGTCATGGCCGCCGATATCCAGACCCGCTATGGTGGGCAGGAACTGATGGTCGTCTCGCCCGACGTGGGCGGCGTGGTGCGCGCCCGCGCTCTCGCCAAGCGGCTCGACAACGCGCCGCTGGCCATCGTCGACAAGCGCCGCGATCGCCCCGGCCAGTCCGAAGTGATGAACATCATCGGTGACGTGAAAGGCCGCATGTGCATCCTGATCGACGACATCATCGATTCGGGCGGCACGCTGTGCAACGCGGCGCAGGCGCTGATGGATGCCGGTGCGGCCGGGGTCGCGGCCTATATCACCCACGGCGTGCTGTCGGGCGCGGCAGTGGCCCGCGTGGGCAATTCGGCGCTCAAGGAACTGGTGATCACCGACACCATCCTGCCCACCGAAGCAACCAAGGACTGCGACAGCATCCGCATCCTGACCATCGCCCCGCTGATCGGCGAGGCGATCCGCCGCATCGCCGACGAAAGCTCGGTCTCCAGCCTGTTCGACTGATCGCGCGCTCCGGCCCGGGCATCATTGCCAGGGCCGGATACCGCCCGGGGCGATCCGCTCGGTCATTTCCAGGCGGCGCGCCTGGCGGGTTTCCAGCGACAGTGTCATCAGCGGCTGCGCCAGATCGACGAACTGGCGCGGCGACATGCCGAACATCGCGGTGAATTCCCGGATCAGGTGGCTCTGGTCGTAATAGCGCAGCGCCAGGGTTTCCCCTTCCGCATCGTCGGCCACGCCGCGCAGGTGGCTTGCCATGTCGAGCGCGCGGGCGCGGCGCAGCACCTGCTTGGGCGTCATGCCGAAGTCGCGCCGCACGATGCGCTCCAGCCGGCGTTGCTCGATCCCGCATTGCTGGGCAAATTCACCCACGCCGATCGCCGGGTTGGCCAGTGCCGCCGCTTCGAACCGGGCGGAAACGGCGTCCGGCTCTGCCGTGCCGCGCCAGACGATCACGGCGCGTAGGGCCTGCTCCATTGCCTGGCACCAGTCCTCGGGCGTGGCGGCCGGATCGAACATCTCCAGCCAGTGATCGGGGTTCAGGCCCAACTGGTCGATCGTGGCAAAGCGGTCGGTCAGTTCGGCTTCGGGCAGGCGGGCCAGGGCATGGGCTGCGCCGGGGCGCAGCACGGCGCCCACGCTGGTAAAGCTGCCGGTCACGCCCACGGCCATGCGCTGGGTGTTGGGGCCAAAGACCAGGGCTGCGCGGCCCAGTGCGCGCAAGCCATCGCGGGTCTGCGCGGTCCATTCCCCCCGCAGCTGCACGCGGATGCAGGCGGTATCGGCGAGCAGCCCGCATTGCAGGGCATGGCCCGCCGGGGCATCGACCACGGTGACATAGAAACGGCCGATCCACGGCGCCAGGTCGGGCGCCGGTGCGCGGTTGTACGACAGTGGCTGCCCCTGGCGGGTGAACCCCGCGGCCGGCGCAATCGCCCGGTCCACGGCCGGCCTGATCTGGCGACTCATGCTTGCTTTGCCCCCTGAATGCCCTGCTTGCGCTCTTGTCCGCCTTTCGCAAACCTCAAATGTTGCATCCTGCCCCTGTAGCTGCCGCCGTGCCGCACCGGGCCGGAGCAACGTTCTTGACCGCTTCGGCCCGATCGGCAAAGCACTGGGCCATGAAGCTCGATGACGACATTGCCCTGGCCCACCGCCTGGCCGACGCTGCCGGCGCCGCGATCCGCCCCTATTTTCGCAGCGTGACCGCCGAACGCAAGGGGGATGCCACGCCGGTGACCCTGGCCGATCGCGCGGCCGAGGAAGCGATGCGCGCCATTCTGGCTGCCGAGCGCCCCGATGACACCGTCATCGGCGAGGAGTTCGGCACGACGCAGGGGACTTCGGGCCGCAGCTGGGTGCTCGATCCGATCGATGGCACGGCCGGCTTCCTGGCCGGGCGCGCGCTGTTCGGCACGCTGATCGCGCTTCTGGTCGATGGCTTTCCGGTGATGGGCGTGATCGACCAGCCGATTGCCAACGAACGCTGGCTCGGCGCCTCGGGCCGCGAAACCACGCTCAACGGCCAGCCGGTAAAGACCCGCCCCTGCCGCGAACTGGCCGAGGCGACGATCGCCACCACCGGGCCGCACTATTTCAGCCAGCATGAAGGCGATCACTTCATGGCCCTGGCCGGCCAGACCGATTATCGCCGCATGGTGATGGGTGGCGATTGCTACAACTATGCCATGCTTGCCACTGGCCAGCTCGACATCGTGTGCGAAGCCGGCCTCAAGCTGCACGATTGGGCCGCGCTGGTGCCAGTGGTCGAAGGGGCAGGCGGCACGATGGCCGATTGGAATGGCGATCCGCTGCATATCGGCTCGGAAGGGCATGTGCTGGCCCTTGGCGATCCGGCGCGCCTGGACGATGCGATCGAGGCGCTTGCCGCAGGGCACAGCCACCGGCACTGAAGCGCATCGGGCGCGTTGTGCCTGGCATGACGACTGCTGCATCGACCATCGTGATCACGGGCGCGGGCGCCGGCATCGGCCGGGGCACCGCCTTGCACTTTGCCGCGCTCGGCTGGCGCGTGGCCGCGCTTGATCGCGATGCCAAGGCGCTCAAGGAACTGGCGGCCATGCTGCCGCGCGGGCAGGGCCTGACGATCACGTGAGACGTGGGCCGGGAACAGCCTGTGGCGCGCGCCTTTGCCCGCATTGCCGATTGGGCGCCCGATGGCATCGATTGCCTGGTCAACAACGCCGGCATTGCCGATCCGCACTGCGGCCCGCTCGAAGACCTGACGCTCAAGGCCTGGCAGGGCTGGCTCGACAGTTCGCTGACTGCGGCCTTCCTGTGCAGCCGCGCTGCCCTGCCGCTGCTGCGCCGCCGCGCCGGGGCCAGCGTGGTCAACATCGCGTCGACCCGCGCCGTGCAATCCGAACCCGATACCTATGCCTATGCCGCGGCCAAGGGCGGGCTTTGCGCCCTCACGCACGCCATGGCGGTGAGCCTGGGGCCGCAAGTGCGGGTCAATGCCGTGCTGCCCGGCTGGATCGAAACCGGCCCCTGGCAGCGCGCCGATCGCGCCCATGAACCCGATCACCGCCCGATCGACTGCGCGCAGCATCCCGCCGGGCGCGTCGGCACGGTCCAGGACATTGCCACCACCATCGCCTGGCTCGCCAGCCCGGATGCCGGCTTCGTCACCGGGCAGCAGATCGTGGTGGACGGCGGCATGACGGCTAAGATGATCTACGCCGGATGACGGCTGCCGATTAGACACTTGTTCAATATCGTTGCCCATGCAACTTTGCTGCCATCCCCCAACAAGAGGATGGTTCATGAAAACGATAAAGAGCGTGGCGCTGGGAGCGGCCGCGCTGGTAGCGCTGGCAACCGGCAGCGCGCAGGCCAAGACGGTGGTGGTGCGCGCCGCGCACATGATCGACGTGCTGGCCGGCAAGCGGGTTGATGGCGCGCAAGTGGTGATCACCGATGGTCGCATCACGGCGGTGGGCAAGACGGGCGATGCCGTGCCGGCCGGCGCCGAAGTGGTCGATCTGGGACAGCGCACGCTGCTGCCCGGCCTCATCGACATGCACGTCCACCTGACCGGCGATCCCACGCTCAGCGGCTATCGCGGGCTGGAGTTTACCGACAACCTCTCGACCGTGATCGGCGTGGCCAATGCCCGCAAGACGGTGGAGGCCGGCTTTACCACGGTGCGCAACGTCGGCTCGGCCAACTATGACGACGTCGCGCTCAAGCAGGGGATCGAACTGGGCTATGTGCCCGGGCCGCGTATCGTGCCGGCGACCTATGCCCTGGGCGCCACCGGCGGCCATTGCGATTCCACCGAATTCCCGCCCTCGATCACCGTACCTTCGCCGCAGATCGCCAACACGCCCGACGAATTCCGCGCGCTTGTGCGCAAGGTGCGCAAGTATGGCGCCGAAGTGATCAAGATCTGCGCCACCGGCGGGGTCTTTTCCAAGACCGATTCGGTCGGCGCCCAGCAGATGAGCTTCGACGAACTCAAGGCCGTGGCCGACGAGGCGCACATGCTCGGCATGCGCGTGGCGGCCCATGCCCATGGCACGGCCGGCATCAACGATGCGCTGCGCGCCGGGATCGACACGATCGAGCACGCCAGCCTGGCCGACGAGGAAAGCTTCAAGCTGGCCAAGGCCAAGGGCGCCTGGCTCGACATGGATATCTACAACGACGACTATATCCTGGCCGAAGGCGAGAAGAACGGCGTCTTCCCCGAAAGCCTGGCCAAGGAAAAGATGATCGGCCGCAAGCAGCGCGAAACCTTCCGCGCCGCCCACGCCGCCGGGGTCAAGCTGCTGTTCGGCACCGATGGCGGCGTCTATCCCAACGGCTACAATGCCCGCCAGTTCGCCAAGATGGTGGAATGGGGCATGACCCCGATCGAGGCGATCCAGGCCGCCACCAAGAGCGCCGCCGAAGCGCTTGACCGCACGGCGGACGTGGGTGCGATCGCCACCGGCCGCTATGGCGATCTCATCGCCGTCGATGGCGACCCGCTGGCCGACGTGCGCACGCTGGAACACGTCGCCTTCGTGATGAAGGGTGGCGAGGTGGTGAAGGCCGCCGCGCAGTAAGCAACAAGCCCTGCCCTAACCCCTCCCGCAAGCGGGAGCGGGATTTGAAGGGGGAATCTCTATTCCCCTCCCGCGTGCGGGAGGGGCTATCCTTAAAAACTCCCCTCCCGCTTGCGGGAGGGGTTGGGGGAGGGCCTGTTCCCCCAAAACCAGGTCAGTCTTCCGCCGCCTGGCTGTTGAGCTGGATATAATTGTGGATGCCCATCTGCTTGATCAGGTCGAGCTGGGTTTCCAGGGTATCGATGTGCTCTTCCTCGCTTTCGAGGATCTTTTGCAGCAGATCGCGGCTGACATAGTCGCGCACCGCTTCGCAATGCGCGATGCCATCCTTGAGCAGGGGCACGGCCTCGTATTCCAGGGCGAGGTCGGCCTTGAGCACTTCCTCCACCGATTCGCCCACTTTGAGGCGGCCGAGCGCCTGGAAATTGGGCAGTCCATCGAGGAACAGGATGCGATCGGCGAGCAGGTCGGCATGCTTCATCTCGTCGATCGATTCGTGCCGCTCGAAATCGGCAAGCTTCTTCACGCCCCAGTGCGAGAGCAGGCGATAGTGCAGCCAGTACTGGTTGATCGCGGTCAGTTCGTTGAACAGGGCCTTGTTCAGAAACTCGATGACCTTGGCATCGCCCTTCATGGCCGAACCTTCCTATGCCGTTGAACCGGCAGGCACGGTAAGCGAGCAGCGGCACCGGGGCAATGCGCAGATGGTCCGCCTGCCACGGCGCCGGCGCTCAGGCCATGGCGCAGGCGCGTTCGTCGGCCACCACGTCGTCGGCATCGTCCAGGCACTGCCGGCACTGCGCCTGGCAGCCAAGCGTGCCATAAAGCGCTTCGGCATCGCCACGGGCGTGGCAGCGGGCGGCCTGGCGCAGATCCTTTTCGCGGATGGCATTGCAGATGCAGATGTACATGGCGCTGATGGGCTTTCGCTCATGAGAATGATTCGCAAGGTAATGCGATTCATTCTCATGAGCAAGGGGTAAAGCGATTCCTGCCGCGTGCTGCGGTGGGTTGCGGGTGCCTTGCAATGCGCATGGGCGCCCGCTACATGGGCGGCCAGCATCGAGAGTTGGGGGCGACGCCCCAACGCCAACCTGCCGGTTTCCGGGCAAGGTGGCGCTCCCTGGCGGGAGGATGTGGCCGATCCGGCAACCAAACGGAGCAAGCCCCAGGCGTCTTTCCCTCCTCTCGCGCTGTGCAGGATTTGAAGGAAAGCTACGCCCGTGCCTATCAGGATCGCCGACAACCTCCCCGCCCGCCGCACGCTGGAAGCCGAAGGCGTGATCGTGATGGGCGAGACCGAGGCCGCGCGGCAGGATATCCGCCCCTTGCGCATCGCCCTGCTCAACCTGATGCCCGACAAGATCACCACCGAAACCCAGGTGGCGCGCCTGCTCGGCGCCACGCCGCTGCAGATCGAGCTCAAGCTGGTGCGCCTGTCGGGCCATGTCAGCAAGACCACCTCGGCCGGGCACCTGGCGGAATTCTATGTGCCGTTTTCCGCCGTGCGCGCCGAGCGCTTCGATGGCCTGATCGTTACCGGCGCGCCGGTCGAAACGATGGACTATGGCGAGGTGACCTATTGGGACGAATTGCGCCAGATCTTTGACTGGAGCCAGACCCACTGCCACCGCCTGCTGACGATCTGCTGGGGCGCCATGGCCGCGCTGGCGCATTTCCACGGCGTGCCCAAGCATTCCCTGGGGGCCAAGGCGCATGGCGTGTTCGATCATGTCAACCGTGCCCCGGCCAGCCCCTGGCTGCGCGGGATGTCCGATGTCGTGCCCGTGCCCGTCTCGCGCTGGAGCGAGATTCGCGCCGCAGATTTGCCCGCCGGCCTTGCCGTGCTGCTCGACAGTGACGAGGTCGGGCCGTGCCTGGTCGATGATCCGGCCCATCGCGCCATCCACATGTTCAACCACCTGGAATACGACACGCTCACGCTCGATACCGAATATCGCCGCGATGGCGAACGGATCGTGCCGCGCCACTATTACCCGCACAACGATCCGGCCCAGCTGCCGCGCAACACCTGGCGCACGCATGGGCACCAGCTGTTCGGCAACTGGATCAACGAGGTCTATCAGACCACGCCGTTCAATCTGGACGATATCGGCTGACCTGTCGCCCCGCCTTAGCGCCGGCCGGCGGGCCCCCCCCCCCCCCCCCGGGGGGGCCGCCCCGCCCCCACCCCCCCCCGGGGGGGGGGGGGGGCCGCCTCCCACGGCGTGGGGAGGGGGACCGCCCGCGCCGCGGGTGGTGGAGGGGCCGTTTCCCAAAGCCCCGAATCCAGTTGCCAATCGGCCCCACCCTCGTTAAGGGCCGCCCCTTCAATCCACGCGGAAGCGCGTTCCGGCCTGGCCACGTAGGGCTGCCACGGCAGGAACACCGCGTCGAACAAGGAGACGAAAATGCCCAAGCTCAAGACCAAGAGCGGTGTGAAGAAGCGCTTCAAGCTTACCGCTACGGGCAAGGTGAAGCACGGCGTGGCCGGCAAGCGCCACCGCCTGATCAGCCACAACGCCAAGTACATCCGCCAGAACCGCGGCACCGACGTGATCTCCGACGCTGACGCGAAGGTGATCAAGAAGTGGGCGCCCTACGGGCTGAACTGAGGAGGCTGATCCATGTCCCGTATCAAGCGCGGCACGACCACGCGTGCCAAGCATAAGCGTATTCTCGACCAGGCCAAGGGTTACCGCGGCCGTCGCAAGAACACGATCCGCGTTGCCCGCCAAGCCGTTGAAAAGGCTGGCCAGTACGCGTACCGCGACCGCAAGGTCAAGAAGCGCACGTTCCGTGCTCTGTGGATTCAGCGCATCAACGCGGCCGTCCGCGCTGAAGGCCTGACCTATTCGCAGTTCATCCACGGCACCAAGCTTGCTGGCATCGAACTCGATCGCAAGGCCATGGCGGATCTCGCCATGAACGAAGGCGGCGTGTTCGCGGCCGTGATCGCCCAGGCCAAGGCTGCCCTCCCGGCCGCCTGATCGCCTTTCGCGATACAGCTTTTAAAGGCGCTCGCTCCGGCACGGAGCGGGCGCCTTTTGCTTTGGGTGTTCGCAACACGCCCTCCCCCAACCCCTCCCGCCTGCGGGAGGGGCTTTCTTCTCCCCCTCCCGCCTGCGGGAGGGGGTCGGGGGGAGGGCGTGTTAGCCAGCGCAACCCATCTTCCCTTCTGCCCCGCAAAGCGCTAGCGGCAGGCGCGATGGAACAGCTAGACCAACAGCAGGCCGAAACGCTCGGCGCCATTGCCGATGCCACCACGCTCGATGCGCTGGAGGCGATCCGCGTGTCCGCGCTCGGCAAGCAGGGCTGGGTTTCCGCCCTGCTCAAGACCATGGGCCAGTTGAGCCCGGAAGAGCGCCAGGCCAAGGGCCCGCAAATCCACGGCGCGCGCGAGGCGGTGACCACCGCGCTTGCCGCCCGCAAGGCTGCGCTGGAAAGCGCCGCGCTCGATGCGCGCCTGGCGGCCGAGGCGGTGGACCTGTCGCTGCCCGCGCCGGAAAGCCCGCGCGGCAGCGTGCACCCGGTCAGCCAGGTGATGGACGAGCTGGCCGAAATCTTTGCCGACATGGGCTTTGCCGTGGCCAGTGGCCCGGAAATCGAAGACGACTGGCACAACTTCACCGCGCTCAACATGCCCGAAACGCATCCGGCGCGGGCGATGCACGACACGTTCTATTTTCCGGACAAGGATGGGCAGGGGCGCGACATGCTGCTGCGCACGCACACCTCGCCGGTGCAGATCCGTGCCATGCTGAAGCAAGGCGCGCCCTTGCGCATCATCGCGCCGGGCCGCGTCTATCGCTCTGACAGCGACGCCACGCACACGCCGATGTTCCACCAGATCGAAGGCCTGGTGATCGACAAGGGCATTCACCTGGGGCACCTCAAGTGGACGCTGGAAACCTTCCTCAAGGCGTTCTTCGAGCGTGACGATATCGTCCTGCGCCTGCGCCCCAGCTATTTCCCATTCACCGAACCCTCGGTGGAAGTGGACGTGGGCTATACCCTGGTGAACGGCAAGCGCGTCGTTGGCGGCAGCGGCGATGCGCCGGGCGGCGGCTGGATGGAAGTCCTGGGCTCGGGCATGGTCAACCGCAAGGTCATCGAATTCGGCGGGCTCGATCCCGATGAATGGCAGGGCTTTGCCTTTGGCACCGGGGTCGATCGCCTGGCGATGCTCAAGTACGGGCTGGATGACCTGCGCGCCTTCTTCGATGGCGATGCCCGCTGGCTCGGCCACTATGGATTCGGGGCGCTCGACGTGCCCACCCTTTCGGGCGGCGTGGGAGTGAAGCCGTGAAGTTTTCCCTTTCGTGGCTCAAGGCCCTGCTCGATACCCAGGCGAGCGCCACCGAGATTGCCGAAAAGCTCACCAGCCTGGGCCTGGAAATCGAAAGCGTGACCGACGCCTCGGCCGCGCTCAAGCAGTTCCGCGTCGCCCGCGTGCTGACGGCGGAAAAGCATCCGCAGGCCGACAAGCTCCAGGTGCTCAGCGTCGATCTGGGTGACGGGCAGCCGCTCCAGGTGGTCTGCGGCGCGCCCAATGCGCGCGCCGGCCTGGTCGGCGTGCTCGGCATGCCCGGTGCGGTCGTTCCGGCCAATGGCATGGAACTGCGCAAGAGCGCGATCCGTGGCGTCGAATCCAACGGCATGATGTGCTCCACCCGCGAACTGGGCCTGGGCGAGGAACACGACGGCATCATCGAACTGCCGGCTGACGCCGCGCTGGGCCAGTCGTTTGCCGATTACCTCGGGTCTGACCCGGTGTTCGACGTGGCGATCACGCCCAACCGCCCAGATTGCATGGGCGTCTATGGCATTGCCCGTGATCTGGCGGCGGCCGGCATCGGCACGCTGCGCGCCATCGATGTTGCGCCCGTGGCCGGCGAAGGCGCGTGCCCGGTCGATATCCGCATCGAGGATGCCGAGGGCTGCCCGGCCTTCTACGGCCGCGTGATCAAGGGCGTGACCAACGGCGCATCGCCGCAGTGGCTGCAGGACCGGCTCAAGGCGGCCGGCCAGCGCCCGATCTCGGCGCTGGTGGATATCACCAACTACGTCATGCTCGGCTATGGCCGCCCGGCCCATGCCTATGACCTGGCCAAGCTGACCGGTGCCGTCACCGCCCGGAAGGCGCGCGAAGGCGAAACCGTCGTTGCGCTCAACGGCAAGGAATATGCGCTCCAACCGTTCATGACCGTGATTGCCGATGATGCCGGCGTGCACGATATCGGCGGCATCATGGGTGGCGAGCATTCCGGCTGTTCGGAAGCGACCACCGACGTGCTGCTCGAAGTCGCCTATTTCGATCCGGCGCACATCGCGCGCACCGGCCAGGCCTTGGCACTGGCCAGCGATGCGCGGGGCCGTTTCGAGCGCGGGGTCGATCCTGCGTTTCTCGATACCGGCATGGACCTGTTGACCGCGCTGATCCTCGAGATCTGCGGTGGCGAGGCCAGCGAAGTGGTGCGCGTGGGCACGCCGCCGGTGGCGCAGCGCAGCCTGCCATATGATCCGGCACTGGCCGGGCAGCTGGGCGGCGTTGCCGTGGCCCAGGGCGAACAGAAGCGCATCCTGGCCGCGCTGGGCTTTGGCGTGGACGCGGATTGGACCGTGACCGTGCCGACCTGGCGCCCGGACATCGCCGGCGCGCCCGACCTGGTCGAGGAAGTGATCCGCGTGCACGGCCTCGATGCCGTGCCGTCCACCCCGCTACCGCGCACCGATGGCGTGGCGCGGCCCACGGCCACCCCGGTGCAGATGCTCGAACGCCGCCTGCGCCGCGCCGCAGCGGCGCGGGGGCTGCACGAGGCGGTGACCTGGTCGTTCCTGCCGCCGGCCCAGGCCGAGCACTTTGCCGATGGGCAATTCGTGTGGACGCTGGCCAATCCGATCTCGGAAGACCTGAAGGCGATGCGTCCGTCGCTGCTGCCCGGCCTGCTGGCGGCGGCACGGCGCAATTGCGATCGCGGCGCAGCCAGCGTGCGCCTGTTCGAGATCGGGCGCCGCTATCTGCGCGCCGACGATGGCAGCAGCGACGAACGCCTCAGCCTGGCCGTGGTCCTGGCGGGCGAGCGCACGGCGCGTGGCTGGGCCACTGGCAAGGCCCAGGCCTTTGACGCGTTCGATGCCAAGGCCGAAGCCATTGCGCTGCTCGCGCAGGCCGGCGCCCCGGTGGAAAACCTGCAGGTGATGGGCGAGGCGGGCAGCCAGTTCCATCCCGGCCAGTCGGCCACGCTGCGCCTTGGCCCCAAGCAGATCCTGGCGCGCTTTGGCATGATCCACCCGGCCACGGCCAAGGCCTTTGGCCTTGATGTGCCGGTTGCGGTGGTCGAGCTGTTCCTCGATCGCGTGCCGGCGAAGAAGGCCGCGCCGGGCTTTGCCCGTCCGCACTTCGCCCCGCCCGCGCTCCAGGCCGTAACGCGCGATTTTGCGTTCCTGGTCGATGCCAAGGTGCCGGCGGGCGACGTGCTGCGTGCGGTCAAGGGGGCCGACAAGGCCAGCATCGTCGCGGCCCGCGTGTTCGACGATTTCCGCGGCCAGGGCGTTCCCGAAGGCCAGCGCAGCCTGGCCATCGAGGTGACGCTGCAGCCGGGTGACAAGAGCTTTGACGAAGCCGCCCTCAAGGCGATTTCCGACAAGATCGTTGCCGCCGCGGCCAAGCAGGGCGGCGTCTTGCGCGGTTGATCAAGGCTTGGGCGGCTGCGACAGGCTCAGGGCGAACGGGGATTGCAGGTTTTGCCTGCCTCCGTTCGCCCTGAGCCCGTCGAACGGCGCTTGCATGGCGCCCGCGCATACCGCACTTGCGAAGAGCGTCCGCTCTGGCCATACCGTGTGGCCATGACCCAGCCTGCTCTTGTCACGATCGCGTCCGAGACGCTGACCGCCGCGATCAACCCGCTGGGGGCAGAGCTGTGGTCGATCACCGACCGCGCCGGGCAGGAGTGGATGACCGACGCCGATCCGGCGTTCTGGACCGGCCATGCCCCGGTGCTGTTCCCGATCGTCGGGTCGCTGGCCGGCGATACGCTGCATCACGATGGCAAGGCCTATACGCTGCCGCGCCATGGCTTTGCCCGCCGGTCTGATTTTGCGCTGGTCACGCATGATGGCGCCACGGCGCATTTCCGCCTGCGCGATTCGGACGAGACGCGCGCGGTCTACCCGTTTGCCTTCGTGCTCGACATGGCCTTTGCCGTGGAGGGGGCGACCCTGGCGGTGACCGCGACGGTCAGCAATCCGGGAAATGAAACGCTGCCGTTCAGTTTCGGCTACCACCCCGCCTTTGCCTGGCCCTTGCCCGGCAGCACCGACAAGCACGCGCATCGCCTGGTCTTCACCAAGGACGAGCCCGAGCCGATCGCGCGGGTCAATACGCAGACCGGCCTGGTGCTCGAACGCCGCTATGCCACCCCGGTGCGCGGCCGCATTCTGCCGCTGCGCGAGCAGCTGTTCACCAACGACGCGGTGATCTGGACCAACCTTGCCAGCCGCGCGCTGACCTATGGCGTGGAAGGTGGCCCGGCGCTCGACGTGGCGTTTCCCGACATGGCGATGCTGGGCCTGTGGCAAGTGCCCGGGGCGCATTACATCTGCATCGAACCCTGGGCTGGCCATGCCGATCCCGAAGGCTTTTCCGGCGATATCATGCAAAAGCCCGGCATCGTCCTGCTTGCCCCGGGCGAGAGCCGCAGCTTCCGCATGGACGTGACCGTCAGGGGCGGCTAAGCGGCGCGGACTATGTCCAATCGCCGCACCTTTGCCATCATTTCCCATCCCGACGCGGGCAAGACCACGCTGACCGAAAAGCTCCTGCTGCAAGGCGGGGCGATCCATCTGGCCGGCGAGGTCAAGGCGCGCGGCCAGGCGCGGCGTGCCCGGTCTGACTGGATGAAGATCGAGCAGCAGCGCGGCATTTCGGTAACCTCGTCGGTGATGACGTTCCAGAAGGATGGCACCGTCTTCAACCTGCTCGATACCCCGGGCCACGAAGACTTTTCCGAAGATACCTATCGCACGCTCACCGCGGTCGATTCGGCGATCATGGTGATCGACGCGGCCAAGGGGATCGAGCCGCAGACGCGCAAGCTGTTCGAAGTGTGCCGCATGCGCTCGGTGCCGATCATCACTTTCGTCAACAAGGTGGACCGCGAAGGCCGCCCGGTGTTCGAAACGCTGGATGAGGTGGCCGATGCCCTGGCGCTCGATGTCGCGCCGATGAGCTGGCCGGTGGGCATGGGCGGCATTTTCGAAGGCGTCTATGACTTTGCCAGCGAAACCATCGCCCGCCCCGAAGGCGACAGCCGCGAATTTCTCGGCAAGCGCGATCCGGCCGCCGGCGCCATTCCCGATGAATTTGCCGAAGAGATCGAACTGGGCCGCGAAGGCTATCCGCAGTTCGACCTGGCAGCCTATCGCCATGGCGACCTGACGCCGGTCTATTTCGGATCGGCGCTCAAGAACTTTGGCGTGGCCGAACTGATCGCCGCGATCGATCGCTATGCCCCGCCGCCGCGCCCGCAGGCCAGCGACCAGGGCACGATCGACCCCACGCGCGAGGATGTCACCGGCTTCGTGTTCAAGGTGCAGGCCAACATGGACCCGCAGCACCGTGACCGCATCGCGTTCATGCGCATGGTCTCGGGCACGTTCAAGCGCGGCATGAAGCTGACGCCTTCGGGCCTGGGCAAGCCGATCGCGGTGCATTCGCCGATCCTGTTCTTTGCCCAGGACCGCGAAATTGCCGATAGCGCCGAAGCGGGCGATATCATCGGCATTCCCAACCACGGCACGCTGCGCGTGGGCGATACGCTGTCGGAAAAGAACGACGTGCGCTTTACCGGGCTGCCCAACTTCGCGCCGGAAATCCTGCGCCGCGTGGTGCTGAAAGACCCGACCAAGACCAAGCAGCTGCGCAAGGCGCTCGACGATCTGTCCGAAGAGGGCGTGATCCAGGTGTTCTACCCGGAAATCGGCTCGCAGTGGATCGTGGGCGTGGTCGGGCAGCTGCAACTCGACGTGCTGATCAGCCGGCTGGAAGCGGAATACAAGGTCGAGGCCGTGCTCGAACCCTCGCCGTTCGATACCGCGCGCTGGCTCAAGGGCACGCCCGAAGCGCTGCGGGCCTTTGCCGATTTCAACCTGTCGAACCTGGCCAAGGACCGCGATGGCGATCCCGTCTTCATGGCGCGCTCGGCCTGGGACGTGAGCTATCAGCAGGAACGCAACCCCGACCTGGCGTTCAGCGCAACCAAGGAACGTTAAAGCGCTGTTTGTGATCGCCTGGCGCGGATTTGGCGACGCTATTGCGCCGGTGTCTTCAGCGGAAACGCCCTCGGGGTATTTCCCCAAGTCGGTGACAGCATGGTTCCCGCTCTTGCCAGCGCAGTGCAGCATGGGCAGGGTGGGGCCATGAATCTGCTCGGTCCCACTTCGAACACCTTCATCTCGCAACGCCTGCGCCTCCACTATGTGGACTGGGGCAATGCGGAGAAACCGCCGCTGCTGCTGATCCACGGCGGCCGCGACCATTGCCGCAGCTGGGATTGGACGGCCGAGGCGCTGCGCGAAGACTGGCATGTCATCGCGCTCGATCATCGCGGCCATGGCGACAGCGAATGGGCGTCTGACGGCAACTATCGCGTGATGGACATGGTCTATGACGTGGCGCAGCTGATCCACCAGCTCGGCCTGGCGCCGGTGACGATCGTGGCCCATTCGATGGGGGCCGCCGTGGCGCTGCGCTATGCCGGCCTCTTTCCCGAAGACGTGCGCAAGCTGGTGGCGATCGAAGGCATCTTTCCCACGCCCGATTGGGAAGCGCGCATGCGCGCCGTGCCCTTTGCCCGCCGCATCCGCGATTACATCGCCGAAAAGCGCAAGGCCGCCGGCCGCCTGCCGCGCCGCTATCCCACGATCGAGGCGGCGATTGCCCGCATGAAGGCGCAGAATCCCTACATCAACGATGCCCAGGCCCGCCATCTGACGATCCACGGCATCAACCGCAACGAAGACGGCACGTTTACCTGGAAGTTCGATCCCTACGTGCACATCGAACATCCCTATGACATTTCGCAGAATCGCAAGCACGAGCTGTGGGAGGCGATCACCAGCCCCACGCTTTTGCTCAACGGCGCGGATTCCTGGGCTGGCAATCCGATTCGCGACGGGCGCATCGACCATTTCCGCACCGCCGAGGTGGTCGAGTTCGAAAACGCCGGCCACTGGCTGCACCACGACCAGTTCGATCGCTTTATCGCCACCCTGCGGGACTTCCTCTGACCGCGCGGGTGCCGGCCATGCAGGCGGCCGATTCGCTGGTCTTTGCCAGCTACAACATCCACAAGGGCGTCGGCGCCGATCGGCGCTGCGATCCCGAGCGCATCCTGATGGTGCTGCACGAGGTGGGCGCCGACGTGATTGCCCTGCAAGAGGCAGACAATCGCTTTGGCACGCGCGAGGCGGTGATCCCGCCCACGCTGTTGGCCCATGGCAGCCCGTGGCGCGCGGTGGCGCCCGGCGTGATCGACCGCGCGCGCCGGCCGGGCAGCCTGGGTTGGCACGGCAATGTCATCCTGGTGCGGCGTGACTTGGTGGTGACCGGCTGCCATGCCGTGCCCCTGCCCACGCTCGAGCCGCGCGGGGCAGTGGCGGTGGATCTCGAATGGGGCGGGCAGGGCGTGCGCGTGATCGGCATGCATCTTGACCTGTCGGGCCTGCGCCGCCGCCAGCAGGTGCGCGTTGCCTGCGCGGCGGCCGGGCGCGGTCCCCGTGTGCTGATGGGCGATTTCAACGAATGGGCGCCACGCGGCGGCGCGCTCCAGGCCTTTCCCGCCGATCTGTCGGTGCTCGCGCCCGGCCGCAGCTTTCCCGCGCGGCGGCCGCTGGGTCAGCTCGACCGCATCGTCGCGAGCCACGACTGGGTGGTCGACGGCATCGGCGTGCACCACAGCCCCCTGGCGCAGCAGGCATCGGATCACCTGCCGGTGTGGGCGCGGCTGCGGCTGGCTGGGAAGCTCCTGCCTAAAATTTAGGCAGATTCTGTGCGCTGCACAATAATCGAGCGGCGGCGAAACGCTCGACAATGGATATGGTTTCCAGGAATCGCGGATTTCGTAAGAAAACGGATTTGGCACGCCCTTTGCTTTGACAATTCATGCCGGTTCCGCACCGGCTGGTTGAGGCCGTGAAAGGGGGCATGAATGAAATTCATCATCGCCATCATCAAGCCGTTCAAGCTCGACGAAGTGCGTGAAGCGCTGTCGGGCCTGGGCGTTGCTGGGATGACGGTGTCGGAAGTGAAGGGTTTTGGCCGACAGAAGGGCCAGACCGAGATCTACCGCGGCGCCGAATACTCCACGAACATGCTGCCCAAGGTGAAGCTCGAAATCGCTGCCAGCGACGACCTCGCGGCGCAGATTGTCGAGACCATCCAGCAAACCGCCAGCACCGAGGCGATCGGCGACGGCAAGATCTTCGTGCTCGATCTCGCTTCGGCGGTGCGCATTCGCACCGGCGAAAGCGGCGATATGGCGCTGTGACTTCCGAACAGAGGGGAAACCATATGATCCGCAAGATGATCAGTGGCATGACGGCAGCCGGGCTCAGCCTCGGCATGGCCTCTGCCGCCTTTGCGCAAACCGGGCCGATCAAGGCCCCCACGGCCGACCAGATGGCCACCATGGTCAACAAGGGTGACGTCGCCTGGATGCTGGTCTCGGCCGCTCTGGTGCTGATGATGAGCATTCCGGCTCTCGCCCTGTTCTACGGCGGCCTGGTGCGCACCAAGAACATGCTCTCGGTGCTGATGCAGGTGCTGATGATCGTTTCGGTCGCGGCGCTGTGCTGGGTCTGCTGGGGCTATTCGATGGCCTTCACCGGCGGCTCGCCCTATGTCGGCGGCTTCTCCAAGATGTTCCTGGCGGGGGTTTCCACCTCGACCTATGCAGCGACGTTCTCCAACAACGTCTACCTGCCCGAATATGTCTACGTCATCTTCCAGATGACCTTCGCCTGCATCACGCCGGCGCTGATCGTGGGCGCCTTTGCCGAGCGCGTGAAGTTCACGCCGCTGATGATCTTCACCGTGCTGTGGCTCACCCTGGTCTATTTCCCGATGGCCCACATGGTGTGGTACTTCGCCGGTCCCGACTTCCTCTCGTCCAACACCTCTGACGCCGGCCTGATCTATGGCTGGGGCGGCCTGGACTTTGCCGGTGGCACCGTGGTGCACATCAACGCCGGTATCGCTGGCCTCGTCGGCTGCCTCGTGATCGGCAAGCGCCTGGGCTTTGGCAAGGAAGCCACCCCGCCGCACTCGCTGACCATGACCATGATCGGCGCCTCGCTGCTGTGGGTGGGCTGGTTCGGCTTCAACGCCGGTTCGGGCCTGGAATCGAACGCGGCCACCGCGCTCGCCTTCATCAACACCTTCGTTGCCACTGCCGCCGCCGCCGTCTCCTGGTCGGTCGTCGAGCAGATCAAGCATGGCAAGCCCTCGATGCTGGGCGCTGCCTCGGGTGCCGTCGCCGGCCTCGTCGCGATCACCCCGGCGGCCGGCTATGCCGCGCCGATGGGCGCCATCGTCCTCGGCCTGGTCGTCTCGCCGATCTGCTTCTTCTTCGTCACCACCGTCAAGAACGCCCTCAAGTATGACGACACGCTCGACGTGTTCGGCGTGCACTGTGTCGGCGGGATCGTCGGCGCCATCGGCACCGCCATCGTGGCCGACCCGTCGCTGGGTGGCCAGGGCTGGATCGACTACACCGTGTTCCCCGCCAAGGCCGGCACCTATGACCTGGTCGCCCAGATCATCACCCAGGTGAAGGCCGTGTGCGTCACCCTGGTGCTCTCCGGTGGTGTCTCGGCGGTCCTGTTCATCGCTCTCGACAAGACGATCGGCCTGCGTCCGACCGAAGAAGCCGAGCGCGAAGGCCTCGACATCTCCGAACACGGCGAACGCGCCTACAACATGTAAGTTTTCACCAGCTTGGCGGGGTGGGGGGCCTGATCCTCTCCCTCTCTCCCCCTCCTCCGCCAAACCATGTTCCTCCTGCGAACGACCTGGGCCGGAAGCGCACGCGCTTCCGGCCTTCTTTTTTGTTCGCGCGGCAGCCCCGGCGCGGCTTTGCAAAGTTAACGATCACGCAATTGTCCCATCGTAGAACACCTGAGCGAAAGCGTCCCTTGGGCGGAGATTCTGATGGTGATCCGGCGCATGGCCTGGGGCAGGCCAGGCAACAGTGGCAATGAACGGTCCGAGGGCGCGGTGGGGGCGCCCGGGGCGCCGCCCCCCCCGCCGGCCGCCCCCCGCGCCCCCCCACCATCCACCCCCCCCGGGCCCCCC
>CAYXUN010000038.1:6700-12890 GCA_964468165.1 uncultured Novosphingobium sp. | reverse complement strand
GCGCCTGCGGCTGCGCCCACGGCGAGGGACGCCGGCCTGGCGCCCGATCATGCCACCGCGCTGTGCCGCGCCTATGAAGCGCTTGGGCTGGGGGCGTTCTGGTCGAGCGATGCCGATGGCCGGCTGACCTATCTGTCTCCGGCCGCGCGCGCGCTGCTTGCGGGCGAGGGCGACCCGCTGGGCCGTACCCTGCTCGATCTGTTCCACCATGATGAAACCCAGGGCGACAATGGCAGCGAACGCTCGCTGCGCTTCGTGCTGGCGCGGCGCACCCGCTTCGAACGGCTGACCGTGCGCACCGGCCCTGCCAGCCAGCCGCGCTGGTGGTCGTTGTCGGGCGAAGCCGTCCACCATCGCGGGCAGTTTGCCGGGTTCCACGGCCATTGCGCCGATATCAGCGACCAGCGCCGCCATGCCGAGGAAAGCTCGCATCTGGCGCTGCACGATCCGCTGACCGGCCTCGCCAATCGCCGCCACATGAACCAGACGCTGGCGCGCAAGCTTGCCGCGCTGGCCTCCACCCGGCGCGGGTGCGCCACGATGCTGATCGATCTCGATCGCTTCAAGCAGGTCAACGATACGCTGGGCCATGCTGCCGGTGACGCCCTGCTCAAGCAGGTGGCCGATCGCCTGGTGCGCCTGGTGGGCGATGCCAGCCGGGTGTGCCGGCTGGGGGGCGATGAATTCCAGATCATCCTGCCCGAGGTGGAGGATCGCGGACACCTGGGCGAACTGGCCGAAGCCCTGATCGAAGACATTTCCCAGCCCTATCTGATCGATGGCAGCCGCTGCCTGATCGGCGCGTCGATCGGCGTGGCCATCGCCCCGTTCGATGGCGCCGCGGCCGACGACCTGGTGCGCAGCGCCGATCTTGCGCTCTATGCCGCCAAGGGCAGCGGGCGCGGGCGCTTCCGCTTCTTTTCCAGCGACCTGCTCAAGGCGGCGGAGGACCGCAAGGCCCTGGAGGAAGACCTGCACGATGCCCTGGCGCAGGGCCAGTTTGCCCTGCACTATCAACCCATCGTCAAGGCGCAGAGCAACCAGGTGATCGGGGTGGAGGCGCTGCTGCGCTGGAACCATCCCGAACATGGCCAGGTATCGCCGGCCCGGTTCATCCCCATTGCCGAGGAATCCAACCTGATCCGCACGATCGGCGAATGGGTGCTGCGCAAGGCCTGCGCCGATGCCGCCGGTTGGGAGGTCCCGCTGCGCGTGGCGGTCAATGTCTCGCCCGTGCAGTTTGCCGACGAGGCATTTCCCGCACTGGTCGCCTCGGCCCTCGCCCAATCCGGGCTCGATCCCGCGCGGCTGGAACTGGAAATCACCGAAGGCGTGTTTCTGGAAGAAGGCGGCCTGACCGATGCGCGGTTCAACGCGCTCAAGGGCCTGGGCGTGCGCCTGGCGCTCGACGATTTCGGCACCGGCTATTCCAGTCTCGGCTATCTCAAAAGCGCGCCGTTCGACAAGATCAAGATCGACCAGTCGTTCGTGCGCGGCGCGACCCAGCCGGGCAACCGCAACCGCGCGATCATCACCGCGATCGTCGCGCTGGCCCAGGCGCTGGACATGGAAACCACGGCCGAGGGCGTGGAAAGCTTTGATCAGTTCGACCTGATGAAAGCGCTGTGCGTCAGCCACGTCCAGGGCTTCATCTATAGCGAGCCGCTCGACAACGACACGTTCGTTGCCGGCCTTTCCGGCGGGGACTGGACCATCGAGCCATCCGGCCCGGCGCGCCAACGGCATCAGCGGCAGGCGATGTTCCGCCGCGTGGGCGTGGTGCACGAGGATCACTATTATCCCGTGGTGCTGCGCAACCTGTCGAAATCGGGCGCGCTGATCGAGGGCCTGCTCGAAGTGCCGCTCGAAACGCCGTTCGTGCTCGACCTGGGCGATGGCCAGCTGGTGGTGGCGCGCGTGCGGCGCAGCCAGGGGCATCAGCAGGGGCTGGAGTTCGAGCAGGAACTGGTCAGCGATGGCAACGGCGGCCTGTGCACGCGCTATCGCGTCTCGCCCTATCAGCTTTCCGCTGCCGGGCTGACCCTGGGGGCCGGCCCCAACGGGCCGCTGCAGATCAACCGTGGCCCCAACGCCAAGGTGACGATGCCCGCCTTTGCCATGGCGACAGACTGGAACGGCGCGGGGCTGAGCTGGACCGAGGCTGCGTAACGCTTGAATTGCGCCGGTCATGGCGTAAAGCCCATGCCATCATGACCGACCAGACCGCGCCCGCATCCGCCCAGACCGCCAGCCTCGACCGTTCGCGGCCGCAGCCCAAGGACTGGATCAAGGCGATCCATGCCTATGTACCGGGCAAATCGGCCGGGCTCGATGGGCAGCCGCTGATCAAGCTGTCGGCCAATGAAAACCCGCTGGGCACCAGCGCGGCGGCCCTGGCCGCGCGCGCGCAGGTGGCCAATGCCGCGCTCTATCCCGATCCTGACAGCAAGGATCTGCGCGGCGCGCTGGCCGCGCTGCACGGGCTCGATCCCGCGCGCATCGTGATGGGCACGGGTTCGGATGAACTGCTGCATATCGCCGCCCAGGCCTATGCCGGCGTCGGCGATGAAGTGCTGTTCGTGCGCTATGGCTTTTCGGTCTATCCGATTGCGGCAAGGCGCTGTGGCGCAACGCCCGTAGAAGCGCCGGACGCCGATTTCGGCACCGATGTCGATGCGCTGCTGGCGGCGGTGACCGCGCGCACCCGCGTGGTGTTCCTGGCCAATCCCAACAACCCCACGGGCAGCTATATCGGCCGTGCCGAACTCGCGCGGCTGCACGCGGGCCTGCGCCCCGATGTCTTGCTGGTGGTGGATCAGGCCTATGCCGAATATGTCGCGGCCGAAGATGACGATGGCGCGCTCGATCTGGCGCGCAATGCGGCCAACGTGCTGGTTACGCGCACGTTCTCCAAGATCTATGGCCTGGCTGGAGAGCGGATCGGCTGGGCCACCGGCCCGGTTGACGTGATCGACATGCTCAACCGCATTCGCGGGCCGTTCAACGTTTCGCTCACCGGGCAGGCGATGGGCCTGGCGGCGGTAAACGATCAGGCGTTCGTCCAGGCATCGGCCGCGCACAACCGGGCCGAGCGCGCGCGGTTCGTCGCCGCGCTGGAGGCGCTGGGCAACCACGGGCTGCGCGCGCTGCCGAGCCAGGCCAACTTCGTGCTGATCGAATTTACCGGCGCGCTGACGGCAGAGGCGGCCTATCTCGGCCTGATGGATGCGGGCTATATCACCCGCTGGCTGCCCGGGCAGGGGCTGCCGCAGTGCCTGCGCATCACCATCGGCACGCCCGCGCAGATGGATGCCATCGCCGCCGCGCTGCGCACCATGGCAGACGCCGTGCCAGGCACGGCCCGGTGAGCGCGGCACCCTTCACGCGCGTCGCGGTCATCGGTCTGGGCCTGCTGGGCGGATCGGTGGCGCTGGCGGCGCGCGCGCGCCTCGCCGGGGTGATCGTCACTGGCTATGACGCCGATGCGGCAGTACGCGCCCGCGCGGCAGAGATCGGCCTGGCCGATACCATCGCTGCCACGCCGGCGCAGGCCGTGGCCGATGCAGACCTCGTGGTGTTCTGCGTGCCGGTGGGCGCCATGGCCGCTGCCGCCGCCGCAGTGGCGCCCTATCTGCCTGCCGGCTGCGTGGTCAGCGATGTGGGGTCCAGCAAGGCCAGCGTGCTCAAGGCCCTGGGCGATGCGCTGCCCCATGCCACGATCGTGCCCGCCCACCCCGTTGCCGGCACCGAGCAGAGCGGGCCCGACGCCGGCTTTGCCACGCTGTTTGCCGGGCGCTGGTGCATCCTTACCCCGCCCGACGGCGCCGATGCCCCGGCCGTGGCGCGCGTCGCCGCGTTCTGGGAAGGGCTTGGCGCGCGCGTCGAAATGATGGACGCGGCCCACCACGATCTGGTGCTGGCGGTGACCAGCCACCTGCCCCACCTGATCGCCTACACGATCGTGGGCACCGCGTCTGACCTGGAAGAGGTGACGCAGAGCGAGGTGATCAAGTATTCGGCCGGCGGCTTTCGCGATTTCACCCGCATCGCCGCCTCTGACCCGACGATGTGGCGCGACGTGTTCCTGCACAACCGCGATGCCGTGCTGGCCATGCTGCAGGTGTTCACCGAAGACCTGACCGAGCTGCAGAAGGCGATCCGCAAGGGCGATGGTAGCGCGCTGTTCGAGCATTTCACCCGCACCCGGGCGATCCGCCGCTCGATCATCGCGATGGGCCAGGACGATGCCCGCCCCGATTTCGGCCGCGATCACGGCGCCGTGGCGGCACCTTCTACGCCAGGCTGAGCCAGCGCGCCATCAGGCGTCGTTGGCAATGCCGGTGCGCTCTTCCTGGTGCAGCACGCGGGCGTGCCACAGGTTGCGCCCCACGAAGATCACCAGAATGATGGCCGCGACGATGATCGCCACGGTCAGCCCGGCGCGGGCAAAGCGGCGTGCACGCTGCTCGGGCGGCAGGTTGCGGGGATCTTCCATGATGTTTCCTTTTGCGGGCAGGTGACCCCTGGCCAACGCGCCGCGGCGCGCGGGCGATGGCGGGGCCAACCTGTGCAAACAATAATGGGGCGGCAACGGGGTGGTTGCCGCCCCTGTTCTGTGGATGTGGCGCCCAAGGCGCCGTGATCAGAGCGCGATGCTGAGCGAAGCGCGCACGTTGGCGGCGATGCCGCCGTTCTGCGGCTTTTCCGCGCCGGCCGAAATCTTCCAGGTATAGTCGAGACCGCCCTGGAGAATGCCGATCGAGCCGATCCAGGCCGACTGCACGTTTTCCGGGGTGAGCGTGAACTGCTGGCCCGAACCGAAGATCGCGGTCGTGGCACCCAGGTCGCCCGACAGGTGGCTGCGGCGGCCCACGTCGGCTTCCACGGTGAACGGGCGGCCTTCGTAGCTGCTCGGGCCGCTGCTCCACGCAAAGCCAAGCGTGGTGGTGGCGTTGACCGCCGTGCTGCTGCGGTCACGCACCAGCAGGATCATCGCGTCGGTACCGGTTTCCTGGTAGCCGTTTTCCTTGAGGCGGAAGTATTCGATGTTCGCCTTGGGCTTGATCTTGAACGTGTCGCTCAGATCGATGTCATAGCTGAACCCGCCGGTGGCCGACAGCGAGTGGCCCTTCCAGCCGCCGTGCGCCGCATAGGTGATCGTTGCCGAGTCAACCGCGCCGGTGAAGGTGCGGTCGAGCTTGAACGACGAGCGGCCATAGCCGACGCGGGCAAAGGTGTAGAGCTTGCCGAACGCCTTGCGCCAGAAAGCGTTGATTTCGATGTTGTTCACGCCCAGCGACTGCTGGTTGTGGTTCTTCACCGTGCCGCTGGTCCAGTCGAAGTAGGCACCGATGTTGCCCAGCGCGGTGGCGCGTTCGAGGCCGAAGGACACGCCGCCGCCGCTCAGGCTGTAGCCGACCGAATCATCGTCATGCTTGCTGGCGCGGAAATAGAGCGGTTCGAGCCACATGCCGGTGTTGCTGATCGTGAACAGCGACGAATCGTCGGCCACGTGCAGCGCCGCCTGGCGCGAACCACGCGTGACGAAATCGAACGCCCCGCCGGCATAATCGGGCAGCAGCTGGTTGAACTGGCTCTGCAGCGTCGGCGTGTCGGTCACCTGGAGCAGGCTGGCCTGCAGGTTGGTGTAGTTGGCCGCGTTGCCGATGATCGCGTCATAGGCGGCTGCCTGGGGCGAGGTCAGGCCGAGCTGCGCGGCCGTCTTGCGCGACAGCGACAGGACCAGGTCGTTGCCGCTCTGCGAGATCGAACCGGTGTAGAGCACGGGCAGCGACAGCGAACTGGTGGTGACATTGCTGCCGCCGGTCAGCGTGCCGGCCGAGACGATGGTCTGCGGCGTGGTCGCGCTCAGGAACGAGGACACCGAGACGTTGATCTTGGCGCCTGAGGCGAACGTGGCGGTGTTGGCCACCAGCTTGGAAGCCGTGCCGGTGGAGTCGACATAGACGCCCAGCGCGCCGCCGGAATTGACCGTCAGGTTGTTGATCGTGGTGGTGCCGACGGCATTGGCGCCGAACGAACCGCCGTTGACCGTGACGTTGAGCTGCGAACCGCCGGTGATGGTGCCGGCCCAGATCGCCGAACCGCCGATGGTCAGCGTGCCGACCTGGTCGTTGAGCGCCATCTGCCCGGTAAAGCGCGCATTGGCGCTCATCGTCATCGAGGCGGT
>CAYXUN010000038.1:0-6690 GCA_964468165.1 uncultured Novosphingobium sp. | reverse complement strand
TTGGCCCGAACCACGCCGCTGCCGGAGAACGCGCCCGAGGTGCCGAAATCGATGTTGCCGATCCACTTGGAATCGTCAGCCATGATCACGGTGTTGTTGCCGGTGCCGAGGTAGGCATTGCCGGTCACCTTGCCGGATTCGATGTCCACCGTGTCGTTGCCGCTGCCGGTGTAGATGTCACCGGTGATCGCGGTGTAGACCGGCGCGGTCGCCACGTTGTAGCCCGACGCGGCCTTGTCCGATGCCTGGCTGGTGACGCCGGTGGCATTGAGGTACTGCTTGATCGTCACGCCGCTGGTGTTGGCCGACAGGTCGATCGCCGCGGTCTTGCCGGTCGATGCACCGCTGATGGTGATGAAGCCGGTGTTGTTGACGGTGTTGAGCGTGCCCGACAGATCGCGGATGCCATAAAGATTGCCCGAGGCAACCCCGCTGGCCGTCGCCTTGATCGTGCCTTCGTTGTAGAGCGAGGTAGCCGTGACACCCTGGTTGAGCAGGATGGCGGTGGCATCGCCGTTGACCGTGGTGGCCGTGACGGTGCCGTGCACGCCGATGCCGTTGGGCAGGGTGACGGTGCCGCCCTGGCCGCCGATCACCACGCCATAGGCGTTGAGGCCGCTGTAATAGGCCGTGGCGCTGGCGCTGCCGTCGATCGCAACCGAATAGGTGCCCGAGGTGGCGACGACCGAACCGATCGTGGTGTTGCCGGCGCCGCCGATCAGCAGCGCAGGGCTGGTGCCGTAGGACTGGATCGAGCCGGTGGTTTCGGTGACGTTGTTGGTGCTCGACGCCACGGTCACGATCACGCCGCCGGTGACGTTGCCCGAAACCTGCACGGCAGCCTTGCCGCTGGTCAGCGCGGTGGGCGACAGCGTCTGGGTGGTGCCGTCGTCGGCGGTGTAGCTGACCGCCTGGCTCATCGCGCCATCGATCTTCAGCGCGCCGTTGACATCGCCATTGACGACCACGGCCTGCGCGCCGGTGCCGATCACCGCCACGGTGCCGCCGATCGCCAGGTTGCCGGTGACGGTGCCGGTGCTCACGCCAACCGAATTGTCACCCTTGACCGAGATCGTGCCGGTGTTGGTGATCGAGCCGGTCAGCGGGGAACTGACGACGATGCCGCCCGAATTGTTGCCTTCCACGCCGATCGTGCCGGTGTTCGAGATCGTCGCCGTGGTGGCGTTGCCCGACAGGATGTGGATGCCATAGCGGTTGGTCAGCTGCGAGACCGAGCCGTTGACGACCGAGCTGTTGCCCAGGACCGGCGGAGTATAGTCTTCGCTGACGGTGATCGTGCCATCGTTGGTGATCGTGGTGGTCACCCCGGCGTTGGCGACGATGCCGGCGCTGTTGCTGACCCCGGCGACGGTCAGCGAGCCACCGGAATTGACATTGACCGTGTTGGACGAATCGATCGTGATCGGAACGCCGCTGGGCAGCTTGATCGCGCCGCTGCTGTTGACGGTGATATTGCCGGCCGACGAAGTGTTGAGGGCGGTCAGCGTGCTGGTGCCCACGGTGGTATCGGCAAGCGCCGGGGTGGCAACGGCCACCAGGGCGGCCGGAATCGCCATGGTGGCGACGGTCGAAAGAAAACGAATCTTGGGGAGGCGCTGCATGGGCTCTCGTCTCGTTGGGCAAAAGGGCCAGCAGGGGCGGGCCGGTGGCAACATGGCGGGCTTCATATCCGGGGCAGGCCGGCTTTACCAGTGCCTGAAATGCGCCGAAACCACTATCCGTCGCAAGCGAAGATGAAGAAATGTTCAGACAATTTTCGTGACTGTAAATTTGCCGTTCAGACAAAACCCGTCAGCAGGGCTGTGGGACAAGGGAATGGACGGAGCAACCATCGTGCGCGACGGGTGGACCGCATGACCTTTTGCGGTGACTTGCAGGGCGAGCCCCTTTCCCCGGTCGAAGATCCTGGCGGTCTTCATCCGGCTGGACCGGTCATCGATCATCGACATGGCACTGCCGGGGCGCTTTCGCCCCGGGCGCTGCCTGTTGCCGAGCCGGAGCCGCCCCGCGATGGGCGGGGCCTGGCCCTGCGCGACGACGTGGCGCTGATGCGACGCGTGGGCGAGGGGTGCCAGGCATCCTTTGCCGTGCTGGTCGAACGCCATGCCGCCGCGCTCTATCGCGTGGCCGCCCGCATGCTGGGCGATGGCCACGATGCCGAAGACGTGGTGCAGGATTGCTTTGCCCGCATGTGGCAGAACGCCCCGCGCTGGCAGCCGACCGGCGCTGGCCTGGTCGGCTGGCTGCACCGCGTGGCGATGAACCTGTGTTTCGATCGCAAGCGGCGCTTCCGCGTGGTGGTGACCGACGAGGTGCCCGATTGCGCCGACCAGGCGCCGCTGGCCGATCGCCTGATCGAACAGCGCCAGGCCTGCGCCCAGGTCGCGGCGGCGCTTGCCGATCTGCCCGAACGCTATCGGGCGGCCTTGGTCTTGTGCTATTACGAGAACTTCTCAAATGCACTTGCGGCACAGGTGCTTGATCTTAATATCAAGGCGATGGAGTCGCTGTTGTTCAGGGCGAGGCGGCAGATGCGTGAACTGCTTGAAGCGCGTGACATTACCTGCCGCGACGTGGCCTTTGCCGGTGCGGCCGACTTTGCCGATTCGCCGGCTGCCCACGCCTTTGCTACGGGCGCAGGCGCCCGCGCGTGACCGACAATCAGCCTCGCATCGCCGATCCGGGCCGGGATCAGGCGGCAGGCTTGTCAGCGGCCCCCTTGCGCCATGCCGATGCGTCGCTTGCCGACGCATCGCTCGACCAGATTCTCGCCCTGCATGAAGCGCCGGCACTGCCGCCCGGCCTGACCGCGCGCATCCTGCGCGACGTGCCCTTGCGCCCGCAGCTGGCGATGCCGGGTTATGACAGCGCAGCCAGCGTGGCGATTGCCCCCATGCGCGCCGGCGCGCAGGTGGTTCCGCTGCGCGTGGTTGGCGGCACCGACCAGGGCGGAAAGCGGCCGATCGCGGCGCGCCTCACCGCCTGGCGCGGCGCGCTGCTGATGCTGGGCGGCACCGGCATCGGTGCCGTGGCGGCCAGCCTTGCGGCAATCGCGATCTTTGGCTCCCCGTTTCAGGACCAGGCGCCAGACCAGGCCGCCGTTGCCGGCCAGGCACAGGGTGCGCCCGCCCTGGTGGCAGCAGCATCGTCGGCGCCGGCGGCTGCGGCAGGATCTGCCAGCCGCGCGGGCGCCGGATCGGTGAACAAGCCCAGCACCGCGGCAGCGCCGGGGCAGGGCCAGGCCGATGCGCTGGCTGCGGCCACTCCGCCGGTGATCATCATGCCGCCGGCCACGGGCAGCGCCGGCCACGATACCAGCGATCCCGATCCGGTGCTGCCGCCGGCCGCATCCACCGATCGCGCGCGGCTGGCCGCGCAATCGCCCGATCCCGGCCCGGACCAACCCGGCCAGGTCGGCCCGACGCTGGGCGCCACCCGCGGCGCGATGGGCCCGTTCATCCAGCAGGGCTATGGCTATAGCGGCGCCATTGGCGGCGCGCCGGCGACGATGGGCCCGGGCGGCGCGGTGCCCGGTACGATGCAGCCCATGCCGGGCCATCTTCCGGTCGGACCGTCGCTACCCTGATATAATTTGGGCCTGATTCCATATGGCGTGATGCCGTTCCCGGCAGGCCGTGGCGTCAGTGCATCGGCCTGGGCGGAAACAGCGCGGCATTGGCGGCGATACTGGCGATATCGACCGTGTATGCCGGGCCGCGCGGGTGCAGTGCATCAAGCTGGACATGGCTGGCCCCGGCAAGCTGGCCGGCCGCGCACAGGCCCTGGTCCTGGCTGCTTTTGGCAATGCAGGTCACCGGCAAACCGTTGAGCAGGCGCACGGTGCGGTGCGGATCGCTGTCGGGCGCGCCGGGGTGGATCAGCCCGCCCGGATTGGCCTGGAAATAGACTGCCGTTCCCGGCTGCACCAGCACGACCGAGGCGATGCGGCTGCGCAGATCGGCCGGCACCGCGCCGAGCCCGGTATCGAGAATGCCGGCGCCGAACGCTGCGCCGATCAGCGCAACCTTTGCCGCATGGCTGCGGGCCAGCGCGGCGCGAATGGTATCGGCCACCAGGGCATCGACAAAGGCGCGATCGCGCGTCAGGCGGAACAGCGCCGGCGAATCCACCGCCATCACTGCCAGGCCCTGGCGGCGCAGCGCCGCCACGGTGCGGCAGCCGGCGCCCAGCCGCAGGCCCATGTCGCCGGAAAAGTAGATTGCCACCAGATCCTGGCGTGGCTGGCCAAGCGCGGGGCGGTAGTGCATGGCCTGGCGATCGAAATAGCCGGCGAAATACCCGGTCGCGGCCATCGTCGCGCCTCCCAGCAAGGGCAGGGCGGCGGCAAGGGCAAACAGCTTGCGACCGGGAAAGCCAATAGCCATGATGGGCATGGCATGGTCCCTGCGCCCTGTCCGGGCAGTGGGGGCAAGATTAACTCGTTGTCATGGAAGTGGCTTGTGGCCGGACGCATCCTCCTGGTTGAAGACGATCCCCAGATCGGGGACTATATCGCGCGCGGTTTTGCCGAAGAAGGCTATACCGTGGACCGCGCCGAAAACGGCCGGGACGGGCTGTTTCTGGCCACCGACAGCCAGTTCGACGTGGTCGTGCTCGATCGCATGCTGCCGGGCATGGATGGCCTTGCCGTGCTCAAGGCATTGCGCGCCGCCGATGTCGAGACGCCGGTGATCGTGCTGTCAGCGCTGGGCAGTACCGATGATCGCGTGTCTGGCCTGACCGCCGGGGCGGACGACTATCTGGGCAAGCCGTTCTCCTTTGCTGAACTGCTGGCGCGGGTCCAGGCGCTGACCCGGCGTGGCACTGGCCGGCAAAAGGCGCAGGACACCGTGCTGCGCTGCGCCGATCTCGAACTCGATCGGCTGACCCGCCAGGTCAAGCGCGGCGCGCGCAAGATCACGCTGCAACCGCGCGAGTTCCGCCTGCTCGAATACATGCTGCTGCACCAGGGCGAGGTGGTGACCCGCACCATGCTGCTCGAAGCGGTGTGGGACTATCATTTCGATCCCGGCACCAACGTGATCGACGTGCATATCAGCCGCCTGCGCCGCAAGATCGACGATGGCGAGGAACAGGCGCTGTTCCACACCGTGCGCGGCGCGGGCTATCGCATGGCGGCCGACTGAGCGTGGTCAGGCCGATGGCAGCCGGGCTGTGAAGATGCTGGGCCGGGCCATGCACCAGCGCCGCCTTTCGCCCACCATGCTGCGGCTGGTGGCGGCGGTCTTCGTGTTGCAGCTGCTGTCGAGCGCGGCGGCGATCTTCTTCCTGCGCACCCAGATGCTCGACGTGGTGCGGGCCGACCGCGAAGACCAGGTGATCGACGTCCGCGACGATCTGCTCGCCGCGTTCTACAGCGGCGGCCGCGAATCGCTCGATGATTTCATCCGCGATCAACGCGGCAGCGTGGCCGATCCCGGCGTGTTCGTGGCGCTGGCCGGCGGCAGCGCGCCGTCCCTGACCAGCAATATCGATTTCGTCCCGGCCATCGCGCCGGGGCCGCGCCCGCAATCGGTGCTGGTGCGCCGGGGCGACAGTGCCACCGATCAGGAGGCGCTGGTCCTGGCCACGACCCTGCCCGATGGGGCCAAGCTGACCGTGGGATTGATGGGCGCCAGCGAGCGGCGCTTCAACCTGGCCTTTGCCGCCGCGATCGGGCTGACCATTGCCGTGGCCGTGGCGCTGGCGCTGTTGAGCGCGGTGGTGCTGGGCGTGGCGATCAGCAGCCGCACCCATGAAATTGCCCAGGCGGCCGAAGAGCTGGCCGCCGGCAATTTCGGCATGCGCCTGGCCGAGGGGCAAAGCGGCGATGGCTTTGACCATCTGCGCCTGCAGATGAACCAGATGGCCGAACGGATTGCCAGCCTGGTGGCGGAACTCGGCGCGGTGTCGGGCGCTTTGGCGCATGACCTGCGCTCTCCCGTCACGCGGCTTTCGGCGGCAATCGATACGGCGCTGGCCCGCGTCGATGAACCCGGCGCGATCGAGGCGCTGCAGGCCGCGCGGGCGGATGCTGACGGGCTGCGCGCGATGCTGGAAACCGCGCTGGAAATCAGCCGGCTGGAAGGCGGCACCGCGCAGGATCGGCGCGTCTCGCTCGATCTGGCAGCAGTGGTGGCCGACATGGCCGAGCTTTACGAGCCGCTGGCCGAGCAATCGGGCGTGACCATGACGCTGGACCTGGCGCCAGCCTGGATCATGGCCGACCGCGAGCTGATTTCGCGCGCCTTGGCCAATGCCATCGACAATGCCCTGAAATACGGGGGCACCGCCATTACCCTGCGCACTTGCGTGGCAGAGGGGGAAGCCATGCTGGAAGTGGCCGACAACGGGCCGGGCATTGCCCCTGAGGATCGCCCCCGCGTGATCGAGCGGTTCGTGCGCCTCGACAATGCCCGCACCCTGCCTGGCGGGGGCCTTGGCCTGTCGATGGTCAATGCCGTGGCACGGCTGCATCGCGGGCGGCTGGAACTGGGCGAGGCGGCCGGCGGGGGCCTGTCGCTGACGCTGCATCTGCCGCGCTAGAGCCGGGAGGCAGCCGGGGCCGGTGTCGCCCTCGTGCATCTGGCGTCCCCCCCCGGCCGGCCGGGCGGGGGCCCCCGGGGCGGGGGGGGGGGGGGTGATTGCGTGCGGCCCGCGTGCCCCGCC
>CAYXUN010000037.1:7651-37547 GCA_964468165.1 uncultured Novosphingobium sp. | reverse complement strand
CGAAATCGCGCATGAGCTGGGCGAGGCGGTGGTGGCGGGGGTGGGCAACTGCGCTGTGCCCGCGCCGCTGTTCCTGCCCTGCGACTTGCGCGATGCCGATGCGATCGCCGCGATGATGGCGCAGGTAGAGGCGCAGCTGGGCGGGATCGACGTGGTGATCAACAACGCCGCCAACGATGATCGCCATGCCGTGGCCGAAGTTTCGCCCGCCTACTGGGACGAGCGGATGGCGGTGAACCTCAAGCACCAGTTCTTCGTGACCCAGGCCGCCGTGCCGGCGATGAAGCGCGCCGGTGGCGGGGCGGTGATCAACCTCGGGTCGATCAGCTGGCACCTCGGCCTGCCCGATCTGGTGATCTACCAGACCGCCAAGGCCGCGATCGAAGGCTTGACGCGGGGCCTGGCGCGCGAGCTGGGCCGCGACAACATCCGCGTGACCGCGATCATTCCCGGCAACGTCAAGACGCCGCGCCAGGAACAGTGGTACACGCCCGAGGGTGAGGCCGAGATCGTCGCCTCGCAATGCCTCGATGGGCGCCTGGTGCCCGCCGATGTCGCCGCGCTGGCGCTGTTCCTCGCCTCTGACGATGCGCGCCTGATCACCGGGCACGAATACTGGGTCGACGCCGGATGGCGCTGAACGCGGCGCAGGGTCCTGCCAATGTCCCGGTCATCGCCGGGGCGACGCCGCAGGCGGTGTGGCCACTGGCGGCCACGCTGGGCGAAGGCCCGGTATGGGCCGCGCACCAGGGCGCGCTGTGGTTCGTCGATATCAAGGCGCCGGCGGTCCATCGCTTTGTCCCGGCCAGCGGCGAAACCGCCACCTGGCCCGCGCCTGCGCAAGTGGGCTGGGTGCTGCCCTGCGCCGATGGCACGCTGCTCGCCGGCCTGCAAACCGGCGTGTACCGCTTCGATCCGGCCAGCGGCGCCTTTGCCCTGCTCTGCGCGCCCGAGGCGCATCTGCCCGGCAACCGCCTCAACGATGCCACGGTCGCGGCTGATGGCGCGGTGTGGCTGGGCTCGATGGATGATGCCGAAACCGACGCAAGCGGGCGGATCTATCGCCTCGATGCCGATGGCTGCGTCGATAGTGGGCTGCCGGCGGTTTCGATCACCAATGGGCCGGCGTTTTCGCCCGATGGGCACACCCTTTATCATCATGACACGCTGGGCCGGCGCATCTGGGCGAGCACGGTGCGCGATGGGCGCGTGATGGACACGCGCCTGTTTGCGCAGATCGAGGACGGCGCGGGCTATCCCGATGGGCCGGTGGTGGACGTGGAAGGCTGCCTGTGGGTGGGTTTGTTCGCCGGTTGGGCCGTGCGCCGCTATGACCCGGCGGGCAAACTGATCGGTGTCGTGCCATTTCCCGTCGCCAATGTGACCAAGATCGCGTTCGGTGGCCCGGATCTGCGCACCGCCTATGCCACCACGGCAACCAAGGGGCTGAGCGCGGCAGAGCGCGCGGCCCAGCCATTGGCGGGTGCGCTCTTCGCCTTCGACCCCGGGGTGGCCGGCTTACCGGCCCATCTCGCGCGGGTATAAAAAGACAAATGGGAGAGGACAGGATGAACGATTTGGCACCAGGCGCGGTCAACATGCGCCTGATCGGCGCCATCGTGGCGGTGGCCACGATCGGCGGCTTCATGTTCGGCTATGATTCCGGGGTGATCAACGGCACGCAAAAGGGCCTGGAGGCTGCGTTCGAGCTGGGCAAGGTGGGCATCGGTGTCAATGTCGGCGCCATTCTCGTCGGTTCTTCGATTGGTGCATTCGGGGCCGGGCGCCTGGCTGACAACATCGGCCGGCGCGGCGTGATGAAGCTGGCGGCGGTGCTGTTTCTGGCCAGCGCGATCCTTGCTGGCGCGGCCGGTTCCTCGGTCATCTTCATCATCGCGCGGGTGATCGGCGGGCTGGGCGTGGGCGCGGCCAGCGTGATTTCGCCGGTCTATATCTCCGAAGTGGTGCCGGCCCATGTGCGCGGGCGCCTGTCGAGCGTGCAGCAGGTGATGATCATCACCGGGCTGACCGGCGCCTTTGTCGTCAACTATATCCTGGCGCATGTTGCGGGGGAATCTACGGCGATCCTGTGGGCCGGGCAGCCGGCGTGGCGCTGGATGTTCTGGCTCCAGGCACTGCCGGCGGCGATCTATTTCCTTGCGCTTATGGGCATTCCCGAAAGCCCGCGCTATCTCGTGGCCAAGGGCGATGATGCTGGCGCGCATGCCGTGCTCACCCGCCTGCTCGGCGCGGCCAGTGCCACCCGCACCGTGGCCGAAATCCGCCAGAGCCTGGCGGCAGACCACCACCGCCCCAAGCTGTCAGACCTGATCGACCGCGCCACCGGGCGCATCCGCCCGATCGTGTGGACGGGCATCGGCCTTGCCGTGTTCCAGCAATTGGTCGGCATCAACGTGGTGTTCTATTACGGCGCCACGCTGTGGCAGGCGGTTGGCTTTTCCGAAAGCTATGCCCTGCAAACCAACATCATCTCGGGCGTGGTGTCGATCGCCGGGTGCCTGGCCACACTGCTGCTGGTCGATCGCATCGGGCGCAAGCCGCTGCTGCTCACCGGCTCGGCCGGCATGGCGGTGACGCTGGGAATCGTTGCCTGGGCGTTTTCGACGGCGGTGCATGGCGCCGGTGGCGCGGTGTCGCTGCCCGGCAACAATGGCGTGATCGCGCTGCTGGCCGCCAATGCCTATGTCGTGTTCTTCAACATGAGTTGGGGCCCGATCATGTGGGTCATGCTCGGGGAAATGTTCCCCAACCAGATCCGCGGTTCGGGGCTGGCGGTTTCGGGCTTTGCCCAGTGGATCGCCAACGCCGCCATTTCGGTCAGCTTCCCGGCGCTGGTCGTCTCGCCGGGCCTGGCCGTCACCTATTCGTTCTATGCGGCGGCGGCGGCCGTGTCGTTCTTCTTCGTGCGGGCCATGGTCAGCGAAACCAAGGGCGTCACGCTCGAACAGATGCAGGGCTGATTGCCATGCGCGGTCCTGGCCTGCTGCCGCGTGGCGGCGCAGGCCAGGATCACCGCTTGCCGGCGGTTTCCGGCAGGCCGATGGCGCCGCGCAGGCCGGGAATCCACTGCCCCTTGCGGGAATCGAAAAACGGAAACGTGTTGGTATAGGCCCAGACGCAGATGGGCACGCCAAGCGGGCGGAACGTTTTGAAAACGCTGCGGTAGTAGGCGATGCGCTGGTCGGTGGGAATGGATTCGAACGCGCCGGTTTCGCCCATCAGCGGGATCTTGCCGGTGCGCGCGACATAGGCCTTGATCCGCTGCACATCCACGGGCAGCCGCGCCAGATCCGCCGGCGTGCCATAGATCCGGCCCAGCGGCGGGGAGGGCGATACCCAGGTGGCGCCCTGGTGGGTGAAGGCAAAGGGTTCGTAATAGTGGAACGTGGGCCAGACCTGCGGATCATCGGGCAGGTTCAGCGTGGCGAGCGACGTGATGTTGCTCCATTTCTCGCCGCCGATGATCACCGGGCGGTTGGGGTTGTGGCGGCGGATGGCTGCCAGCGCCGGCGCAAACGTGGACACAAGGTTGGCATTGTCGAGCGCATCCTTGGGTTCGTTCTCGATCTCGAACCACAGCGTCTGGCGCGGGCGGTTGGCATAGTGATCGGCGATCTGTTGCCACACGGCGGTGAACCACGGCTGCGCGCCCACCGGATCGGTGTTGATCGGCTCGAAATTGTGGCTGTTGAGAATGACCTTGAGCCCGGCGTGCAATGCGCCATCCACCACCTGGTCCACCCGGGCCAGCCACGCCGGATCGATCGTGTAGGGCGGCGTTGCCAGGCTATGGCTCGACCAGTTGACCGGCAGGCGCACCGTGTCGAAACCGGCCGCCTTGATCCGCGCGAAATCGGCCGGGCCCAGGCGGTTGCGCATGATTTCGCCGCCGTGGTCCATGTCGAGATGGTTGCCCAGGTTGATGCAGGTGGCCATCGGCAGGCTTGCCGGCTTGCGGGCCATGGCCGCCTGTGGCGCCAGCGCGGCACCGGCGAGCAGCAGGGTGGCGAGAGCCTGGCGCAGCGGCGCCGGAAAGCGAGGCATTGCAGGCATCGTCATTCGCCTCCATCATCGCCAGATAGCGGCCACGTGGCCGGCCGGCGGGCGAGCTAAGCCTGCTATGGCCTACCAAGCCGGTGACGGCAAAGGATTTTGTGGCAAATTCAGGCCAGTGCCACATGACGTAGCCTGCGACGCAAGTTCCATAATAAAGGTTATGTTAAATGGAGTTTTCGGTCAGTTGCATGGCATGCAACCGTATTGACCTGTTTCGCACTTGCGGAACATACCGAAATCACCCATTTGGAACGGGCCTTTCAGGCATCCTCTCCCAAACTTTCAAAGGCCAGCCTTCGGGCTGGCCATTTTTTTGCCCGCACCACGCGTCAACCCGGGCTGGATGGTTCAGGCTGCGTGGCCGAGCGCGCGTTTGACGGCCGGTATGATAGTATAAACCGCTTCGCGCTGCGCTCCACGGTTTTCATGGTCCACGCAATAGCCCTGGTAATGCCGCCGGATCAGCCCGGCACGCACCAGATCGGACACCGCGCGGCTGACATTGGTGCGCCCGGAATGGCGCAGCCGATCGCGCAGTTCGCTGGCGATGGCCTGTTCCGCCTCCGCCGGGTCAGCCGGCAACGTGCCTTTCCGCGCCAGCTGCGCGCGCACTTCTTCCACCACGGCGCGGCGCCGCGCGTCGCGCTGGGCCATCGGGATCAGCGCATCGCTCAACCAATCGCGCACGGGAATGGCCTGCCCCCCTTCGCGCACGTAGGGCCCGGCACTGTCCGAAGCGCCGGCTGCGCGCGCGATCAGGTTCAGCACCATGAAGGTGTAGCGTGGGCGGGTTGACACTTCGGCGAGCTTTTCCAGCACGGCCGGCAGATCGATATCCTGCGGCGTCATGCTGCTAGGGCGAACCTCCGGCACCACCTTTGGCGCGCCCTTCCCCGCCAAAGCGCGGCTTGGCCGACGCGAAGAGCCTGGCCGCGGCAGTGCGGTGGCAGGCTCCGAGGCGAAGAGATCGGGCTGGAACATGCGAACATTTCAAGCACAAAGCGCCGCCTTTGTGAATCCCCTGCAAGCACGCCTGGGCCACCACGTGTCGATTAGCCAGTGGTGACACTTTACCCCAGCGCTCTGGTAAAGTGTCAGGCATGGTATTTCCGCAGCGCAGCCGGTGGGCGGAAATTCGCAATGTTTTTGCCCACCTGTTAGCATTGCGGTGAAAACCTTGCGCTATGCCTGCTAGCTTGCAGGCCACGGCACGGGCGGTGAGACGCTGAAATGACAGTGATATCCGAATATCTTGATATCGGGACACTGCTGATCATCAACGCCCTGATTGCGGCGATCACCACGCTCGCGCTGCTGTTTGCCGCCTGGCACGTTGCCGAGCCGCGCGACAAACGCGGGTCGCGCTATCTCGTCGCGGGCCATGGTCTCATTGCGCTGGGCTTTGTGCTGTTGATATCGGGCGCGTTCCTGCCGGCACTTTTCCCCATCGCGCCTTGGGGCAACGGTCTGCTGGACCTTGGCACGATCGCCAATTTCCTCGCGCTGAACATCATCTTCAATCGCAAGGGCGCAGAACTCTGGGTGCTGCCACTCGCTCTCGCGATGGGCCTGGTCGAAATCGTCATCGTGTCGCGCATCGGGTTTGACATGCGGGTGATGGTGGCGCTGGGCGGCGGCTTGCGCGCCTGCGTGACCCTGGCCACGGTGTTCATCCTGGTGCGCTGCGATGATCCGGCGCGCCGCCCGATCGCGCTGATCATGGCCTTGTTCCACGCTGCCTGGGTGGCGATGCTGGTGGTACGCATCGCGTGGTGGCTGACCAGCCACAAGGCCGGGACCGGCCCAGACCCGACATCGCCGTTCGGCCTGACCATGCGCCTCTTGCTCACCTGGGCGATCGCGCCGTGCTATCTGTGGATGATCAAGCGCGAGGCCGATGCCGAACTCATCCGCCATGCCCGGCAAGACCCGCTCACCGGCGTCGCCAACCGCCGCGTGGTGTGGCAGCTGGGCGAGGCGCGCTGTGGCCGGCCGCGCGGCCAGGTGGGCGTGATCGCGATCGATATCGATCATTTCAAGCAGATCAACGATGTCCACGGCCACGGCACTGGCGATGCCATGCTGATGCTGGTGGCCGAGGTGCTGGGCCGCAACCTGCGCAGTGGCGACGTGCTGGCGCGCGTTGGCGGGGAAGAGTTCCTGATCCTGCTCGCCGATGACGGGATCGATACCCGCGCCGCCGTGGCCGAGCGGCTGCGCCGGGCCGTCGCGGCCGCCGCGATCACCCTGCCCGACGGGCGCCGGCTGTCTTGCACGATCAGCGTGGGCCACGCGGCCCTCGCCCTGCCCGGGCCCAGCTGGGACACGGCCGTGCAGACCGCCGACCGTGCGCTCTATGCCGCCAAGCACGGTGGCCGCAACCGGGTGATGGACGCGGCCGAACTCGCCGCTTGAGCGCCTGCGCGCCTGCGCGCTTGACGGCGGACCGCGTTGCCGCCAGTCCCGCCAGCGGTTTGGTTGCAACAGAGGGCAGCGCGGATATGGGTTTCAAGGTCTTGGCGCAAAGCATGGCAACCGCGATGGTTGCCACGTTGCTCGTACCCGGCGCGGCCGTGGCTGAGCCGCTCTTGGTCGGTGGCTATACCGGCGGGGGGGGCCAGGGCATTGCCGTCTATGATTTCGATGCCCGCACCGGCCATATCGCCGCTCGGCCGCAGCAGGTCATGCCGGCGCGCAATCCGTCGTGGCTGACGCTTTCGGCAGACAAGCACCTTCTCTATGCGGTCAACTAAAACGGCCAGGCCCCGCCGGAGCGGGGGGGCCGGGCGTGGGCGTATCGCTACCAGCCGGGCAGCGGGCGCCTCGCGTTCCTCAACCGCATCGGCTCGCTCGGCGCAGAGCCCACCCATGCCAGCCTCAGCCGCGATGGCCGTTTCCTGTTCATCGCCAACTATTCGGTTTCGGCCGATCCGGGCGGCACGCTGGCCGTGGCGCCGGTGCTGGCCGATGGGCGCCTGGCGCCAGTGGTGCAGATCAAGACCCACCGCGCCAGCATGGTCGACCTTGATCGCCAGGCGTCGCCCCATGTTCACTCGGTGGTGTCCTCGCCGGATGGCCGGTTTGTCTTTGCCCAGGATCTGGGGGCCGATCGCATCCAGATCTATCGCTATGACGCGGCGCATCCCGAGCATCCGCTCAGCGCGCTGCCGGGCCAGCCGTTCCTGGCCCTGCCGCCAGGTTCGGGTCCGCGCCACATGGTCTTTGCTCCCGGCGGGCGGCAGGCCTATGTCACGCTGGAAATGGCCGGCGCCGTCGCCGTGCTCGATCATGCCGATGGGCATCTTGCCTTGCGCAAGGTGGTGCCGCTCACCCCGCCCGGCTTTGCCGGCAAGGTGGGCGCGGCGGCGCTGCATCTCTCGCCCGATGGGCGCTTTCTGGCCGTGACCGATCGCGGCACTGACAACGTGCTGGTCAGCTTTGCGATCGATCCCGCCGATGGCAGCCTGCGCCAGGTGGATCGCCACGCGGTCGATGGCGTGCAGCCGCGCGAATTCACCTTTTCGCCCGACGGACGTTTTGTGCTGGTGGGCAACCAGGGCAGCAACGCCATCGTCGTGTTCCGCCGCGATCCGCAGACCGGGGTGGTGGGCGACAAGGTCCAGACGGTGGCGTTCAGTCAGCCGTCGGCGTTGTTGTTCCTGCGCTGAACCGCCAGCGCCACACCAGCGCGGGCAAGAGCAGCAGGGTCAGCAGCAGCGAGGTGGCCAGCCCGCCCAGGATGACCACGGCCATTGGCCCCTGGATCTCGCGGCCCGATTGGCCCGTCTCGATCGCCACGGGCAGCAGGGCAAAGGCGGTGACCAGCGCGGTAAGCAGGATCGGCGTCACGCGCTCGCGCGTGGCTTCCAGCAGGGTGTCGAGCGTCCACGGCCGCCCTTCCCCCAGCACGAGCTGATCGACATGGGCGACCAGCAGGATGGCATTGCGCGCCGAAATGCCGAACAGGGCGATGAAGCCGACCAGCGCGCCCAGCGAGACGACACCGCCCGTCAGCGCCACGGCCAGCACGCCCCCTGCCATCGCCGGCGGCATCCCCGCCAGGATCAGCAGCGCGGGCCGCACCCCGCCAAAGGCGAGGATCAACAGCGCGACCATTGCCACGCCGGCCAAGGCGACATGGGCGAGCAACTGCCGCTGCGCCGCTGCCGCACCTTCGGCGGTGCCCGCCCATGACAGGAACACGCCGGGCGGCAAGGCCACGTCGCGGGCGATGCGCGCTTGCGCGGCCTTGACCACATCGGCCACGGCATGGCCGGGGATGACATTGGCGGTCACGATCTGGCGGCGCAGCCCGCCTTCGTGGGCGATGAGCGCGCGCGCTTCCCCGGGTGAGATCGTGGCGATATCAGCCAGGCGTACCGCGCCGCCGCTGGCCCCGCCGGCCGAGGCGCGCACGAGTGTGTCGCCCAAGGCCTCGGGATCGCGGCGCAGGTCTGGCGGCAGGGTTACGGCAACATCGATCGCGCGATCGGCCAGCACGACCTGCCCCACCGTCTGCCCGGCAAAGGTCGCACGAATGGCATCGCCGGCATCGGCCGCGGTCACGCCATGCAGCGCCATGCGGGCCGGATCGAGCGTAACCCCGAGCATAGGCGTGCCGGGCGCGGCTTTCATCGTCACGTCGGTGGCGCCGGGCACGCCGCGCAGCGCGGCGGCGATCGCGGCCCCGCTGCGATCCAGGGTGTCGAGATCGGCCCCCTGCACGCTGATCGCGATGGCGGCGGTTTCGCCCGACAGGCTTTCGCTGATGCGGTCGCCCAGGAAGGTCGTCACTTCGCCCTGCAAGGCCGGGGTGGCGGCCAGGGCAGCGCGAATTTCGCCAAGGGCGGCGTCTTCGCCCCGCCCGCCCACCGATTTCAGGCGCAAGTGGAACTCGCCCTGGCTCGGCGGCCAGGTATCCTCGCCCGCTTCGGCGCGGCCCATCTGCTCTTCCACGCTCATGACTTCGGGAATGGCGAGCAGCCGGCGCGACAGCTCTTCCCCCGTGCCCCGCATCCAGGCGAGCGAGGCGCCGGGCGGGCCGCTCACCTGCAACACGTAATGCCGCTCGCGAAACGTGGGCAAGAGCTCGCTGCCGAACGACAGCGTCCCGACCAGCGCCAGCGCGCCCAGCGCGGCAATCGCCCCGGCGGCTACGCCGGGCCGCGCGCAAAGCCGGCGCATCAGCCCCTCGTGCCAGTTCTTGAACCGTTCGAGCAGCGCCGGCTCGGCCACCGGGTTGCGCCCGCGCAGCAGCATCAGCGCCAGCGCCGGCGTCACCGACAGGGCCACCACCAGCGAAGCCATCGTGGCAAGCAGGAACGCCAGGCCGAGCGGCGCGAAGAACGCGCCCTGCAGGCCGGTCAACAGGATCACCGGCAGCATGGTCAGCGCCAGCACGAACGTGGCATGGACCACCGGCGCGCGCACTTCGATCGAGGCGGCGGCGATGATCGCGCGGCGGTCGGCCTCGTCGGTCACACCGCGCAGGCGGCGCACGATGTTCTCGATATCGACGATGGCGTCATCGATCACCACGCCCAGCGCCACGGCCAGGCCACCCAGCGTCATGGTGTTGATCGTCTGCCCGGTGCGATCGAGCACGATCAGCGCGGCGAGCAGCGACAGCGGGATCGACACGAACGCGATCATCACCACGCGCACATCGCGCAGGAACACCAGCAGCACGACAAAGACCATCACCGCGCCGATCGCGAGGTCGCGGGTAATGCCCGAAAGCGCCACTTCGACGAAGTTGGCCGGGCGGTGCAGCGCCGGATACAGTGTCACGCCCTGCGCGCGCAAGGCAGGGGCAAGATCAGCGATCGCGCGTTCAAGCGCGCGCGTGGTGTCGAGCGTGTTGGCGCCATATTGGCTCGACAGCGTCATCAGCACGCCGGGCTTGCCCATGATCAGGGCATCGCCCACCGGCGGCGCAGCGGCATCAGCCACTTGCGCCACATCGCCGATGCGCACCGTGCCACCCGGGCCGGTGGTGAGCACCGCAGCGGCAATCTGTGCGCCGGTGGTGGCGCTGGGGCCGGGATCGACCAGGATGCGCTGGTTGGGCGTATCGGCAAAGCCGCCGCCGTTGACGTTGACCGCCGCGCTCACCGCCTGGCCCAGATCGGCAAAGGTGATGCCGCGTGCAAGCAGGCGGGCGGGATCGGCGCGCACCTCGATGCGGCGCTGCTCGCCGCCAAACACGTTGGCCCGCGCCACGCCCGGAACGGCCAAGAGGCGCGGCTTGATCGTCCATTCGGCCAGATCGCGCAGCTGCATCGGCGATAGGCGCCGCGACACCAGCCCGATCTTGAGCAGGTCCATGGTGGAGGACACCAGCGGCGTCAGGCGCGGGGTATCGACGCCGGGCGGCAGGCGCGGGATCGCGTCGGCCAGGGCTTCCGACACCTGCTGGCGCGCGCGATAGGCATCGTTGCCCTCGCGGAAGGTGATGTCGATCACCGACAGGCCCTGGATCGATTGCGAGCGCACCGTCTCGACGCCATTGGCGCCGTTGATCACCGCCTCGAGCGGGCGGGTGACCAGCATTTCCACCTGCTGGGGCGAAAGGCCCGGCGCTTCGGTCTGGACGCTGGCCTGGGGCGGCACGAACTCGGGAAAAACGTCATAGGCCGCGCTGCGCAGCGTGGCCACGCCCAGCGCGAGCAGTACCACCGCGCCCAGCAGGACGAGCCAGGGATGGCGCAGCGATTGCCTGACCAGCGCCGACAGCATCAATCGTCCCCGCCGTCGGCCGGTGCCTGCGGTGCGGCGTGATCAAGGCCGAGCAGCGTGCCCGCCCCGGCCACCACCACGCGATCACCGCCGTGCAGGCGCCCGACCGGTACGAACCAGCCCGGCGCCAGGGCGCGCCCGTCTTCCAGCGGCACGCGCTCAAACCGGTCGGCAGCGGTGGCGCGCCACACGAACAGGCCAGCGTCGGTACGCACGATCGCGCTGCGCGGCACGATCACGCCCTGGCGCGTCGGGCCAGTGCCGGTGGTCATCGCCGCCAGGATGCGGCCCACGCCGATGCGCGGCGCTTGCGGCCCGCTGAGCAGCGCCAGGGCGCCGCCACTCTGCAACTGGGTGTCGCCCGCCGCCGCCGGGCCAAGCACGCGCACCTGCGCGGTGCCAGGGGCAAGATCGATCCGCACCGTCGCGCCCGCAGGCGGCGCGCCGGCGGGGAAATCGAGGCGCAGGATCGCCACCTCGCCCCGGCTCGCTTGTCGCGCCAGCGCTTCTGCCGCGCCGCAGCCGAGGTGGGAAAGGCCGGCCCCGAATTCGAAGGTCACGCGCTGGCAGGCCAGGGTGAGCCGCGCGGCATCGGCGCGGGCCTGCGCGCGGGCACTTTCCACCTCGCGCTGCGCGGCGCCAGCATCGGCCCCGGCCAGCGCCGCCAGCCGCGCGGCTTCCTTGGCCGAGGCGGAGGCGGCCGCCCGCGCGCTGTCGATCTCTGCCCCGATCGCGGCCAGTGGGCCAGGATCGAGCGCGCGGGCATAGCCGGTTTCGCCCTGGCTTTGCATGGTGGTGGCAAGCGCGGCGGTGACGATCCCGGCGCGCTGGCGCGTGGCATCATCCACCACCAGGCCGCCCGTGGCGGCATTCGCGGGTGCGGCCGGCGCGGCCCTTGGCGCGTCCTCCGCTTCGCTGGCCGAAAAATGGGCATAGCCCCATCCGGCAAGCGCCCCCAGGGCGATGCCACTGCCGAGCAGCAGCGCGGAACGGGCACCGCGACCTAGAGCCATGGTTGCACCAGCGCGGGGTCGATCATCGTTTCGGGTCCATCAAGCGGGCGCCGCAGCGCGTCTTCCAGGGCAAGATCGGCGCCGCGCACGCGGGTAAGTGCATCGACCTGGGCCAGCTGCGCTTCCTGCGCGGCGATCTGCGCGGCAGCCCAGTCGGCAAAGCCGATCGCGCCGAGCTTCAATTGCACGTTGGCCTTGTCCGCCGCGCGCGCGGTGGCGGGCAGCTCCTCCCCGCGCAGGCGGGCGAGCGCGGCTTGCGCGGCCGTGCGTTCGGTCTGTGCCGCCTCGATCGCGGCCTGGGCATTGGCGAGCGTGGTTTCGATCGTTGCGCCGGCCTGGGCCCGGTGCGCCTCTGCCGCGGCAATCGCGGCGCGGTTGAGATCCCACGAGGGCAGCGAAAGGTTGAGTGCGAACGGCAGCTTCACCAGCCCGCGCTCCCAGGTGTAGCCCGGCCCCAGGCTGATTGCGGGAACGCGCTGCGCCACTTGCGCGCGCAGGTCTGCCTCGGCCTGGTCATAGCTGGCGAGCGCGCGCAGCACATCGGCGCGCGCCGCGATGGCTCTTGCGCGATCGGCCGCCGATAGCGCCGGCATGGCCGCAGGCGGCGCGGTGAAATCATTCCATAGCAAGGGTTTGCCATCGAGCGCGGTGAGCGGCACGCCGAGCACACCGGCCACCGCCGCGCGCCCACCAGCCATGCGCGCGCGCGCATCGTTCAGCGTGCGCAGCGCCGCGGCGCGGGCAGCGCGATAGGGATAGAGATCGAGGCTGGCGATTTCCCCGCGCCGCGCCCGGTCTTCCAGCACGGCCAATTGCCGGTCGCGCAGCGCCAGGATGCCGGTGCCCAGCCGCACCTGCTCGGCCCCGGCCATGGCGTCGATCAAGCCGCGCTGCAGCGCCACGCGTTCGGACCAGACCATCTCGGCCAGATCCTGCCGCGCGACCAGCACGGCCAGGTCTGCCTTGGCCAGCCGCGCCGATCGCCGCCCGCCGATATCGAGCGGCAGGTTGGCCGATCCGCCCAGCAACCAGGGCGAGGACGTGCTGGGATCGTTGGCATATTCGCTCGACAGCGTGAACGTGGGCGCGGCCACCTTGTGCGCGGCGCGCGCGTCACCTTGCGCGGATCGCACCGCCGCCCGCGCTTCGGCCACGCGCGGGTCTTGCGCCAGGATCGCGGCAAACAAGTCGAGCCGATCCAGCCCATCGGCCCCATGCGGCGCGGCCGGGGCAATGCCCTGGGCAATCTGGCGCAGCCTGGCCTCGTCCAGCGGCATGGCCACGCGCGCGGTGGTGCGGGCGGGAAGGTTAACCGGCGCAGGCGGTACCGGCGCGCAGCCGGCCGTGGCAGCCAGCAAGGCAGCGGTGATGGATAGTCTGCGCCTCACTTTTTTGGTTTTTATTGTGTTGTGCTGGGCCCAGCACCACCCCAAACCCCCTCCTTTAATGTGGTGGGGGCTTTTATCCCTTTCCCCCTCTTCTTCAGAGGAGGGGGTCGAGGGGGTGGTGTGAAGCCTCACGCAATATCGCCATTCCCTGGCAACAAGGCGTAACCGCCCTGCCGCCTCAAGAAAAGTGACCATTGCGCAATATTGGCCCGATCAGAACGTGATGCGCGCATCCACCATGAACGAGCGCGGCGCCAGGAACTGGAACTGGTCGTCCACGCCATAGGTCTTGCCGTTGGCGATCGAGGTGATCGCGCGGTTGTTGAACACGTTGGACACCGTGGCGCCGATACGGAAACGGTTGGCGATCATCTGGCTGATGGCGAATTCGCCCACGCTGTAGGGCGCGATGCGATAGCTGCGCGGGCCGGTGGCGCCGGCGGTCGCCTCGGTGGCGTATTGTGGGCCGGTGAACTTCTGGCTGAACGAAACGCGCGTGCCATTGTGGTTGTAGAACGCGCCCAGTGCCGCGGTGGAGAACGGCGCGCTGGCGATCTGCGCCCCGCTCGTGACGGAGTGGGCATAGTTGTAGGAGCCGTTGGCAAATAGCGTCAGGCCGGTCACCGGCACGAAGCTGACCTGGCCTTCCACGCCCTTGTAGCGCACCTGCCCGATATTCACGAGCGCGTTGGACGGCGCGCCGGTCGAGGTATCGGCGGCGATCTTGTTGTTGACGTTGATGATATAGCCATCGACGTCAATCGAGACGCGGCTGCCGTGCCACACCGTGCCGACCTGGTAGTTGGTCGACGTCTGCGGTTGCAGCTTGGCCAGGTTCTGCTGCTGAACGGCCTGGTCGGTCGAGGTGCCCGAGGGCGTATAGAAGCTCGACAGATCGGGCACATACATGCCCTGGGCATACTGGCCATAGAACGACCAGTTGTCCTTGGCCTGCCAGTTGATCGTGGCGAACGGCAGCGTCTTGGTCCAGGTGGCGGCCGTATCGATCGGGTTGCGGCTCTTCTGGTTGACCGGCCCGCTGATCGAGCGGTTGAAGTGCACGTACTTCACGCCGGGCGTGATCGACAAAGCCTCGATCGGGTGGAACTCGAACTCGGCAAACAGCTGGTACTGGTTCCACTTGGAATATTGCAGGTAGTTGACGTTGGCATAGGCCGCGCTGGGCAGCGTGCCGACGCCGGTCACCGGCGCGAACTTTTCGTTGTACGAGGGCATGCCGGTGGTGCGATCGAGGTCGAACCGCGCGCGATCGGTATCGGCGTGTTCGTACCAGCCGCCCACGCGGATCTTGCCCAGCGCGAAGTCATAATTGACCTGGCCGATATAGCCCAGCACGCGATACTTGTTGAGCTTGTAGTACCCCGGAACATCGCCCGCGACCGTGGTGGTCTTGTAGGGCGATGCCACCGTACCCGCGCCGCTCAGCGCCAGGACCGAGCCGGTGTTCCCCGACAGGGTGTTGTTGGTATAGCCATACATATAGGCGCGGTTGTCGAGCGACAGGCCGGGCGCCAGCTTGCTCTGCAGGCGGATGTACGAGAAATCGGTGGTCTTGTCGGTGCGGTTGTACTGCCAGTAATCCTGCTTCGTCGGATCGCTGCCCAGGCCATAGTTGAGGCCATATTGGCCGATCTGCGAGGTGGGCGTGCAGTTGGTCGCCGTCAGCTGCGTGCCGGCCGCCAGTGCCGTGCCGCCGGTGCCGCAGGTGGCGCCCTTCTGCGCATCAGACTGGTAATAGAAGTTGCGGTTCCAGGTGCTCAGCAGCGTCAGCGTGTTGGCCGTGCCGATGGGGATCACCGCCTTGGCGAACAGGTTCTTGGAATTGACCGGCGAATTGGTCAGCGCGCCGTCGGAGCGCAGGAATTGCCCGGCGAGCACGAACTTGGCGCCGCCCAGCTTGTCGATCGCGCCGCTCTGGAATTCGGCGCGGCCGATGAAGGTGTTCCAGTTGCCGAGCAGGCCCTGGACCTGGCCACCCATCTGGTCGCTCACTGCGCGCGAATACATGTTGATGTTGCCGCCATAGGTGGCCTGGCCCAGCTGGCTGGCATTGCCCGGGCCGCGATCGACCACCACGGTTTCGATCGTGGTGGTGGGGAAGAACGCGGTGGAATGGTGCGTCGGGTTGTTGGTGTCGGCAAACGGGATCGAGTCATAGGTGACGTTGTAATCGCCGTCCTGGAAGCCGCGGATCGTCGCCTTGGTTTCGGTAAAGCCGGTGCCGTTGTTGCTGCCCGAAATGCTCACGCTGGGGGTCAGCGCGATCAGCTGGTTGAAATCCGACGCGGCATTGGCGTTGTCGATGAATTCGCGGCTGACTGCGGCCTGCGGCTGCGTGGTGGTGAGCGAGGCAGTGATCGGCGCCACTTGCGCGGCGCGGCTGCCGGTCACGATGATGTCGGACGAGGTGAGCGACTGCGCGTCGTTGGCCTGGCCGGCCTGGTTGGCGGTGGTCGATTGCGGATCGGAGGCGGCCGGCGCTGCTTCGGCAGCAGCAGCGGCGGGGGCATCGGCCGCGTGGGCCGTGCAGGCGAGCAGGCTGGAGGCGGCCAACAGGGCGGCGCGCAGGGTGTGCTTGATCATGATGGTCCTCAATGTGTCATCAGGAAGAAGGGAAAAGACGGTCAGTGCGCCGGCCATTCGGCGCGGGCGGCCGCGACCATCGGGGCAAGGCGGGGGTCGGAAAGCAGGGCCTGGGCAGCGGCGGTCGCCATGGCGTGGCTGGCCTCCACGTCGGTGGCAAAGTGCACGCCGCAGATCTCGCGGCTCAGCGCGTAATCCTGCGCCTTGGCCATCAGCGCGGCGGCGCGATCGGGCGCCAGCTGCGCCAGCGTCCAGGCAACCGACCAGGCAAAGGCGGAATGCCCGCTGGGATAGGCCTTGAGCGCCTGCTCCCCCTTGCCGCAATGTGGCAGCGCGGGATCGACCATGAACGGGCGGGCACGGCGGAAATGGTGCTTGGCCGCAGCGACCACGCGCTCCACTTCATCCTGCACCAGGTTTGCCAGGGCCAGGGTGTGGGGCAGCGTGGCCAGATCCTTGCCCAGCGCCTTGTCGAAGATCGCCGGCTCCTTGTGCTCGCCATCCCAATCGGCCTGGGTGATCCGCTCGGGCGAGGACGCCGCGATCAGCGCGCGCAGGCGATCGAGATCGAGCTTTTCCTCCAAGGAACCGGGCGCGGGCGGCGGGGCAAAGGCGTGGTCAGGCGCAAAGGTCGTGGCCGAAAGCCAGCGCGGCGCCGGATCGGCGTGATCGGCCGCGTGGGCGGCAGGCACGACCATGCAGACAGCCGCCAGCGCGGCCGCAGACCGGAAGAATCGCATCGTGTGAAACCCCATGGGCGCCGGGCCATTCCCGTTGCGCCTGCCGACCCGCTAGGCACCGTCCATGACATTTGTGCGACAAGTTTCGTGGCCGGCGCGAAATGCCCGCAACATTGCAAATTGAGAATGTTGGGAGGTTGGGTTCACGCCTCGCACCACCCCCCGCCCCCCTCCTCTGAAGAGGAGGGGGAGAGCCACTTTAAGCCCCATCCTCTTTAGAGGAGGGGGTCGGGGGGTGGTGGAAACCTGACGCAAATGCCCTTGATCAAGCCGGAAACATCATCCGCACTTCCAGCCCCGGCGCATTGTCGGCAAGGGCCAGCGTGCCGCCGTGAAAGCGCACGATCGCCTGGGCGATCGACAGGCCCAGCCCGCTGCCGCGCCGCCCGGCGGTTTCCGGGCCGCGTTCGAACGGGCGCACCACGCGGCTGCGGTCTGCGGCGGCCAGGCCTGGGCCATCGTCGGCCAGGATCACCATCGCGCCTTCCGCGCGCCGCTCCACCCGCAAGGTGGCCGTGGTACCCGGCGGCGTATGCGTCGCGACGTTTTCGAGAAGATTGACGAGCAACTGGTTGACCAGCCCGGCATCGGCCCGCACCACCGCATCGTCCACCGTCCCCAGGCGCAGCGCCCCGCCGTGATCGGCAAGGACCGGCTCCATCGTCTCGGCCACATCGGCGACCAGTGCGCCCAGATCGAGCGGGGCGACGGCAGTGGGATGGCGGCCGGATTCCAGCTCTGCCAGGCGCAGCAGCGCATCGAAAATGGCAATGACCGAGGCGCATTCGCGCCCTGCCCGCTCCACCAGCGCATCGGTATCGGCGGTGGCATTGGCCGCGGCGAGCAGGCCGCGCAGCCGGGTGAGCGGGGTGCGCAGATCATGTGCCAGGGCGCTGGAAAACTGGCGCTGGGCGTTGACCAGTTCCTCCATGCGATCGAGCATGCGGTTGAGGCTGGCGGCCTGCTGCGCAAACATGCCGTCGAGCCGGTCGGTGGCAATGCGGCGGGATAGATCGCCCCGCGCAATGGCATCGGCCGCCGCCTGGGTTTCGGCCAGGCGCAGCGCGGTCTGCCGGGCAAACAGCATGGTTGCCGCCAGCCCCGCCAGCAGCGCGCAGGCAAAGATCGCCACGACCACGCCGGGCAGGATCGCCTGCAGGCTTTCGGCCGCCTCGCTGTGCTGTACCACCACGAACAGCGCGCCATCGGGCAGCCGCGTGGCGAGCGCCCGGCCCTTGTGCACCACGTGGGCGCGGCTGACATAGCGCACCGGCGAAAAGCCCGGCGGTGGCGGCGGAATGCGCAGCCGCCCGGCGAGCAGGCGGCCATCGGCGGCAAACAGGATATAGGTGCGCTCGCTCAACGCCTTCTGCTGCTGCCATGCCTCGATCCGCGCGGCGACGATCGCGCTGCTGGCGGGCTGGCCATGGTCTGGCGCCAGGTACTTGCTGCTGTGGTATTCCAGCGCATCGTCGATGCGCCGGGAAATGCGCTGTTGCGCCACGGCAAACACCACCAGGCCCATCGCCAGCATGGCCAGGGCAAACAGCGCGCCGAACTGGATCGCCAGGCGCCCCATGCCCAGCGGAAAGGCGGCCTCGCGCCCGCTGCCGCCACGCACGGCATTGGCGCTGGCGGCGATCACGCGCACTGCCCGCTGCGCAGCACATAGCCGTGCCCGCGCTGGGTCTCGATCGGATCGATGCCCAGGTCGAGCAGGCGGGTGCGCAGCCGGCTCATGTTGCTTTCGACGATATTCGTGGTCGGCGCAAAGGCATAGCCCCAGACATGTTCGAGCAGCATGTCGCGCGTCACCACCTTGTCGGCATGGCGCATCATGTGCGCCAGCAGCGAATAGAGCTTGCGGTTGAGCAGTGCCTGCTGCCCGGCGAACGCCGCGCTGTGGCGCGACGGATCGAGTTCCAGCCGCCCTACTGCCAGGCGCGCCGCCTCGGCCGGGCCGGGCCGCCGCCGGGTGATGGCGTTGAGGCGGGCGAGCAGTTCCTCGATGGCAAAGGGCTTGGCGAGGTAATCGTCGCCGCCCGCTTCCAGTCCCTCGATCCGGTCCGCCAGCGAACCCAGCGCGCTGAGCACCAGCACCGGTGGCCGTGCCTCACCGGCCGTGCGCATCGCGCTCAAGACCTCAAGCCCACCCAGATCGGGCAGCATGCGATCGAGCACCACGGCGTCATAGCGCCCGCGCGACAAGCGTTCGAGCGCCGCGCGCCCGGTGGCGGCGTGGTCGGCCGATCGGCCCGCGGCGCGCAAGCCGTCGAGCACGTGCGCGGCAATCACCGGATCGTCTTCCACCACCAGGCAATGCATCGCCACCCCCATGGAAAAGGCGGCGATTAGGCGGCAAATGTTGCCGTGGTATGACGGCCATCGCACGATGGCGCGCGCGGCCGCGCGAACTGCGCCGATCGCCCGGCACCGAACATGTTTTGCTGCGTTATCTGGCGCATGACCTCCCCCACCCTGTCCTTTCGCCCCACCTCCGTCGCCATCGTGACCGGAGGGGAATCCGGTATTGGCCGGGCCACCGCGCTCAAGCTGGGCAAGGCCGGCGTGCCGGTGGTCCTGACCTATTTCAAGGATGCCCACGCCGCCGATGCGGTGGTCGGCGCCATTGCCGAAAGCGGCGGACAAGCGGCCGCGATTGCCGCCGATGTCGGGCAGGAAGACGCGGTGGAACGGCTGTTCGATCTGGCCGAGCGCCGCTTTGGCCCGGTTGACCTGCTGGTCAATTCCGCCGGGCTCAACATGACCGGCGTGATGATCGAGGACATGGCGCTGGCCCAGTTCGACCGCCTGATCCACGCCGATCTCTACGGCCCATTCCTGACCTGCCGGCGTCTGGTCCGCGGCTTGGCCTCATCAGCCACCCCCCGCGGCGGCCGCATCGTCAACATTTCCTCGATCCATGAGAACGCTCCGCGTCCCGGCGGGGTAGATTATGACGCGGCCAAGGGTGGGTTGGCGCAACTGACCAGAACGCTCGCGCTCGAACTTGCGCCCAAGGCCATCGCGGTCAACGGTGTGGCGCCGGGCATGATCCTGACCCCGATGAACCAGTCCGCGCTGGATAACCCGGACGAATTGCGGCGCAAGCAGGCGGCCATTCCCTGGGGCCGCGCCGGCACGCCAGAGGAAGTGGCCGACCTCGTGCTGTTCCTGCTCTCGCCGCAGGCTGATTACATCACCGGCACCACTGTCACCATCGACGGCGCGCTGTCGCTCACCGTTGCGCAAGGAGCCTGAGCCATGGTTGCCTATGTGGTCGAAGAACTCCAGGACGTGACGCTCGATATCGCCGGCCCGGAAGGCCGGCTGGCGCATTATGACCTGATGAGCCCGTTCGTCTGGACTGAAGGCAGCATGTACCGCCTCTTGGTAAGAGTGCTGCCCAATCCATTGGAACAGCACGATCCCACCGGCATCATCTGGGCCGGCGATTCCACCGATGGGCGCTGCTTCACCATGCGCGACGCGCCGGCGATCGTGCCCGGTCCCCACCCCGATGACGCTGGCGGGTGCGAAGATCCCACGGTGGTCCACGGCGAAGACGGCAATTACACGATCTTCTACACCGGCGTGGACGCCAAGCGGTCGCAAGGATCGCTGCTGGTGGCGCAAGGGCCCTCGCTGACCGACCTGCACGAGCATCGCGTGCTGCTCAAGGCGCCGGAGGGCGAAGGCAACATCAAGGAAGCCACTGTGGCCCAGGCGCCCGATGGCACGTTTCGCCTGTTCTACGAATATGCCAAGGACAATGCCTCGCGGATCGGCCTTGCCACCGGGCCATCGCTCGAAGGACCGTGGACGGTGATCGATGATCCCTTCACCGTGCGCGACGATAGCTGGGACAATTGGCACCTCTCTACCGGGCCGATCGTGCAGCGCGATGGCCATGACCCGGTGATGTTCTATAACGGCGCAACTGCCGATGCACGCTGGCGCATTGGCTGGATCAGCTTTTCGCCTGATTTTTCGCGCGTTACCGGACGCGGGATCGAGCCGATCCTGCTGCCCCCGCCCGCGCGCAGCCGCGATGCCACCGATATTGCCTTTGCCGCGTCGTGCCTTGTCATGCCCGATGCGATCTGGCTCTATTACTCGTTGGAAGACAAGATTTTGCGCCGCGCCCGCATCACCTGCTACGGCTGATCGCCGTCAGTCTATGGCGATGCCCTGCGCGGCAAAGAACGCCGCGACCTCGGCCAGCGCATCCGCGTGCCGCTTCCATCGCGCCAGGGCATCGCGATAGAGCGGGCGGCGCACCTGGGCGGCGCTGGGCGTGGAAACCGGCGCGCTGTTGCGGTGGAAATCGAGGCAGGCCGCGTTCCATTCCAGCCCGGCATGATCGAGCATGCGGCGCGTCACGCCTTCCTGGTCTGCCACCAGATCCTCGTAGGACACTTCCAGGATGCGGCCGGGCATGGCCGCCTGCCAAAAGCGCATCAACCGGTCGAAGCGCGCGTAATAGCGGGCGATGTCCATCAGGTCATAGCTGTAGTCGTAATAGCGCGAGGTGATCGCAAACAGGTTGCGGAAGTTGCTCAGCACCGTGTCCATCGGGTGGCGGCGCAGGCATATGATGCGCGCATTGGGCAGCGCGCGGGCCACTATTCCGGCATAATGGAAATTACCGGGAAATTTATCGACAAAGCGTAGCGCCGGGTCGCGCCGGTGATGGCGCGCACGGGCCATGTAGTCATGGCCGATCGCGCCCAGATCGGCGTCACGCAGCGCGGCGATGGTTTGGGGATCGAGCACGGTGCGCGTGCGCGTGCCGGCGGCGTGCTTCACCGCCAGCGGCATCGCCTGCAGTTCGCCGGCGCTTTCCACCGCGGGGTGGGACGAGAGGATGCGATCGACCAGCGTGGTGCCGGTGCGCGGCATGCCGATCACGAAGATCGGCGCGTCCGTCGGCGCTCCAGATACCGGCGCGCGCGACAGACCCGGCCAGGCCGCCTCGATTGCGTCGAAATTGGCGGCATCGCTGGCAAACCGATAGGGCAGCCGGGCGCGATGCTCTGCATTGGCAGCGGCCAGCGCGGCGAAGGCCGCGTCGCTTTCGCCCAGGTCGTCAAGCTCCTTCGCCAGGGCATAGCCCAGCAGCAACCGGTCGCGCGGATCCTGCGCCGCGTCCAGTTGCGCGCGCAGGCGCGGCACATGGTGGCTTTCTGCCGAGTGCCGCTTGAGGCTGGCGAGCAGGTGGTGCGCGCGGCCATGGCCCGGCGCGCGCGCGATCAGCGCTTCGAGCGCGGCCTCCGCCTCGCCCACCTGCCCGACGAAATTGAGCGCGGCAGCGTGGTTGTAGCGGTATTCGAGGCTATCGGGCGCCTGCGCCACGGCATGGGCGAAATGGGGCAGCGAGGCGGCATGGTCGCCCAGGCGGGCATAGACGCAGCCCATGGTATCGCGGCTCAGCGCGTCATCGGGAAGCGCATGTTCGGCCTCGGCCAGGGCCTGTGCGGCGGCGCTGTCCTGCCGGGTCATGATCAACAGGCGGGCCAGTTGCGCGCGGTATTCGCCCTGCGGATCGCGCGCCACGGCCTGGTGCAGCAGGGCGATCGCGGCGCTGATCCGTCCCTGCCCGGCTTCGGCCAAGCCCAGCAGGAACAGGGCCTCCGCCCGCTGCGGCGCCGCATCGCCAACCCTCTGCGCCGCCCGGACGACGGCCGGCCAATCACCCCGCGCCAGGGCGGCGCGGGCGGTGGCGATCTGCGGATCGGTCTTGCTCATCCCGCCCTGTGCCATGGGCGCGGTTGAGCTGGCAAGCGTTGCCACGGGATCAGCGCTGCACCGCTTCCCCGTTGCCCGCGCGGCGCTGCTTGATCGTATCGATCACCGGCACGAACGGGAACATGAACTGTTCGCGGATGGTCAGGCGGCGGCGCTCGTCCTGGCCGACCAGGATGCCCTCGCCCTCGCGATAGGTGCCCAGCACGCGATCGATCAGGATCATCGAGTTGGCATAGTTGCAGCGGGTTTCTTCATAGCCCACCGAATGGTGCAGGCTGTGATGGCGGATCGTGGTGAAGAAGAACGAATAGAACCACGGCGGATCAGACTTCACGTTGGCATGGGCAAAGCCGGCCACCACGTTGCCCACGCTTGCGGCGCAGAGGATCGCCACGGGGCTGAAATCGAGCAGGGCGATGATGCCCAGGCTGATCAGGAACAGCTCCAGCGGGTTGCCGACATAGCCCTTGAGCGCGTTCAACTGCGTGATGTGGTGATGCGGCGCGTGCGTCAACCACAGCGGCGTCCAGTTGTGCATCGCGCGATGCATCCAGTATTGGCCGAATTCGAACAGGAAGAAGATCAGCCCGACCTGCGCCAGGAACGGCAGGTGTTCCAGCCACGGCGTCGATAGCCCGGCGCTGGCCTTGGCCGCCTTCATCGGCGCATCGGCAAAGAAATCGGTGGCACGGGAAATGATGGTGGAGCTGAGCACGACATAGAATGTGTCGGTAAAGAACTCGCGCCAGTTCATCCGCCAATCGGCATGGCGTTCGAACAGCCATTCGAGCAGCAGCAACCAGGCCGAAATCGCCGTCGCCACGATCGTGAGCGTCCACGGGTAATCGATCACGCTCTTGGGCGCATAGGCCCAGAACAGGATCACTGCCAAAAGCGTGGCGGGCGGAATCAGCCCGATCAGCCGCTGTTTCATGTCTGTCCCATCCATGGCGAAGCTCTGTTGCGGAATCCTGGAAAACAGCTGTCCCGCTCCGTATTGTCGCGACAACGGAGCGGGACGTTGGTGTTCACGTCACTTGTAGTGGAAGGTCATTTCCAGGCCGACGCGGCGTGGTGTCAGGACGCCATAGGCATAGAAGCGCTCCACCACGCCGCTGCGGGCACGGTTGTAGGAACTGGTGTCGTTCTCCACTGCCGTCACGGCATACTTGTCAAAGATGTTGTCGGCATAGACGCCCACATCGAACATCGGGCTGTGATAGGTGACCGAGGCGCGGTGCGTGGTATAGGCCGGGATGACTTCGCCGTTGCCGCGAAGGCCGACGCGCGAATAGATGTCGCCGGTATAGGTCATCGCCCAGGTCGCCTCGATATCGCGGCCTTCGCTGAGCGGATAGGTATAGGTGGCGCCCACGCTGCCCGAATGCTTGGTGGAACCAGGCAGGCGATCGCCGGCAAAGGCATCGTAGTTGACCCCGCTGCTCACCACGATGCCCGGGGCATCGGCGGTAAGATGGGCATCGTTGTAGGAATAGGTGCCATCGATCGTCAGCTGCGGGGTGATCTTGAGATGGCCCGAGAAATCGATGCCCTTCGACACGGCGGTGCTGCCGTTGACCGTGATGCCCACGGCGCCGTTGACCGTCTGGCTGGGCACCTGCACGCCGGCCCAGGTGACGATGAAGCCGCTCAGGGTAAACTGGAACTTGCGGTCGAACAGCGCGCCGCGCAGGCCCAGTTCACGGTTGCGCGTCTTGTCCGGGCCATAGGCCAGCTCGTTGGGCAGCGCGCAAACGTTCTGGACATTGGGATTGAGCGGCAGGACGCAGGGCGCCACGCGGTTCACGTTGCCGGTGCGATAGCCCGTGCTGTAGGTGAAATAGGCCATGAGATCGGGGCTGAACTTGTAGGACGTGTTGGCCTTCCAGACAAAGCCGTCCTTGCCCGTGCTGCCCGACTTGATGCGCTGCGGCGCGAACACCACCAAGGGATAGGGCGTGTACTTGCTGAACAGCGGCGTATCCGTGCCGCCTTCGGCAAAGGCGTCATACTTGAAGTAGCGCAAGCCGCCGGTGACCTGCCAATCCTTGGTGATGTGGAACGTGCCTTCGCCATAGGCCGCCTTTTCCTTGGTGCGGGTGTTGACGAACGACATGTATTCCAGGTTGTCAGGCCGATAGATGCCGGCCCATTCGGGATAGCCGGGCACATATTCGCGATACTGCGACCCATAGCGCATGTTGTTGTAGAACCCGCCAAGCACCCAGCTGAACGGGCCGCCGTGGGTCGAAACCAGGCGCACTTCCTCGTTGAACTGGTGATACTTCGAGGTTGCCTGGTTGTAGGACGAAAACTCTGGAAAGGCTTCATAGCCATAGTCCAGATCGAGCAGCAGGTCGGTGTTGTCGCGCTGGGTATAGATCGTCTGGTTGGTAAAGGCGGTGGTCGCCACCAGCTGGGCCACGTCGAACACGTTGACGTTGAACTCGGCCGAATAGAGGTCGGACGAGCGGTTGGTCGGTTCGAGATAGCGCCACGGCGCCTCGTACTTGCCGGTGCCGAGCACGCCCGCGCCATTGGCCTGGCGGCCCTGCGTCTTGGTGATCTGGTGGGCGTAGGTCAGGTAGACCTTGAAATCGGGGCTGGCTTCCAGCAGCAGCTGGTTGCGCGTGGTGAAGGTGTGTTCATAGTTCACATCCTTCTTGGAATAGAAATTCGCCGCTTGCTGGGCCGGCGTGCCGAACGAGCCATCGGCCGCCGTCGTGCCGCGCACCGGCTGCGGGTTGGACACGCCGGGCTGGCGCAGCAGGTAGTTGTAATCCATGAAGCCGGGGTTGTCGAAATACCCCACGGTGCTGCGCAACGCGATGTGGTCCTTCACGATCGGGATGTTGATCGTGCCATCGGCATTGACGCCCGCTTCGCTGCTGTGGCTTTCGCCAAACCAGCGGCCGTGCAGATCGACGCTGTAGTGATCGGTATCGGGCCGGTTGGGCATGTAGCGCACCGCGCCGGCCAGCGTGCCCAGGCCATAGAGCGTGCCCTGCGGGCCCTGCAGCACTTCGACGTGGTCGATATCGAGCAGCTTGAAATCGAGATAGAGCGGCACTTCACCGAGATAGACGCCCACCGCGCTGTTGGCGCTGGCGCCTTCCACGCTGGAATCGCCCGAGTTGATGCCGCGCAGCACGATCTTGCCGGTGGAGCCCGGGCCAGTGTCGGCCACGGTCATGCCCGGCGTGAACGCGGCGAGCGACTTGACGTCGTCGATACGCTGGCGGGCGAGTTCCTGCGGGCTGACCGCGCTGATGTTGATCGGCGCATCCTGCAAGGTGGTGGCGCGCCGCGTGGCCGTCACCACGATGTAGTTGGCGGCGCTGCCCGATGCGGCCGCGGCATCGGCCGCCGGCTCGCCTTGCGGTTGCGGGGCTGCCTGCGCAGTGGCCGAGTTCGGCACCAAGGCGGGCATGAGCAGCATCGTGGCGCCCAGCAGGTTCGTTCGGAAAGATCGCTTGGTCACTTCAGCCCCTCGCTTTGTTCTCAAAAAGCCTGTGCTGTGACATCCCCTCCCAGGGATCGGCCCGCTTGCCGGGCAAGTGCCGGCCGCTGTCCGGCCTGGCACCAAGGTTTGCGTGGCCAGCGAACCGATCAGGCTCGCCGGCACTTGTCTTGCCAAGAGTGGTCGGGATCGAAACGCGGCGCCAGGCCCTGGCAGGGTGGGAGCGCTTGCTGTCGCTCCGGCAGTCAACAACCGGCCTGAAATCCGCACTATTCCCCATCGCCCGCACCGCTATGCGGCGTGGCTGTGGTGACCCGCTCTTGGTATATTTATTGTGTCGCCCTGAACTATCGACACCTGCCACGGTACCGATATTACATAATCGGTCAAGCGTAATAATTTTCGTGGCATTCAGTATGATTCACTCACAGGAAATACGCGGAAACCCGCCGTTTTTCCTCGCACTTGCGGCATAGTGGCGCCACGTCACCGCACAAGCACTGCCTCATGGCCCACGACGGCACGCGCAAATTGCCGCTTGATTCGCGACTCAACCTGGCGTCAAAGTGTGATCGCTGCACCGCATCGCCGTCGCGCAATGCCGCGATGAACACTGGCTACGCTGCGGATGTCTCGCGCTGGTGCTGGCGATGCCAGACTGCGTGACCTCATTTCTCGCCCACCGCATGAGTTATTACAAAAATGACGATGGGTAATATTTTTGCCATGGACAAGGGTGGGCTTTGCAACCATGGTGCAGTGCGAAAGGGGCGCGAATCATGATGAAGATGATCGGCACGGCGGGTAAGATCGCACTTCTGGCCAGCACACTGATGATGGCGTCATGCTCCTCGGCACCCGATGCCGGAGCCGCGAAGAAAACCGAATTCAACATCGGCTGGTCGATCTATGCTGGCTGGATGCCGTGGCCCTATGCGCAACAGGCAGGTATCGTCAAGAAATGGGCCGACAAGTATGGCATCAAGATCAATATTGTTCAGGTGAACGACTATGTCGAATCCGTGAACCAGTATAATGCCGGCAAGTTTGATGGCGTCACCCTCACCAACATGGATGCGCTGACCATCCCCGCCGCCGGGGGCAAGGATACCAGCGCAATCATCGTCGGGGACTATTCCAACGGCAACGATGGTGTCCTGCTCAAAGGTGCCAATTCGGTTTCCGCCCTCAAGGGCAAGCAGATCTACCTGGTCGAGCTCTCGGTGTCGCACTACCTGCTCGCCCGCGCCCTGGGATCGGCCGGCCTGTCGCTCAGCGATGTCAAGACAGTCAATACATCGGACGCTGACATCGTGGGCGCCTTTTCCAGCCCCGATGCCCAGGCCGCGGTGGCCTGGAACCCGCAGCTTTCGGTCATGCGCGGGCAACCTGGCGCCAACGAGGTGTTTTCCTCGGCACAGATCCCGGGCGAAATCCTCGATCTGATGGCGGTGGATACCGCCACGCTCAAGGCCAATCCCGCGCTGGGCAAGGCCCTGGCCGGGATCTGGTATGAAACCATGGCGCTGATGAAGCGCCAGGACGCGCAGGGCAAGGAAGCGCGCGCGGCCATGGCCAAGCTCGCCGGCACCACGCCCGACGTGTTCGACAAGCAGCTGACCACCACGTTCCTCTATGACCAGCCCGCCGCGGCAGTGGCGGCGGCAGACAGCCTGGCGCTGGTCACCACGATGACGCGGGTGCGCGATTTCAGCTTTTCCAAGGGGCTGTTCAAGGGCGCCAGTTCGGCCGACGCCGTCGGCATGGCGTTTCCGGGCGGCAAGACGCTGGGCGATCCCGCCCATGTCACGCTGCGTTTTGACGACAGCTTCATGAAGCTCGCCGCCGCCGGCAAGCTCTGATCCGGCGCGCTTTCATCCGGTAGGGCCCGGCGCGCTGCCGGGGCCTGCCGTCCGTTCTCCAAGGGGTTCACGCCATGCGCTGGGTCAACCGCAACATGCGCCGCAATGACAGGATGATCGCCGGCGCGGTCCCGATCCTGGCGCTGCTCGTGCTCTATCTGGTCATGGCGGCGCAACGCCACGCGCTCAACCCGAGTGACAAGATCCTGCCCCTGCCCGATGCCATGGCGCGCGGCCTTTCGGCCCTGCTGTTCCAGGCCGATCCGCTGTCGGGGCACTTCCTGTTCTGGACCGATACCCTGGCCAGCCTTCAGCGGCTGGGCCTCGGCCTGGGCCTGGCAACGCTTGGCGCGCTGGTCGCCGGGCTGGTGCTGGGGGTCTTGCCGCCGGTGCGCGCCACGCTGGGGCCACTGGTCACCGCGATTGCCGTGATCCCGCCGATCGCGCTGCTGCCGGTCCTGTTCATCGCGCTGGGCCTGGGTGAAACCGCCAAGGTGGCGCTGATCGTGGTGGGCATCGCCCCGCCGATGATCCGCGACATCACCGACCATATCGCCAGCCTGCCGCGCGAACAGATCATCAAGGCGCAGACGCTCGGCGCCAGCAGCTGGCAGATCATGATCCGCGTGGCCCTGCCCCAGGCCATGCCGCGCCTGATCCAGGCCGTGCGCCTGGCATTGGGGCCGGCCTGGGTGTTCCTCATCTCGGCCGAGGCGATCGCCGCCGATACCGGGCTGGGCTATCGCATCTTCCTGGTGCGGCGCTACCTGTCGATGGACGTGATCATCCCCTACGTGGCGTGGATCGCGCTTCTGGCCATTGTCATGGACTTTGCCCTGTCCCTGGCCAGCCGCCGTCTGTTTCCCTGGGCCCATGGAGCAAGCCATTGACCGCGCTCCTTTCCCTTCGCGATATCTGGGTTGAATTCGGGGACAAGATCGTCCTCGAAAAGATCAACCTCGATGTTGCGGCCGGCAGCTTTGTCTCGATCGTCGGGCCATCGGGCGCGGGCAAGAGCAGCCTGCTGCGCCTGGTCCTGGGGCAAGAGGCGCCAAGCCGCGGCACGATCAGCCTGGATGGCGCGGTGCTGCCACCCGAATGCGGCCCCGATCGCGGCGTGGTGTTTCAGCGCTATTCGGTGTTTCCCCATCTCACCGCCTTGCAGAACACGATGTTCGGCCTGGAATGCGCGCAGGCACCGCTGCTCGCGCGCCTGTTCGGCAGCGCCCGCCGCGCCGCGCGGGACGAGGCTGTCGCCATGCTCGAGGCGGTTGGCCTGGGCGATGCGCTGCAGCTCTATCCGGCGCAGATGTCGGGCGGGATGCAGCAGCGCCTGGCGATCGCCCAGGCCCTGCTCAAGCGGCCGCGCATCCTCTTGCTGGACGAGCCGTTCGGCGCGCTCGATCCCGGTATCCGCGCCGACATGCACGTGCTGATCCGCCGGTTGTGGCGCGAACATGCGCTGACGGTGATCATGGTCACGCACGACATCCGCGAGGCGTTCTCGCTCGGCACGCGTGTGCTGGCGCTCGACAAGCGCCGCCACGATCCCCACGCCCCGCACCGCTATGGCGCCACCGTGGTCTATGACCTGCCGCTGCGCCCGCGCGAAGACGAAGCGCCGGCCGAAACCGCCGAGGCGGACGACAAGACGCCGCCGCAAAAGGTGGCCGTATGACAAGAGAGGAACTCGCATGAGCAGCGAACCCGCCAGCCTGGCGCGGCTCAGCATGAGCTTGCCGGCCGATCTGTTCCGCAAGCTCGACATGATGGTCGAAGAGCGCCAGTTGCCCTCGCGCTCGCAACTGATTGCCGAGCTGATCCGCCACGCCCTGGCCGACCATGAAGCCCTGACCCGCCCGGACGAGATGCTCGCCGGCACGATCACCATGGTCTATCGCGGCGATCGTGGCCGCGTGCGCCACCAGCTGGCGCAGACCCAGGCCGATTACCTCAAAGAGGTGATTTCCGCCCAGCACGTGTTCCTGGAAGACGACCAGAGCCTGGAAGTCCTGCTCGTCCAGGGCCCGGCCGTGCGGCTGAAAGAACTTTCAGATGCGCTGCGCCGCGTGCGCGGCGTGCAACAGCTCGAACTCGTCACCACCACTGCCCTGCTGCCGCCGATCTATGTTCAGGACGACGGCAAGCGCACCAGCAATGGAGCGGCCGCATGACCGAAACGCTCGTACCCCCGCCCCCCCCCCCCCCCGCCCCCCCACCCCCCCCCCGGGGGGCCCCACGCCCCGCCCCCCCCCCCCCCCCCCCC
>CAYXUN010000037.1:0-7641 GCA_964468165.1 uncultured Novosphingobium sp. | reverse complement strand
GCCGCGCGTGACCACGCGCGCAGCATGGGCGGCACCGTGGTGGAAACCATGCCGGTGCTGCCGCCGGTTGCCACCGACCTGCCCGAAGGCGTCGCCGCGGCCGACCTGGTGTGGGAAGAAACCATTGCCCCGGGCGGCTATTCCACGCACCTCTTGGCGCGCGGCACGCGGCTGCGCCTGATCGACAAGCAGGGCGATGCCTGTGCCGGGCTGCAGGTGTGGAACGCCGAACTGCCCACCGAGCGGCTCAACGTGGCCGATACCGTCAAGGTGCAGTGGAACGCCTACCTTGGCGCAGGCAAGCTCTTGCTGTCTGACATGGGGCGCGTGCTGTTCAGCATCGTGGAAGACGGCGCGGGCACGCACGATTGCTTTTCCGGCACGTCGAACGCGGCCACCAACGCGGCAAAGTATGGCGAAGGCCGCAACAGCGGCGCCTGTCCCAATGGGCGCGATCGTTTCCTGCTCGGCGCGGCCAAGCATGGCTTGACCCGGCGTGACGTGCACCCGTGCATCAACCTGTTCAAGGGCACGCGGATCGAGCAGGACGGCACGATCACCCCGCTGGTCGGGCCGTTTGCGCCGGGCCGCGAAGTGTTGCTGCGCGCGGAAATGGATCTGATCGTGGTGCTGGCCAACGTGCCGCACGTGCTCGATCCGCGCCCGGCCTACAGCGTCACCCCGCTGCGCGTCACGGCATGGCGCGGGCCGGTCACGCTGGGCAACGATCCCATCCGCAATGCGACGCCCGAAGGCCTGCGCGCCTTCCTCAACGTCGAAGACTATTTCCGCCGCTAACGCGCGAAGGACGGATTGCGATGTCAACCGATACCCATCTTGCCGGCCTTTCCGGCACTATCGTTCACGACGAAATCGTGCCCGCCCGTGCGCCCTGGCTGCACCATGTGGCCAAGGGCCAGACGCTGCGCATCGTCGATCTGGAAGGCAACCAGGCGGTCGATTTCCTGGTCTATAGCGCGGCCGACGATGCCGAGCGCTATTCCGCGCAGGATACCGTGGCCGCGCAAGGCAACCTGTTCCTGCGCGCGGGCACCACGCTGATGTCCAACGAAGGGCGCGCGATGATGACGATCACCGCCAGCGCGGTGGAGTATCACGACACGATCGGCGGCGCCTGTTCGTGCGAATCCAACACCTTGCGCTATGGTCATCACACGCGGTGGCAACATGCCTGCGTCGAAAACTTCCTCGAGGCCAACCTGTGGGAAGGGCGCGGCAAGCGTGACATCGTCTCGAACATCAACTTCTTCATGAACGTGCCGGTCGAAGCCGATGGCGCGCTCGGCATTGTCGACGGCATTTCCGCGCCGGGCCTCTCGCTCGACCTGCGGGCCGAGATGGACGTGGTGGTGGTCGTGTCCAACTGCCCGCAGATCAACAATCCCTGCAATGCGTTCAACCCCACCCCCGTGCGCATGATCGTGGCGGCATGATGTTCGATACCGTCCTCATCGCCAACCGGGGCGCGATTGCCACCCGGATCATCCGCACCCTGCGCCAGATGGGCCTGCGCTCCGTCGCGGTCTATTCCCAGGCTGACGAGGGATCGACCCATGTCGCCCTGGCGGACGAGGCCGTGTGCATCGGCCCCGCCCGCGCCAGCGAAAGCTATCTCAATATCCCGGCGATCATCGCCGCGGCCAAGCAGACCGGCGCCGGCGCGATCCACCCCGGCTATGGCTTCCTGGCCGAAAACGTCGAATTTGCCGATGCTTGCGCTGCGGCGGGGATTGTCTTCATCGGCCCCACGCCCGACAATATCCGCACCTTCGGGCTCAAGCACAGCGCCCGCGAACTGGCCAAGGCCCATGGCGTACCCCTGGCCCCTGGCAGCGACCTGCTGACGAGCGAGGACGAGGCGGTGGCCGCCGCCGCGGCCATCGGGTATCCCATCATGCTCAAGGCCACGGCCGGCGGTGGCGGCATCGGCATGCGCGTGTGCGAGACCGAGGCCGACGTGCGCGAGGGCTTTGCCACCGTGGCGCGCCTGGGACAGAGCAATTTCGGCGATGCCGGCGTGTTCCTCGAACGCTATGTGCGCCGCGCCCGCCATGTCGAAGTGCAGATCTTTGGCGATGGCGCCGGGCGCATCGTTGCCCTGGGCGAACGCGATTGCTCGCTGCAACGCCGCAACCAGAAGGTGGTGGAAGAAGCCCCCGCCCCGCTGCTGCCCGAAAGCGTGCGCGCCGATCTCTATGCCGCGGCGATCCGCCTGGGCGAAGCAGCGCGCTATCGCTCGGCCGGGACGGTAGAATTCCTCTACGATGCCGATCGCAAGGAGTTCTTTTTCCTGGAAATGAACACCCGGCTCCAGGTCGAACACGGCGTGACCGAAGAGGTCATGGGGCTGGACCTGGTCGCGTGGATGGTGCGCGGCGGCGCGGGTGACTTCGCGTTTCTCGATCATGCGCCCACCACGCCATCGGGCCATTCGGTGCAGGTGCGCCTCTATGCCGAAGATCCCGCGCTGGACTACCGGCCAACCTCGGGCACGCTGACGGCGGTGGAATTTCCCGCCGAAATCCGCACCGAAACCTGGGTGGTCGCCGGCACCGAGGTGAGCGCGTGGTACGATCCCATGCTGGCCAAGCTGATCGTGCATGCGCCCACCCGCGAAGCGGCGGTGACGGCGATGCAGCAGGCGCTGGCCGCCACGCGGATCGATGGCATCGAAACCAACCTGCGCTGGCTGCGCCAGGTGGTGGCAAGCCCGGCGTTTACCAGCGGCGAGGTTTCCACCCGCGTACTCGACACGATCAGCTTCGTGCCCGCCAGCCTGCGCGTGATCGCCGGCGGGACGGCCACCACGGTGCAGGACTGGCCCGGCCGCCAGCATCTGTGGGCCGTGGGTGTGCCGCCCTCGGGGCCGATGGACGATCAATCGTTCCGCCTGGGCAACCGCCTGCTCGGCAATCCCGAAGGCATGGCCGGCTTGGAGATGACGCACACCGGGCCAACCCTGGCGTTCACCGCGCCGGCGCGCATCTGCCTGACCGGGGCCGATTTCGGCGCGACCCTCGATGGCGTGCCCGTGCCGCTGGGCGAGGTCATCGCCGTGGCCGCAGGGCAGACGCTGGCCACTGGCCGCACGCGTGGCGGTGGCATGCGTGGCTATCTGCTGATCGGCGGCGGCCTCGATATCGCGCCGTACCTGGGCAGCCGCGCCACGTTCGAACTGGGCCAGTTCGGCGGCCATGCCGCGCGGCGCCTGGTGGCGGGCGATGTGCTCCACCTGGCCCAGCAAGAGACCGCCGCGCCGCTTCCGGCCGTGGCCCTGCCCGCGATGGGCAGCGAATGGACGCTGCGCGTGCTCTATGGCCCGCACGGCGCGCCCGATTTCTTCACCGATGAAGACATCGCCATGGTCGTGGGCGCCGATTGGCAGGTGCACTACAATTCCAACCGCACCGGGGTGCGCCTGATCGGTCCCAAGCCGCAATGGGCGCGCGCTGATGGGGGAGAGGCCGGGCTGCACCCTTCGAACATCCACGACAATCCCTATGCCATTGGCGCGGTGGATTTTACCGGCGACATGCCGATCATCCTGGGCCCAGATGGCCCGTCGCTGGGCGGGTTCGTCTGCCCCTTCGTGGTGATCGCGGCCGATCGCTGGAAGATCGGGCAACTGGTGCCGGGCGATCGCCTGCGCTTCGTGCCCGTGTCGATCGCCGATGCCCAGGCCGCCGATGCGGCGCAGCGCGCGCTGGTGGCCGATGGCACGCCGCCGGCGCCGCGCCCCGCGCGCGAGATCGAGACGCTTTCGCCTATCCTGGCGGAAATCGCCGGGCACGGCACGCGCCCGCGCACCGTCTATCGCCAGCAGGGTGATCGCAATATCCTGGTCGAATACGGTCCGATCACGCTCGATATCGAGCTGCGCATCCGCGTGCACGCCCTGATGACCGAGCTGGAGCGCATGGCCTTGCCCGGGGTGATCGACGTGGTGCCGGGCATCCGCTCGCTGCAGGTCCATTTCGATGGGCACAGCCTCGATCAGCAGGCCATGCTTGCCGCGCTGGTGGAGGCCGAAGAGCGCCTGGGCGATCTGGAAGATTTCACCATCCCCTCGCGCATCGTCCACCTGCCGTTGAGCTGGCGCGATCCCGCCACGCTGGAGACGATCCAGAAGTACATGGGCGCGGTGCGCGACGATGCGCCGTGGTGCCCCGACAACATCGAGTTCATTCGCCGTGTCAACGGCCTGCCCGATGCCGCCGCGGTGGAGAACCTGATCTTCGAGGCCAACTACCTCGTCATGGGCCTGGGTGACGTGTACCTGGGCGCGCCGGTCGCCACGCCGGTCGATCCGCGCCACCGCCTGGTCACCACCAAATACAATCCGGCGCGCACCTGGACGCCGCCCAATGTCGTCGGCATCGGCGGCGCCTATATGTGCATCTATGGCATGGAGGGACCGGGCGGCTACCAGCTGTTCGGCCGCACCATCCAGGTGTGGAACACCCACCGCCAGACCGACGCCTTCATCGAGGGCAAGCCGTGGCTGCTGCGCTTCTTCGACCAGATCCGCTTCTATCCGGTCAGCGCCGAGGAACTGGTGGAATGGCGCCGCGACTTCCCCACCGGTCGCCGCTCGATCAGGATCGAGCCATCGGAGTTTCGCCTGGCGGATTATCGCCAGTTCCTGGCTGACAACGCCGCTGAAATCGCCGCGTTCGAAGCACAGCGCGTGGCCGCATTCGACGAGGAACGCGCCGAGTGGCAGCGGCGTGGCGAGTTCGATCGCGTGACCGATCTGGCCGATGCCGATGCCCCCGTGGCCGGCAGCGTGGACGTGCCTGATGGCGCCGACCTGGTCGAAGCGCCGTTCGGCGGCAGCGTATGGAAGCTGCTGGTGGCCGAGGGCGACGAAGTGAAAGCCGGCGACACCATCGCCGTGCTGGAGGCGATGAAGATGGAATGCGCGGTGGAAAGCCCCGGCAGCGGCGTGGTCGCTGCGCTCTACATGCAGGAAAAGCAGGCCCTGCAACCCGGCGCGCCGATGCTCGCCCTGCGCCGGCACGCGGCATGAGCGCGCCGGCACCGCGCCTTTCGGCAACCGCCCTCGCCCAGGCGGTTGGCAGCGGGCAAACCACCGCGCTGGCCGCGATGGAGCAGGCGCTGGCACGCATCGCCGCCTATGACGCGGTGCAGCCACAGATCTGGATCAGCCGCCCGGCCGATGCCGCCCTGCTCGACGCAGCCCGCGCCGTGGATGCGCGCGTGGCGGCGGGCGATACCCTGCCGCTCGCCGGCGTGCCGTTTGCGGTGAAAGACAATATCGATGTGGCGGGCCTTGCCACCACGGCCGCCTGCCCCGCCTTTGCCTATAACCCTGATGGTTCGGCCACGGTGGTGGCGCGGCTGGAGGCGGCGGGCGCGATTTGCGTGGGCAAGACCAACCTCGATCAGTTTGCCACGGGCCTCGTCGGCACGCGCAGCCCCTATGGCATTCCGCGCAATGCCAGCAACCTTGCCTATGTCTCGGGCGGGTCCAGCTCGGGTTCATCGATCGCGGTGGCCGCCGGCCTGGTGCCATTCGCGCTCGGCACCGATACCGCCGGATCGGGCCGCGTACCCGCCGCGTTCAACCACCTTGTCGGCATGAAGCCCAGCAAGGGCCGGTGGTCCACCGCCGGCCTGGTCCCGGCGTGCCGCTCGCTCGATTGCATTTCGGTGTTCACCGGCGATACTGCCGACGCACGGCTGATCGATGCGATTGTTGCCGGCTATGATGCCGCCGATCCCTGGTCCAAGTCGCTGGCCGACAAGTCCCTCGCGGGCCGGGTCATCGGCGTGCCGATGCGGCACCAGCGCCAGTGGTTTGGGGACGCGGAATCGGAATTCTTCTACGATCGCGCGCTGGAACACCTGGGCCAGATCGCCACGCTGGTCGAAATCGACTACGCCCCGCTGCAAGAGGCCGCGCTTCTGCTCTATGGCGGGCCGTGGGTGGCAGAGCGCACCGCCGCGCTGGCGCCGCTGTTGGCCAGCAATCCCGACGCGATCGATCCCACCGTGCGCGCCGTGGTCGAACCTGGCCTGGAAAAAAGCGCGGTCGAGCTGTTCAACGGCATCTATCGCCTGGCCGAATTGAAACGCCATGCCGACCAGCTGTGGGACGAGGTTGATGCGCTGGCCTTTCCCACCACGGGCACGGCCTATCGCGTTGCCGAATTGCAGGTCGCGCCGATCGCGCTCAACAGCAACCTTGGCGCCTATACCAATTTCGTCAATCTGCTCGACATGGCCGCGCTCGCCGTGCCGGCCGGGGTGCGCCACAACGCCACCGGCTTTGGCATCACGCTGATCGGCCCGGCCGACAGCGATCGCGCGCTGCTCGATCTGGGCGATGCCTATCTTTCGGTGGCGCAGTTGCCACCCCCACCCCCGCTCGATCTGGAGGGCAAGATGCAGACCGTGAAACTCGCTGTGGTTGGCGCCCACTTGAAGGACATGCCGCTGCACTGGCAACTGACCAGCCGCAACGCCACGTTTGTGGAAGCGACCACCACCGCGCCCAGCTATCGCCTCTATGCCATGGCCGACAGCGTGCCGCCCAAGCCGGCGCTGATCCACAGCGAAGATGGCGCGGCGATCGCGGTGGAAGTCTACGAACTGGGCGTGGCCGAGTTCGGCAGCTTCACGGTCGAAGTGCCCGCGCCGCTGGCGATCGGCACGGTAACCCTGGCCGATGGCAGCAGCGTCAAAGGCTTCGTGGCCGAACCGCGCGCGATCACCGGCGCGCAGGACATTACCGACCTGGGTGGCTGGCGCGCCTTCATCGCGCAGAAGGCCTGACGACCATCATACCTCGTCACCCCGGACGTGATCCGGGGTCCCGCTTCCTTGTGGCGGCGGGCAAGGAACCAAGCTTGACCCCGGATCAAGTCCGGGGTGACAAAGAGGAGGAAAGCCGATGAAGCGCTTTGTTGCCGCCACGCTCCTGGCGCTGGCGCCCTTCACCGCCCATGCCACCCCCCATGCCACCCCCGCACCCACGGTGCTGCAAGTTCCCGGCTTTGCCGATTTCCTCGCGGTTGACGGCGACACCGTCTGGGCCACCAATCGCGGCCGGGTAGAGCAATGGTCGCTCACCGGCATGAAAGCGCAAGTGCCGCTGGCCCATCCGTGCGGCGGCATGGCGATTGCCGCTGGGGCGCTGTGGGTGGCCAATTGCGCGGATCGCACGGTCAACCGCATCGATACCGCCACGGGCAAGCTGGTCGCCACGATTGCCAGCGGCATTGCCAACGACAAGGAGGGTGAGCTCAATGTCGTCGCTGGCGCGGGCTCGATCTGGGTGGCGAGTGATGCCAAGGGCGTGGTCTCGCGCATCGATCCGGCGACCAATACCGTGATCGCCACCGTGCCGGTCGATCCCGGCAGCTGGTACATGGCCGCCGGCGAAGGCGCGATCTGGGTGGTCAGCGCCGCGCAGCAAAGCCTGCAACGCATCGACCCCACCACCATGACTGTCACCGCGCGCACCCCGCTGGGCAAGGCGCCCGGCTTCCTCGCTGCGGGCGAAGGCAGCGTCTGGGTGCAGGAACAGGGCGATGGCACCCTGGGGTGACTACACGAAAGTGAGTTTTACGTACGCGATATACGAACGAATGCAGT
>CAYXUN010000036.1:0-37658 GCA_964468165.1 uncultured Novosphingobium sp. | reverse complement strand
TATTCCACCGCGCGCCCATCGCCCAGGAACCCGCGCCGCTCGATCAGCAGTCCCGCATGGCCGGTTTCGACGCCCAGGCGCCGCGCCTGCTCACCGGGAAACGGCATCGCGCGCAGCCGTTGCAGCGCGCGCACCGGGCGGTTGCCCTCGGCCTCCAGCGCGGCATAGAGCGAGTCCTTGACGGCATCGATCCCGGCCAGGCAATCGGCGGCAATGGTCGAGGTTTCGATCGCCATCGGCACATCATCGGCAAAGCGCAGGCGTTGAAAGCGATAGACCTGCCGCCCCGGCGACAGCCCCAGCGAGAGCGATTCCTCGGGCGTGACCAGCCCGGCCGAGCGCGACAGCCACTCGCTGCTCGGCTTGCGGCCACGGGCCAGCATGTCTTCGGAAAAGGACGAGAGCTTGGAAAAGCTTTTTTCCACGCGCGCGGCCACATAGGTGCCCGAACCGCGCCGCCGCACCACCAGGCCTTCCTGCGCCAGTCCATCGATGGCCTTGCGCACCGTGATGCGCGATACGCCATATTCGAGGGCCAGATCCCGTTCGGCCGGGATCATGTCGTCCTGGGTCAAGACCTTGGTCTGGATCGCCTGGCGCACCAATTGCTGAAGTTGCAAATAGAGTGGCGCGCGCAGGTCTTCGCGCAATCGCCCAACTCTCTGCACGAAGGACACCATGTTCGCCTCGAAACCACGCGCTCGTATTGTCTGGGCAGACTAGAGGACGGACCCTTTCGAGACAACTGGCATCATAGGTTACATATTGGGCCGCATCGCCACGCAAAAGCCGCGCCAGGCGCGAAGGCCCGGCGCGGCTTGCGTGTTGCGCATAATCGACGCGCCAGCCCGATTCAGGGCGCGGCGACGACCACCTGGCGCTGGGTGCCAAGCTTTTCGATGCCCAGTTCCACCACATCGCCCACGTCGAGGAATACCTGCGGGTTGAGGCCCAGGCCCACCCCGGCCGGCGTGCCGGTGGTGATGATGTCGCCCGGCTGGAAGCTCATGAACTGCGACATGTAGCTGAGCAGGAAAGCCGGCTTGTAGACCATGGTGCGGGTCGATCCGTCCTGGTAGCGCTTGCCGTTGACTTCGAGCCACATCGCCAGCTCGCCGGGATCGCCCACTTCGTCGGCCGTGACCAGCCAGGGGCCGATCGGGCCAAAGCTGTCACAGCCCTTGCCCTTCATCCACTGGCCGTGGCGTTCAAGCTGGAACGCCCGCTCCGACACGTCGTGGCACACGAAATAGCCGGCGATCGCGGCGCGCGCGGTGTCCTCGTCGGCATAGCTGACATGGCTGCCCACCACGAACGCCAGTTCCACTTCCCAATCGAGCTTGGTGCTGCCGCGTGGCTTGATCACGGGATCGTTCGGCCCGCAGATGGCGCTGGTTGCCTTCATGAAGGCAACCGGCTCGGCCGGCACGGTGGCACCGGTTTCGGCGGCGTGGTCGGAATAGTTGAGGCCGATGCACACGAACTTGCCCACGCCGGACACGCACGGCCCCAGGCGGCCGGGCTGCTCTACCGCCGGCAGGGTGGCAGGATCGATCGCGCGCAGCTGGTCAAGCACGGCGGGCGACAGCGTATCGCCGGCAATGTCGGCCACCACGCCCGACAGATCACGCACCACCCCTTCGGCATCGAGCAGGCCGGGGCGCTCTGCCCCCGGGGTTCCAAAACGCAGCAGCTTCATGCTTGGTCCTTTGTCTCTAGATGATCGGCCAGATTGAAAATGCGATGGGCCGCCAGCCATTTCACCCCCGGCGGGGCGGCATCCAGCGGCTTTTGCAACGGGTCCATGGTGCGCTCCCACGCGTGCGACGCGGCGCTGGCCACGCGGTCTGTGGCTGGAGCACCGCCAGTGGTTTCGGTGATCATGACCAGGCGATCGGCCACGCGATAGATTTCCATCACGCGCACGCCCGATCCGGCAATATCGGCCAGCACGCCCGCCGGCACGCGGCCCGGCTGGTGCCAGGCGTCATAGGCGGCGGCCACGCTCTCGTCTGCCAGGTCGAGCAGGAAAACCTCTCGCATGTCAGCCTCCAGCCTGTGCCACGGTGCGGGCCGCCTGCGTGCCGAACCATGCCACCACCAGGAAGCTGGCCAGCGGCACCACCATGCCGGTCTTGAGCGAATGGAGATGATCGCCGATCAGCCCGACCAGCGGCGGAAACACCGCCCCGCCGATGATCGCCATGATCAGCAGCGAGGAACCAAGCTTGGTCTTGCTGCCCAGGCCAGAGACGCCCAAGGCAAAGATCGTGGGGAACATGATCGACATGAAGAAGCTCGACAGGCCCAGCGCGATCACCGCCGTCCACCCGCTCGCCGCAATGGCAACGGCGCACAGCCCCGCTGCGATCAACGCAAACAGCGTCAGCAGCCGCACCGGCGGCACCCGCTTCATCAACGCTGTGCCGGCAAAACGCCCGGCCATGAACGCCATCAGGCTGTAGCCCAGCAGGTGCGCCGCGCGCATTTCGCCGATGCGCGTGGCGTCCTGGGCAAAGTTGATGAAATAGCTCCAGATCGACACCTGCGCGCCGACATAGAAGAACTGCGCGATCACCGCCTTGCGCAGCAGGGGCGCTGCGGCAAGGCTGCCGCCCTCGCCCCGGGCGGGTTCATCGACGGCAGGAAACCGCGTCAACCGCACCACCAGCGCCAGGAACAGCACCAGCAGGCCAAGGCCGAGGTAGGGCAATTGCACCGCCAAGGCTTCCTGCGTGCGATAGGCGGCCACTTGCGCGGGGGCCATCGCCGCCAGTTGTGCCGGCGTGCGCTCTACCCCGGAAAAGATCAGCGCCCCGCCCACGAACGGCGCCACGAAGGCGCCCAGCCCGTTGAAGCTTTGCGCCAGGTTAAGCCGCCGCGCCGCCGTGCTGGCCGGCCCCATCACGGTGATCAGCGGATTGGCCGCCGTTTCCAGGAAAGCCAGGCCCGCCGCAATGATGTAGAGCGCGCCCAGGAAAAAGCCGAACGCCTGGACCTGCGCGGCTGGCCAGAACAGCAAGGCGCCCAGCGCATAGAGCACCAGCCCGATCAACAGCCCGTTGCGATAGCCCACGCGGTTCATCACCCAGCCGGCCGGCAGGGCAAAGGTGAAATAGCCGAAATAGAATGCGGTCTGCACCAGGCCCGACTGCATGCGCGAAAGATCGAGCGCCTTTTGAAACTGCTTGATCAGGATATCGTTGAAATTGTTGGCAAGTGCCCAGAGGAAGAACATCGAGCAGACCACGGCGAAGGCCACCCGCGCGCCGCGTGCCACCAGGGGCAGCGCGCGCTGGGTATCGGCAGATGCATGGTCGGCAGGGCCGCTCTCTTCCTGCTCGCTCAAGCCGATGGTGATCGGGGCCATGGTAACCTCTCGCTAGATTATGTTCTGGTTTCATAGGGGGGCGGCAGTGCCGCGGCGGGTGATCAGCTGTTGGCCCACCCGCCATCGATGATGTGGCACTGGCCGGTGGTAAAGGCGGCGGCATCGCTGGCGAGATAAAGCGCCAGGGCGGCGATTTCGGCCGGATCGCCAATGCGCCCCATCGGCTGGCGCGCCTTGAATGCAGCCATCGCCGCGTCGAAATCACCGGTGGCGGCCAGGCGCTGTTCCAGCGAAGGGGAGTGCACGGTGCCCGGGCAGATCGCGTTGCAGCGGATGCCCTGCTGCACGAAATCGGCCGCGACTGCCTTGGTCAGCCCGATCACCGCCGCCTTGCTGGCGCCATAGGCAAAGCGGTTGGGCACGCCGATCACCGATCCCGCCACAGAGGCCATGTTGATGATCGACCCGCCGCCACGCGCAATCATGCCGGGCAAGAGCGCGCGGATCAGGCGGAACATCGCCGTGACGTTGAGATCAAAGGCAAAGACCCAGTCATCGTCGCTGCAGTCGAGGATCGTGCCGCCATGCACCACGCCGGCACAGTTGAACACGATGTCAAAGCCATCTTCCTGCGCCGCCAGCGCGGCAATCGCCGCCGCATCGGTCACGTCGAGCACGGCCGTGCGGCAGCCGGGCAGCCCTTCGAGCGCGGCCGGATTGCGATCGAGCGCGAGGACATCGGCGCCGGCATCGCGAAAGGCTTCCACGCTGGCGCGGCCGATCCCTTGGCCCGCGCCAGTCACGATCGCGCGCTTGCCGGTAAGATCGAACGGGTGATGCGTCATGTCAGGGCTCCTGCACGGTGGGCCAGCGGCAGGCATCCCGGACCGCTCGGCTCGAATTGCTTGTAGGTGAGAATGAATTCCTGGTGGCCCAGCGCTTCCGATCGGGTCTGCGCCCCGGCCGCGACGGCCACGACCAGGTCGAAGATCTCGCGGCCCACGGCATCGAGCGTGGCCTTGCCATGCAGGATGCGCCCGGCGTCCACGTCCATGTCTTCGGCCAGGCGGGCATAGGTTTCGGGATTGGCGCAAACCTTGATCACCGGGGAAACCGCCGATCCCACCACCGAACCGCGCCCGGTGGTGAAGAGGATCAGGTGGCAGCCCGAGGCGATCATCTCGACGATTTCGGCATTGTCGGAAATGTTGGGAAAGCCAAAGCGCACCTCGCCATCGGGCACCACGTCCATGAGGTAGAGCCCGGGCCCGCCGGTCCGCTCGCCCGGGCGGATCAGCCCTGAAATCGGCGATGCGCCCGATTTGGAATAGGCGCCAAGCGACTTTTCCTCCTGCGTGGTCAGCCCGCCATCGGCATTGCCGGGCGCAAAGCTGCCATAGCCCAGCGTGGCGTAATAGCGCGCGGCCTTGGCCACGCAGGCCTCGATCTCGTCACCCAATTCGGGCGTCACCGCCCGCGCGGCCATGACCTGCTCGCACCCGATCAGCTCGCCGGTTTCCTCGAAGATGCAGGTCGCGCCTTGCGCCACCAGCATGTCAAAGCAGCGGCCCACCGCCGGATTGGCGGTGATGCCGCTGGTGCCGTCAGACCCGCCGCAGATCGTGCCGACCACCAGTTCCGACACGGCCATGGGCACGCGCGGGGCCTGTTCGGCCGCGGCGCGCAGGCGGGCCACTGCCTCCCGACCAGCGTCGATCGTGGCGCGGGTGCCGCCGGCCTGCTGGATCACCAGGGTTTCCACCGGACGGCCGCTGGCCGCCACCTGCGCCGCCAGGGTCTGGCGGTCAAAACCTTCGCAGCCCAGCGAAATCACCAGCACGCCGCCCACGTTGGGGTGGGTGCCAATCGCGGCCATCATCTGCGCGGCATAGCTGTTGGGATAGCAGCCGGGAAAGCCGGCCAACTGCACATCGGGATCGTCGATCGCGCTGACGATGCGGCGCGCCACATGGTGGGCGCATTCCACCAGATAGGCGACCAGCACCACATTGCGCACGCCCTTGCGCCCGTCGGCGCGCAGGAACCCCTGGATGGGTTGATGCTGCATCACTTGGTGCCTTTCGTGCTGGCGTCGCGGCCATGAGCGGGAATGTAATCGCTGGCGAGGTTGTGCGAATGCACGTGGCCGCCGCGCGGCGTTGCCACCGTGATGCTGCCGATCGGCGCGCCATAGCGCAGCACCTTGTCGCCGGCGGCAAGGTCATGGCGGGCAATCTTGTGGCCCAGCGGCACGGCCTGGGGCAGCGGCACGCCCACGCCATCGATCGTCACGATCTCGCCAGGGGCGGCATCGCGGATACACACCAGCACGTTGTCTGCAGGGTCCAGCAGCAGGAACGCCTCCTGCGCCAGATCAGCTTGTGGCGAGACCATAAAACCCAATCCCGTTGTGCAGGAAAACCTGCGCTTTTTCCGTTTCGTTCAAGCCGGCAAGCAGCCGGCGACACTGCGCCAGCCAGCCGTGATAGTCACCGGCCAGCTGCAGCACCGGCCAATCGCTGCCCCAGATCACGCGATCGGGGCCAAAGCAGGCCAGGACATGGTCGACATAGGGCGCGATCGTGGCATCGTCGGTCTGACCGCCGGCTTCGGTCCACAGGCCAGAGAGCTTGCACCAGACATTGCCATGGCCCGACAGCGCCGCCAGATCGCGCGCCCAGGTGGCCCGGTCGTTGCCGGCGATATCCGGCTTTCCCGCATGGTCGAGCGCGATGCGCAACGCCGGATGGCGCGCGGCCAGTTCGGCAATCGCGGGCAGTTGCGGCGCGCGGACCAAGGCATCGAGGCACAGCCCATGGCGCGCCATGGCATCGACGCCAGCGGCGACATCGGCGCGCAAGATCCAGTTCGGATCGTCGAGCCCCTGCAGCATCGGACGCAAGCCCTTGAGCAGTGGTTCCTGCGCCAGTGCGGCAATCTGCGCGGGCGCATCGGGCGCGGCCAGATCGGCCCAGCCAACCACGCCGCGCACCAGCGGGGTGCGCCGCGCCAGCGCGATCAACCAGGCGGTTTCGGCCGGATCGGGCGCGGCCTGCACCAGCACTGTGCCCCAGACTGGCGTAGCGGCGGGGAAATGCTCCGGCAGAAAATCGCGATGGATCGGCGTCAGATCGGCCGTGGGCCAAGCGGTGAAGGGATTGGCCAGCGCCCAGAAATGCTGGTGGCCATCCAGAATCATGACGGCACGCCCGGTTCCCCCGCCACGACCGGCACTGGCACGGGCGCAGCAGGATCGAGCAGCCCCTGCGCCACCAGATCGGCCCACAGCGCCGGCGGGATCGGCGTGGCGGCCAGGGCCAGGGCGCCGGCCACCTCGGCGGCGCTGGCCAGGCCCGGCAACACGGCGGCCACCGCCGGATGCGCCTGGGGAAAGGCGAGCGCGGCGGCGGCCAGGCTTATGCCATGGGCGGCGCAGACCGCCTCGATCCGCGCCACGCGGGCAATTACGTCCGGCGGCGCCGGGGCATAGTTGTAATAGTGCGGGCCAGGGCCGCTGGTGCCGCTGGCCAGGATGCCGCTGTTGAACACGCCGCCCAGCAGCACCCGCGCGCCATGGTCCAGGCACTGTGGCAGGAACGCGTGCAGCGCCTCCTGCTCCAGCAGGGTATAGCGGCCCGCCAGAAGAAAGCGGTCCCAGCGCCCGATGGCCATGGCCGCCAGGCACACGTCCCATTCATTGACGCCCAGGCCGATCGCGCCCACCACGCCGGCCTCGCGCAGCTGCGCCAGCGCGCGATAGCCGCCCTCGGCCAGATCGCGAAAATGGCGGGCGGCGTCTTCACCATGGGTCACCGCGCCGATATCGTGGACCAGCAGGATATCGATGCGGTCCAGCCCCAGCCGCTCGCGGCTGCTTTCGAACGCGCGCATCACCCCGTCATAGGAATAATCGAAGCGCACGCGATAGGGCAGCGGGTCGGCAAAGCCATGGCGTTCGGCCGCGCCTTCCAACGATGCGTCGTAGTCCAGCAGGCGGCCGACCTTGGTGGAAATCACATAGTCGGTGCGTGGCTTACCGCGCAGAAACGCGCCCAGCCGCTGCTCGGAACGGCCCAGGCCATAATAGGGAGCGGTGTCGAACAGGCGGATGCCGCCGTCCCATGCCGCGGCGAGCGTCGCCTGCGCCTGGTCATCGGGAATGGCGCGATAGAGATTGCCCAGCGCTGCGCCGCCAAATCCCAGCATCCCGCCCAAACTCCCACCGCCGCGCCGTGGTGGCCAGCTCGCTCCTCTCACATACAAAAATAGATTTCATATTTGCAAGGACGATATTCACTGCCCGTCTCGCGCTCACACCCGGCTGTCGGCGGTGGAAAGCAGCTCGGATATCTGCCGCGCGGTTTCCACCAGGTGGTCGGTCGCCTCGTCCATGGTCTTTTGCAGGTTGCCATGGTGGATGAACGGCACGGTCAGCGCTGCCGCCGCGCGATCACCCCGCATGATCGGGGCGGAAATATCGCTGATGCCGTTGACGAACGTGCTTTGCGCCTGGGCGTGCCCCTGCGCGGCCGCGGCCTTGGCTGCCTTGACGAACGCGGCAATCTCGCCGCGGTCGGTGGCAGGGGAAAGCTGCGCCAGCCAGGCCTGCTGGATATCAGCCGGCTGCTGGCCGAACAGCACCACCCCCGATACCGAGCGGTGCAGCGCCAGGCGGTGGCCGATGCGCACCGAAAAGCCGATCTGCTCGTTCGATTCCATGCGTGCCACCACCACGATCTCGCCGCGGGTGTGGAACACCAGATGGCACGACTGGCCGATATCCATCGCCAGCTGGCGCATGCGCGGCAGCGCCACTTCCACCAGGTTTTGCGTGGGCGGCTGGCGCATCGCCATGGTGAACAACAGGTCGGTCAGGTAATAGCCGTCGTTGGCGCCATCCTGTTCGACAAAGCCGCGCGCCTGCAGCACCTGGACCATGCGGAACATTTCCCCCTGCGAGCGGCCCAGGCGCTGGCAGATTTCGGTCATGGTCATCGCCCGGCCGGAATTGACCAGCAGCTCGATCACGTCGAGCCCCTTTTCCAGCGCCGGCGCGCGATAGCGGTTGCCGGTGCCACGGCCTTCATCCTCGCCCTGCGGCATGCCCGGAATGTCGTTCAACTGGAAAGATCCTCAGCCCTGTTGCGGTATCATGCGATGCTATCGCCTGGCGGCACGGCTCGGCAAGGGGCGCAGCCGCCGTCAGGCCGCGGCGTTGCCACTGGCCTGGTCGTGGCAGCCTTGGTCATGGCAGGCTGGGCACGACAGCCCAGGGCGATAGAGCGGCGATTGCTGGCCCGCCGCATCAACCGGCCGGCCGCATGGCCCGCACAGCACATGGCTGCCCGGCTTGAGGCCATGGCCGATCGCCACGCGTTCGTCGAACACGAAGCATTCGCCCTGCCACAGGCTTTCTGCCTCCGGCACCTTTTCCAGGTAATTGAGAATGCCGCCCTTGAGGTGATAGACCGCATCCACCCCTTCGCCCTTGAGGAAGGCAGTGGATTTCTCGCAACGGATGCCGCCGGTGCAGAACATCGCCACCCGCGGCTGGCGCCCCTGCCCCAGCAAGGCGTCGCGCTCACGCCGGAACCACTCGGGAAATTCGCGAAAGCTGCGCGTGTGCGGATCGATCGCCCCGGCAAAGGTGCCCACGGCCACTTCGTAATCGTTGCGCGTATCTATCACGATGGTGTCGGGATCGCTGATCAGCGCGTTCCAATCGTGCGGATCGATATAGGTGCCAACGCTTGCCAGCGGATCGATCCCGTCCACGCCCATGGTCACGATCTCGCGCTTGAGGCGCACTTTCATGCGGGCAAACGGCATGGTTGCGGCAGTGGAATACTTGACGTCGAGCCCGGCACAATGGGGCAGGCCGCGCACATGTGCCACCACGGCGGCAACCCCGGGCGCGCTGCCGGCGATGGTGCCATTGATCCCTTCGCCCGCCAGCAGCAGCGTGCCTTTCACGCCCTGCGCATCGCACAGTTGCAGCAGCGGCGCGCGCAGGGCGGCCGGATCGGCAAAGGGGGCAAACTGATAGAGCGCGGCAACAGTGATCGGGTCCATGGCCGCGCCCCCATAAACCCTTAAGCATGGCGCTGGCTATCCCGCACTTGCCCTTGCCCCGCCTGGTGTGAAAGGGAGGGAGGCAAAGGGAGATCGCCATGCCCGACGTGGGCGCCATCGTGCACGAGATTGCAGCGCAAATGCGCAACCACCCCGAAAAGGGCACGGTGGCCGACTATATCCCGGCGCTGGCGACGGTTCCCGCCGATCGCTTCGGCATGGCGGTGGTCATGGCCGATGGCACCTGCCACATGGCCGGCGACGCGCAGGAAGCGTTTTCGATCCAGAGCATTTCCAAGGTCTTTGCCTTGACCATGGCGCTGGGCGCAGTGGGCGATGCGCTGTGGCAGCGGGTGGGGCGCGAGCCTTCGGGCAGCGCGTTCAACTCGATCGTCCAGCTGGAAAGCGAGCACGGCATCCCGCGCAACCCGTTCATCAATGCCGGGGCCATCGTGGTCAGCGATATCCTGCTCGGCCGCTATGAACCGCGCGAGGCGATCGGCGAGATGCTGCGCTTCGTGCGCGCGCTCGCCGGCGATGACAGCATCGTGGTGGATGAAGAGGTGGCGCGCGGCGAGCAGGAAACCGGCTATCGCAACATGGCACTGGCCAATTACATGCGCGCGTTCGGCAACATCCACCACCCGGTGGAAAAGGTGCTGGGCCTCTATTTCCACCAGTGCGCCCTGGCGATGAACTGCCGCCAGCTGGCCATGGCAGGGCGCTATCTCATGGCGCGGGGCCGCAATCCCGATACCGGGCGCAGCGTGGTGTCACCCCAGCGGGCGCGGCGCATCAATGCCCTGATGCTCACCTGCGGGCACTATGACGGATCGGGCGAATTCGCGTTCCGCACCGGCCTGCCGGGCAAATCCGGCGTGGGCGGCGGCATCCTGGCGATCGCGCCGGGGGTGGCCAGCATTGCCGTGTGGTCGCCCGGTCTCAACGCGCGGGGCAATTCGCTGGCCGGCACCCTGGCGCTGGAGCGGCTGGTGCAGCACACCGGCTGGTCGGTGTTCGAACCTGGCCTGGGTCAGGATCAAAACCAGCGCCAGGGCAGCGGCTCAGAATGAAAACCGCAAGCCCGCCGCGCCATAGTGCTCGCCACCCTGCAGGGTCAGCTTGAACTTGGGCAGGATGGGAAAGGCCGCCAGGGCATAGGCCCGCACCTTTTCATGGGCCAGGCGCGCGCCCAGGCCCAGTTCGGCCACGGCCGGAATGGTGAACGTTGCCTCGCCCTTGGCATAGACCGAGGTGCTGGCGCCGTCTTCGGTGGGAATGAATGCCCCCACCACCGGCCGCACGGTAAACGGGCCAAAGCCCATGCTGTAGCTCGCGCCCAGTTCGGCGCCCCATTGCCCATCGGCCTTGCCGCCAGTGGCCTCAACCCCCAGCCCCTTGGCCTGTGCCAGTGCCGGGCATGCCAGCAGCGCCACTGCCAGCGCCGCACCCATTCCATATCGCGTCATCGCAACCCCATGCTCTTGCGCCCCCGCGCTATCCCTGTGCGCTGCAGAATCGGCGGTAATAGCATCTGCTGTCAATCACTTGGCCCGGCGCTTTGCCGCACGGGCGCACCGCCCGGCAGATGGTTGCGGTTCATCTCGCCCAATTGTGGTGACGGGCGCGGGGTGGCCAGTGCCGAGCGGGAAAAGCGGATCGGCAGGGCAACGCCAGGCACCACATCGCCCTCGCCGCGCGGCATCGCCAGTTCCAGCCCGCGATGGCGCACCTGCGGATCGGCAAAGGCCTGCGCCACGGTGTTGATCGGCCCGGCCGGCACGCCTTCCCGCGCCAGCGCGGCCAGCAGATCATCGCGCGCCCAGGTGACTGTCGCCGCCTCGATCGCGGCAGTCAGCGCCGGCCGATCGGCGAGGCGCCCGGGATTGGAGGCCCAGCCCGGCCGCAGCGCCAGGCCCAGCACCGCGCAGAGGCGGGCAAACTGCCCGTCGTTGCCCACCGCCAGGATCAGCCAGCCATCGGCGGCCGGAAACACGGCATAGGGGACGATGTTGGGATGGGCATTGCCCATGCGCACCGGCGCCACGCCCGAGGCCAGATAGTTCATCGCCTGGTTGGCCAGAACCCCGGTCATCACGTCCATCAGCGCCATGTCGATCATCTGCCCGCGCCCGGATCGCGCGCGCTCTGCCAGGGCGGCCTGGATGGCGATCACCGCATAGAGGCCGGTCATGATATCGGCAAAGGCCACGCCGATCTTTTGCGGCGGCCCATCGGGCGCGCCGGTCAGGTCCATGATCCCACTCATCCCCTGGACGATGAAATCATAGCCGGCGCGCGCGGCATAGGGCCCATACTGGCCAAACCCGGTGATCGCGCAATAGACCAGCCCCGGATTGTCGGCGGACAGGCTGGCATAATCCAGCCCGAACCGCGCCATGCCGCCCAGCTTGAAATTCTCGATCACCACATCGGCATCGGCCACCAGTGCGCGGGCTTGCGCCTGCCCCGCTGCGGTGGCGAGGTCCAGCACCAGCGAACGCTTGCCGCGGTTGGTGGCGTGGAAATAGGCCGCGTCCTGGCTGCCATCGGGATTGGCGATGAACGGCGGCCCCCAGGCGCGGGTATCATCGCCGCCTGTGCTTTCCACCTTGATCACCTCTGCCCCCAGGTCCGCCAGGATCTGCCCCGCCCAGGGCCCGGCCAGCACGCGCGCGAATTCGATCACGCGCAAGCCGGCAAGCGGCGGCGCCGCAGCGGCCGCGCCGGTCAAAACGCGGCGATCCCGGTGATCGCCCGGCCCAGGATCAGCGCATGCACATCGTGCGTGCCCTCGTAGGTGTTCACCGTTTCCAGGTTCACCATGTGGCGGATCACCTGGTATTCCCCGGAAATGCCGTTGCCGCCATGCATGTCGCGCGCCATGCGGGCGATATCGAGCGCCTTGCCCACGTTGTTGCGCTTGAGGATCGAGATCACCTCGGGCGCGGCGCCATCCTCGTCGAGCATGCGGCCCAGCCGCAGCACCGCCTGAAGACCCAGGGTGATTTCGGTGAGCATGTCGGCCAGCTTTTTCTGATAGAGCTGCGTGGCGGCCAGCGGGCGGCCGAACTGGTGCCGGTCCAGCCCATATTGCCGCGCGGCGGCAAAGCAGAACTCGGCCGCGCCCATCGCCCCCCAGGCAATGCCATAGCGCGCGCGGTTGAGGCAGCCGAACGGCCCTTTCAGTCCCTCTACCCCCGGCAGCAACGCGTCTTCGGGCACCAGCACCTGGTCCATCACCACTTGCCCGGTGACCGAGGCGCGCAGCGACAGCTTGCCGCCGATCTTGGGCGCCGAAAGGCCGGGCATGCCCTTTTCCAGCACGAAACCGCGAATGGCACCGCCATGGGCATCGCTCTTGGCCCAGATCACAAAGACATCGGCAATCGGCGCGTTGGAAATCCACGTCTTGGTGCCGCTCAGCAGATAGCCGCCATCCACCTTCTGCGCGCGAGTGCGCATGCCGGCCGGGTCTGATCCGGCATCGGGCTCGGTCAGGCCAAAGCAGCCGATGGCCGCGCCGCTGGCCAGCCGGGGGAGATACTTTTCCCGTTGTGCGTCAGAGCCATAGGCATGGATCGGGTGGATCACCAGGCTCGATTGCACGCTCATCATCGAACGATACCCGGAATCGACCCGCTCGACCTCGCGCGCGGCCAAGCCATAGGCAACGTACGAAGCCCCCGCCCCGCCAAACCGTTCGGGCAGCGTCACGCCCAACAGGCCCTGCGCGCCCATTTCGGCAAAGATGTCAGGATCGGTGGTTTCGGCAGCAAAGGCATCGATCACGCGCGGTTGCAGGCGGTCCTGGGCAAAGGCACGCGCGGCATCGCGCACCATCCGCTCGTCGGTGGTCAGCTGGCTATCCAGCCCCAGGGCATCTTCCCAATCGAAACGAACCTTGGCCATGCGCGCTCTCCTTGCGTGCAGAATTGGCAGGGCTGGCAGATCGCGTCAAAGCGCTTTACACCATTGCTGACCGTAAACATCATGCCGACCGGGAGACGGAACATGTGCAACAGCAAGGGTATCTGGTTGGCGGTGTCAGTGGCTTTGGGCCCACTTGGCATAGCCCTTGCCAAGGCTGGCATGATTGGTCCCAACCCCGCCACATACTTTGCCCTTGGCTTTCTGGCCTGCCTCTGCCTTGGCGGCATCGCCTATGGTATTTCCGAAGGCCGGCGCACGGCGCGCGAAGGCCGCAAAATAGAAAACTGAGGCCCGCTTGCCGCGCCCCAGCGCCACCTAGATCCCCGAGCCCTTCCACGTGCGGCGCTCTTCCGCGGCGCGCAGGACTTCGTAGGCGAGTTGCAGCTTCTGGAATTCGGCCGCGGCCTTTTCGTCGCCCGGGCGCACGTCGGGGTGCACTTCCTTGGCGCGGGTGCGCCAGGCCTTGCGCACGTCTTCGAACGCGGCATCGGGATCGAGGCCCAGGGCCTCCAGCGCGCGCAGTTCGTCGCGACTGCGGCTGCCATCGCCAGGGCCGGCCCAGGCCTTCCACGACGAATCGCTATAGCCTTCGCTGGTGCGCCGCTCCGCCTGCTCACGCGCGGCGGCTTCTTCCTTGTCGAGCCCGGCGAAATAGTCCCAGCCGGCGTTGTATTCGGCGGCATGCTTTTCGCAGAAATACCAGCGGTCAGGGCTGTTGGGTGATTTCGGCGCGGGGCAGTTGCCCGGCTCGTTGCAGCCGGCGCGATCGCACAGGCGCACGTTCACGGCCTCGCGGGCGCTGCCATAGCCGCGCCAGCGGGGAAAACCCCAATCGCTTGATCGCCCTTGCCGTGCCATCGGCCTGGTCACTTTCTCCTGACGCGGATGGGGCGCCATGCACGGCCATTGCCGCACAAGGCGCCCCCTCGAAGACGGATTCGCTCTTAACCACCGGCGGCCCCCCGGCGCAAGCTGTCCCTTACTGTATGGTGACGGTCACCGCGCGGCGGTTCTGGGCCCAGGCCGCTTCGTCAGAGCCGAGCGCGATCGGGCGTTCCTTGCCATAGCTGACCGTGCTGATGCGGCTGGCATCGACACCCAGGCTGACCAGATAGTTCTTGGCAGCATTGGCGCGGCGTTCGCCCAGCGCGATGTTGTAATCACGGGTGCCGCGCTCGTCGCAGTGCCCTTCGATGGTGACACGCTTCATCGGATAGCGCGCCAGCCACTGCGCCTGGCTCTGCAGGATCGCCTGGCTTTGTGCGTCGACGTTGTAGCGGTCGGTGTCGAAGTGGATGGTGTCGGACTGCACCGAGGCGACGAAATCGGCCTGGCTGCCGGCAACCGGGCCACTCGGCGGCGGCGGCGGGGTGGTGGTCGTCGACGAAGCCGGCGGCGGCGGCAGTTCGGCGGCCGTGCGGTTCTTCGCCGAGTTCGACGAACAGGCAGCCAGCGAAATGCTGCCAGCCAAAAGCGTTACGGTAAGTAGCGTGCGTTTCATCATATTCTCCTCAGGGCGGATGAGAAAGTTTTGCACTGCACAAAACGTCGGGGGGCTGAGAAATGGTGCAGCCACCAGGCTGCACCGGTTACGGCAAGACAGGACCCCAGGCCGGGTCAGAAGCATCGACCGGGGTATTGAGCTTGCGTTCGTTGAGGCCGGTCAGATCGACCTGCCAGATGGAGGTATGGCCCGTGTTCTTTTCCGTGCGGAAGAACTGCACGATACGGCCATTGGGAGACCAGGTGGGCGCTTCATCCTGCCAGCTGTTGGTCAGGAAGCGCATGTCGCCACCGCTCGGGTTCATCACCGCCACGCGCAGGTTGCCACAGATGCAGGTAAACGCGATCTGGTCGCCGCGCGGGCTCCATTCCGGGGTGGCCGCGCGGCCGCCGAAGAAGCTGATGCGCTTCTGGTCGGTGCCATCGGCATTCATCACATAGACCTGCTGGCTGCCCGAACGATCGCTTTCGAACACGATGCGCTTGCCATCGGGGCTATAGGAACCGCCCACGTTGATGCCCGGCGTATTGGTCAGCCGCACCGGCTCACCGCCGGTCGCAGGAATGCGATAGATATCGGTGTTGCCGCCAATCGCCATCGAGAACAGCAACGACTTGCCATCGGGCGACCAGCGCGGCGCAAACGTGGGGTTGCGGCTTTGCAGCACGAGATGCTGCGTGCCCGAGCCGATGTCATAGACATAGATGCGCGGATTGCCGTTGAGATACGACAGATAGGCGATCTGCTGGTAATCGGGCGAATAGCGCGGCGTCAGCGCGGTGGCCTGGCCATTGGTGATGAAGCGGTGGTTGGCGCCATCGGAATCCATGATCGCCAGTTGCTTGCGGCGGTGATCCTTGGGCCCGGTTTCGGCGATATAGGCGATCTTGCTGTCGAAGAACGGGCTCTCGCCCGACAAGCGCGAATAGACCATGTCGGCGCACTTGTGCGCGGCGCGGCGCCAGTCAGCCGGCTGCACGACATAGCCCTGGCGCGCCAGTTCGCTGCCCAGCCCCACGTCATAGAGATAGCAGCCCACCGTCAGGCGGCCATCGGCAGCAGCGCGCACAAAGCCCTGCACCAGCATTTCGGCAGAGCGCGCACGCCAGCCACCGAAGTTGGGTGCGGCCACTTCCTGATAGGCGATGCCGGGCAGCGCGTCGGGGCCGGTCGGCTTGAACAGGCCGTTGTTCTTGAGGTCATTATAGACCACCCGCGCCAGGTTCTTGCCGAGCGCCGCGGTGTTGCCGCCATCGGCCGCGGTCGGCACGGCATTGTCGGTGGGGAACGCCGGAATGGCCACGCCCAGATCCTGCCAGGCGCCCTCCCCGGTGACCGAGCCGGTCAAGCCGCCGTCATCGGGCGCGGCGGTGGTGGGCGCAGCCTGCGGCGCGTTAGAGGCTGGCAGGGCCTGTTGCTGGGCAAGCGCCGGTGCGGCACCCAGGCCGGCCAGCAAGGCACCAAGAAGAGCGGTTGAAATTCGCTTCATTGTGACAGCTTCCAGTCAAAGCGAAACGCGGAAACGCGCTTCCAGCTGTTGTAGTACTGCGGCGGCAACGTGAATGGCGCGGCCAGTTCCACCGCACGGATCGCCAGTTCGGCGTGGCGGCGGGCCTGGGCACGGTTGGCGTCGGTAATCCCGCTTTGCGAGACGATCACCGGCTTTCCGGCCAACGACCCGTCGGGATTGAGGTTCCAGGCCACCACGGTGACGAGCTTGTCCACCTCGACACCTGACGGCCCCTGCCAGTGCGGCTTGATCTGCCGCGACAGCGCCATGCCCAACGAGGCGCGCACATCGGGCCCGGCGGTCTGCGCGGGCGGATTGTGCGAGGCACCCGGGTTTCTGTTGCTGGGCAGGCCGGCCAGGAAATCCTTGCCGATGCGATCACCGCCCTGCGGCGCCTTGCGCGGCGGGGTGGCCGCGGGCTTGTCGCGGCCCGGGGCATGCTCGGCCTGGCGCGGCGCCGGCTTTGCCGGCGTGTGCGCCGGGGCGGGCCGGGGTGGCGCTGGACGGGGTGGAGCCGGGCGTTGCGGTGCTGGGCGCGCCGGGGCAGGCTTGGGCGGCGGCGGCGCGGGCCGCGGCTGCGGGCGCGGTTCCGGGCGCGGCTCGTGCCGCACCACCGGCTGCGGCTTGGGTTGGGGTTGGGGCTGCGGCTTCGGCTCCGGCCGGGGTTGCGGCCGTTCCACCGGCACGGGTGGTGGCGGGGCAGGCTCGGCCTTTTCCGCCGGCGCCGGCGGCGCGGTTTCCGGCTCGGCGGCCTGCTGCTGCTCGCCCAGCGCGGGCGCCACGTCGGGCGCGGTCTGGGCGTTGGGCTCGGGCGAGGTGGCCTTGTCGGCCACGTCGTCGGCGATCGTCACCACCATGCGCTGGGGCGGCGGCTTGATCGACTTGCCCGGTGGCGAGAGCGTCAGCGCGGCAATCAGGGCCGCGTGGGCCACCACCGCCACGCCCAGCGCCAGCTTTTCTTCCCGGCGCAAGCCAGCGGGGGATTGGTCAAGAGGATCGCGCGTGGCCATCGGCGTCAGGGCTGGCCTTGCGCCGGTGCGGCAGGCGCTGCCGGTGCTGGCGCCTGGGCTGCCGCTTCACCGCCACCGCCCACGCCATTGCTGACCAGCGAAATTTGCTTGAAACCCGCTGCGTTCAATTCGCCCATCACCGCGATCACGCGGCCGTAATCGAGCGCCTTGTCCGCCCGCAGCGTCACCAGCGGCGCCTCGCCATTGGGGCGCTGCACCGCAGCCAGCCGATCGGCCAGTTCACCCGGGGCGAGTTCCTGGTCATCCAGGAACAGGCGGCCCTGGCCGTCCATGCTCACCGTGATCTCGTTCTTCTTTTCCTGCAGCGCCTCGGCCTTGCTGTCAGGCAGGTCGATCGGCACGCCGGCGGTCAGCATGGGCGCGGTGACCATGAAGATGATCAGCAGCACCAGCATCACGTCGACCAGCGGCGTCACGTTGATTTCGGCCATCGGCGCCCCGCGAGAGCGGCGCCGGCGTCCGCCGCCACTGCCGCTGCTCTGGCCCAGGTTCATGGCCATGGCTTACTGCTCCAGTTCGCGGCTCAAGGTGGCGTGAAACCGGTCGGCAAAGCGGAACAGGCGCGCTTCAAAGCGGTTCACCGTGTTGCTGAAGCGGTTGTAGGCGATGACCGAGGGGATGGCCGCGACCAGGCCGATCGCCGTGGCGAACAGCGCTTCGGAAATGCCCGGCGCCACCACCGCGAGCGAGGAATTGGCCTGTGCCCCGATGTTGAAGAAGCTGTCCATGATGCCCCACACCGTGCCGAACAGGCCGACGAACGGCGCCACCGAGCCCACCGTGGCAAGGAAATTGAGGCGGCCGGAAAGGCGGTCGGTCTCGGCCGCCACGGCGCTGTCCATCGCCACTTGCAGGCGCTGGCGCGTGCCCTCGCGGTCAACGTTCTTGCCGGCGGTGGAGCGGCGCCATTCGGCCAGCGCGGCGGTCACTACCCGGGCGGCGGGCACGTCACCCTTGCCGTTTTCTTTGTGATAGGCGTCGATATCGCGCGCTTCCCAGAACCCCTGCTCATAGCGGGTGGTGCGACGCGACGCGCCGGCCATGCGCAGGCTGAACGACACGATGATCATCCACACCCACACGCTGGCAAGCACCAGCGCGCTCATGACAAGCTGCACGACGATGTCGGCGTGCAGGAACAGGGCAACAGGATTAAGCCGGGTAGGTGCGCCAGCAGTCACGCTTGCTGCGGCGGCTAGAAGGGCCAAGGTCATGGAAAGGCTTTCTCAAGGTCCATTGCTGGATCGATCAGGGCGGCAAATGCATCGCGCCAGGACGGCGGCAGACGGCGTGGTCGTCCGCCCGGCGTGACAAAGGCGACGCGAACCCGCGCGGCGCACAAAAGGCTCTCGTGCCTGAACGCCTGCTGAAGCAGCGTACAACTGGCACCTTGCAGTGCAGAAAGGCGCGATTCGACCACGATGCCATCGTCCAGGCGGGCCGGGCTGGCATAGCGCAAGGCCATGTCGGCCACGGCAAAGGCGCCCTCGCCCGCCTCGTGGGCGGCGCGCTGGTCGATGCCGATCAGGCGCAAAAGATCGGATCGCGCGCGCTCGAACCAGCGCAAGTAATTGGCATGATAGACAACGCCGGAAAGATCGGTGTCTTCGTAATAGACCCGCACGGCCAGGCGATGGACCGTGCCGTTAAGACAACCAGAGGGGATTTCCGGGCCGATCATAGGCGAAGCGTGCCTGCCTTGCGACGGAATGACACTAAGGTGTTACCCTATATTGCTGCGGTGCGAAAGGATTAACGCGCCAGCATCGGCCCGAGCGGTGCACCGCCGAACAGATGCACATGGAGATGCGGCACTTCCTGGCCGCCATGCCCGCCGACATTGCCGAGCAGGCGATAGCCCGGGGCGACCAGACCCAGATCGCGCGCCACCTTGCCCACCGCGCGCACGAAACCGGCGATCAGATCGGCCGAGGCATGGGCGGAAAAATCGTCCCAGCTGACATAGGGACCCTTGGGAATGACCAGGACATGCACCGGTGCCTGGGGCGCAATATCATGGAATGCCAGGGCAAAATCGTCTTCATAGACCGTCTTCGAGGGGATTTCCCCGCGCAGGATCTTCGCGAAGACGTTCTGATCGTCATAGGGCAGCGTGGCATCGATCGGCATGGGACAGTGCTTTCGCTAGGATACTGGGAACAGAGGCCTTCACGCTGGTGAAAAGTTCACGAGCGCGAAGCGTGCCTCAATCGCGCGGGCGCGCGGCCTTTTCAGCGAGGCCCGACAGGCCTTCGCGGCGGTCAAGCTCGGCCAGCACGCGGGCCAGCGGCACGTCGCGCGCGCCGAGCAGAACCATGAGGTGAAACAAGAGGTCGGCCGCTTCGCCCACCAGTTCATCGGCGCTGCCCGAGAGCGCGGCGATCACCGTTTCCACGCCTTCCTCGCCCACTTTCTGCGCGATCTTGCCCAGCCCCTTGGCGTGCAGGCGCGCGACATAGCTGGCATCGGGATCGGCGCTGCGGCGGGCGGCGATGGTCGCCTCGAGGCGGGCAAGCGTGCTCTGGTCCATGGCACGCGGCATGGAACGGCACGGGCCGAGGGTCAAGCCTCTTGCCCCGCCCCTCCACCAGCCTGCGGCTGGAGCGGCGCTTACCCTCGCGCGGGCAATCCGGCCGCGCGCAAGGCGGCGTGGGCCTGGGCGATGGAATAGGTGCCGAAGTGGAAGATCGAAGCGGCGAGGACCGCGCTGGCATGCCCCTTGGTCACGCCATCGACCAGGTGATCGAGCGTGCCCACCCCGCCGCTGGCGATCACCGGCACCGGCACGGCATCGGCAATCGCGCGGGTCAATTCCAGGTCATAGCCGGCCTTGGTGCCATCGCCGTCCATCGAGGTGACAAGCAATTCGCCCGCCCCCAGGCTGGCCAGCCGCTCGGCATGGGCCAGGGCATCGATGCCCGTGCCCTTGCGCCCGCCATGGGTGAAGATTTCCCACTTGCCTGGCCCCACGCGCCGCGCATCGACCGAGCCGACCACGCATTGCGCGCCGAATTTCTCGGCAATCTCGCGGACCAGTTCGGGCCGGGCCACCGCCGCGCTGTTGACGGCAACCTTGTCCGCCCCAGCCAGCAACAGCGCACGGGCATCGTCCACCGCGCGCACGCCGCCGCCCACGGTCAAGGGCATGAAGCACACCTCGGCCGTGCGGGCGACCACATCGAGCAGCGTGCCGCGCCCTTCGTGCGTGGCGGAAATATCGAGAAAGCACAGCTCGTCGGCACCGGCCGCGTCATAGGCGCGGGCCTGCTCCACCGGATCGCCGGCATCGCGCAGGTCGACGAAATTGACGCCCTTGACCACGCGGCCTTCGGCCACATCGAGGCAGGGAATGACACGGACGCGGACGGTCATGACACAGGCGCCTTTCGTTGGTGCGGCTTTTAGCGTTCCGCGATCTGGATCGCGGCGGCCAGGTCGAGCCGCCCGTCATAGAGCGCGCGGCCGGTGATCACGCCTTCGATGCCATCGGCTTCATGCACCTTGAGCATGGCAATGTCATCGATGCCCTTCACCCCGCCGCTGGCAATCACCGGCAATTGCGTGGCGCGCGCCAGGTTGACCGTGGCTTCGATGTTGCAGCCCTTGAGCAGTCCATCGCGGCCGACATCGGTAAACAGCAGCGAAGCAACGCCGGCGTCCTCGAAGCGGCGGGCCATGTCGGTGATCGATACGTCGGACACATCGGCCCAGCCGGCCGTGGCGACCATGCCGTCGCGCGCGTCCACCGCCACCACGATGCCGCCGGGATAGGCCTTGGCCATGTCCTTGACGAACTGCGGGTCTTTGAGCGCGGCGGTGCCGATCACCACCCGCGAGACGCCGAGATCGAACCAGCCGTCCACCGCACGGGCATTGCGGATGCCGCCGCCCAGCTGCACGTGGCCCGGAAAGGCCTTGAGAATGCTTTCCACCGCGCGGGCGTTGCGCGCCTCGCCGGCAAACGCGCCATCGAGATCGACCACGTGCAGGTATTGCGAGCCGGCCTGGGCAAACAGCCCGGCCTGGTGCGCGGGATCATCGCCATAGACGGTGGCACGATCCATATCGCCTTCTGCAAGGCGGACGACCTGACCTCCCTTGAGGTCGATGGCGGGAAATACGATCATGGCCGCGCGCCTAGCATCGCACGCGGCCATGTCCAACGGGTTTTGCAAGGGCTGCGCTTGGCGCCCTGCGGCAAGCTCAGGGCGAACGGAGGCAGGACCGATTTCGGCAAAGCCCGTTTCCTTACCTCACCCAAACGCGTCCTTGGGCACATGCGTGATGCGGCATGCCAGATCGGCCTCGCCCGAGGCGATGATGAAACGGTCGCCCTGGTCGATCACCCCGGTGGTGAAGACCACATCGCGCAGATAGAGCAGGTCTTCGAGCGGTTGGGTCAACGCCGGTTCCGGCTCGAGCAGCGGCGCTTCTCCTTCGGCAAGGATGCGGGTGGGATCGGCTTCGTCGAGCAGGCTCCAGAACGTGCGGTAGATGCCGACGATCTCCTTGGGCTCCACCCCGTGCCACAGGCTGAGCCAGCCGCGCTGGCCTGCCACTTCGGTCAGGATCGGCGGGGCGCCGCCGCCCATCCGCGCCGTGGCGGGGCGATCGACGCGCGGCCGGATGTGCGGCGAGAGGTGGGGCTTCCAGTGCCGGCCATCGGGCGACGTTGCCAGATTGATCGACGGGCCGGCGCGAAACGGGCTGCCCGGCGGATAGGCAAACCACAGGTCGCCAAGGGGGCGCGTCTGCGCCCAATAGGCACCATCGACCAGGCCTTCGAAAATCAGCATGTCCTTGTTCTGGTGATCGAGCACCAGGCCCTCGAACGTCCAGTCGAGGCCATTGGCCGAGCTGTAGAGCGTGGTGGAGTGCCGTTCCGGGCTGACCGAGCAGGTTGTCATCAGGTATTGCCCGTCGGCGACGCGGGAAATGCGGGCATCTTCCACGCCATAGCAGGCCCAGGGCCCGGCCGGCGCGATCGCCTTGTCATAATGAATCGCCACGATTTCCATGGCATCGGGCGTCATTTCCACCGGCAGCAGCCACGATAGCGAGGTGAGCGCCATGACCTTCCAGCCGCCGCCGGGCACCATGAACTTGCGCGGATCGCGGGTATCAGCGAGTTCCAGCGGCCAGGCATCGAGCACGAAACGCCCGAACGGCTGCCCGCCGACCAGCCGGCCATCGCCATCCCAGCGGATCGCGTGCACCTTGCCATCGCGGATCGGCTCGCGCAGCGCCTCGGCCACGCGCACCATCAGCAGCACGTTGCCGTTGGGCAGCGTGGTCATGCCGGGGTTGAACGCCCCCAGCACATAGGTTTCCGCATCGAAATGGCCGGCCAGCGGGGAGCGCGACAGATCGATGACGTGGGGGGTGATGACCAGTCGGTCGTGGGGAAATTTCATTCTTCGTTGACCCTGGGAACAATGACCATCTGCTGCACCACGGTGCGGCGCGGCTGGGTGAGGAAATAATGGATGCCGACGGCAATATCTTCGGCGCGCAGCATCTTTTCGTCGGCGATCATCGCGCGCTGCTTGTCGGCCGGGATATCGGGGTATTGGAAATCGGTGCCGACCAGGCCCGGCTCCACCAGGCCGACCCGCACGCCCTTGCCGCCCATTTCGCGGCGCAGCGCCTCGGCAAAGCCGGCAATCCCGGCCTTCATCCCGGCATAGACGGTGGAATGGCCACCAAGCACGTGGGCGCTCATCGAGCCGACCAGCACGATATCGCCATCCTTGCCCGACAGGGCTGCCGCTGCCCGCCAGGCCGAGACGAGATAGGCGGTGAAATCGGCCGCGATGGCATAGCGCAATCCGGCCTCGTCCATCTCGGTCAAGCCCGAGGCGGGCACTGCGGCGTTGATCACCGCAACGTCGATCCCGCCCATCGCCTGCTCGGCCGCGCCGAAAAAGCGATCGACCGCGCCTTCGTGCGCCAGGTCCAGCGCCAGGCCGTCGATCGTGCCGCCAGCATCGCGCACGGCGGCAAGGCAATCGCCCAGGTGCTCGGGATCGCGTCCGCAGGTGAAGATCTGCGCGCCTTCGCCGGCGAGCAGCAGTGCCGTGGCGCGGCCGATGCCGGTGGTGCCGCCGGTGATGGCGATGCGCCGTCCGCTCAACGGGGTCTGGGCGGTGTGCCCCGCTGCCCCGCCGGTTGCCGCGTAACCTGTTGCCATGATGCGTCCTTTTCCTGCCGGTGTCAGGAAAGGGAAAGCCTCGGGACGCGGCTGGTTCCGCGCCCTGCCCCTTTGGCGGGGCCGTGCGCCTCAGGCTTGGCGGCTCAAACTTTGCTGCTCAGGGCTGCCAGTCGAGGAAGCGGGTCAAGAGACCAAGGCCATAGGCCTGGCTCTTTTCGGGGTGGAACTGCACGCCCAGGATATTGTCGCGGGCCACGGCCGCGCCCCCGCCCCCGCCCGGGGGGGGCATACCCCCTTGGGGGGGGCTTTTTGGGGGGGTCACCCCCCCCCCCTTTTTTTGGGCGGGGCCCCGGCCCGCCACCAGGCCGCCGCCATGGTCGGTCATCGCCGCCACGTCGGCGCCGTCGTCGGCCGCAAAGTGGTAGGAATGCAGGAAATAGGCTTCGCCGCCGCGGATCAGGCTGGCGCCATCGCCGTGGTGCATGGGCGACACATCGTTCCAGCCCATGTGCGGCACCTTGATCGCCGGATCGGTCCGCTCGATCAGGCGCACCTCGCCCGCGATCCAGTCCAGGCCCTCGGTCACGCCGTGTTCCACCCCACGCGAGGCGAGCAATTGCATGCCGACGCAGATGCCCAGGAACGGCACGGCATCGGCCAGCACGCGTTCTTCCAGCGCATCGATCATGCCGGTCACGCCGCGCAGCGCCGTGGCGCAGGCGCGATAGGCGCCAACGCCGGGCAGGACGATGCGATCGGCGCGGCGCACCACATCGGGATCGGCCGTGACGATGACATTGTCGGCGCCTGCCACTTTCAGCGCATTGGCGACAGAGCGCAGGTTGCCGGCGCCATAGTCGATCAGGGCCAGCCGTTCAGCCACCGAGCATGCCCTTGGTCGAGGGCACGGCATCGGCCTTGCGCGGATCGATGGCGATCGCCTGGGCCATGGCACGGGCAAAGCCCTTGTAGATGCCCTCGATGATGTGGTGGTTGTTGGTGCCATAGAGGCACTCGATGTGCAGCGTGATGCCGGCCGCCTGCGAGATCGACTGGAACCAGTGCTCGAACATCTCGGTGTCCATCGTGCCCAGGCGCGGCTGGCTGAACGCGGCCTTCCACACCAGGATCGGGCGCCCGGAAATGTCGAGCGCAACGCGGGCCAGCGCCTCGTCCATCGGGGCATAGGTCGAACCGTAGCGGGTGATGCCCTTCTTGTCGCCCAGCGCCTGGCCGAGCGCCTGGCCCAGCGCGATGGCGCTGTCTTCCACGGTGTGGTGCTCGTCCACGTGGAGATCGCCCTTCACGAACAGCGTCACGTCGATCAGCGAATGGCGCGAGAACTGCTCGATCATGTGATCGAGAAAGCCGATGCCGGTGTTCACGTCATAGACCCCGGTGCCATCGAGGTTGACGCTGACCTTGATATCGGTTTCGGCGGTGGTGCGGGTGATCGATCCGGTGCGCATGGGCCATGCCTATACGCCCGGTTATGCGAGAATCAATCACTCCCTCTTGACCCGCGCCCGTGCCAGCGCCAGTTGTGCTGGATATGAGCGAAACGCCCGACAGCCTGATCCCCTATGACGAAATCGTGCAGGAAGCGCTGCGCGCCGTGGTAGGCCGCGTCCTGGGCCAGGTGGAGGCATCCGGCGGGATGCTTCCCGGCCAGCACCATTTCTACATCACGTTCCGCACCGGGGCGCCGGGGGTATCGATCCCCAACCGGCTGAAAGAACGCTTTCCCGACGAGATGACCATCGTGCTCCAGAACAAGTTCTGGGATTTGAAGGTGGAGGAAGACACCTTCTCGGTCGGGTTGAGCTTCAACCAGGTGCCTTCGACGCTGGTCATCCCGTTCCGCGCCATCACTGCCTTTGTCGATCCCGCGGTGGATTTCGGCCTGCAATTCCAGGCAGCCGACGAGATGGACGATGACATCCACGAGGACGCGGAAAATGATTCTTCCGCAAATCCCGGGGAAACTTCCGACAAGCCCGCCGTTGAACGCAGCGACGACGGCTCGAATGTCGTCACGGTCGATTTCGGCCGCAAGAAGTAACCGCCTGCGCCAGGCCCGATTCCGGCCCAGTCCGATCGCGTTTGCCGCAGGCCAGCAAGGCACACGGGGCACCCGCACATGGTTTCCAAGGGCAAAGCGGCAAAGTCGGAACAGGATATCAACGAAGACGGCACCCAGGCCGTAGCGGTCAAAGCTGAGCCAACCAAGGCCGTACCGGTCAAGGACGACCAGCCGCTCAACAGCCCGCTGACCACCCTGATCCTGACCGACATCGCGATGAGCGCGGGCAGCGCCCTGCTGGCCCGCGGCGTTGCCGGCAAGGGCCTGGCTGGCCGCGTGCTGGGCAAGGCCCTGCCCGTCCGCACGCCCGGCGGGCTGATCCGCGGCCCCTCGCTGGTGGGCAGCCTGGTCGGCACCGCGATCGCGCGCGTAGCGACGCGTTCGGTGCCCGGCGCCATCGTCGTGGGCGGCGGCCTGGTCGCCAAGGCGCTTTACGAACGGCGCAAGAACCGCCGCGTGCGCAACGCGGCCAAGACCAAGCCGCGCTGACCCTGCCTTGGCCGCCACGTGGCGGCAAGGCGAGGCAAACTTCGCAGCCGCAGCACTCTGCGGCTTGACCGCGCATGTCGCCATGGTCCATCTGCGACCATGGCCGACAGCGCATTGCCCCCCATCCCCCCCCTTCCCCGTGCCGATGCCCTGCATCGCCGTGGGCTCATGCTGATCCTGTCTTCGCCCTCGGGCGCGGGCAAGACCACGATCGCCAAGCGCCTGCTGGCGCATGATTCGCAGATCGAGGCATCAGTATCGGCCACCACGCGCCCGATCCGCCCCGGCGAGGTGGATGGCAAGGATTACCACTTCGTCGATCGCGCCACGTTCGATGCCATGGTCGAAGCCAACGAATTCTACGAATGGGCCGAAGTCTTTGGCCACTGCTATGGCACGCCCAAGGCCCATATCCGCGCCCGCCTCAAGGAAGGCGGCGACACCTTGTTCGATATCGACTGGCAGGGCACGCAGCAGCTCTATCAAAAGGCCGAAGCCGACGTGGTGCGCGTGTTCATCCTGCCGCCCAGCATCGAGGAACTGCGCCGCCGCCTGACCGGGCGCGGCACCGACAGCGCCGAGGTGATTGCCGCGCGCATGGCCCGTGCCCAGGCCGAAATCAGCCACTGGGACGGCTATGACTATGTCGTGGTCAACGACGATATCGATGCCTGCTATACCCAGATCTGCCAGATCCTGGCGGCCGAGCGCCTCAAGCGTGCACGCCAGACCGGGCTGATCGGCTTTGTCCGCGAATTGACCCGGCACTGATCGGTTAGCGGCCGTGGATATCGCACCATCGCCGCCAAGCCAGCGCCGCAAGTGGTGGGCCTGGACGCTCCTTGGCCTGATCCTGGCTGGCGCAGCGCTGCTCGGCTGGGGCTATTGGGTGGAAACCTGGCCGCCGCTGGTGCGCCGCGCGGTGATCGTGTTCGATACCCCGGCAATGGCTGGCCGCAAGATCGATGTGGCGCTGGTGTCCGATATCCATGTCGGCAGCCACGGGATGAGCGCCGCCCGGCTCGACCGCGTGGTGGACCAGGTCATGGCGCAGCACCCCGACGCCATCCTGCTGGCCGGCGATTTCGTCAATGGTGACCGGCGCAACGATCCGGCGGTGCGGCTGGATCTTCTGCCCGAAGCGCTGGGGCGGCTGCATGCCCCCCTCGGCGTCTATGCCGTGCTGGGCAATCATGACCAGTGGACCGATCCGCACGCGGTTACCGCGCTGTTGCGCCGCGCCGGGATCACCGTGCTCAACAACCAGAGCCAGGCCGTGGGGCCGATCACCCTGCTGGGCCTGGCCGATACCCCCCGCGCCCGGCTGATCGCCGCGCCGCTGCTGCCCGCCGCGAGGGCCGCGGGCAAGCCGGTGATCGTGGTGGAGCACGTGCCGCGCGTGATCCCCGGCGTGCCGCTGATCCTGGCCGGCCACACGCATTGCGGCCAGATCCACCTGCCCGGTATCAGCATTGCCGGCAATCCCATCACCGGCAACCGCTATTACGACGCGCGGTTTCGCTGTGGCATCGTGCGCTGGCAAGACCAGATCGTGTTGATCGGCAGCGGCGTGGGATCGGGCAGCTTTCCCTTGCGCATCGGCACGCGGCCCGATTTCTGGATGATCACCCTTACCGGGCGTTGACCGGCCGCGCATTTGCGCGAATGGACCAGCGCAGCCGCAACGCGATCCGCCGGCGCCACGAAGAGGACCACCGATGAAAGCTGCCGTTCTCGAACAAGCGGGCCAGCCGCTGATCCTGGCCGATCTGGTGGTCGACCGGCCCGGCCCGCATGAAGTGCTGATCCGCACCGTGGCCTGCGGCCTGTGCCATTCCGATCTGCACTTCATCGACGGCGCCTATCCCCACGCGCTGCCCGCCGTGCCCGGCCACGAGGCCGCCGGCATTGTCGAGGCCGTGGGCGAGGAAGTGCGGCGGGTGAAGAAGGGTGATCGCGTGGTCACCTGCCTGTCGGCCTTCTGCGGCACCTGTGAATTCTGCCTGTCGGGCCGCATGGCGCTGTGCCTGGGCAGCGGCACCCGCCGCCCGCGTGGCGCTACCCCGCGCCTCGCCCGGGCAGACGGCACGCCGGTGCAGCAGATGCTCAACCTGTCGGCGCTGGCCGAAATGATGCTGGTGCACGAAAACGCCTGCGTCGCCATCCGGCCCGACATGCCGCTCGATCGCGCGGCGCTGCTGGGCTGCGCGGTCACCACCGGGGCGGGCGCGGTGTTCAATGCCTGCAAGCCGACGCCGGGTGACAGCGTGGCGGTGATCGGCTGCGGCGGCGTGGGCCTGGCGGCAGTGAACGCCGCGCGCATTGCCGGGGCCGGCCGCATCATCGCCGCCGATCCTTCACCCGAAAAGCGCGCGCTGGCGCAGGAAATGGGCGCGACCGACACGATCGATGCCAGCGCCGATGATGCCGCCGGCACGATCGTCGAACTGACGCGCGGCGGCGTGGACCATGCGATCGAGGCCGTGGGCCGCCCGGCTTCGGCCGATCTGGCGGTGCAGGTCTTGCGCCGGGGTGGCACGGCCACGATCCTGGGCATGATGCCACTCGATCACAAGGTCGGCCTTTCGGCGATGGACCTGCTCTCGGGCAAGACGCTGCAAGGCGGGCTGATGGGCATGAACCGCTTTCCGATCGACCTGCCGCGCCTGGTTGATTTCTATCTTGGTGGGCAACTCAAGCTCGACACCATGCTGACCGCGCGGATCACGCTCGATCAGGTCAACGATGGCTTTGCCGCGCTGCGCCGCGGCGATGGCGCCCGCGCGGTGGTGCTGTTCGATGTCGCGTAGTTCCGCTTAAGGCCGCTTTCACGCCGGCTTGGCGGGCGCGGCGCTAATCCCGGTGGCATTGCCATGCCACGAGGGAAACCGCCGATGCCCGCCCTTTGCCGCCGCGCCCGCCTGCCGGGCGCTGCCCTGCTTGCCGCCACGGCCCTGGCAGCTGCCCCGCCGGCCTTGGCGGGTGAAGCACCGCCGGCCGATGACCTCGCCATCTCTGGCCAGTTCCGCCTGCGCTATGAAGCGATCGATGGCCAGGCGCGGCCCAACGCCAACCGCACCGACCAGCTGATCAACACGCGCGCCACGATCAAGGCCGCGTGGACCAAGGGCCCATGGCAGGTGGTGGGCGAGGTGTGGGACGCGCGCGTGTTCAACGACAATCCCGGCACGCCGATCACCACCGGAGAGGTCAACGCGTTCGAGCTGGTGCAAGGCTATGTCGGGCTGGACCTGCCCGGCCGCCTCGGCAAGGGCAGCAAGCTCAACATCAAGCTGGGGCGCGAAACGCTCAACATCGGATCGCGCCGCCTGATCGCGGCCGACGATTATCGCAACACCATCAACAGCTATACCGGCCTTCATGCCGAGGCCCAATGGCCCAGCGGATGGCGCGCGTCCCTGGTCTTCACCCTGCCCGACCAGCGCCTGCCGCTGGACCGGCGCGGCATGCATGTCCACCGCTTTGCCTGGGACCATGAAGGCTTTGACCTGATGCTGTGGGGCGGCTTTGTCGGCAAGGTGATCTCGGCCAAGGGCGCGCCCGTCACCCTGATCGAGGCCGGGCTGCTCCACCTTGGCGAACGCGATCGGCCCGATACCCCGACGCGCGACCGCTCGCTCAACACCACCAGCCTGCGCCTGGCGGCAGAGCCGGCGCCGGCCCACCTGGATTACGAGCTGGAAGGCAATTACCAGTGGGGCGAGGAAGCCATGGTGATGGCGCCCAACGCGCCGCTGCTGCCGGTCAGCGCCGGCAACCTGCACATGCGCCTGGGCTATACCTTTGCCGACAAGGCGAAAACGCATCTGACGGCAGAGCTGGACTATGCCACCGGCGATACGCCCGGCGGCACGATCACCCGCTATGATCCGCTCTATGCCACGCGGCGCAACGATTTCGCCCCGGCCGGGCTCTATAACGTGCCCTATCGCGCCAACATCATCGCCCCCGGACTGCGGCTGGAAGGCGCGCCGTCCAAGCGGTTTGACTATCTCTTGACGTGGCACCCGATGTGGCTGGCGAATTCGCACGATGCGTTTGGCAGTTCGGGCGTGCGCAATGCGGCGGGCACCAGCGGCACCTTTGCCGGGCACCAGTTCGATTCCCGGCTGCGCTATTGGGCCGTTCCCCGCCGGCTGCGCCTGGAATTCGATGGGGTCTATCTCGCCAAAGGTGGCTTCATGCAGACTGCGCCCAATGCGCAGCCGGGGCAATCCACCACCTATGGTTCGTTCAACGTGACCGCGTTCTATTGAACCCGATCAGTGCTTGCCGCTGTTGCGGGCGATGAAGGCCGCCGTGGCATCGTGGAAGCCCTTGAGCGAGGCCTCGTTGGCATAGACCATGTGGCCCGACGGGTAATAGGCAAAGCTGATGTTGCCCTGCAGCGATTGCGGCATGGGCAGGTGGCGCGTCTCGAACAGCCCTTCGAAATAAGGCGTGGCGAGATCGTAATAGCCGCCGGCCAGCAGGATCTTGAGCTGCGGGTTCTGCTTCATCGCATTGGCCAGATCAGGCATCACGTTGAGCGGGCCGCTTTCCGACCGGCTGCCATCGGGCAGGCGGTGGGTCATGTCCCATTCGGTCAGCCCGGCAAACGGCTTGTAGGTCGCCTGCGTGGCATAGTGCAGGCTGTCGCGCGCATAGGCGTTGAAGGCCGAGATATAGGCCGAGCTGATCGCCGCGCTCTGCGGGTCATAGCCGGCTTCCTTGGCCGTGGGATCGAGCGTCGGGCCCGAGAAGCGCGAATCGAGGCGGCCGGTGGTCAGGCCCTGCTCTTCCTGCAGGTGCTGCATCACCTGGCCCACGTTGAGGCGCAGGTTCGACCGCAGCCAGTATTCGGCAGGAATGCCGGTATAGCCAGCCAGGCGCTTGGCCATGTCCTGGCGCTGGGCATCGGGCAGCGTGCTGCCCTGCATCAGGGCCATGGCATAGTCGGTGGTGGCAAAGTGCTCCACCTCGCGCAGGAAGGTTTCCAAGTCGGCCGGGCGCGTGCCGGGCAGGCGGTTATGATACCACGCCGTCGCCGCCACGGTGGGCAGGCTCACCACATAGGCGCTATCCACGCCCGGGTTGTGTTCCGGGCCATCGGCCGAAAGATCGAAGTTGAGGATCGCCGAAAGCAGGACAACCCCGTTGAAATCGACCGAATCGTCGGATTGCAGCGCGTTGACCAGGGCCGAGGCGCGCGGCGTGCCATAGCTTTCGCCCAGCAGGAACTTGGGCGAATTCCAGCGGCCATGGTCAGACAGGAACGCCTTGATGAACTCGCGGAAGGCATGGACATCCTGGTCCACGCCCCAGAACGCCTTTTCCTTGTTCTTGCCGGCAATGCGCGACCAGCCAGCACCCGGCGCATCGATGAACACCAGGTCCGATGCGTCGAGCAGGCTGTAGGCGTTGTCCACCAGGTTGTAGGGTGCCGGCGGGGTGTGGCTGTCGTTGGCAGTGATCACCCGGCGCGGGCCGAACGCGCCCATATGCAGCCAGACCGTGGCCGAACCCGGGCCGCCATTGAACAGGAACGTGATCGGTCGATCGGCCGAGGGCGCGCCCTTCTTGAAATAGGCGGTGTAGAACATCGAGGCCTCGGCCGGCGCGTCCTTGGCGTCGTCCTTGGTCTTGCCCGCAGCGGCGGTCTCGCGCCAATCGGTATCGTCCCAATCGGCCTGGTGCACCACCACGGTGCCGGCTTCGGCGGTGTAGTCGATCTTCTGGCCACCCACGGTCACGACGCCGGACGAGAGCACCTTGCGCGGCTTGAAGAAGCGCGTGGTGGTGGCACTGTCGGGATCTGGCACGCCATCGGGATCATTGCGCGCGGCGTCAGACCTGGCGTCCTTGTCGGCCTTGTCCGCCTTGGCGGCGTCATCAGGCTTGGCCAGGGCCAGCGCGGGGTTGAGAGCGAGCAGGGATACGGCAGCGGCAAGCGACAGGGCGGAGCGCAAGGGTGAATTCCTTTACAGGCGAAACCGGTTTGGCGGCCGCATCGAATCCGCGCCCGCTCGATCGTGTCAAGCAAGGGTTCCCACTCGTTCGACGAACGACAAACCCGCGCCGATCAGCGTTATACGGTATCCGTTCAGCCAGCTTGCGCGCCAGCCACCGCGGCCTCAGCCCCTGCCGATCTGCGCGTTGGTCAGGTTGGCGGTAAAGGCCGGCGAAATCCGCCGCTCCATCGCGCGGCAGGCGTCAGCATGGGCGATCAGGGCCTTGCTCGCCCGCTCCAGCACGCGCGGATGCAAGGGTTCGGCGCCCGACAGCAGCGCGGCCATGCCCAACTCGCTTTCGCCGATCGCCTGGCCAGCGGCCTTGATCCCGCCGAGCAGGTCCACCGCCTTGGCAAACAGCGCGCGTTGGGCAAGCGGGTCCATGGGCTTTTGGGCGTTGGGCTGGCTCATGCCGGCCACTGTGCGCGATGGCGCGCGCGGGGGGAAGTGGCGCCGTGGGGTTGTGCCCGGAAAAAGTGGCACGCGCGGTGCTGTTCGCCAGGAAGCTGGCCCCCAGGTCGAGCCCGGGGTGACGTTGCAGATTGATATTACCTCAATCGTCACCCCGGGCTTGACCCGGGGTCCCGCTTTTCCCTGGGAAACCGGTCAGATCAGAAACCGAAACAGATGGTCCCACTCTGGATTGGCCGTTTCAACCAGCGCGAACTTCCAGTCCCGGCGCCAGCGCTTCAAACGCTTTTCATGGGCAATGCAGGCCAAGATGCTATCGCCGCGTTCGGCCCAGACGAGCCTGTTCAGACCGTAGCGCGCGCAGAAGTCTGATCCGGCGCCGTTGCGATGCTGATCGATCCGTTTCGCAAGATCCGCTGTCACGCCGACGTAGAGCGTGCCGCGATAGCGATCGGCCATCATATAGACCCAGCCGCCGCAGGTTTCGCGATCCATGGCCCATCGTCGCGCGGATGCCCGCGGGCCGTCAATACAGGTTGCTGCCGATTTCGAAGTAAAGCGGGACCCCGGGTCAAGCCCGGGGTGACGTTGTAAATTGACGCTGTGGCATTCGTCACCCCGGGCTTGCCCCGGGGTCCCGCTTGTCTTGGATTCAGCACCCGGTACCGCACCAACACCGCCCCTCGTTCGAAAAGGAGGGGCGGTGTCTGCGCAGGTCAGGCCGCTTCGGCCTTCTTGTCGGCGTGTTCCAGGTTGAGCATTTCGGCCAGCAGGAACGCCAGTTCGATCGACTGCGCAGCGTTGAGGCGCGGGTCGCAGTGGGTGTGGTAGCGGTCAGCCAGGCTTTCCTGGGTGATCGCCACGGCGCCGCCGGTGCATTCGGTCACGTCACGGCCGGTCATCTCGATATGGATACCGCCCGCGTGCGTGCCTTCGGCGCGGTGCACGGCGAAGAAGCCCTTCACTTCGGCCAGGATGCGATCGAACGGCCGCGTCTTGTAGCCGTTGTCGGCCTTGATCACGTTTCCATGCATCGGGTCGCAGCTCCACACCACCGGATGGCCTTCGCGCTTCACCGCGCGCACCAATGCGGGCAGGCCAGCTTCCACCTTGTCGTGGCCATAGCGGCTGATCAGGGTGATGCGGCCGGCTTCGCGCGCGGGGTTGAGCGTGTCGAGCATGCGCAGCAGCGCGTCGGGCGTCAGGCTGGGGCCGCACTTCATGCCGATGGGATTGCCCACGCCGCGCAGGAATTCGACATGCGCCGATCCTTCGAAGCGGGTGCGATCGCCGATCCACAGCATGTGCGCGCTGGTATCGTACCAGTCACCGGTCAGCGAATCCTGCCGCGTCATCGCCTCTTCATAGGGCAGCAGCAGGGCTTCGTGGCTGGTGTAGAAGCTGGTGCCCTGAAGCTGCGGCACGTTCGACGGGTTGACCCCGCAGGCTTCCATGAAGTCCAGCGCTTCACCGATCTTGTCGGCCATTTCGCCAAACTTGGTGGCCCAGGGGCTCTTGGCGATGTGGTCGAGCGTCCAGCCGTGCACCTGGCGCAGGTTGGCATAGCCGCCGCCGGCAAAGGCGCGCAGCAGGTTGAGCGTTGCCGCCGCCTGGCTATAGGCGCGCAGCATCCGGTCAGGATCGGGGATGCGCTGTTCGGGCGTGAAATCGATGCCGTTGATGTTGTCGCCCAGGTAGCTGGGGAGTTCTACATCACCCTGGCGCTCCACCGGCGAGGAGCGCGGCTTGGCGAATTGGCCGGCCATGCGGCCAACCTTCACCACCGGCTGCTTGCTGGCAAAGGTGAGGACCACGGCCATCTGCAACAGCACCCGGAACGTATCGCGGATGTTGTTGGGATGAAATTCGGCAAAGCTTTCGGCGCAGTCCCCGCCCTGGAGCAGAAAACCCTTGCCCGCCGCCACCTGGGCCAGATCGGCCTTGAGCGCGCGTGCCTCGCCGGCAAAGACCAGCGGCGGAAAGCTGCCAAGGGTGCCTTCCACCGCGTTCAGCTTGTCCGCATCGGGATAGACCGGCAGATGCCGCGCCTCGTGATCCCGCCAGCTCTTTGCATTCCAGTTCTGTGCCACTGTCCTCATTCCTTTCAAGACCGGCGGACATAGGCGCACGCGCGCAGGATTGCAAAGGAAGCCTTACGCATAGTGTAATCGACATTTTGTTGCTTGGCGGGGGCGATTTACCCCCTCCGTCAGCCCTTTGGGCTGCCACCTCCCCCCGCGGTGCGGAGGGAGGAGCATGTTCATTTCTTGGCTTCGGGGACGACTTCGACGCGCCATGAGCGATCGTGCTGGAGATAGCGGGCGGCAAGCGCCTGCATCGCCTGGGGCGAGGTCTTGCTGTAATCAACCAGGATCGAGCGGATATCGTCGAACTTGCCCGGTTCCAGCGCGCCACCTTCGAGCAGCGACAGATAGAAGCTGTTGCCGGTGCTGGCGCGGGTGATCAGTTGCTTGAGCGGCTCGGTCACGCGTTCGATTTCATCGGGCGTGGGCGGCGCGGCGACGAGATCGGCCGCGATCTTGTCGGTCGCGGTGAAAAACGCCGGCAGATCCTGCGGGCGCAGCTGCACCGTGGCGCCGAGATAGCCACCGGCAGGCAGATCCATCGGCCATACCGATTCAACCTGCGGCGCATAGGAGGCGCCGATCTTCTCGCGCATTTCGTCGAACAGGCGGTTGTTGACGATCTGCGCCAGGATTTCGAGCTGGCGCGATTCGTGCACGCCGGTGCGCCCGCCGCCGGTGGGCCACACCACCATCGCCGCCGCCGTATTGGGATCGCCGGTATGGGTCAGCACCACGGGCGTTTCGTTGTGCGCGGGCAGATGCGGATCGAGCGGCGGCGGATTGGCGGCACTGCGCGGCGGCAGCGCGCCGAACGTGGTGTTGAGCGCGGCCAGCGCCTGCTCGCGCGTGAAATCGCCGAACATGTCCACCTCGATCGGGCCCTGCGCCAGCAAGGGTTCCCACACGCGGCGGAAATCGGCCGGGGTCACGGTGTCGAGCGCGGCCGGATCGGGCACCTTGTAGCGCGGGTCCTTGTCCTTGAGCAGCCAGCCCATGTCCCGCTGCAACACCGCCTGGGGCGACGATCCGCTGGCGGCATACTGCAGCTTGGCCGCGGCCACCGCGCGCAGGATCGGGTTGGCATCCCAGCGCGGCTGCGCCAGCTTGGCCGCAAACAGATAGAGCTGGTCCTTGAGATCGGACGGGCGCGTATCGGCCGCAAACTCGAACGCGGTATCGTCCAGCTTGAAATTGAGGTTGAACTTGCGGCCAGTAGCCAGCTCATCCAGCGCGTTGCGATCAACCTTGCCAAAGCCGGTTTCCATCAGCGCCATGTCACCCAGCGAGGCATAGACCGCATCCTTGGGCGCAATCGCGGCCAGGCCACCGCCAAAGCGGACGCGGATGATGATCCGCCCCGGTTCGGCATCGTTGGCCCACAGCAGCGCCTTGACCCCGTTCGACAGCGTCAGCCGCTCGATCCCGAGCACGCCGGTGGGCTGGGCCTGGGCAACCGTGCCGGGCGTGCCGATCGGTGGCAACTGGGCAAAGGTCAGCTTGTCGGTCGGCAGGCGGACGCTGCCGGTGACCACGGGCTTGGCGGTCAGCGCGGCGCGCACATCGGCCGCGGTGGCGCCGATGTCGCGCGGGGTGGTCAGCATGCCGCGCACCACGGTGCCCCTGAACAAGGCGCGGGTGTGGGCCAGCACGGCCTGCGGCGTGAACAGCGGCACCGACTTCTTGAAGATGGTATAGACCGTTTCGGGGTTGGCCACGGTCTCGCGGATATCCACCGCCTGGGTGATATCGTCGGCCAGGTCAGACCCGGCCTGGGTGCGCTGGGTTTCCACCGGCACCTTGAACGACAGGTCGAACTCGGCCACCTCGCGATCGATATCGGCCTGCGAGGGCGGCGAAGCCAGCGCATCGGCAATCACCGCGCGCACATCGGCCACGGCGGCCTTCCAGTCATCGCCCAGCGGCGTGACCGACACCAGCGTGGTATCGGCCGAGCGGGCGTAGTTCTGCTGGTCGATCGAAGCCGAGAGGAAGCTGCCGCCGGCGCGCGCGCGCACGGCCAGGCGGCGGTTGATCAGCGCCATGGCCAGGCGATCGATCATCAGCCCCTGGTTATAGGCGATGGTATCGGCATGGCGCTTCCACGGCCGCACCACGGCATAGTTGAACTGCATCGGCACGCTGGGTTCCACCACCACGCGCGCGCCATCGACGGGATTGGCCGGATCGGACCCCTTGGGCGCCACCGGCTTGCCGAAATCGACCGGTTTCGGCTTGGGGCCATTGCCGGTCCACGGGCCGAACCATTTGGTGATCTGGCCGATCATCGCCTGGGGATCGGCGTCTCCGGCCACCACGATGATCGTGTTGTCGGGGCGATACCACTTGTCGTGAAACGCCTTGATGCTGTCGGGCGTGGCGGCTTCGAGCGTCTGCACCGTGCCGATCGGGGATCGCGTGGCGGCGGGTTGCCCGGCAAAGAACAGCTCGCGCGTGGCGTCCATCACGCGGGTCTGCGGGTTGGAGCGCTCGCGCATTTCCGCCAGCACGATCGGCACTTCGGTCTTCACCCCCTGCGGCGTGAAGATCGGCGCGGCGATCATGCCCGAGAGCAGCTTGAACGTTTCATCGAGCTTGGCCGGCGTGGCATCGGGCAGGTCGAGCTTGTAGACGGTTTGCGTGCCGCTGGTTTCGGCATTGGTGTCGCTGCCAAACGTCGCCCCCAGGCGCTGCCAGGTGGGGATCGCCTCGCCAGACTTGAGATACTTGGAATCGCGGAACGTGAGGTGTTCGATCAGGTGGGCAAAGCCCTGCTGGGCATCGGTTTCATAAAACGATCCGGCATCGACCAGCACGCGCACGGAAACCTGGTCGGGCGGCACGCCATTGTGGCGCACGGCATAGCGCAGGCCATTGGGCAGGCGGCCAAAGATCCATTCCTTGTCCTGCGGCACGTCGCTGCCGAGCCGCCCCACGTCGAGGTAGCGTCCCGCGGCGAGGATGGTGCCGTTGCTGTCGATGATGAAGCCGCCGTCGATCATCGCGAACTCTTTGATCGCCTCGCGCACGAACGCGTCGAGCACGTTG
>CAYXUN010000035.1:0-39155 GCA_964468165.1 uncultured Novosphingobium sp. | reverse complement strand
TCATAGAGCCGGAATGCCAGCCATTTCGCCCGCCACGGTTGCGGATCGGCGGCATGGGCATCGTACGCGGCCTGCGCGGCCGCCACGGGATCAGACTGGCGCAGCGCGCGCGCCCGCGCAGCATGGGCGTCGGCCCGCGCGATCCGGTCGCGGCGTTGGTGTTGCTCGGCCTTGCGCGCGGCCTGCGCCTCTGCCCGTGATAGCGCCGTGGGGGACAGGGGCGGCAGTGGCGGGAGAGCCGCGAGCGGCAGGGCAGCGTGCGGCCCGGCCTGTTCGGGTGCATGGTTCTGCGCAGCTGCAGTGTCAGGCAGGGCGGGGACGGCCCGGGCGGGGCGCGGTGCCGGACGGCGCAGGGCAAGCAGCGCGGCAGGCATGCCGAGCCAGCGCTGCGGCTTGCGCCAGCGCTGCAGCAGCGTATCTCCCAGGCGATAGGCCGGCGATTCTTCCAGTGCCGCCACGCGTGTTTCATAGCTGGCGAGAGCGCGCTCGTGGCGCTCGGCCTGCTGCGCGGCGGCCAAGCGGGCGTGCTGCGCCGCCGCGCGCCACGCCGCCGCTTCGGCGGCGAAGGCGGCGCGTTCGGCGGCAATGTGTACGATGCATTCGCCATCGCCGACGCCGGGATCGCTGCCGGCGCTGTCATCGCCGGCCAGCGGAAAGGACAACGCGCTGGCATGGGCAACCGGGCCATCATCGCGCTCGCCCGGCCGGCCAGCGTCAGTCGCGCCTGGCGCCGGCATGGCGGCAGCAGCTGTTGCCGGCGCGGGGCATGGTGGCGCGGGCAGCGCAGGGGCAAGGGTTTGCGTGTCGGTCATCGGCTCCCCACGGCGCCCCGGCCAGGCGGGGCGAGCATAGCTGTGGCGAACACCCGATCCGAAACGCCTGGCCGGTGGCGGTGGCATGGCACCCCCGTGGCCGCGTCATCCGCCGGCCGTCCTGCCCTTGCAGCGGCTGGCCGACGGATCGGGTGTTCAGTCCGTCCAGATTCCGCGCGCGTCGACGATCTCCACCCCGTCGCGCCGCTTGGGCGAAACGGTCTTGAACGGGCGATGATCGACCAGCAGGGTCCAGACATCGGCCTGATCGAGGGCGGCAAAGCCATCGATCAGTTCCACGCCGCAGGCCGCCAGCGCGGGCGGCAGCACGGCAATGTTGGGTTCCACGACCAGCAAGGGCCGGGTGAAATGGGTGGATAGGTCCTTCACGATATCCACCGCCGGGCTTTCGCGCAGATCGTCGATATCGGGCTTGAAGGCGAGGCCGAAGGTGGCGACGCGCACCTGATCGGGCGCGCAGCCCTTGCGCGCGGCGACGGCGCGGGCCGCGGCCAGCACCTTTTCCACCACCCAGTGTGGCTTGCTGTCGTTCACCTGGCGCGCGGTGTGGATCAGGCGGGCTTCGTCGGGGCTGCGGTTGACGATGAACCACGGGTCCACCGCGATGCAGTGCCCGCCCACGCCCGGGCCGGGCTGCAGGATGTTGACGCGCGGATGGCGGTTGGCCAGCCGGATCAGCTCCCACACGCTGATGTCCAGCTTGTCGCAGATGATCGACAGCTCGTTGGCAAAGGCAATGTTCACGTCGCGAAAGGCGTTTTCGGTCAGCTTGCACATTTCCGCGGTGCGCGCGGTGGTCACCACGCATTCGCCCTTCACGAACGTGCTGTAGAGCGAGACCGCCTCGGCCGAGCAGCGCGGGGTGAGGCCGCCGATCACGCGGTCGTTCTCCACCAGTTCGCGCAGCACGTGGCCGGGCAGCACGCGTTCGGGGCAATAGGCGACGGCAATGTCTGCCGCCTCGCCCGCGTCTTGCGGGAACGACAGGTCGGGCCTGGCTTGCGCCAGCCACGCGGCGATCTGTTCGGTCGTGCCGACCGGCGAGGTGGATTCGAGCACTACCAGGTTGCCCTTGGCCAGAACCGGGGCGATCGCGTTGGCAGCCGCCTCGATATAGGACAGGTCCGGCTCGTGCCCGTCGCGGAACGGGGTGGGCACGGCGATGAGGAAGGCGTCGGCCGGTTCTGGCCGCAAGGTTGCGCGCAGGCGTCCTTCGCGGGCCGCGGCGTGGACGACCATATCAAGGTCGGGCTCCACGATGTGGATGCGCCCCTTGTTGATGGTCTGCACGGCGATTTCGTTCACGTCCACACCGATCACGTCGATCCCGCGCGAGGCGAAGACGGCGGCCGTCGGCAGGCCGATATAGCCAAGGCCGATCACGGAAACCCGCTTGAAGCGGTGGGCAGGGGTCATCATCTCTTCGGTTTCATCCCTCAAAGGCGCCGCAGTGGCCATGGCGCATGCCCCCTTTCCTACGTGATATCCCGTGGCAAAAGCCTTAAGATTGCAGAGCCTCGGGCCTTGGCCGGAATGCCCGTTGCGGCACGCCCGGCCAAAGCCGCGAAACCGGTGTGCAGTGGGCCGCCATGGCGGGCGGTGGTTCGGCCAGTGGATGGCAGACCGGAGCCACCGCCGCGCGGGCGACCGTATTGCGAGTGAGCGGCGGCGTGATGCTGCCGGTGAAAGGATCATTCCCCAGTTCCGCCCGCCTCGCGAGCCCAGAAACCTCCGGAAGCAATCAATCGCGGACGCGCCAAAAGCGCCATCCGCACAAATACTGAGTATTTAACTTCGTTTCGGACGCGACCCGCCGCCCGTGCCACGCAGACGCACGGTTTCACCCCCGCCATCGGGCGGGAATCACTGCGGATTCCGGCATTACCGGGGGCGTCTGGGGCGTGTCAGCGGGGCTGGATCACGCCAAGCGGCGGCAATGGTCGAGATAGCCGGCCTCGTGCCGGGCGGCGAGATCGACCACGCTGCGCCACAGCCACGATGGCGCCTGGTCGTCGGCATGGGGCGGCTGCAACGCGTCTTGCCAGCCGCGGCGCACATCATCGCTCATCTGTCGGGCATGGGCCATGCCGACGATGTAGGCGAGATAGGATGCCGCCGACACGGCCTGGCGGCGCGAGAACTGCTCCACCTCGATCTTGAGATCCTGCGGCGCCAGTTCGCGCAGCACCACGGGCTTGCCCAAGAGATGGGCCGGGATCATTCGCTCACCCAGATTGGGCGCCAGCACGCAGGCCCCTGCAACCACGCGCGCGCCAGGGTCGCTGGGCATTGCCACCCCGTCGGCAGCTGGCGCCACGGAATGCACCGCTTCCTTGATGTCCACCAGCGCCAGGTATTCCGGGCCCTTGTCGTGCACGCCAACGCCAAGCACGACGGCATAGCGCAGCCGGCCCAGCGAACTGCACCCCTTGCGCCAATAGGCTGCATCCAGCACGCGCACCCGCCCTTCGCCGGCGTGGCCGGCCAGGGCCAGCGCCTTGCTGCGCACGGTCGGGTCATCGAACAGCGCGGTAATGGCGTCGCGTTCGGTTTCGGCCAGGGGCCAGAAACGCTTGCCTAGCGGCAGGCTGGGCGTGGGGCCGTCGATCCGCTCGTTGGCAAGATGGCGCCATTTGCGCCCGGCCGCACGGCGTCGCACCGCGCGCACCACCTTTGGCTCCGTCGGATCGTCTTCCGGCTCGGGCGACAGCGCGCGGGAATAGCCGTCGATCATGGCGGCCAGCATCTGCGCCGTGACGACGCCGGGCAGGTCTGAACTGCGCGCCGCCGTTTCCAGCGAAAGGCCCAGGCGGATCAGGTCGAGCGCCGGATTGCCAATCACCGTCTGGTCAAGATCGCGAATCTGGATGGCGAAATCGTGGTGGCGATCGGCGAGCGGCCCGAGATTGCCGAGATGGCAATCGCCACAGATCCACACCTTCGGCCCCACCGGCACTTGCGCCATGGCCGGCGAGGCTTCCAGCCATTCATAGAATTGTGCCGTGTTGCCGCGCACATAGGCATGGACCGAGCGCGCCATTTTCAGCGCCCGGCGCGCCTCCAGCGCGGCATGTCGGCGATCCGGGGTGATCTTCAACCCGGATGCCCGGCGTGGGCAGCGGCATTGGCTTCACGCGCCTTCTTGGCATAGTGGTGGTGGGCAACGATGCAGCCCGCAGCTGCACCGGCCAGTGCATGGCCCTTGCCGACGAAGTGGCCGGCAACACCGCCTGCCATGGCGCCGCGGATGCATCCCTTGGCCATCACCGGCTGGACCGAAACGGTCGCAGTGGCAGCCATTGCAGCGATCAGAACCAGAGCCTTGCGCATCGAGAAATCTCCTTTGCGGCGATAAAGCGCAGCATGGGGGATCTGTTCCATGACAATTTGGTCATGGCCACCACCCCGGCCCCGAACCGACGCCGCCACCTTGCCTTGCGCCGGCACAGCGGTCATACAAGTATCAAAATTCTAATTTGGAGAGGCCACATGCAAACCCGCCGTTCAACCATCAAGCTTGCGCTTGCCAGCGCGGTGGCAGGCTCGGGCGTCGCGGCGGGTGCGGCGGCGGGGCAAGCCCCGACGCCCGACGATCGGCGCACCTGCACGGCGTCTGGTCAACCGTTTCGACCCGCCTGGCCGCGTGGCATCGAGGGCCAGCGCAAGGCCGACATGGGCGATGGGCGCTATCTCAATCCGATCCTCGCTGGTGACTATCCCGATCCTTCGCTGCTGAAGGACGGCGATGATTACTACATGACGCATTCGTCGTTCGATGCCGCGCCCGGGTTGCTGATCTGGCATTCGCGCGATCTGGTGAACTGGCGCCCGCTCGGCCCGGCCCTGGCCAAGCCGCTGGGCACCGTATTTGCCGTCGATATTGCCAAGCATGGCGATCGCTATTTCATCTACATCCCATTCATGAAGGCGCCTTGGTCACCACCGCTCGCCAGTTTTGCCAACATCTACGTCATCCACGCGCCGTCGATGGAAGGCCCGTGGAGCGATCCCATCGATCTGGGCATCGGCGAACTGATCGATCCGGGCCATGTCGTCGGCGAGGATGGCCACCGCTATCTGTTCTTCAATGGCGGCAAGCGGGTGCGCCTGACGGCCGATGGCCTGGCCACCGCCGGCCCGGTCGAAACCGCCTATCAGGCATGGCGCTATCCCGATGACTGGATTACCGAGGCGTGGTCGCCCGAAGGCCCCAAGCTGTTCCGCCGTGGGCCGTGGTTCTATCTCGTCAACGCGGTGGGTGGCACCAGTGGCCCGGCGACAGGGCACATGGTGGCGGTGGCGCGGTCGCGATCGATCAATGGGCCGTGGGAGAATTGCCCGCATAACCCGATCGTGCGCGCCGCATCGGATGCCGACCCGTGGTGGTCGCGCGGCCACGCCACCGTGGTGGAAGGGCCGGGCGGCCGCTGGTTCATGGTCTATCACGGTTATGAAAACGGCTATCTCACCTTGGGCCGGCAAACCTTGCTGGAGCCGGTGGAATGGACCGCCGATGGCTGGTTCCGCGCCACCGGGGGTGATCTCTCACAGCCGCTGGCCAAGCCTGGCGGACAGGCGCTGCCCCACGGCCTTGCCCATTCCGACGATTTTGCCGCCGATCGGCTCGGCCGCCTGTGGTCGCTCTATGCCAGCACGCCTTCGGACAGCAGCCGCGTGCAGGTGTCGGGCAACAGTCTGATGCTTGCCGCCAAAGGCACCAGCCCGCACGATGCCACGGTGCTCACCCAGCAAGTGGGCGATCGGGCCTATGCGATCGAGGTGGATGTCGAACTGCGCGGCGATGCGCAGGGCGGCCTGCTGCTGTTCTTTGACGACCGGCTGTTCCTGGGCATGGGCATCGATGGGCAGCGCATGATCAGCTATCGCGGCGGCAAGCCGACCTATTGGCAGGAACCGGCGCCCACAACGCGCCGCCTGCACATGCACATCACCAACGAACGGCAGGTGGTGACCTTCTACTACAGCCTCGATGGCCAGACCTGGACGCGCCATGGTGTACGCAGCTATGTCGAAGGGTGTAACGCCAATACGGTCGACAATCTGCTCAGCCTGCGTCCCGCGCTGTTTGCCGCCGGCAAGGGGCAGGTGGTGTTCCGCGCGTTTCGCTATCGCGCGCTGCCGGATCAAGCGTGATCGCGGCAGGCGTCAGCCCAGTGTCTTGAGCAGCTTGAGTTGAAATTCGGTGGAGCGCTGGCGCCAGGATGATCCCTGCAGCAACGGCGCGGAAAGGTCTTGGCGGGTGCGGCCCGGCACGCGCAGCGTGGCCGAAAGCGACAGCGTGCGATCAAAGCTGTGCGTCAAGATCATGCTCGCTTCGCCCCAGGCGGCGTCGCGCACCTGCCAGGCGCGCGACGGGCTGTTGTAGGACCATTGTAGCTGCGCCACGTCGGCCGGCACATCGCCGCGCGCGGTGGCGCTCCATTCCAGCGTGCCGTTGGTGCTGGCGCGCATGGTGTGCAACAACTGCTGCCCGCCCGGCACATCGATCGGGTTGCGCTGGTCGAACAGGTTGGCGCTGGCGTTGAGCTTGACATGGCGCAGCAGCGGCGCGCTCAGATCGACCTGCGCGCCGGCGCTGCGGCTGCGGCCGGCATTGACATAGCCATAGATGCTCGCCCCTGCGTCCGTGGCGGCATACGTCGTGCTCCACACGTTGCTGGTGGTGCGCCAATAGGCCGTGAGATTGGTTTCGATCGCGCCGCGTCGGTATTGCAGGCTGCCTTCCCACGATGCGGTGGTCTGGTCCTGCAACGCGGGGTTGCCCTGGAACAGGGTGACCGGGTCTTCGACCACCGCATAGGGGCGCAGATAATCCAGCGGTGCCCGCTCGATCCGCTGGCTATAGCTGGCGGCCAGGGTAAGCGCCTTGCTGCTCGCGAACTGGAGATGCAGGCTGGGAAAAACGGCGGTGCGGCCAAGCGCCAGGCGGTCCGTGCCGGGGCTGTCGATCCGCCGCACGTTGCGTTCGGCGCGCAGGCCCGGGGCGATGGTCAGCTTGCCCAGTGTCTGTTGCAGGCTGGCATAGGCTGCCAGCGTGGTGCTGCGCCCGGCAAAGCGATCGTCCGCCAGGGTTGCCGGTACGCCGTCGCTGGCCTCGCTGCTCAGGGAATAGGCCTGCGATGTGCTGTCACGGTGCCAGCTGGTGCCCAGCGAAAGCAACCGATGGCTGCCGATCGGGTGTTTCCAATCCACCTGCCCGTCGATCGTGGTGGTCGGGTTGCGCAAGACCGTGGCAAAGCCGCCGCCATTGCTGAACCGGTCCACGGTCTCGTCGCGCAACGTCGGATTGGTATAGACCTGCGCGCTGGCGGTCAGCGTTTCGCCCTCGCGCGTGCCGCGATGATCGAAATCGAGTTCGCCGGTCAAGAAACTGCCAACGCTGCTCAACCGGCGGGTTTCGCCAAAGCCCAGGAAATCGGGGGTGAGGCCCTGATACGTGGCGCGGGTGTGGGTAATATCGTGGCCGCCTCCGCCGCCCAGGCCCAGCGACAGGCTGGTCTTGGCGTCGATCTCATAGCTGGCCTTGCCGCTCAGCCGGCCATCGGTGCCGCCGGTATCGGTTTGCCCGGATCGCGTATAGGCCGTGATAACGCCGCCACTATCGGGTTCGACGCGGCGGCTGGCGGCATCGTGGGCGCGCACCATCGTGCCGATATTGCCGCCCGCTTTGAGTTCATAGGTCCACCGCGCGCGGCGATAATGCAGCGTGGCATCGACCAGGCCGTGGCCATAGCTGGAGCTTTCCAGGCTGGCATTGCCCGTCCAGCCGCTGCGCCGTGACTCGCGCAGGACCAGGTTGATCACGCCGCCGGTGCCTTCGGCGGAAAACTGCGCCGAAGGATTGGTGATCACCTCGATCCGCGCAATATCGCTGCCGTGCAGGGTACGCAGATATTGCTGCGCATTGCCGGCGTAGGGATGCTCATCGACATAGATCCTGGCGTTCCCTGCGCCCAGCAACAGGATCTGGTCATCGGGGGTTACCGTCACGGCCGGCAGCCCGCGCAGCAGTTGCAGCGTATCCTTCTGCGCCGATTGCGGGGTTTGCTGCACCTGATAGGTGCGCCGGTCGATATGCACGGTGGCGGGCGTGCGCGCGGCAGTCACCTCGATCACGTCGGCCGTGGGCGGCGCCGGCGCCGCGGCCGATGCTGCCGGAACGGCCGGTTCGATCGTCGGTGGCAATGCGGCGATCATGCAGTCTCCGGCGGGACAAGGCACCCAGCATAGGATGCGCGCGCCAGTCATGAACAGCAAAAAATGCAGCGAGGATCAAAGCCCTAGCACCACTTTGGCGCTAACCGCGATCTGATAGAGGATCTGCGTCATGTCCTTGAGGATCTGGCGCGACTTGGTGTCGATGCGCGGCAGCACCAGCAGATCATCGCCGCTGCGCACGGCGCGGCTTTGCGCGCCCACTTCCTCGAAGCTGCCATCGGCATGGGCCACCACGATCCGGCGGGCGGCGCTTTTCTGGGTAAAGCCGCCCGCCCGCTCGACATAGCTGGTCGCGTCGAGCCCGGCCTGCCACGCCACGGCATTGGGAAACAGCACTTCCCCGCTCACCAGCACCAGCCCATCGCGCGTCGGCACGCGCAGCAGATCGCCGTTTTCCAGCAGCAGGTCATCGCGCGACGGGCCTTGCCCGATCACCACCTGGCCCAGCGGCTGCACCTTCCGCGCGCGGTCGATCCATTGCAGGATCAGGTCGGCCTCGTTGTGACGCAGCTGGCTTTCATCGTTGGTGCCCGATCGCGCGGTCAGCGCGGCCTGCTCCAGACTGTGCAGGCTCGCGTCGAGCATGGTCTTCTGGCGGTCCTTCACGCTTTGCCGGAACAGCTGGATGCTGGTGGCATCCGATCGTTCGGAAAAGCGGATCTGGCGCAACAGATCGCCCAGGTGCGCGCCATAGGGCAGCACATATTCCTGCCGGCTTTCGTGCTCGCCCTCGATCCGCACGGTGATCGTGCCGTTTTTCTGGTCGGAGGTGAACTCGATGGTATCGCCATTGCCCACGGGCAAGGCGCCGGCCTCGCCCAGCGGGCGATAGTCGACATTGCGGATCGGCCCGGTGGCGCGGGTGATGCGCATGTGGGTGGCCACCGGCTGCGGCCCGGCGAGCAGCGCGACATCGGCCGTGGTGGGATGGGCATTGCGCGGAAATTCAAAGACATTGGCGTTGTTGGCCAGGCCCAGCACCGTCACCGTCTGTTGCCGCGGGCCGACAAAGATCACGTCACCATCGGCCAGCGGCAGTGGCGGCATCACCCCGCGAAACAGGAACTGGTAGAGGTTCACGTGCGCGCGCACCTGCTCGCCACGCTTGACCTCCACATCGATGAACGTGCCGCGATCGGGATCGATGCCGCCGGCCGCATCCAGATAGTGCAGCAAGCCATCCATGCTGGTGCCATCATAGAGCCCGGGCCGCCGCACGAATCCGCCAACGAACACCCGCACCGGCTGCGCCTCTGCCAGCGAGGCATAGACATAGACATTGCTGCGAAACGTGCCCGCCGCTGCGCCGGTGATCACGCGCTGGAGATCCTGGTTGCGCACGCCGGCCAGATGGATCGGGCCGATGTTGGGCAGGAACACGTTGCCCTGCGGGTCCACGGTCTGGACCTGGGCATACTGGAATGCGCCCCACAGCCGCAGCACCACCTGATCGCCCGGGGTGATCACGTAATCCGGGTTGAAATGCGCCGCGCCCGCGCGGGCAAACGCGCCGGTGAACAGCTGCGCACCGAACACCGGGCTGACCGCATTGGCGACATACGGCGCCGAAGCGGCCGTGTTGCCCGGCGCCACGGCCGGGGCGGCGCCATCCACGGGCACCGGCTGGGCGGGATTGGGGCTGGCGGTCGGCACGGCAAGCGGCATGGTCGGCAGGGTGGCCCCGCTGCCGCCGGCATTGCCCATGGCATTGGCGATGGCCGCCAGCGTAGCCGGATCGGCGCTTTGCAGCACCTGGCCGATCATGCCCGGTGGCAGTCCCTGCGCCAGGCCGGGCAAAGGCGCAGCCAGCGCGGCGAGGGCGAGCGAAAGGCCCGGCGCCAGCCGGCCAGGGCTGGGCAGGGGGCGGCAGATGCGGCGCATATGAGGCGCTCCTTCTGGGAAGGGGAATGGCAGGAAAGATCAGTCGACGTGGTCGCGCACCACCGAAACCAGCAGCAGCGCGATGGCCGCGGCAAGGAACGCGGCGAGCGTGAAGACGAGGGCGTTGTAGAGCCGGCGCGGGCGCGCGGGATATTCGGGCAGGGTCGGGGCCTGGATCACCGAGATCTGCTTCATCGCCTGCATCGCGGTGATGCGCCCCTTTTCCAGCGCGGCCAGCGTCGTCTGGTAAAGCGACTGGCTGAACTGCGCCTCTTGCTGCAACTGGCGGAAGGCATCGGCCTGGCGGTTGAGAGCGCCGGCTTGCGGCGCGGCGGCGCGGGCGCGTTCCCGCGCCAGTTCGGCATCGATCGCGCCGATCTGCTGGCGCACCGCCACGACATCGGGATGGGCCGCGACGAGATAGGCCTCCAGCGTGCCCAACTGCGTCTGCAGCGCGCTTTTGCGCGCTTCGAGCTGGGCAATCGTGCCGGCCACGGCGTCGAGCGTGCCATCGGGCGAAACCATGCCCGCCTTGCTCTGAAAATCGAGCACGGCCTGGCGGGCCTGCTGGTTGCGCTTGCCCATCTGCGCCGCTTCGCTCGCCAGGAAATCCACCTGGGTCTGGGCCAGGCGGTGATCGTTGGCATTCATGAAGGCGGCGCCTTCGTGCAGCATGGCGGCCACGATCGCCTGCGCCGTGGCGGGGTCATAGGCGCTGGCTTCCACATGAAGCACGCCGGCATTGTCGTCATAATCGACGCGCACGCGCGCTTTCATGTAATCGCGAAAGCGGGCCATCGGCGCGTTCGCGGCGCCCAGGCGCGACAGCCAATCATGGCGATGATCGGCATAATGCGCGCGCAAATGCAGGTTGGCGTCGAGCCGGGCGAGCATGTCTTGCGACAGCAGGTGGTTGCGCAGCAGCATCTGGTCATTGCGGTTGCCACCGCCCGCGCCCGCCAGGCCCGACAGCAGGCCACCCAGCCCGCCCGGATCGATCGCACCCATGTCCGCGCGCTGCACCACCACGTCGGTTTCCGAAACATAGAGGTCAGACGCGATCAGGCACCAATAAGTGGTGGCCACCAGGCTGGCGGCAGCGGCCAGCCCCAGCACCAGATGGCGAATGCGTGCTGCGCCCCAGCGCGGGCGCCGGGCGGGCGGCGGCATGGCTGTGCCAAGCCCTTCGCGCGGGCCCGACAGCGGCAGGGCTGCCGCGCCTGCCGGCTGGGCATCGATCTCCTCGCCCTGCTCGGGCACGTCGGCCGGCGGGCGCCGCCGGTTGCGCGCGATCGGCGCGGCAGGGGCGGGGGCAGGGGCGGGGGGTGGCGGAAAGGCAAGGTCGGTGCTCATGCGGGCAGGGTATCCTTGTAGGCCGCGATGGCGTCTCCCAGCCGGTCGAACCAGGTCAGCCTGCCCTGGTGGAGCAGCATGCCGGCGGTGCAGAACCGCTTGAGCGTGCCGGGATCGTGGCTGACCATGATCACGCTGGCCTGGTTGGCGCGGCGGCGGAATTCCTCGGCCGCGCGCGCGCGAAAGCTGGCATCGCCGGCAGAAGTCGCCTCATCGGAAATGTAGACGTCGAAATCGAACGCGAGCGAAATGGCAAAGCGCAGCCGCGCCGCCATGCCGGTGGAATAGGTGCGGATCGGCTGGTCGAAGCGGTCGCCCAGCGCGGCAAACTCGGCAATGCGGGCCAGCCGCTCGGGAATGTCATCCTCGTGGCCATGAATGCGGCAGACAAAGCGCGCGTTCTGCCGCCCGGTCAGCGTGCCTTGCAGGCCGCCGCCAAAGCCCAGTGGCCACGATACGCGGCAATGCCGCTCCACCGCGCCGCGCGTCGGCTTGTCCACCCCGGCAAGGATGCGCAGCAGGGTGGACTTGCCCGCGCCATTGGCACCCAGGATGCCCACGCTGACGCGCGGCGGGATCACGAAATTGACATTGTCGAGCACCCAGGGACCGGCGCCATGCGCGGTCATGTAGCGCTTGGACAGGTCGCGCCCGACGATCATCGCGCACCCACCTTGTGCGCCAGGCGCAGTTGCAGCGCGAGGCCGAGCAGCAGCAGCCCCAGCACCCAGGCAAAGAGATAACCGGCATCGGTTTCGGGCACGGCCTGGTAATTGTCCGACAGGCCCATGCGCACCAGTTCCACGCCATGGGCCAGGGGATTGAGCATCAGCAGGGTGCGCCAATCGGCCGGCAGCGAACCGAGCGGAAACATCACCCCCGAAATCATGTAGAGCGGCCGCAACACGATGTGCAGCACCTGCCGGGTTTCGCGCATCAGCGTGGTGCAGGCCGAAACCACCATGCCGAATGCCACGCCCAGCAGCCACATCGCCGCGCAGGCGCCCATCATCGCCAGGGGAAACTGCGGCGCAAACGGGTGCCCCCACAGCGCCAGGATCGCAATCAGAAGCAGGGTGATCACCAGCCAGCTCGCCCCTTCGAGCAGGCCACGCGCGACCAGCGTATCCACCGGCTTGACCTGGCGATAGGCAAACAGCGCGGAATTGTCGGCCGGGGCGCCGGCCACGTGATCGGCCGTCTTGCGGAACAGGAAGAAGGTCTGGATGCCGACCATGATCCACACCGGCGTGTCGAGGTTGCCCACGCTGCGCACCCGCACGGCGGAATAGAGCACGAGCAGATAGGCCACGTGAAACACCGGCTCGAACAGCACCCAGGCCCAGGAAATCCGCGTGGCGAACAGGCGGGTGAGCGCCTCGCGCAGCATCAGCGCGCGCCAGACCGACCAGGTGACCGCGAGCGATGAGCGGTGCGAGGCTGCCGAGCCGGACGGCGCCGCCGCAGGGGGCACACCGGGGCCGATCATCGCAGCCCCGGCGATGCTATGCGGCCGGGCCGATCCCAGGCGAACAGGGCATGCGACTGCTGCACGGTGGATGGGCGCGGCGGCGCTGGATGTTCCGCTGCTGGGCGATTGGCCAGTGCGGCGCAATCGGCCATGCGCAGCACGCCGACCGGCAAGGGAGGCCCTGCGCCTTCCACCACGAACAGCGCGGTTACCTGGGCCTGGGTCATCACGGCCAGCGCCTCTTCGGCGGGGACGTCGGCGCGCACGGTGCATGGGGCGCGGGTCATCACGTCTTCGGCGCAGGCACTCAGCAGGCCGTGGATGTGGCGGCGCAGGTCGCCATCGCTGATCGCCCCCACCAGGCAGCCGGCGCGATCGACCACGCCGGCAATGCCCAGGCTCTTTTCGGTCATTTCCAGCAGCACATCGCGCATCGGCATGGCCATGGGCACCAGCGGCAGGGCATCGCCGCGATGCATGATGTCGGCCACGGTGGCCAGGCGCGCGCCGATCGCGCCAGCGGGATGCAATTGGCGCAGCTGCGCCTGCGTGGTGCCGCGTGCCGCCATGGTGGCAATCGCCAAGGCATCGCCCAGCGCCAGCATCAGCGTGGACGAGGTGGTGGGGGCGACATGGGCCGGGCATGCCTCCCGCGCCGGAGGCAGGACCAGGCCGATATCCGCGCTGCGCAGCAGGACGGAATCGGCCTGCGCGCTGATGCCGATCACCGGGCAGCCCAGCCGCGCCGCATGGGCCAGGATCGGGCGAAGTTCGGGCGTATTGCCCGAATTGGACAGCACCAGCAGCAGATCATCGCCGGTCAGCATGCCGAGATCGCCATGTGCGGCCTCGGCCGGGTGGACGAAGCAGGCCGGCGTGCCGGTGGCGGCCAGCGTCGCGGCCAGCTTGCGCCCGACATGGCCCGATTTGCCCATGCCGCTCACCACCACGCGGGATCGGGTGGCGAGCAGCAGGTTCACCGCATCGGCAAACCGCGCGTCGAGCGCGCGGGCCAGGCGATCGAGCGCATCGGCTTCCGTCTGGATGACGCGGCGCCCGCGTGCGAGCAGCTCCATCGCCGGCATGGCGCCCGGCACAGGGTGTGCAACGATCTGGCCCTCTGGCTTCATGAAAATCACCGCCCCCTTGCGCGTGCCGCGCATGCCTGCCCCATTTGCCGGCGCCGGCGCGATCCGTGCCGCTGCCCACCGGGATGGCCCTTAGTAATCCCTACTTGATCGCCATGCGGCGCCTGTTCCCACGGAAATGAAGCCATAGCCGGGCCGGCACCCGCGCCAGCCGCGGCCTTGGGCCATGCATGGCCGTGCGTTTCGTGATAGAAACGGCCTCTCAATTTTCGAGGGAGTTCGGCCCGTCCATGCAGCTGCGCCACTTGCGCTATTTCGTGGCCCTGGCGCGTCAGCGCCATTTCGCCCGCGCCGCGGCCGAATGCGGGGTGTCGCAGCCCACGCTGTCGGCCGGGTTGGTGGCGCTGGAGCAGGATCTGGGCAAGCGCCTGGTCGAGCGTGACCGGCGCTTCATCGACCTGACGGCACAGGGCCAGGCCATGCTGCCTTGGGCCGAACAGATCCTGGGCGCGATGGGCAGCATGGCGCAGGCCGTGGCTGCCACCGCCGCGCCGCTTTCCGGCCCGTTCCGCCTGGCAGCCATTCCCGCCGCGCTGCCGCTGGTGGGCCGGTTTGGCGATGCGCTGCTGGGCCGCTATCCCGGTCTTCACCTCGCCGTCCACCAGGCCACCAGCCGGGTGATCGAACAGGATCTCCAGGCCTTGTCGTGCGATGCCGGGTTGACCTATCTCGATCACGAGCCGCCCGGCCATGTCATCGCCGTGCCGCTGGCGCAGGAACGCTATCTCTTTGTGACCCATGGCGATGCAGCCCATGCGCCCGGGGGTGCGGTGGATTGGGCAGAGGCGGCGGCCACGCCGCTGTGCCTGCTGCACCAGGGCATGCAGTATCGCCGCATCCTCGACGCGCAGTTTGCCGCTCGCGGCCTGGCCCTGGCGCCGCGCGCCGTGGCAGACAGCTATGTCGCGCTGCTGTCGCTGGTGCAGTCAGGCCGCTTTGCCACGATCATACCCGATAGCTATGCCACGCTGCTGACCGGGCTGGACTGGGCGGTGATCCGGCCGATGGAGGGTGCCGAAACCGCGCGGCGGCTGGGGCTGGTTGTGCTCGATCGCCAGCCGATGGGGCCATTGGCACTGGCCGCGCTCGACGTGGCGCGCGCTCTGCAGTCTTGATAGAGAAATTCTATCAAACTTTGCGCAATTCGATTTGACCGCGCGCGCCGGTGGGGCGACATTTCGCGCCATGACCGAACCTGCCGAACTGGACCGTATCCTTGCCGCGCACGCCGGGCGCGAAGGCTCCTTGCTGCCGATCCTGCATGATGTGCAGGCTGTCTTTGGCCATGTGAGCGAAGCGGCCGAGCGGGCGATTGCCCAAGCGCTCAATCTCAGCCGCGCCGAAGTGCACGGCGTGGTCAGCTTCTATCACGATTTCCGCACCGCGCCCGAATCGCGCCCGGTGGTCAAGCTGTGCCGCGCCGAAAGCTGCCAGGCACGCGGGGTGGAGGCCCTGGCCGCGCGGCTACCGGCCGATGGCCCGGTGAAGGTGGAAACGGTCTATTGCCTGGGTCTGTGCAGCGTGGGGCCAAACGCGATGGTGGGCGATACGCTCCACGCGCGGCTGACGCCTGAAAAACTGGGCGCCTTGGTGGGAGGCCTGGCATGAGCATGATCGTGCGCATTTCAGACGACGCTCTGGCCCTTGCCTGCGGCGCCGATGCCGTGGCCGCCGCCTTTGTCGCGGCGGGCTGCACGGTGGAGCGGGTATCGAGCTGGGGCATGCACTGGCTGGAGCCCATGGCCGAAATCGATGGGCAGGGCTTTGGCCCGCTGGAGCCGGCTGATGTGCCTGCCGTGCTGGCGGGCACCAGCGACAAGGGCATCGGCCCGATTGCCGATCACCCCTTCATTGCCAGCCAGCAGCGCTTCACCTTCGCCCGCGCCGGCAAGACCCGGCCCTTGAGCCTTGAGGATTACGCGGCGCATGGCGGCTGGGCGGGCCTTGCCCGCGCCCGCGAAATGGGGTCGGAGGCGACCATTGCCGAGGTCATGGCCTCGGGTCTGCGCGGCCGGGGTGGGGCGGGCTTTCCCGCCGCGATCAAGTGGACCACCGTGGCCAAGGCTCCGGCCACGCCCAAATATATCGTCTGCAATGCCGACGAGGGCGACAGCGGCACCTTTGCCGATCGCATGGTGATGGAAGGCGATCCCTTCATGCTGATCGAAGGCATGGCGATTGCCGCGCATGCCGTGGGCGCGGTGAAGGGCTATGTCTATATCCGCAGCGAATATCCCCATGCCATCGCCAAGATGCAGGCCGCAGCCCAGGCCGCGCGTCCGCACATCGCCCCGTTCGAGGTGGACGTGCGCGTGGGCGCGGGCGCCTATGTCTGTGGCGAGGAAACCTCGCTGCTCAACAGCCTGGAGGGCAAGCGCGGCGAAGTGCGGGCCAAGCCGCCTCTGCCTGCGCTCGAAGGGCTGTTTGGCCAGCCCACCGTGGTCAACAACGTGCTGACGCTGGCGGCCGTGCCGTGGATCCTGGCGAATGGCGGCGCGGCCTATGCCGATGTCGGCTTTGGCCGCTCCAAGGGCACGATGCCGATCCAGATTGCCGGCAACGTGAAATATGGCGGGCTTTACGAGGTCGGCTTTGGCATCACGCTGGGCGAACTGGTCGAGGTTGTCGGTGGCGGCACGGCCTCGGGCCGGCCGGTGCGCGCGGTGCAGGTGGGCGGGCCACTGGGCGCCTATCACCCGCCGGCCGACTTCCACCTGCCGTTCGACTATGAAAGCTTTGCCGCTGCCGATGGCCTGATCGGGCATGCCGGCCTGACCGTGTTCGACGACAGCGTGGATATGAGCGCGCAGGCCCGCTTTGCCATGCAGTTCTGCGCCGCCGAATCCTGCGGCAAGTGCACGCCCTGCCGCCTCGGTTCGACGCGCGGGGTGGAAGTGATCGACCGCATCCGCGCCCGCCAGGGCCGCAGCGCCGATGCGGTGGAAAGCCTGCCGCAGATCCACAACGCCAAAAAGCGGGCGCGCAGCCTGGCCGACGAGATCGCCCTGCTCGAAGACCTGTGCGAGACGATGAAGTTCGGCTCGCTCTGCGCGCTGGGCGGGTTCACGCCCTATCCCGTGCTTTCGGCCCTGCGCCGGTTCCCCGAGGATTTCGGTGCGGTGCCCGATGCGGCGGAGGCAGCGGAGTGATGGGCGCAGGTGCGTGCCTTCTGGGGGTTTCGACAAGCTCAGCCCGAACGGGAAACCAGGCAACACCCCCGTTCGCCCTGAGCCTGTCGAAGGGCGCTGGCGCCAGCACAGCGGTGCGTCCATGATCCTGGGCGCCGTTCTCGCCGGTGGCCAATCCACCCGCTTTGGCAGCGACAAGGCCATGGCGCAGCTGGGCGGGCAAAGCCTGCTGGCCCACGCCGTGGAAACCCTGCAAGAGCAATGCGATGCGGTGGTCGTTGTCGGTCGGAGCGAGGCGCCTGCGCCCTGCCTGCCCGACCGGCCGCGTGCCGGCATGGGGCCGCTCGGCGGGATTGCCGCGGCGCTCCACCATGCGGCGCAGAACGGTTTTTCCCATGTGCTGACCACCGCCGTGGACAGCTTTGGCTGTGATGCCGATCTGCCGGGCCAGCTTTCCCCGGCGCCGGCCTTTTGCGAAAGCCAGCCGGTGATCGGGCTGTGGCCGGCCAGCGCCGCGCCCGCACTCGATGCCTTGCTGGCAAGCCCGGCCAAGCATTCCTTGCGCGCCTTTGCCCAAGCGGTGGGCGCGCGGGCGGTTGCGCTGACGAATATTCCTCACAATATCAACACCCCGGCGGATCTCGCCGCCGCGCAGGAGCATGCCCATGGGCTATGAACGCCAGGCCGATTTCGGCACCCCCGAGGTTCGGTCCGACAGCCAGGTGACGCTGGAAATCGACGGCCGCGCCGTAACCGTGCCGGCCGGCACCACGGTGATGCGCGCGGCGGCGGTTTCGGGTGGCTCGATCCCCAAGCTGTGCGCCACCGACAATCTCAAGCAGTTCGGCTCGTGCCGCCTTTGCCTGGTTGAAATCGACGGCATGCGCGGCACGCCGGCGTCGTGCACCACGCCCGTGGCCGATGGCATGAAAGTTCACACCCAAAGCGAAAAGCTCGCCAGGCTGCGGCGCGGGGTCATGGAGCTTTACATCTCCGACCACCCGCTCGACTGCCTGACCTGCAGCGCCAACAACGATTGCGAGTTGCAGGACCAGGCCGCTGCCGTGGGCCTGCGCGATGTGCGCTATGGCTATGAAGGCGCCAATCACCTGGCCGCCGAAACCGACGCCAGCAATCCCTATTTCGAATTCGACGCGACCAAGTGCATCGTCTGCTCGCGCTGCGTGCGGGCTTGCGATGAAGTGCAGGGCACCCTGGCGCTGACGGTGGAAAGCCGTGGCTTCGGCTCGCAGATTTCGGCGGGCGTGAAGTCTGACGATTTCCTCTCGTCCGAATGCGTATCGTGCGGCGCCTGCGTCCAGGCCTGCCCGACGTCCGCGCTGATGGAAAAGGCCGTTACCGAAATCGGCAAGCCCGAGCGCGCCGTCGTCACCACCTGCGCCTATTGCGGCGTGGGCTGCACGTTCCGCGCCGAAATGCGCGCGAACAGCTGGTGCGCATGGTGCCGTGGAAGGATGGCAAGGCCAATCGCGGCCATTCCTGCGTCAAGGGGCGCTTTGCCTGGGGCTATGCCCAGCACCAGGACCGCATCCTCAAGCCCATGGTGCGCGACAGCATCGACCAGCCCTGGCGCGAGGTCAGCTGGGACGAAGCGCTGGGCTTTGCCGCCAGCCGCTTCAAGGCGATCGCGGCCCAATATGGCAACAACGCCCTTGGTGGCATCGTCTCGAGCCGCTGCACCAACGAGGAAGGCTTCCTCGTGCAGAAGCTGGTGCGCGCCGGCTTTGGCACCAACAACGTCGATACCTGCGCCCGCGTCTGCCATTCGCCCACCGGCTATGGCCTCAAGACCACGTTCGGCACCTCTGCCGGCACGCAGGATTTCGATTCGGTCGAAGACAGCGACGTGATCCTGGTGATCGGCGCCAATCCCACCGATGGCCACCCGGTGTTCGGCAGCCGGATGAAGCGCCGCCTGCGCCAGGGCGCCAAGCTGATCGTGATCGATCCGCGCCGCACCGACCTGGTGCGCAGCCCGCATGTGGAGGCAGACTATCACCTGCCGCTGCGCCCCGGCACCAATGTCGCGGTGCTATCCGCGCTCGCCCACGTGATCGTGACCGAAGGCCTGGTCAACGAGGCCTTCGTGCGCGAACGCTGCGATTGGGACGAGTTCCAGCACTGGGCCGAATTCGTGGCGCAAGAGCGCAACAGCCCCGAATTCCTCGAACCGGTCACCGGGGTTCCCGCCGATCTCGTCCGCGGGGCGGCGCGGCTCTATGCCACGGGCGGCAATGGCGCGATCTATTATGGCCTGGGCGTGACCGAGCACAGCCAGGGTTCTTCCACCGTGATGGCGATCGCCAACCTCGCCATGGCGACGGGCAATATCGGCCGGCGCGGCGTGGGGGTCAACCCCTTGCGCGGGCAGAACAACGTGCAGGGCGCCTGCGACATGGGCAGCTTCCCGCACGAGCTTTCGGGCTATCGCCATGTGTCCGACGCCGCCACGCGCGCGCTGTTCGAGGCCGAATGGGGCGTGAAGATCGATCCCGAACCGGGCTTGCGCATTCCCAACATGCTCGATGCCGCCACCGACGGGCTGTTCAAGGGCCTCTATATCCAGGGCGAAGACATTCTCCAGTCAGACCCGGATACCAAGCATGTCGCGGCGGGCCTGGCGGCGATGGACTGCGTCATCGTGCATGACCTGTTCCTCAACGAAACCGCCAACTATGCCCACGTCTTCCTGCCGGGCTCCTCGTTCCTCGAAAAGGACGGCACGTTCACCAATGCCGAACGCCGCATCCAGCCGGTGCGCAAGGTGATGGAGCCGCTCAACGGCTATCAGGACTGGGAAGTGACGCAGGAACTGGCGCGCGCGCTCGGCCTCGATTGGAACTACACCCATCCCAGCCAGATCATGGACGAGATCGCCCGGCTCACCCCCAGCTTTGCCGGGGTGAACTATGCCCGGCTCGATGCCGAAGGGTCGTTGCAGTGGCCGGTCAACGACACCGCGCCCTATGGTTCGCCGATCATGCACGTCGAAGGTTTCGTGCGCGGCAAGGGCAAGTTCGTGGTGACCGACTATGTGCCCACCGACGAGCGCACCGGGCCGCGTTTCCCGCTGCTGCTGACGACCGGGCGCATCCTCTCGCAATACAATGTCGGCGCGCAGACCCGGCGCACCGAAAACAGTGTGTGGCATGCCGAAGACGTGCTGGAAATCCACCCGACCGACGCGGAAAACCGCGGCATCAACAGCGGGGACTGGGTGCGCCTGGCCAGCCGATCGGGTGAAACCACGCTGCGCGCCACGGTCACCGATCGCGTTGCGCCCGGCGTTGTCTATACCACGTTCCACCACCCCGCCACGCAGGCCAACGTGGTGACCACCGACTACTCCGACTGGGCCACCAATTGCCCGGAATACAAGGTGACGGCGGTGCAGATCACGCCATCCAACGGGCCGAGCGAATGGCAGGAAGACTATGCCGCGCAAAGCCGCCAGGCGCGGCGCATCGCCGGCAGCGCGATGGAGCCGGCCGAATGAGCGGCCAGACCGAAGCCAAGCTGGTCTACATGGCCAACCAGATCGCGCGCAACCTGGTGCACGAGCCGCACCCGGCCGCGGCCCTGGCCGATCACCTGCATGCGTTCTGGACCCCGGCGATGCTGCGCCAGCTGTTTGCGCACCTGGCCGCCCATGGCGAGGACGCGCTCGATCCGATCGCGCGCACCGCTCTCGCTGAGCTGGCCGCCGGCCATGCTCCGCCCCCGCAGACCAAGGCGACCGATCCCGCGCACCACGGCGCCGATGCCGGCTGACCTGCCGCCGGGCGCGGTGGCCCATGGGTTTGTCGAGCATTTTGCCGATGGCCGCCCGCCGGCGCGGCGCCCCCGCGCCCTGGCGCAGGAAGCGCCCGTGGCGATCGAGATCAACGGGCTGGGCTATGCCGTGATGATGGCCACGCCCACTGATCTTGAAGACTATGCGCTGGGCTTTTGCCTGGCGGAACAGTTGATCGCCGATCCTTCGGGGTTCGTGGCGGCGCAGGCGGCGCAGATCGAGGGGCGCGGCTGGATCCTGCGGATCACGCTGGCCATGGCCGATGCCGCCCCCTTGATGGAGCGGGCGCGGCTGCGCCTGTCCGAAGGGTCGTGCGGCCTATGCGGGATCGAAAGCCTGGAGCAGGTCTTGCGCCCCTTGCCGCAGGTGGCCGCGACACTGGCCGTGAGCGATGCGGCGATCTTTCGCGCGACCGCCGCCATGGGCGAACACCAGGCGCTGGGCCGTGCCACCCGCGCGGCCCATGCCGCCGCGTTCTGCGCCAGTGATGGCACGATCCTGGCGCTGCGCGAGGATGTCGGCCGCCACAACGCCTTCGACAAGCTGGTCGGCGCGCTGGCGCGGACGGGAATCGATCCGGCCAGTGGCTTTGTCGTGCTGACGGCGCGGTGCAGCTATGAACTGGTGCAGAAGGCCGTGATCGCCGGCGTGCCTTTGCTCGTCACCGTATCGGCGGCCTCGACCCTCGCGGCAGAGCGCGCCCAGGCGCACGGGCTGCGGCTGGTCAGCCTGGCGCGGGACGACAGTTTCCTGGAAAGTTGAGCTGCCCGCCGGGCAAGGCCCGGTCAGCGGGCGTCGGCGAGCGTGGAGAGCGCCTCGCGCAGCGCGTCGAGGCTGACCGGCTTGGGCAGCATCGGCGCTTCGGGCGCGCCGGAATCGGGATCGAACGAGGCATGCCCCGACAGGTAGAAGAACGGGGTGCCTTCCTCGCGCAGGCGCAGCGCCACGGGCACCGAGGTGGTGTCGCTGCCCAGCGAAAAATCGAGCAGGGCAGCATCGACCGGGCCTTCGTCCAGCGCGGAAAGTGCCTGGTCCACCGTGGCCACTGCCGTTACCTTGTCATGGCCGAGGTCTGCCAGGTTTTCCTCCAGCAGCATTGCGAGCAGGGGCTCGTCCTCGACAACCAGAATTCTCATCATTGCAATCCTTGGTGGCGTTTGTTGGTGCCGGGCGCGGAGGCGCGGCACAACGCCAATTCGGTAAAACCCTACTCCATCTGTGGGGCAGGCGAAACTGCCCATGATACAAATTGACCGGTATCCTGGGGGTCTATCCCCTTGTTGCAACGCTTTGGCCGGTTTTTTGCCCGGGTCGTGCCGTCGGGAACCTGCCATCGCGGCCAAGGATTATGTCGAGGCCATGGCCTCTCGCGCGATTCGCCCTGATGATCCGGCGTACAACCGCCATGCCCGCTGGCAGCGCCATCTGCTGATCGGGGGTGTAGTGGCGTTGCTGCATGTCGGCCTCATCGTCGCGCTGGTGCATGGCCTTGCCGGCGGCATTGCCGCGCTGCACCTGCCCGATCCCGCCCTCGTGCTCTATGCCCGGCCAGAGCCGGCACCCAGTCCGACGCCCACGCCGCCGCCGCCCGCTGCCAGTTCGCGCCCAAGCCATGCGGCATCGGGCGCGGCCGGCGCGATGGGGCGCAAGGCGCGGCCGAAGGAAATCATGGCCCCGCCACCCCGCATCATCATTCCGGCCTTGCCCGCCGCTCCTGTGGCGGGCACTGGCGACGCGGCGCGTTCGGGCGCCGGCCCCACTGGCGCGGGCAACGGCGGCGCGGCTGCGGGCGCAGGAACGGGTAGCGGCGCGGCCGGCAATGGCGATGGCAGTGGCGCGGCGCAGCGCGTGATCAAGATTGCCGGAGACATCACCGCCGCGCGCGATTACCCCGCCGCCGGCCGCGCCGATCGTGCCGGCCGCGAGGTGGTGATCGTGCTGCGGGTGGATACGCAGGGCAATCCGGTATCGTGCCGTGTGCAGCAGGCCAGCGGCAACGATGAAGCCGATGCCATCACCTGCCGCCTGGCGATGCAGCGCTTCCGCTTTCGTCCGGCGCGCGATGCGCAAGGCCAGGCGATCCAGGCCGAATATGGCTGGCGCCAACGCTGGTGGGCACCTTAACCTGTGTTAGCGTAGCGCGGGAATCTGCGTGATTTTGCAGCGCCGCAACCACGAGGCGTCTTTTTTCAGCGACAAAATCAGCACGTAACGTGACGATGACGTTGCGGCGCAATGCAACTTTATCCCGGTTCCATCGTTGGTTCATCGAACAGACATATTCGGGGCGAGCCAGCCAGATGACACGCGAACTTTCCACTTCCTTGCGGCGCGCCACCCCTGTTGCAGGGGCCGTGCTCGATTTCTTTGGTACCGACGCTGCTTCCCGTGCGCCCGCCCGCCGTGTGGCGCTGATTGGCGGCTTTGCCCCGCGCAAGTGCGGCATTGCCACGTTTACCACCGATGTGTTCGAGCAGCTGGGGCTGCATCATCCCGAACTGTCGGTTGACCTGCACGTGATCGACAGCCCGACCGAGCCGCTGCCCTATCCCGATGCGCGCAGCGTGATCCGGGCCGACCAGCCCGAAGACTATCGCATTGCCGCGCGGCGCATCAACGAAGATGCCGTCGATGCGGTATGGCTTCAGCACGAATATGGCATTTTCGGCGGCGATGCCGGCGCCATGGTGCTCGAACTGGTCGATCGTGTGGCCGCGCCCCTGATCGTCACGCTGCACACCGTACTCGCCAGACCGTCCAACCAGCAGCGCATGGTGCTCGACCACATCCTCGAGCGGGCCAGCGGCGTGATGGTGATGAGCGAGCATGGCCGCGATGTTCTCTCGCAGGTCTATGGCGTCGATCCGGCGCGGGTTACCGTCATCGCCCACGGCGCACCCGATCGCCCGTTCGGCCGCCATGCCCAGTTCAAGGCTCGCGCTGGCCTTGAAGGCAAGAACGTGATCATGACCTTTGGCCTGCTGGGCCAGGGCAAGGGGCTGGAAACCGCGATCGAGGCGCTGCCGGCGATCGTCGCAGCCCACCCCGACACCGTCTATCGCATCGTCGGCGCCACGCATCCCAACCTGGTCGCCGCAGAAGGCGAGGCCTATCGCGACAGCCTGATGGCGTTGGCGCGCAAGCTGGGCGTGGCCGACCATGTGCTGTGGGAAAACCGCTTCCTCGAAACTGGCGAATTGCTCGACCAGCTTGAAGCCTGCGACATCTACCTGACGCCCTATCCCAATCTTCAGCAATCCACCTCGGGCACGCTCAGCTATGCCGTGGCGCTGGGCAAGGCCGTGGTCTCCACGCCCTATCTCCATGCCCGCGAATTGCTGGCCGATGGCGTCGGCGCGCTGGTGCCGCCCCGTTCGGCCACGGCGCTGGCCGATGCGGTCAACGCCCTGCTCGGCGATCCGGCTGCGCTCGATGCCATGCAGCGCCGCGCCTATGCCCGTGGACGGGAAACGATCTGGCCGCGCTTTGCCGAAGCCTGCGCGCAACTGGTCAACACCGTCGCGGCCACCGCGCCGCAACAGCCGCCGCTCACCGCCACCCCCGGCACCAGCGGTGTCTGGGCGATGTGCGACAGCACCGGCATGCTGCAGCATGCGATCGGCGTGGTCCCCGATCGCCGCCATGGCTATTGCCTGGATGACAACGTGCGCGCGCTGATGCTGATGGGCGTGGCCGATGGCATCCCCCTGGCCGAGCGGCAGCGCTGGGCCACGGTCTTTGCCTCGTTCATCCAGCATGCGTGGAATCCTGAGGCCGGCCGGTTCCGCAACTTCATGGCGTTCGATCGTTCCTGGTGCGAAGACGTTGGCTCGGAAGACAGCAATGGCCGCGCGCTGTGGGCCTTGGGCCACGCCGTGGCCCATGCGCCCGATGCGGGCCTCAAGGCCTGGGCGCGGCAGTGGTATGATGTCGTCCTCGAACCGCTGGGCAGCGTGGAATATCCGCGCAGCATCGCCTTTGCCGTTCTCGGCGCCGCGCAGGTTCTGGCGGCAGAGCCCGAACACCGGCCCAGCCATGCGCTGGTCGAACGCGGCGGCGCGGTGCTTCACGCCTTGCTGGCCGAAGGGCGGCGCCCCGATTGGGCGTGGTTCGAAGCCATGCTGGGCTATGACAATCCCCGCCTGCCCGAGGCGCTGATCCGTGCAGGCCATCTCATGAACCGGGCAGACTGGCTGGAAAGCGGGCTGGAAGCCTTGCGGTTCATCGTGGCGCAACAGACCACTGCCACAGGTCAGTTTCGTGCGATCGGTTCGGAAACCTTCACCCCGCCTCATGCCGTATCTTATGAAGCCAAGCCATTCGACCAGCAGCCGCTGGAAGCCTGGGCCGCGGTGGAAGCATGCGCGGCAGCCTGGCAGGCCGAGGCCAGCCGGGACGAGCACGGTGCGCGCGGCGCGTCGCAAGCGCTGTGGCGCAGCCATGCCCAGGCCGCCTATCGCTGGTTCCTGGGCGCAAACGACCGTGGCCAGCCGCTCGGCGATCTGGCCAGCGGGCGCTGCCGCGATGGCATTACCCCGCGCGGCATCAATGCCAATTGCGGCGCCGAATCAATCCTGGCATTCCAGCTGGCACATTATGCGCTTGCCGAGTTGGAACGGGCCAGCGGCCCGCGCGTTGGCAGCGAAACCGCAGCCCTTGGCCAATCGTTTGGCCCATCCAGCAAGGTAAGGAGTGTCCTTGGCGACCGAGCCTACAAATCCCAGTCTCACGCCAGCTGACACGGTGGCGGCCAACCCGGTGGGAACGCGCCCCGAAGGGGTGGGCAATGGCCTGCGCATTCTTGAGCAACGGCTTCATGCCGATCCGTCACGCGTCGTGCTGCGGCCCTTTCATCTGGGCTGGCAGGGCGGCGCGGGCGGCGGCTCGCGTGCGGCGCGCCTGGTAGAGGATGTGCTTTCTCTGGGCGAGGCTGAGGCGGCCGAGGAATATGCCCGCGTCCTCCACGATTTCGAGGAGCGCCACTGGCAGACCGAGCAACTGTTCGAAGAACGCTATGCCGAAGTGCGCCAGGCGCTCGACCTCGACGATGCGGGCATCCCGCCGGTGCGGCGGCGCCTGATCGGCGCCTATTTCTGCCACGAATATACTTATGCCGCAGCGGCCTTGATGAACCCGTCGATCGTGCCGCATCCCGATCAATCCGGGATGCTCGATGGTGCGGTGCGCTTTGTCATGAGCCTGCGCGCGGTGGGCGAGGGGCACATCAGCTCGATCGTGTTCCGCGAGGGCGTGGCCAATGCCGACGGCACGTTCCAGCTGTGGCCGCAAAGCGCGTTCGCCACGGCCATGTTGCCCGATGCCAGTACCCCGCCTGCTGGTGACCAGATCGTGGCTTTGCATCGCCATGCCGAAAGCACGCTGTCGAACAGCGTGATCTTTCCGGTGACCGAGCAGCAGCGCGGCGGGCTGGAAGACCTGCGGCTGGTGCGGTTCGATCATGGCGGCGGCGATTACGAATGGATCGGCACCTATACCGCCTATTCGGGCAGCTCGATTCGCTCGGAATTGCTGCGCACGCGCGATTTCCGCCGCTTCGGGCTTGAGCCGATCCAGGGCCGCGCCGGGCGCAACAAGGGCATGGCGCTGTTTCCCCAGGCGATCGACGGGCGCTATGCCATGGTCGGGCGCCAGGATGGCAAGAACCTGTTCCTGCTCCGCTCAGACCGGCTGGATTGCTGGGACGATGATGGCGTCTTGCTGATGGAGCCGAAATTCCCGTGGGAATTCGTGCAGATCGGCAATTGCGGCAGCCCGATCCTGACCGACCAGGGCTGGCTTCTGCTCACCCATGGCGTTGGCGCGATGCGCAAGTATGCCCTGGGCTGCGCGCTGCTCGATCGCGATGATCCCTCGCGCGTCATTGCCCGCAGCAAGGTGCCGTTGCTGACCGCCATCGATGCCGATCGCTATGGCTACGTGCCCAACGTGGTCTATACCTGCGGGGCGCTGATGGTGGAGGATAACCTGCTGGTGCCCTATGGCATTTCCGATAGCGCGGTGGGTTTTGCCACGATCGGCGTGGACGATATCCTCGATCTGATGGAATGACCGTGCTTGCCAGGGCCGCGTGCTTGGCGGCAAGAAGGGTGGCATGATCGCGCAAACCATCCAGCTGTCGCTCGCCCCGGTCTTTGTGCTGGTGGCGATCGGCAATATCATGAATATCCTGACCACGCGGTTGGGCCGCATCGTCGATCGCTCGCGCCACTTGCAGCAGTTGCACGCCGAAACCACCGGCGTGGCGCACGATGCGGTCGTGGTGGAAATGCGCTATGTCGATCGGCGCATCCAGCTGATCGGCCGTGCGCTCCTGCTCTTGGTGCTCTCGGGCCTGGGCATCGGGGTGACGGTGGGTTCGCTGTTCTTCAACCAGATCACCGGCATCGCGCATCTGGGCGATGTTACGGCAACCACGTTCTTCATCGCCATTGCGCTGTTGATGGTGGCGCTGATCTATCTGCTGCTGGAAACGCGGCTGGTCGCCAGCACGCTGCGCCTGCCGCCCGAATTCCTGGAACTGGAACGCAAGGATCTGTGATGCGTCACTGCCGAACGCGGGTTCGGCAGTGGCGCGTTCCGTTGGCTGGGCAGCGGCCGGCCGCCGCGCGTCAGGCCAGCAGCTTTTCGCCCTTTTCGCGGATCATCCCCTCGATCATGCCGCGGGCAAAGCCAAGCCCGGCGGGGATATCCACGTCGAACAGCACCTGGCTGTCTTCCAGCGTCACCTGGCTGGGAATGGTAAAGCCCATGGCCGATACCGTCATGGTCAGGTGATCGGCATCGTTCCACTGCGTTTCGACCTGGGCCATGCCGCCGATCAACTCGCTGGCCTTGCCCGAGGCATCGCCCAGGCGGGCCTGCATGCGCGCGCGGACCTCGTCCTTGCCAAGGGAATGGGGCAGGGCAATTTGCATCATTTCGTCTCCACTGGCGGGACAAGGCGCACGGGGGGCGCGCCCTTGCCGGCCAAAGCATCGCCTTCCAGCGCATCGCCATAGCGATAGTCAAGATAGCGGCCGCGCACGGCCAGGGCATCGATGTCTCCGGCGGCAAGCTGGCGGGTGATCTGGTCGATCTCGCCACTGATCCGGGCCAGGCCATCGGCCAGCTGTTGATCGGCATTGCGGCCGCCGCGCTCTTCCTGGCGTAGATGGGTGGGAATGCGCCGCCAGCTTTCGACCATGCCGGGCAGATGCTCGCCCACCAGGCTGCGCACTTCGGCCACGGCCGGCTGGCTGGCGTCGATCCCTTCCAGCTGCGTGCCCAGCCCATCGAGTTGCGCGCCGATCTGATCCACCAGGCGCACCGCCGGGGCGGGCAGGGCCGGTGCCTGCGCTTCCAGCCACAGCTGCGTGCGGCCCACCATGGTGCGCACGTCACCCCGGTTGATCGTCGCCAGGTCCGGCACCTTGAGCCGGGGATAGGTGGCAAAGAAGCCGAGCACGCCGATCACTGCCAGGATGGTCAGCAACAGCCCGAGCAGCCCGATCCCGTCGATCACCAGGCCCACGGCCATGGCTGCCAGCAGCACCACGCCCACCGCCATCGCCATGCGCGCGGCCTTCTTGGCGACATGCTGCCGCTTCAACTCGGCCGAACGCACGCCGATCGATCGCCGCCGTCCGCCGGCGCGCTGCTGCGCCAGGCTGGCGCGCGCGGCGCGCAGGATTTGGTCGGATTGCGATGCAGTCATGGTCTGGCCTGTTTTGAGGAAGTGTCGGTTCTGGGTTTCCACCACCCCCCGACCCCCTCCTCTGAAGAGGAGGGGGAGAAGAACGGTAAAAGCCCCTCCTCTGACGAAGACGGGGAGAAGGGACGCAAATGCCCCCTCCTCTTCAGAGGAGGGGGTTGGGGGTGGTGGAAATCTGAAGCTGACATCACCCCTCCAGGCTCAGCAGCGACGGTGCGCTGGCCTGGGTGGTGTTCTTGGCCGCGCCTTCGGCCCGGGCGATATAACCCTTGGACTTTTCCACCTCGCCCGAAAGCGTGTCCACCGTCTGCTTCATGGCGTCGAGCGCCTTGAGCTTGAAGGTGTCGATCGTGTCCATCGTGTCATAGATGTTCTGGAACGCGCGTTGCAGCGTTTCCAGCGGGATCGTGCTCGATGCGGCCATTTCATGGATGCGCCCGGTCTGCTCGCGCAGCAGCTTGCCGGTGGAATCGATGATGTTGGCGGTGGTGGTGTTGAGCGCGGTGATCTGTTCAAGCACCAGGCGCTGGTTGGTCATTGCCTGGGCCACGGTCACCGCGGTGCGCAGCGCGGCCACCGTGGTGGTGCTGGCGCGGTCCACGCCCTTGACCAGTTCCACGTTGTTCTTCTTGACCAGATCGAGCGCCAGATAGCCCTGCACGGTCACCGCCATCTGCGTCAGCAGATCCTGCAGGCGCTGGCGGGTATAGAACAGCGCGCTCTCGCGGATCGCCTTGGCCTTGGCCGGGTCGGTGTGGTCGAGATCGGCGGCGGCATCCTCCAGCTTGGTATCGAGCAGGCGGGCGATGGTGATCATCTGCTCCAGCTGGCCCATGCCTTCCCACAGCTTCTGCCGCTCCACATCGATCGCGGCATTGTCCATCAACAGCTCGTCCTTGCCGGCGGCCAGCCGTTCGAGGATCGCCTTGATGTGCCCCTGGGCCGAGACATAGCCGTCGAAATACTTCTTCATGCTGTTGCCAAAGGGGATGATGCCCAGGATCTTGCGCCCCGAAGACAGGTTGCCCTTGCGCGCCGGATCAAGCTCTTCGATCGTGCGGCGCAGCTGCGCGAGATCGGCACCAACCCCCGAATCCTTGTCCATCGCGCGGATCGGGCGATCGAGGAAGCGGTTGGACATGCCTGCCGCCTGGGCGATTTCCTTGCGGCCCATCGCCGTCAACTGGTCTACCCGCTTGCCGAATTCGGGGCTTGCCGCGTCCTGGGCCAGCAGTTCGGTGATAAAGGCATCCGCCTTGGCTTCCAGCTTGCCGCGCGTTTCCTCGGCCACGGGAACCAGCCCGGCGGCCTGCTGCGGGGCAACCACCGGTACGGGATCGGGCGGGGTCAGCGTAATACCGGGCGCCTGCTCTGCGGTGGTGGTCGAAGGGGTCGATGCCATGACGCGGTCCTGTCTTTTCCTCTGCGGATAGGGAGCTTGCCCTCCGCGCGTGGAAGATGGCCCCGGCCCGCGCGCTGCGCAAGGCGCTATTCCGATGAACGGCCCATGCGTTTCGCCCGGCGGCGCAGGCGTGCCCTTTCTGCCCGCTCGACAGCCAGCGCCATGGCGCGCAGGCTTGGCCCATGACAGCACAGGATGAGCAAGCGCGGGGACGCCATGTGGCGGTGTTCGGCGCATCGGGTGGCATCGGCGCCGCGCTGGTGGCAGCGCTGGCGGGGCAGGACGATGTCGCCGTGGTCCACGCCGGCGCGCGGCGCCACGTCGATGCCACTGGCAAAGTGCGCCCCTTCACTTTCGACTATGCCGATGAAGCCAGCGTTGCCCAGGCGTGCACGGCCCTGGCGCAGCAAGGCCCGCTCGACATGGTGCTGGTCGCCACCGGGCAATTGACGCTGCCCGATGGCACGCCGCCCGAGAAAAGCGTGCGGTCCCTGGGCCAGGCGGCGCTGGCGCAGCAGTTTGCCGTCAATGCCATCGGCCCGGCGCTGATCATGGCCCATGTCCCGGCCCTGCTGCCACGCGATCGGCGCGGGGTCTTTGCCGTGCTCTCGGCGCGGGTCGGCTCGATCTCCGACAATCGCCTGGGCGGCTGGCACGGCTATCGCGCGGCCAAGGCGGCGCTCAACATGCTGCTGCGCGGGCTGGCGATCGAACTGGCCCGCAGCCATCCCCAAGCCGTGGCCGCAGCGCTTCATCCCGGCACGGTGGACACGGCGCTGTCTGCCCCGTTCCAGCGCGGGGTTAAGCCCGAAAAGCTGTTCACCCCAGACTATTCGGCCCAGGCCATGCTGGCCGTGCTCGACCGGCTCGGCCCGCCCGACAGCGGCAAGCTGTGGGCGTGGGATGGGGCCGAAATTCCGTTCTGATCGGCGCTACAAGCCCTCTCCCCGCCCCCCTCCCGCAAGCGAAAGGTGGAGAGCTACTTAGCTCCCCTCCCGCGTGCGGGAGGGGTTGGGGGAGGGCATGTTCCCCCCAAAAAAGCGATCAGGCCGCCAGGCTATAGGGCTCGATCTCGCCCGACAGGTACAGCTTCTTGGCCTTGGCGCGGCTCAGCTTGCCCGAGCTGGTGCGCGGCAGGGTGCGCGGCGGCACGAGTTCGACCACGCAGTTCATGCCGGTGATCGAGCGGACCTTGTCGCGGATCTGGTCGCGCAGCTTCACCCGTTCTTCCGGGTCTGACACGCGGCAGTGCACCAGCACGGCCGGGGTTTCCTCGCCGTTTTCGGTTTCCACCGAGAACGCGGCAATGTCACCCTGGTGGAAGCCGGGCAGCTGTTCCACGGCCCATTCGATATCCTGCGGCCAGTGGTTCTTGCCGTTGATGATGATCATGTCCTTGGCGCGGCCAACGATGAACAGGTAGCCCTGCGCGTTGACGTAACCCATGTCGCCGGTGTCGAGCCAGCCATCGACCATGCAGGCCGCGGTCGATTCGGGATCGCGGAAATAGGAGTGCATGACCGAGGAGCCGCGGCACCACACCTTGCCGATGTGGTGATGGGCCAGTTCCTCGCCATTTTCGCCGCGAATAGCCACTTCCATACCCAGCACGGGCACGCCGCAGTTGACGATGGCGCGATAGCGGGCCGGGCGCGACAGGTCGCGCGGGCTGCCCGACAGGCGCTCTTCTTCCACCAGTTCCACGCGGATGCCTTCGCCCGGCGGCATGACCGTGACGGCCAGGGTCGCTTCGGCAAGGCCATAGCTGGGCAGGAAGGCGCTGGCCTTGAAGCCAGCATCGGCAAAGGCATTGACGAAGCCCTGCATCACGTCGGGGCGGATCATGTCGGCGCCATTGCCGGCCACCCGCCAGCGCGACAGGTCGAACCGGTCGGCCACGTTGGTCTGGCTGGAGATGCGGCGGGCGCAGATGTCATAGCCAAAGGTGGGCGAATAGGACAGCGTGGTGCCCTGGTTGCGGCTGATCAGGTCGAGCCAGGCGAGCGGGCGGCGGGCGAAATCCTCGGTCTTGAGGTAATCGACCGATACCTGGTTGGCGATCGGCGAGAGGAAGCAGCCGACCAGGCCCATGTCGTGATACCAAGGCAGCCAGCTGACGCAGCGATCACCATCGCCAATGTCCATGCCATGCGAATGGCCGGCCAGGTTGGCCAGCAGCGCGCGGTGGGTAACGGCCACGCCATGGGGAAAGCGGGTGGAGCCGCTGGAATACTGCAGATAGCAGATCGCGTCGGGATCGGCGGTGGGCAGGTCGCCATCGGCCAGCGGGCCTTCATCGAATTCGGCCCAGCTCAGCCCCTGGCAACCCTGGCGCGCTGCGGCCTGTCCGCACATCTCGGCCAGTTCGCCGGGATAGACCAGCAGGCACGGATCGGAACTGGCCAGCTGCACGGCAAGCTGGTCGATATAGTTTTCCTTGCCGCCAAAGCTGGTCGGCAGCGGCAGCGGCACCGGCCAGGCACCGGCATAGACCGCGCCGCAGAACAGCGCGGCAAATTCCGGGCCGGTTTCGGCGATCAGCGCCAGCCGGTCACCCGGCTTGACTCCGCGCGCGATCAGGCGGCGGGCGGCGGCCAGCGCATCGCTGCGCAGCTGGGAAAACGGATAGACCTGCGTGAGTGTGCCGCGCGGATCGTGGAAGTTGAACCCGCGCTCGCCCTGGGCGGCATAGTCCAGCGCATCGCAGAACGTGGCAAAATCCGCATAACGGCGCGGCTGCGCATCGTCGTTTGGCGTTGGAACAAGAGCCATCTTCTCTGCGACGGCGGCCGTAACGGTCATGCGGTACCCCAGGTATGGAACAGGAAATCGGTCAAACAGTCGGTCTGTGCCGCCACTTCTGCCCATGGCAGTGAATGGTGGCTGACTGGCTGCGGCTCCTTGCGTGGGCAGCGCCCTGGCGCAAGCCCCCATGGTCAAGAAACCGTAACCCGAGGTTCTCATTTAGTCCGGAGTGTGGCACGAATATGGCGTGAACCGCCCTGATGTACCAGATCGTCGCACACGGCGGCCTCCTCGTCCGCTCGATGCGGCGCTGCTCGATGAACTGGCGCTCGGCTACGTCGCCCGCTTTGCCACCAGCACCGGCAAGCTGTCGGCCTATCTCAACCGCAAGCTGCGCGAACGCGGCTGGGACGAAGCTGCGCCCAGCCCGCCCGATGTGGCCGCGATCGTCGCGCGCATGGCCGAGGCCGGCTATGTCAGCGACGAAGGCTATGCCCGCATGCGCGGCGCCAGCCTGCGCCGGCGGGGGCTGGGCGCGCGGCGCATTGCCCAGGACCTGGGCCAGGCCGGCATCGCGCCCGATCTGCGCGAAGAGGCGATGGGTTCGGCCCAGCAGGCCCGCGCTGCCGCGCTCGCGCTGGCGCGCAAGCGGCGGCTGGGCCCGTTCGGCCCGCGCGATGACGATGGGCGGATCGACCCGGCCGTGCGGGAAAAGCAGGTGGCCGTGTTCCTGAGGGCAGGGCACCCCCTTGCCATGGCGCGCGCGCTGGTGAATGCAGCGGGCGAACGCGAAGCGGAAGATTGGGTTTATGACGCAGACGATTAAGACCGGGATGATGGGAGCGGCACTCGCCCTGGCACTGGGCATCATGGCCTGTTCCCCGGCCACCGCGGATGCCGGCCACCACCACAAGTCCGATGCCATGCCCGCGCCGACCGGCGCAGTTGGCGTCCATCCGATCTCGGGCCTCAAGGTCATTCCCCTGGCGATCGCCACCAAAAGCGGCACCCACCAGTTCCGCGTGGAAGTGGCCGTGACCGGCGAGGAACAGGAAAAGGGCCTGATGTTCCGCACCGCGATGGGCGCTGACCAAGGCATGATCTTTCCGATGGACCCGCCGCGCATGGCCGCGTTCTGGATGAAGAACACGGTGATCCCGCTCGACATCATCTTCATCGGCCCCAACCACCGCGTGCTCAACGTGGCGGCCGATGCCGTGCCTTATGACCTGACCCCGCTGCCCTCCACCGGGCCGGCGGCGGCGGTGCTCGAACTCAATGGCGGGCGCGCCGCGCAGATCGGGCTCAAGCCCGGCGACAAGATCGCCTGGTAAACGCCCCGGGGGATCGTCGGCAACGCAGGTGCAACAGCACCCTTGCCGACTCCCCCTTGCAGGGGCTAGGGGCAAGGAAACCCGCCGCGGCGGGCGGCAACTGGAACAAGAGCTTCATGAGCATTCTCGGCAAGATCTTCACCTGGTGGGACGGCGCCACCTTCGGCACCCTGCTTGACAGCGCCCGCAATGGCGAACTCGTGGGCCACGATGCCCAGGGCAACAAGTATTACCGGGCCAAGAAGCCGTATCCCAAGGGACATCCGTTCCAGGGCCGCGAGCGTCGCTGGGTGATCTACAACGGCGCCAACGATGCCAGCCGCGTGCCGGCCGAATGGCATGGCTGGCTGCACGGCTCGCTCGATGGCGTGCCGGAAAGCAACCTGCCGCCGCCGCGCATCTGGGAAACCGAATTCACCCCCAACGCCACGGGCACGGCCAAGGCCTATCGTCCGCAGGGCGCGCTGGAACGCGGTGGCCATCGCGCCGCTGCCACCGGCGATTACGAAGCCTGGTCGCCCGAAGGCTGATGCCTGCCCGCCGCGCGCCGTCGGTTGCGGTCATGCTGGCCGGCGGCACGCTGCTGCTGGCGGGCGCGCTGGCCGGCTGCAACCACCGCGAACCGGCCGAAACCGCCCCTCCGGGCGAGGCGACGGCCGCCGCGCCGATGCCGGCGGCGAGTGGTGCTGCGGAAAGCGATTACGGCACGCCGGTCAAGGACCGCGTTGCCACGCTGGGCTTCCTCAACAAGCGCAACAACATCACGCAGGACATCGTGCTGCGTTCGGGCGAGGCGCGGCGCATCGGCAATGCCATCGTGCGCCTGGGCACGTGCGAGCGCACCGCGCCGTGGGAAGACCCGGCCGAAACCGGTGCGTTCGTCCAGCTGTTTGTCGAGGAACGCGCCACCACCGAACAGAAGCTGACCTGGCACAAGGTCTTTTCCGGCTGGCTGTTCAAGAATTCGCCGTCGCTCAACGTGGTCGAGCACCCGGTCTATGATGTCTGGGTCAAGAACTGCGCGATGAAGTTCCCCGGCGAGGAAGACAGCCCGGCATCGGCCGCCGCGGCCAAGAGCGCGGCAAAGCCCGCAGGCAAGCCCGCTGCCGCCGCTGCTGCGGAAGAGCCCGATGACAACGCCCCGGCCGATGATGCCCCGGTGATGGAAGACGGTGGCACGCCCGCCGATTCGCCCACGCAATAACGCCCCGCATCGTCCAGCCGGGCCAGATAGTCTGCCTGGGGGATTTCCACCGCGCCAAGCGAGGCCAGGTGGGGGGTGGAAAACTGGCAATCGAGCAGCACCGCCCCGGCATGGCGCAGCGCCGCGACCAGCCAGGCCAGCGCCACTTTCGACGCATCGCTTTGCCGGCTGAACATGCTTTCGCCGCAAAACACGCGGGCAAAGCCCACGCCATAGAGCCCGCCGACCAGCTCGCGCCGGCCGTCTGGCCCGGTCATCCAGGTTTCGATCGAATGCGCGTGGCCCAGCGTGTGGAGCGTGCGGTAGCTTTCGCGGATGCGCTGCGAGATCCAGCTGTCCTGCGCCCCGTCACGCGGCGCCGCGCACGAATCGATCACCGCATCGAACGCGGCATTGCAGGTGACGGTAAACCGTCCCCGGCGCAGCGTGCGCGCCAGCGAGTGGGAGCAGTGGAACCCGTCGAGCGGCAGGATCGCGCGCAGGCGCGGCTCCACCCAATAGACCTCGGGATCGTCGCGGCTGTCGGCCATGGGAAAGATCCCGGCACGATAGGCCCTGAGCAGCAGGTCGGGCGGGATGATGGAAATTGCTGGTTGCAACATGATGGTTGAAAATCTTCATCCGCCGGTTGCACTGCCCGCGTCAACCCACTAAGGGGCCATCACGAGCACAGGAGTGTAGCTCAGTTGGTAGAGCATCGGTCTCCAAAACCGAGGGCCGTGGGTTCGAGTCCCCCCACTCCTGCCATCACCACCGCGTGATGGCCGCTGCTTGAAAAGAGGCCGCAACCCGTTCGGGAAGCGGCCTTTTTCTTTGGCTCACAACCCTGTCACAGCCCACCCGTGGTGCCGCTGGCCGCGCCACCGGTGGCCGTGCTGACATGGCCGCTATGGCTGCCGGTGCCACTTGTGGCGCTGCCGCCAAGGGTCGAGCCACCGGTCGCGCCGGTCATCGCCCGCCCCATCGGATCGACCGGGGATCGCATCGTGCTGCCCAGCGCGCCCTGGGCTGCGCCGGTGGCGCTGCCCTGGCCGATCGTGGTGCGGCGGCTGGTTCCAAAGCCGCCGGCCATGCCTGTGCTGTTGAGGCTGTTGGCGGCCGGATCGGCCGGCATGCCCGGCTGGGGCCGACCCGTGCCATCGCCACCGGGAGAACGCACCGGGCCGATGGCGGGGCTCACCCCGGTCATCGGGCCGATGCCGGCGCCGATCGTTGCCCGGCTGCTCACCCCCGGCGGGGTGCCCGGCAGCGGCGTGCGCGAGGTGGTGTCGGTGGTCGCCTGCTGGCCCAGGGCCGGCAGGCTGATGGCAGTGCCCAGGATCAGGGCAGCGGTTGCGACAATGGCGCGCATGGTCAGGCACTCCTTGAGGATGCGTTTGCCTACCTTAACGGCTCAATGCCCGCTCGTATCCGGGTCTTTTATGCTGGCGTGTGGCGCGCGCCTCGGGGGCTTGGCGCCCTGCACCCTTGCCAAGCGGCGCGCTTGGCCCTAGATACAGCGAACTTTCCGACATCGGAGCCTTGAACTGCCCCTCCCGGACCTGTCCGGGGCGGCGATGGCCCCTAGGCGGAAGGGATGAGATTCATTCAGGCAGCGAAGGCAGCACGGCAATGGCCAAGACCAGCCCCGGCGAATTCTTCAATCAGGTGAAGGCAGAGGCGCGCAAGGTGGTGTGGCCCACGCGCCAGGAAACCACCACCACGGCGATTTTCGTGGGCATCATGATGCTGATCCTGGCGGTGTTCTTCCTGGGCATCGACAGCGTGTTCGGCATGATCGTGCAGTGGCTGCTCAAGCTGGCCTGATTCCCAAACCTTCGTACAAGAGACCCATTATGGCCCGCTGGTACATCATCCACGCCTATTCCGGCTTTGAAAACAAGGTCCGCGAATCGATCATCGCCGAAGCCGAGCGCATCGGCCTGTCGCAGCTGGTCGAAGCGGTGGAAGTGCCCACCGAAACCGTGACCGAAGTGAAGCGCGGCAAGAAGATCTCGGTCGAGCGCAAGTTCATGCCCGGTTATGTTCTCGCCAAGCTGGCGATGAACGACGATATCTATCACCTGGTCAAGAACACGCCCAAGGTCACCGGCTTCCTCGGCCACAACGGCAAGCCGCAGCCGATTTCCGAAAAGGAAGCCGCACGCTATTTCGGCGCGCGCGAACAGGCCGCTGCCCAGCCGGCCCGCCAGGTTGCCGTCGATTACGAAATCGGCGATTCGGTCAAGGTCAACGCCGGTCCCTTCGCCACGTTCAATGGCGTGGTGGAAGAGCTCGATTTCGACAAGCACCGCGTCAAGGTCTCGGTGTCGATCTTCGGCCGCGCCACCCCGGTGGAACTCGGCTTCGACGAAGTCGAACTGGTCAAGTAATTCGCGGGCGGGGCGGCTGCCGCCCCACCGTGCATGCTGCCGCCGCCGGGGCCATCCCCTGCGGCGGTTTGCTTTTTCCCAAGCTTGCAAATGCGGTGCAAGCTGTTATGGGCGCCCACTTCGCGGCGGACCAGTGGTCCGTCCGATTCCGTGCGGCAGGAAAGGCATCGCCCTTTCCGTTTACCGCTTACTCTGCGGGGCACGTGCCCCAACAGGATGAAAGGAGGCCATCATGGCCAAGAAGATCGAAGGCTATATCAAGCTGCAGATCAAGGCCGGCGAAGCAAAGCCTTCGCCGCCGATCGGGCCCGCGCTGGGTCAGCGCGGCGTCAACATCATGGGTTTCTGCAAGGAATTCAACGCCGCCACCCAGGAAGTGGAAAAGGGCACGCCGCTGCCGACCGTGATCACGGTCTATGCGGACCGCTCGTTCACCTTCGTGACCAAGACTCCGCCCGCCACCTTCTTCATCAAGCAGGCCGTGGGCATCAAGTCGGGTTCGAAGACCCCGGGCAAGGCTTCGGCCGGTACCATCAAGCGCTCGCAGCTGGAAGAAATCGCCCAGGCCAAGATGAAGGACCTGAACGCGAACAGCATCGAACAGGCCGCCAAGATCATCGAGGGCTCGGCCCGTTCGATGGGCCTGCAGGTTGTGGAGGGCTGAGACCATGGCAAAGCAGACCAAGAAGCAGAAGGCCCTCGTCGAAAAGCTCGGCGACAACCAGAAGATCTACGGCGTGGATGAAGCCATCCAGCTGCTCAAGGATCTCAAGAGCGCCAAGTTCGACGAATCGCTCGAAGTGTCGCTGAACCTCGGCGTCGATCCGCGCCACGCCGACCAGATGGTCCGTGGCATGGTCAGCCTGCCCTCGGGCACCGGCAAGGACGTCAAGGTTGCCGTGTTCGCCCGTGGCGACAAGGCCGAAGCGGCGCTCGCCGCCGGTGCTGACCGCGTGGGCGCCGAAGACCTGCTGGAAGACATGCAGGCCGGCAACCTCGACTACGGTCGCGTCATCGCCACGCCCGACATGATGGGCCTGGTTGGCCGCCTCGGCAAGGTGCTGGGCCCCAAGGGCCTGATGCCGAACCCGAAGCTGGGCACCGTGACGCCGAACGTCGCTGACGCCGTGAAGTCGGCCAAGAGCGGCCAGATCGAATTCCGCGTCGAAAAGGCCGGGATCATCCATGGCGGCATCGGCAAGCTCTCGTTCTCGAACGAAGCGCTGCGCGCCAACTTCGACGCTTTCGTCGATGCGATCGTCAAGGCGAAGCCGTCGGGCGCCAAGGGCAAGTATGTCCGCAAGGTCGGCCTGTCCTCGTCGATGGGCCCCGGCCTGAAGATCGACGTTGCCCAGGTGCACGGTAGCTAAGGCGAACGCCGCCAAGGCAAACAGGATTTCGGGGCCGGGAGGGTTTGCCTTCCCGGCCCCTTTCCGTTGGGGCGAGGCCGTAAACTCATAAATACCACCCCCGAGGTTTGAGGCCAAAGGCCCCGTCGCGAGGAGAAAGCGCGCAGGAAT
>CAYXUN010000034.1:0-40015 GCA_964468165.1 uncultured Novosphingobium sp. | reverse complement strand
GAAGAACCGGAAAAACCGGCTGAACCGCGTCGGTGAAGCGGCATATATGGACGGGTTGCACTACCGTCAACGGCCATTTTTCCACAGGGGTGTGGATTGACCGTAAATCCCCGGTGCCATGGGCATTTTGGCGCGAAATTTTTCTGCATTTTGCCGTGCCGGAGCCGAATCAGACCAGGTGAATCATCGCCATGATTCGCGGCTTTGGTGCCGGTGCCGCGCATGAGGGCACAAAAAGAAACGAAAAAACCCCGCAGCTGGCGCTGCGGGGTTTGATCAATCGCCCTCGACTGGAGCCGATCAGTGATGCGGGGTATCCTCGATCACCGGCAGGGTTTCGAACTGGTGGAACGGCGGCGGGCTGGACAGGGTCCATTCCAGCGTCGTCGCGCCCTCACCCCAATAGTTCGGCGCCGCCTTCTTGCCGGCAACGAAGGCGTAGACGATGTTCACCAGGAAGATCACGATCGACACGGCCATGATCATGTAGCCGATCGTGGCGACGTGGTTCCACATCTCGAACGCCGGGGCATAGTCGGGATAGCGACGCGGCATGCCCTGCACCCCGAGGAAGTGCATCGGGAAGAAGATCAGGTTCACGCCGATGAAGAACACCCAGAACTGCAGGTGGCTGAGGAACTCGGAGTGCATGCGGCCGCTCATCTTGGGGAACCAGTAAAAGAACCCGGCGAAGAGCGACGTGACGGCGCCGAGCGACAGCACGTAGTGGAAGTGGGCGACGACGTAGTAGGTATCCTGGAGATTGTCGTCGATGCCGCCGTTGGCGAGGACCACGCCGGTGACGCCACCCACGGTGAACAGGAAGATGAAGCCGATGGCCCAGACCATGGGCGACTTGAACTCGATCGACCCGCCCCACATCGTGGCGATCCACGAGAAGATCTTGATCCCGGTGGGCACGGCAATGACCATCGTCGCGGCCGTGAAATACATCTTCGTGTTCACGTCGAGCCCGGTGGTGTACATGTGGTGGGCCCACACGATGAACCCGACAAGGCCGATGGCGACCATGGCATAGGCCATGCCGAGATAGCCGAATACCGGCTTGCGCGAGAACGTCGAGATGATCTGGCTGATGATGCCGAAGCCCGGCAGGATCATGATATAGACCTCGGGGTGACCGAAGAACCAGAACAGGTGCTGGTATAGGATCGGGTCACCGCCGCCGGCCGGATCGAAGAATGTCGTGCCGAAGTTGCGGTCGGTGATCAGCATGGTGATGGCCGCAGCCAGCACCGGCAGGGCGAGCAGCAGCAGAAACGCGGTGACGAGAACCGACCACACGAACAGCGGCATCTTGTGCAGGGTCATGCCCGGCGCGCGCATGTTGAAGATGGTGGTGATGAAGTTCACCGCCCCGAGAATCGAGCCAGCCCCAGCCAAGTGCAGCGAGAAGATCGCGAAATCGACCGCGGGACCGACCGAGCCCGACGTGGAAAGCGGCGCATAGACCGTCCAGCCGGTGCCGGCGCCGTGCCCAGTGCCACCGGGCATGAACGGCGAGATCATCAGCGAGCAGAAGCCCGAGAAGGTCAGCCAGAACGAGATGTTGTTCATGCGCGGGAAGGCCATGTCGGGCGCGCCGATCATGATCGGCACGAACCAGTTGCCAAACCCGCCGATCAGCGCCGGCATGACCATGAAGAACACCATGATCAGGCCGTGCGCGGTGATCAGCACGTTCCACATGTGCAGCGTCTGGTTGAGATCGGCGCCATCGCCGCCGACGAACCGCGTCCAGAACCCGAGGTACTGGATGCCGGGATGCGCCAGTTCGGCGCGCATGATGCCCGAGATCGCGCCGCCGACAACGCCGGCGAAGACCGCGAAAATCAGGTAGAGCGTGCCGATGTCCTTGTGGTTGGTGGACATGAACCAGCGCGCGAAGAAGCTGGGCTTGTGATCGTGATCATGCGCATGGTCGTGATGCGCATCGAAACTTTCATGATCGGCGGGAATGGTGGCCATATCGGGCGATCCTCTTTCCGATTGTCGTTCAGGCGGCCGGAGCGGCAGCGCCGCCCACCGTACCGCCCTGGCTCTTGATCCAAGCGTCGAACTGGGGCTTGGTCACGGCTTCGACCACGATCGGCATGTAGCCGTGGCGCGCGCCGCACAGTTCGGAGCACTGGCCGTAATAGACGCCGGGCTTGTTGATCATCATCACCTTCTCGTTGATGCGGCCCGGCACGGCATCCAGCTTGAACCAGAGCGAGGGCACGGAGAACGAGTGGATCACGTCAGAGCCGGTGGTCTGCAGGCGAATCGGCACCCCGGCCGGAACGACCATGCGGTTGTCGGCGGCAAGCTGCGGCGGCTCGCCACGCTTGATCGCCTCGGCCGGCGGCAGCATGTTGGAGATCACCTCGAACCCGCCATTGTCGGGATAGGTATAGCCCCAATACCACTGATAGCCGGTGACCTTGACGGTCAGCGCGCCCTTGGGCGCAGGCTCATACTGGTGGGCGAGCAGGCGAATCGAGGGCACCGCGATCACCACCAGGACGAGCACCGGAACCAGCGTCCAGATCACCTCGATCAAGGTGTTGTGGCTGGTCTTGGACGCAACCGGGTTGGCGCGGCGGTTGAACTTGGCCATCACCGCGATGAGCAGGAACAGGACCAGCAGGACAATGACCGTGATTACCGGCATCAGCAGGTAATCGTGCATTTTCAGCGCTTCCTGGCCGATCGGCGAATATTGGTCCTGAAAGGTCCAGCCGCCCGGAACGGGCTGCCCTTTGCCGGGCACCGGCTTGGCCGGGACATAGGTGGCGGCAGCCAGCGCCAGCGAAGGCGCCGCGGCTGCGGTTGTTGCTGCAATACCTGCCAGGACTTGACCGGCGGTCCGAAACGCTGTGCCCGCATGGCGGACGAATTCGATTGGACTCATCGTCGCTTGTTCCGCTCTTCCCCGCGTACACGCCAGTCTCGAGGTCTGCGTGCACTGATTGTAATTCCCTCGATTGAACCCGGCTATACGCGGCCTTGTCCCGCCCCACAAGTTGAGACGTTCACCAAGGCGACAGGAAACCATTGCCCCTTGGTTCAAGCTGGCCGTGTTCACGCCAGCCGGCCCGCCGCCGGGCGAAAAACCCTTGCCCCCTGCCGCGCCAGCGCCCATGGCACAGGGCAAACCCCAGCAAGCCAAGACGGCGAACAGGCAGGACCAGCGAACCAGAGCCATGCAGGAAGAAGACATCCTTTCCGAATTCCGTGCCAGCCAGGCCTTGCTTGAAGGGCATTTCCTGCTCTCTTCGGGCCGCCACAGCGCCCACTACCTGCAGTGCGCGCGCGTGCTGATGGACCCGATGCGGGCCTCGCGCCTGGCCAGTGCGCTGGCTGCCAAGCTGCCGCGCGACCTGCGCCAGCAGATCGCCAAGGTGGTGGCGCCGGCCATGGGCGGGGTGATCATCGGCCATGAAATGGGCCGCGCGCTGGGCGTGGAGGCAGTGTTCGTGGAACGGCCCACCGGCACGTTCGAACTGCGCCGCGGTTTCACCCTTAGCCCGGGCGAAAAAGTGCTGATGGTCGAAGACGTGGTGACCACCGGCCTTTCCAGCCGCGAAGCGATCAAGGCCGTGGAAGAAGCCGGCGGCGTGGTGATTGCCGAGGCCGCCCTGGTCGACCGGTCGGCCGGCGCGGTGGACCTGGGCGTGCCGTTCTATCCGCTCGTGTCGCTCAACTTCCCGACCTATGCGCCCGATGAACTGCCGCCGGCGCTGGCCGCAGTGCCCGCCATCAAGCCCGGCAGCCGGGCACAACCGTAAGACAGGAGAAGGTGGCGGTGAGCGAACTGTTCACGCCCGCCCGGCTGCGGCTGGGCGTCAACATCGATCACGTGGCAACGATCCGCAACGCGCGTGGCGGCGATCATCCCGACCCGGTGCGCGCCGCGCAGATCGTGGCCGACGTGGGCGGTGACGGGATCACGGCACACCTGCGCGAGGACCGCCGCCATATTCGCGACGAGGACCTGGCGCGCATCCAGGCGGCGACCAACCTGCCGCTGAACCTGGAAATGGCCGCCACCGACGAAATGCTGGCGATTGCCCTGCGCCACAAGCCCCATGCCTGCTGCATCGTGCCCGAGCGGCGCGAGGAACGCACGACCGAAGGCGGCCTCGATGCCGCCGGGCAGCACAACCGCCTGGCGCCGATCGTCTCGCGCCTGGCCGACGCCGGCATCCGCGTCAGCCTGTTCATCGCGCCCGATGCGCGGCAGATCGAGGCAGCGATGAAGCTGGGCGCACCGGTGGTGGAACTGCACACCGGCGAATATGCCCATGCCGAAGGCGAGGCCCGTGCGAGCGAGCTCAAGCGCTTGGCCGACATGGCCGCGCTGGCCGCCAAGAACGGGATCGAACCCCATGCCGGCCATGGCCTGACCTATGACAACGTGCAGCCGGTGGCCGCCATCCCGCAACTGGCCGAGCTCAACATTGGCCATTACCTGATCGGCGAGGCGATCTTCGTGGGTCTGGACGCGGCGGTGCGGCGCATGCGCACGCTGATGGACGAAGTGCGCTGAACCCGCCACGCGGCTGGAAGGAAGATCCCGCATGATCATCGGCCTGGGCTCGGACTTGTGCAATATCGAGCGTATCCAGCAATCGCTGGAGCGGTTTGGCGATCGCTTTGTCGAGCGGGTGTTCACGCCGGTTGAGCAGGCCAAGGCAGCGCGCCGGCCCTATACCCGCGCCGGCACCCTGGCCAAGCGTTTTGCCGCCAAGGAAGCCTATTCCAAGGCGGTGGGCACCGGCTTCAAGGCCGGGGTATTCATGAAGGATATCGGCGTGGTCAATGCGCCCTCGGGTGCGCCGACCCTGGCCCTGACCGGCGGCGCCGCCGCGCGGCTGGCCGCGATCACCCCGCCCGGCCACCAGGCGGTGGTGCACCTGACGATGACCGATGACCATCCCTGGGCCCAGGCCTTCGTGGTGATCGAGGCGATCCCGCTGACCGAGGCCGGGCCACGGGAAGCGCCTTTGGGCCCGGGAGCCAAGGCATGAGCGACGGCGTCACCGGCCTGCCGCCGGAACAGGCCGAAGCCCGGCCCGCCAGCGTCAACTGGTGGGCGGAATTGCGCGGCCTGGTCGGCATGCTGCTTGCCGTCCTGGTCTTTCACAGCCTGGTCGCCAAGCCGTTCTACATCCCGTCGATGTCGATGATGCCCAACCTGCTGGTGGGCGATCGGCTGGTGGTGTCGAAGTATCCCTATGGCTGGTCGTGGGTATCGCCCTCGTTCCATGTGCTGCCGCGCTCGTCATTGCGGCTGTTCCCGGCAACGCCGCAATATGGCGACATCGTGATCGTGGTGCCGCGCGGCAGCAACGAGGACTACATCAAGCGCGTCGTGGCCCTGCCGGGGGACCGCATCGCCGTGGTCCATGGCCAGATCATCCTCAACGGACGGCCCGTGCCGCAGGTGGTCGAGCCGCCGCTCGACCTGCCGGTCGATGCCAATGACCCGTGCGATCCGACCGACTTTCCCGGCCTGCGTTTTCGCGATGCGATGGGCCGGCAGTTCTGCGAGCTGCCGATCTTGCGCGAAACGCTGCCCAATGGCGCAACCTACCGCATCATCGATCACGAGCAGCAGCCGCTCGATGACTATGCCGAAGTCAAGGTGCCGGCCGGACATGTCTTCCTGATGGGCGACAACCGCGATCATTCCGCAGACAGCCGCGAGCCCCTGGCGCTCAAGGGCCTGGGCGGCCCCGTGCCGCTCGCCGATATCGGCGGCCGCGCCGAGTTCGTCACCCTGTCGCTCGATGGCAGCGAAACCTGGAATCCGGCCACTTGGTGGCGGGCGCTGCGCCATGGCCGCGGCGGAACCAGCCTGCGCGCGGAACGGGTGCCCCCACAATCCGTTCCGGCTTCCTGAACTCTTGCTGCGGGGGTAGCTTGCGCGCGATGTCTGATTCTGCCGACACCATCTCGACCACGGCCGCGGCGCCGGCCGGGGGAACCACCAAGGCCAATGCACCCGGCCCGACCGACATTGCCGACACCACGATTCGCCAGGAAGCCAAGAAGGCTTTCGTGTGGATCGGGATTGCCGCGCTGGTGGTGCTGGCGGTGTTCCTCGCCCAACCGCTGCTGGTGATCTTTGGCGGCGTGGTGTTCGCCTCGCTGATCGAGGGCGGGCAGCGCCTGCTCGGCCGCATCATGCCCGGGCCGCGCGCACTGCGGATCGCGCTGGTGCTGCTGGCGGCAGTCGGCTTCCTGGTATGGCTCGGCTATTTCGCCGGCAACCAGATCGCGGCACAGGCCGCGCAGTTTCCGCATATCATCCAGGGCCAGGCGCAGCGCACGCTGACCTGGCTGCATGGCCATGGCATCAACGTGGGCCAGGCTGACGTCTCCAAGATCGCCGAGCAGGTGATCGGCGGCGTCGGCCCCGTCACCCAGGCGCTGGGCGGTATTTTCGGCGGCTTCACCACGTTCTTCCTGATCGTGATCCTGGGCATCTATTTCGTGCTGGAGCCCGACATCTATCGCCGCGGCTTTGCCTGGCTGTTCCCGCTCGATCGCCGCCCGCATTTCCAAGTGACGCTGCAGCGCATGGGCAAGTCGCTGCGCATGCTGCTGTTCGGGCGCATGATCGGCATGTTCACCGAGGGCCTGGCAACCTGGCTGTTGCTCGCCGTCTATGGCGTGCCGATGTCGGCGCTGCTGGGCATCCTGACCGGGCTGCTGGTGTTCCTGCCCAATATCGGCGCGCCGCTGTCGGGCCTGCTGATGGTGCTGGTCGGCTTTTCGGGCGGCACCGACATGGGCATCTACTGCATCATCGTCTACCTGGTGGTGCAGACCGTGGACGGCAACATCATCGTGCCGATGGTGGCCAAGAAGACCGCCGACCTTGCCCCGGCGATGGTCTTGGGCGCGCAGCTGATCTTTGGCGTGCTGTTCGGCATCTTGGGCCTGGCCTTGGCCGATCCGATCGTGGCGATGATCAAGATCGCGCTGGAACGGCAGGCCGAGCGCAACGATGACGAGCGCGAGGGAGCCGCTCTCGCCGAACAGGCCGCACCCGCCGCATGACGCCATGGTGATCAAGCGCGTGGTTCAGGCCGGCGCGCTGTTCGTGGTGCTGGCCTTGCTGTGCCTTGGCGTGTTGCGTCACTGCACGGCGGAAATCTCGCGCTTTGCCTTTGCCCCGATCCATGCGTTCGAACCGGGCGCGCCGCCAGCCAGCACGGCCTATGCCGATCCGGCGATGTGGCTGGCGCGGCCGGGCCTGGCCCATGATCCGGCCCATGATCCGGCCCAGTGGCTGCCGCCGGGCGTGCCCGCGCCTTCTGGCGGCCGGACCGCGGTCTTTTTCGTGCATTCGACCACCTATCTCAGCCGCAACCACTGGAATGCACCGCTGGACGATAGCGATTCGCAGCGGCGTGCCGATATCCTGGTGGCGGCCACGGCCAGCGCGTTCAACGCCGTGGGGCCGGTGTGGGTGCCGCGCTATCGCCAGGCCGCGTTGGGTGCATTCCTGACCGAGGGCGCAGATCGCCAGCGCGCGATGGACTTGGCCTATGCCGATATCCGCGCCGCCTTTGCCGCGTTCCTGGCGGCGGTGCCGGCGCAGACCCCGATCATCATTGCCGGGCACAGCCAGGGCGCCTGGGCCGTCGCCCGCCTGCTGCACGACAGCGTGCGCGGCCGCCCCCTCGCGCGGCGGGTGGTGGCCGCCTATGTCATCGGCTGGCCCGTGGTTGCCGCCACGGCCGCAGCGGAGACCGGCTTTGCCCCGTGCGCCGCGCCCGATCAGGCGGGATGCCTGGTCGGCTGGCTGAGCTTTGCCGAACCGGCCGATCCCACGCTGCTGATCGGCGCCTATCATCGCTGGCCGGATCACGCGCCAGGCCAGGGCCCGCTGCTCTGCGTCAATCCGCTGACCGGGACGCAAGGCGGCGCTGCCACGCGCAATGCCAATCGCGGCACGCTGCTGCCCGATGAAAACGACAGGGAGACCGAGCGCGCCGGGCCGCTGGTGACCGGCCTCGTCCCCGCGCGGTGCGATGCACGCGGGCTGTTGCTGATCGGGCCGCCGCCGCACATCGGGCTGTTCGTGCTGCCCGGCAACACCTACCATGTCTACGATATCCCGCTGTTCTGGGCCAACCTGCGCGCCGATGCCCTGCGCCGCAGCGCCGCCTGGCACCAGACCCGGGACGGAGGAACCGAATGATCACCCAGAATGTCGCCGATCTGCGCGCCGCCTTGCCGATGGGCGGGGTGCTGATGGGATTGGACCCCGGCACCAAGACCATCGGCGTGGCGCTGTGCGATGCCGGTTGGCACTTTGCCACGGCGGGACAGACCGTGATCCGCCGCAAGTTTGCCCAGGACAAGGCGGCGCTGGCCCAGATCGTCACCCAGCGCGGGGTCAAGGGCCTGGTCATCGGTCTGCCGCTCAACATGGATGGCAGCCATGGCCCGCGCAGCCAGTCGGCCCGGGCCATGGCGCGCAACCTGGAGGACCTGGGCCTGCCCATCCTGATGTGGGACGAGCGCTGGTCGACCCAGGCCGCCGAGCGCACGATGATCGAGCAGGATTTCAGCCGGGCCAAGCGCGCCCAGCGCATCGATTCGCATGCCGCCGCGCTGATCCTCCAGGCCGCGATCGACACGCTGGCCGGCGGGGTGCTGTGATTTAACCAATCGGTTGAACCCCGCCCCGCGTTGCGGCAAGGAACAGCAATGGCAGAACACGAACCTTTCACCTGGCGCAAGCAGGGCCCCTTTGATCCGGCAGCTGCGGGCGAGCTGCTGAGCAAGCTGGGCCATGGCGGCTTTCTCGGCATGCGCTATGGCGACCATGGGCCGGACTGGTTCGAGGCGGAATTGCCCTGGCGCGAGGATCTGGTCGGCGCCGGCAACACCGGCGTGCTCGCCTCTGGGCCGATCATCAGCCTGTTCGACAACTGCACCTCGATGGCGATCTGGACGCGGCGCGGGTATTTCATACCCCATGTCACGCTGGACCTGCGCATCGACTATGTGCGGGCGGCCGTGCCGGGGCGCAGCGTGATCGCGCGGGCGGAATGCTATCAGCTGCGCGGCGACCTGGCGTTCGTGCGGGCGCTGGCCCACGATGGGGACATTGCCGATCCGCTGGCCCACGCCGCGGCCATCTTCATGGTGCTGGGAGACAGCGAATGAGCGAGGGCCAAGGCAACGACAGCGCCCTGTTCAGCCTGCCGCCCTTTGCCCTGGCCATGGGCATGACCCTGGCAGCGGATGAAGACGGCAGCCCGATCGTCACCATGCAGTTCGGCGCGCACTCCGAAGGGCGCCCCGGCTTCCTGCACGGCGGCGCGATTGGCGGGCTGCTGGAAATGGCCGGGTTCGCCGCCCTGTCTGCCCATCTTGCGCGGAACGGGGTGAACCAGCGGATGAAGCCGATCAACATCTCGATCGAATACCTGCGCGCCGGGCTGCCGCAGCCGGTCCACGCCGTGGGCCAGGTGGTGCGGGCGGGACGGCGCGTGGCCAATGTGCGGGTAGAAGCCTGGCAGAGCGACCGCGCCGTGCCGATCGCCAGTTGCTGGATGAACTTTCACTTGGCTCCGCCCAAGCGCTAAGCAACGAGGCAGGCGCTGAGCAACTGGGCAGGCGCTGATCAGGCGGGCAGGCGCAGGTCCACCGTCAGGCCGGTGGGCAGCGGCGCGCCGGGTGGCAGGCGTTGCGCATCGGCACGCGCGCGCACCAGGATGGCGGTGGGCACGGCGGCATCGGCCACCACGGCATCGGCCATGCCCAGCAGGCGCGCCTCGCGCAGGGTAAGGTCTTCCGGGTCGCCCGAGCGCAGCACGATGACATGGTGCGCCGCCGCTACGTCGGCCGCACCGGCCAGCCATTCCTCCACCGCCGCGGGTGGATGCTCCGCCATTGGATCGAGCGTGCCACCCTCTGCCAGCGCGCCATCGAGCGCGCGGCGCCGTTCGGCACCATCGGGAAAGCGCGCACGCAAGGCATCGCGCGCGGCAAAGAGCGCGTTGGCCAGCGCGCCCAGCCCCTGGGGCAGCGCGCGTTCCAGCCGCAGCCGCACGTGCTTGGCCAGCCCCGCCGATGCGCCGGCCGTGCCGACCGCCACCACAACCGGGCTGCGATCGATCAGCGATGGCGTGGTGAAATCGCACAGCGCCGGCCGGTCCACCACATTGACCAGCAAGCCGGCGCCCCGCGCGCGCAGGGCATCGGCGACACAGGCATCGGCATTGTCATGGGCGATGAACGCCAGCCGCGCGCCGATATCGATGCCATGGGCAAGGTCATCCACCACCTGGCCGCCAGCACGCTCGACCAGCCGCGCCTTGGCCTGCGCCGCATCGCCATGGCCCAGCACGATCACCGGCTGGCCGGCGATACGGTGGAATAGGGGCAGCGCGGGCAGGCTCATGGCAGCGGCCTAGCGGATCAGGCGCATGGCGTCAGGCCAGCCATTCGGGCACGCGTTCGGCCGCCAGGATCGTCGCCGGCTCGATCCGGTCGGCCACCACCGCCCACTTCGTGCCATCCACCATCACTTCGGGCACGAGCGGGCGCGAATTGTAGGTGTTGGCCATCGTCGCGCCATAGGCGCCAGCAGTGCGGAACACGGCGAGATCGCCCCGCGCCACCGCGTCGATCGTGCGGCCCATGGCAAAAGTGTCGCTCGATTCGCAGATCGGGCCAACGATATTGGCCGCCATCGTTTCGCCATTGGGAGAAACCGCCGCGAAATCGTGCCAGGCATCATAGAGCGCCGGGCGCGCCAGATCGTTCATGGCAGCATCGACCACCACCCACGGGGCGCCGACGCCTTCCTTGACCCGCACCACGCGCGTCATCAGCACGCCGGTGTTGCCGGTGATCACCCGGCCAGGTTCGAACATCGCGGTAATGTCCCAGCCCTGCGTCACGCGGGCCACCATCGCGGCATAGTCTTCGGGCTGGGGAAAGACTTCTCCGGCCTTGTAGGGCACGCCCACGCCGCCGCCGAAATCGATGTGCGTGACGGCATGGCCAGCCGCGCGGATCGCCTGCATCAGTTGGCCGATCTTGGTAAAGGCGGCTTCGAGCGGATCGAGCCGCGACAGCTGGCTGCCGATATGCAGCGCCAGGCCGCGCATGGTCAGCCCCGGCGTGGTCGCCAGCCGGGCATAGATTGCCGCGGCGCGATCATAGGGCACGCCGAACTTGTTTTCCGCCTTGCCGGTGGAAATCTTGCCATGCGTGCCGGCATCGACGTCAGGATTGACGCGCAGCGCGCAGGCCGCAGTCTTGCCCATGGCCTGCGCGATTTCCGCCAGCTCCAGGCCCTCTTCCTCGCTTTCCAGGTTGAATTGGCCGATGCCCGCCTCCAGCGCGCGGGCCAGTTCGGCGTGGGTCTTGCCCACCCCGGAAAAGACGATGCCCTCGGCCGCCATGCCGGCCGCCAGGGCGCGCTCCATCTCACCGCCCGACACCACGTCGGCGCCATAGCCTTCGGCGGCCAGGACCTTGAGCACGGCAAGGTTGGGGTTGGACTTGACGGCAAAGGCCAGCTTGACGCGCGGCAGGACCGCCAGCGCATCGCGGAACACGCGGGCGTGGCGCGTCAGCGTGGCGCGCGAATAGACATAGAGCGGCGTGCCCACGGCATCGGCCAGCATGGGCAGGGCAATATCTTCGGCGTGCAGCACGCCGTTCACCTGGTGAAAGTGGTCCATCGAAACTCTCGAGAATGATCGTTGAAAACGCGTTATTCTTCGGGCGGCAGATCGAACGGGTCGTCTTCGCGCTCTTGCGAGCGGCTGCGCAATTCCACGTTGCGATCGGGCTTGGCCTGGATCGGCGCTTTCAACAGCGCGTCCGCCCCGCGGCTCTGCTCCCGGCCATAGGGCGCGGGCGGCAGGCCATGCCCCGGCGCCGGTTTCAGCTCGCGTTTGTTGCCGCACCCGGCAAGGGCCAGGGCAGCAAGACCAACGAGCACGACGCCAGCGGCTTTGGGGGCAATGGGGCGGATCAAGCGATTACTCCTCCAGGCCAAGCGCTGCACGCGCCTGGGCCACACGCTTCCTTACCTCGGCCGGGGCGGTTCCGCCATGGCTGCAACGCGCCGCCACCGATGCTTCGACCGAAAGCGCGGCATAGACGCGATCATCGATACGCGCATCGATGGCCTTGAGATCCTCCAGCGGCAGCTGATCGAGCGCGATTCCCCGGCTTTCGGCCAGTTTCACCGCGCTGCCGGTAATGTGGTGCGCCTCGCGGAACGGGATATTGGCCTGCCGGACCAGCCAGTCGGCGAGGTCGGTTGCCGTGGCATAGCCCAGTTCGGCCGCGCCGCGCATGCGATCGGTGCGGAAACGCGCCTCGGCCACCATGCCGGTCATTGCCGCGATCGACAGCGCCAAGAGGCTGGCTGCCTCGAACACCGGCGGCTTGTCGTCCTGCATGTCCTTGGAATAGGCGAGCGGCAGGCCTTTCATGGTGATCATCAGCGCGGTGAGACAGCCGACGATCCGGCCCGAATGGCCGCGCACCAGTTCGGCCGCATCGGGATTCTTCTTCTGCGGCATGATCGAGCTGCCGGTCGACAGGCTGTCGGGCAGGGTGACAAAGCCGAAAGGCTGGCTGGCCCAGATGATGAACTCTTCCGCCAGGCGCGAGAGGTGCAGCGAGCATTGCGCGGCGGCCATCAGGTAATCGAGCGCAAAATCGCGGTCGGATACCGAATCGAGGCTGTTGTCGGTCGGCCCGTCGAAGCCGAGCGCCTGCGCGGTGCGGAAGCGGTCGATGGGAAAGCCGGTGCCGGCCAGCGCCGCGGCGCCCAGCGGCGAGCGGTTCATGCGCGCGCGCGCATCGGCAAAGCGCGAGCGATCGCGGCCGATCATCTCGTAATAGGCCATGAGGTGATGGCCCAGCGTCACCGGCTGCGCGGTCTGCAGGTGGGTGAAGCCGGGCATGATCGAGCCGGCATGCTCGCCCGCCCGCGCTACCAGCGCGCTCTGCAAGGCGAGCAGGCCCGAATCGACCTGGTCGATCGCATCGCGCACCCACAGGCGGAAATCGGTGGCCACCTGATCGTTGCGGCTGCGCGCGGTGTGCAGGCGCCCCGCCGCCGGGCCGATCAGTTCGGCCAGCCGGCTTTCGGTGGTCATGTGAATGTCTTCAAGGTCCCAGTCTTCGGGCACGCCATTGGCTTCGTATTCGCCCGCCACCTGATCCAGCCCCTGGGCGATCAGCACGGCATCTTCGGCCGCGACGATGCCCTGCGTGGCCAACATGTCCACATGGGCCTTTGACGCGGCGATATCCTGGCGCCACAGCGCCTTGTCGAACGGGATCGAGGCGTTAATCTCGCGCATGATGGCCGAAGGGCCGGCGGCGAAACGCCCGCCCCACATCTGGTTGGAGCCCGAATTGCCACTCATGTCCGCTCGTCCGCCCTATCTGCCGTTGATTCTGGGTGCGCTGGCCGCAGCCACGCTTGGCGGCTGCGATAGGCAAGCAAACCCGCCGGCGCAACCATCCAGCGCCGCAGCCACCCCTGGTGCCGGTGGCGAGGCAGCCCCGGCTGCCGGCAAGGTTGATCTCAGCCAAAAGGGTTCGGCCATGCCGGCCTTTGCCTTTGCCACGCCCGAAGGCGGCAAGATCAGCGCCAAGGACCTGGCCGGCAAGCCCGTGCTGATCAATCTGTGGGCCACCTGGTGCGGCCCCTGCGTGGTGGAAATGCCCACGCTCGACAAGCTCGCCGCCGGTGGCCTGCGCGTGCTGACCGTCTCGCAGGATACCACCGGGCAGGTCGACAAGGTCAAGGGCTTCAAGGCCGAGCATGGCCTCGCCCACGTGCAGATGCTGCTCGACCCCGACAACGACCTGTCGTTCCACTATGGCACCGGCGTCTTGCCCACGACCGTGGTCTATGACGCGAACGGCAAGGAAGTGGGCCGCGTGGTGGGTGCGTTCGACTGGACCGGGGCAGATGCCGCCGCCCTGATCAAGGCCGCAACCCAGGGCGCCGCCTGAGCCACCAGCGCCACAGCCCGGTGATGTAGAGCGCGGCCGGTTTCATCTTACCCTGCGCAAGGGCAGCCCGGCGGCCGAGCCATCGTGCAGTGGATGCAGCCACTTGAGCAGCACGTCCATCGGCCCGCCCTGCGCCACATTGGCGAGGACGCGCACGGCGCCGCTGTGCCGGTCGATCACGGCCCAGCTATGCGGAAAGCGCGGGGACGGGTCGATCGCCTGGGTGAGGCGGACGCGATAGGCGCCCTGCCCCTGCCCCGGCACTTCTATCCAGACCGCATGCGCGCCGGGTATGGCCGCCTGGGCCAGGGCCACTGCGCGGGACACGGCGATATCGGGCGTGCCGGGGGCGCCATCGGCGATCTGGCCCGGCACCGTCTGCGCACTGCCCAGCACCGGCCGCAGCAGCTGGCCGGTTTCCTGCGGCAGCGCCAGCATCACGCCGGTAAGCGTGAGCAGCAGGAGCAGCGGCACCCCCGCCAGGCCGGCCAGCTTGTGCCAGTCGTAGAGCCGGCGCACCGGCGCGGCGCGCGGTTTGACCCGCAGCGCCTTGGCCCAGCCCCCGCGCGGCCACCACGCCCACAGACCGCTGGCCAAGAGCACCGCCAGTGCCAGCCCGGCCCAGCCGAAGATCGTGCCCCCCACCGGCCCCAGTTGCAGGCAATAGTGCAGGTCATAGATCCAGGTCATGCCACCATCGCCCCAGAATTCGGCGCGCAGCACGCGCCGCCCATCGGGCGAAAGCCAGGCCAGCAGCGGCGCATGACCGGCGCCAGAACGCTCTGCCGGATGATAATAGCGCGCCGGAATGGCGCCCGCGCCCTCGGTCAGTTCCAGCCGCCATGGCCCGGTGCGGGCGGGAAACGCGGCATGGAGGCTGGCGGCGGCGCGATCCCAATCGGCCGGGCCGGCGCGCCCGGTCACCTGCACCGCCGGATGCCATGCGCGGTCGATCTCGACATAGAAGACCAGCAGCGCGCCGGTGATCCCGGCCAGGACCATCAGCGCGCCGAGCGACAGGCCCAGCCACAGGTGAAGCCGCCGCACCCAGGCGCGCGGCGAAAGGGTGCAGCGGCCCACGATCAGAACCGCACGCGGGCGCTGCCGGTCAGCCCGAGGCCTTCGGCCGGGCTGTGCGCGGTGGGAGAGCGGCTTTGCGCCGCCGTGACGGTGGCATCGTACCAGACATATTCATAGCGGCGGTTGAGCAGGTTCTTGCCCGTCACCGCCAGTTCCAGCTTGTCGCGCGGGCGGAAGGCCACTTCGGCGTTGAACACGGCATATTGGCCAAATTTGCCGACGGCCGGATCGTTGGCCGCAGTCAGCCAATAGCTGGACTGGCCATTGCCCCAGAGCGAGACGCGCCAGCGCTGGTTCGGAGTCACATCCACCCCGCCCGACCACAGCCAGTGCGGCACATGGTCGATCTCGTGCCCGACATAGCCGGGCGTGGCCGGATCGGCGACGCGGATGCGCGAGCTTTGCCATGACAGCGCGCCCCAGGCCGACACCGCCGTGACCGGCTTGAGGTTGACCTGCACGTCCACCCCGCGCCGGCGGGTCGCCCCGACATTTTCGCTGTCGCCCAGCGGGTCGTTGAGCTTGCGCTTGATCTCGCCGCTGGCATCCTGAAGCCACAGCGCAACGCGGGTTTCCACCCCGGCCATGGGGTGCAGCTTGATCCCCGCTTCCCAGCCGGCGTTGATCGAGGGCGCCAGGTTGGTGGTGCGCGGCGGGATCAGGTATGCGCCCGATCCGGTGCCGATCTGGAAGCTCTTGCCATAGTTGCCATAGAGCGTGACCTGATCGACCGGCGTGATCGCCACCTGCAGCTTGGGCTGGCTGATCGTGCCATAGGCATTGATCGGCGCGGTGGTGCCGGCCAGCCGGTTGTGAAACGTGCCGCCCACCCGGTCGAGCCGCCAGGCCGGGCTGATCGTCAGCCAGCGCGCTGGCTCAAACGTCAGCAGCCCGTAAACGCCACCGACATTGAGCGTGAAGGCCTGGTCGCGCGTTTGCGCCGAAACCACCCGCGCCACCGTGTTGTAACGGCGCGAGACATTGTCCTGCCACTGCATGTCGCCACCCAGTTCGGCCATGACCGGCGTGCCGGCCACATGCGTGTGCCAATGCAGCGCGCCGCTGATCCCGTAATGGTCCTCGTCCGTCATCCGCCGCTGCTGCGACGTGGCCGCCGAGAATTTGACGTAGCGATCATCGCGCAGCCGGTTGGCATAGGCCTTGGCGGTAAGATCGAGGCTGTCGCTGAACGTGGCATCGAGATGGAGGCTGCCCTGCGCCACGGTGCGGGTATCGCCATCGGTCTGGTTGTAGGCATTGGTCATGCGCGGATGGGCCGCGGCATTTTCCAGGGTGAGATAGCCCGGCTCGTCGGCGGTGCCGCGATACCAGCGCGCGATTGCGCCCACGCGCAGGGTCTCGTTGGGGCGGAAGAACCATTTGCCCGCCAGGCTGCCGCGCGGCAGCCCGGCATGAGCGCGCCAGCCGCCGGCCTGGCGCCAGGCCGCCAGATAGTTCTGGCTGAAGCCGCCGCGCTCTATCCCGGCCACGGCCTGCGCCTCATAGGTGTCGAAGCTGCCGCCCGACACCTTGCCCTCCAGGTAATTGCCACCGATCCGCGTCTGGATATTGGCGCTGCCGGCAATGGCATGCAGGCCATAGCGTGGATCGGACGTGCCGCGCACCACCTCGATCCCGGCGATGTCGAGTGGAAAGACACTGTCGATATAGGGCATGTTGCCATCGTTGCTGTTGGCCGGCACGCCATCGATCAACAGCTTGACCGCGTTGATTTCCCCCTCGCCGTTGAACCCGCGGAAGCTGAACTTGCCGCTGGTCGTGCCCTGATTGAAGTTGGTCAGCATCACGCCCGGCAGGCGGCCGACCAGTTCCCAGGCATAGTTGACGTTGGCATTCTGCGCGACATCGCCACCCATGCGATCGATCGAGGTGAGCACGTTGCGCGAAGAGGCGGCCATCGACCGCGCTGAAACCACGATCTGTTCGCCAATGGAAAAGCCGGTATCGACCGCATCGCGGCCGGCAACCGAATTTGCTGCTGCCTCTGGCGCTGGCGCTGCGGCCTGTGCAGGCACGGCGAAAACAAGCGCGCACGGCAGCGCGCTCCACGAAATCTGCATGAAACTATCCCCTGTCTGGCGCGATGGCCGGCCTCAATCCGATGATGCCGCCCGGGCGCGGGCGGCGCGTGTGGATCAGGCGATCAGGGGTGGGCCGCGCAGCGGCGGCCAGGCATGCGCGCGCCGGCGCGGCGCAGGCAAGGGGGTGGCGGCAAAGCCCAGCGCGACAATGAAGGCCAGCGCTGCGGCGAGCAGCACGGGATCGGCCCCGCCGAGCAGGGCATGGCCCAGCGCGCCATAGGGACAGGTGCCCTGCGCCTTGGCATGACCAGCCTCGGCCTTTCCGGCAGCATCCTTGACCGGCACCACCACCTGGCGCACCAGATCATGGCGCCCGTCGATCCCTTCGGAACAGAGCTGGATGGTAAAGCTGCGCGTCTCGCTGCCCGGCATGTAGCCCGCCGGAACCAGCGCCTTCATCGCCAACGCCAGCGCGACCAGCCACAGGGCCAGCGCGGAATGCCGAAACAAGAAGGCGCGAAGGGCAATCATGCGACACGCGGCATAAGCGGGCGCATGGGGATTGTCATCAGGACAAAATGTCGCGCCGCGATGGCAGGCGGCATTGCGGCCGCCTGCCATTGCCGTCAGATCGCGTGTTCGTCGTCTGCCGTCAGGTTGGCGAGGTCGCCCTCGATCGGCTGCTTGCCGGGCTTGGTGCGGCGATAGGCGTCAAAGCTTCTGCGATCGGCGTCGAAGGTCATGTCCCAGGGGATGTTGTCGCCGCGGAAGATCGCCGGGGCATTGGCCGCCCAAAGCAGCGAGCCGAACTTGAAGTCCCACGCGCGCGGCACCCAGGCATCGTCGAGATAATCGGTGTCGGCATGGTATTCGGCCTCGCCGGCGTGGCCAGGCATTTCGCAATAATAGTAAATTGCCGAGGAGATGCGGTGGCGCGAGATGCCGCCGCTGGTGTTCATCGTGGTGTTCTTCCAGCCGCGGTTGTCCATGATGTTGGCGCCCAGCATGACCTCGTCGATATCATCGCAGCCAAAGGCGATGTGCATGAACTTGAAATGGTCGGGCGCGATCGGCAGGTCGCAGTTGACCCAGAAGATCGAGTGGTGCTCGAACGTGCCGCCGGCGCGGGCAAAGATGCCGGTGCCCTTGGAATGATCGACATAGCGGAAGCCAAGGTGGCGTTCGTAGAATTCGAAGCTGCCGACATAGTCGGGCGAGAAGAAGACGACGTGGTTGATCGTCTTGGGAATGGCGCGCTTGCGCCAGATGCGGTGCTGGTTGAAGCGCGGCCAGCTCGACGGGGTGTTGACCGGGCTCGCTTCCGATACGACGGCGCGCTTGGCCCAGACACGCAGCGCGATCGGCTGACCATCGGGGCAGACGCAATGCACGGTGCCATCGGCATCGCGGGTCACGGCAACCTCGGTCGCGAGGCTGGCGGCAATGCGCTCGAGGTTCTCGGGCGTATCGACACCCCAGACGGTTTCCTTGATGCCGTCGCCAGCAAACGGATCGGGCACAGGCAGGCGCGGATCGCCGTGGCGCACCACGATCACGCGGCTGCCCGATTGCAGGCGGAACACGCTTTCATGCTCGCCGGTGCTTTCGAGCGGCAGGCCGAAGTCAGCCCAGAAGCGGGTGTGTTCGGCAAGATCGGCCACGCCGAAGACGACGCTTTCAACGCCAAGGATGGCGGGGATGGACGAAAGGGGGCTGGATGCGATCGGCATGGGGTCTCCGCGGAATCTGTCACTGGCCTTCATGCCGTGGATGGCTTGGCTACAGAAACCGATGTTTCCGGACCCAAGCTATTCATCGCACGGATGGATCAGCTGCGGCGGAACAGCAGGGTTAGGAGAAACAGCATTGTCCTGAGATCGAGCAGGCGCAGCGCGGCGCGGGCTTCGGCCGGGGTGAGCCGGGCGACCATCGGCATCGCGCCGAAGATCTTGCCACGGATCACCAGGGTGTTGCCGTCTGCCTCGATCTTGCGGATGGCCATGAGCTCCTTGTCATTGGCATCAAGTATCCGGGCGACGCGCGCCTTGGCCGCGCTCTTGTTCGGCACGTCGGTCATTGCACAGCCCTTCCGCAGATCCGGTCATAGTCCATTCCCAGGTCATCCATCATCTGGATCGCCGTGGCGCGCCCGGCCCCGAACACGCCACCGCCCGGGTGCATGAACGGGCCGACGAGGTAGAGGCCCTCCACCTCAGGCACGCGCAGTGCGCCCAGATCAGGCGTGGGGCGATGGCCGGCCGATTGGTAGAAGAACGGCGCGCAGCCGTGGATGTCCCCGCGCACGAAACTTGCCGGGCTGTCACGCTCGTGATCGAGCGGCGAGCGCACGAGGCGGCCGGTGATGTTGTCATCGGTCAGGTTGGCGTAGAACTTGCGATATTGCGCCAGCGCGCGGTCGGCCACCGCGTCCTTGTGGGTGTCCCACGATTGCGGGCCGCCGGGGTGGAGGTCATAGGGCGCGAAATTGACGCCATAGAACACCCCGGCCCCGGCCGGCGCGCGGCTGGGATCGAAGATCGTGTTGTCCCCGCCCGCGATCAGGCGCGCGCTCACGTCGCCACGGCGCAGCTTGTCGTATTCCAGCTGCATGTCGCGCACGGTGTAGAAGTCCATCAACTCGGTCATCATCGCGTTGCAATCATTGCCGACGCGCAGTTGCAGGCGTTCCTTCAGCGTCAGGTGCGTGAGGTTGATCGAGAAGGTGGACTGGGTGACGCGTTCGGCGCGCTGCAAGACCGGTTCGGGCGCTTCTGCCACGAACTTGCGCAGGACATGCGGGTGGATCGCGCCGATCACGCCATCGCGGGCCATCACGCATTCGCCATCGCGCAGCTCGAGCCCGGTGGCCCTGCCGCCCGAGACGATCACGCGACGCACCTCGGCGTTGCAGCGCACTTCGCCACCAAAATGCTCGATGGCGCGCACCAGGGCGTGGCTGAGTTGGCCCGAGCCACCTTTCGGCATCGAACAGCCGAAGCTGTGAACGATGCCGGGCATGACGAACGCACCCATCCCGGTGCCGAGCTCATCGGGCATCTGCAGGTTTTCGGTGACCATGCGCACGATGTGCAGCTTGAGCAATTCGCTATCGAAGTAATGATCGACGATATCGAGCGCGCTGCGCTGCATGAGATCGAGCAGGAAGCGGCCTTCGTCCGACTGGTCCATCATCGCCACGAACGCGCCAAGCGGAAACGGCGGGGCATACATCCCGCTCATCAGCATGGGCAGGGCCGTGGTGCTCATGCCGACAAAGCGGCGATAGGCCTCGGCATCCTTTTCGCCGACGACGCGGGCAAGTTCCTCGCACGTGCGATCGAGATCCTTGTAGGACCGGATCACGGTGCCGTCTTCCCAGATCGAGACGTGGACGAGATCGGGATAGATATATTCGAGCCCGAACTTCGAAAGCAGGCCCAGCTCGTCTTCGCGCAGCATGGGGTTGCCCTGGATCATGATGTGCACGTTGGAATGCTCATCGTGCCAGAAGCCGGGGTGCAGCAATTCGCGCGTGGACACGCCGCCGCCGTAGTGCGGCTTGCGTTCCAGCACGAGGACCTTCTTGCCCGCCTTGGCCATGTAGGCTGCGGCGACGAGGCCATTGTGCCCTGCCCCCATCACGACGATGTCATGCTGGCTCATGCCGGTTCCTCCCCCAGAAAGGCGCGGAACCCGGCAAGCCCGGGGACATGCGACGCGCTGCCGCCGTCGCAGACCAGCACCTGGCCGGTAATATTGCGCGCAGCATCGCTGGCCAGGAACGCCACGGCTTCGGCGATATCCTCTGGCTCGCCAAGGCGGTCGCGCAGGGTTTCGTCCTCTACCAGCTGGCGCAGGGCCGGGGGAAACGCCTCGCGCAGCGCCGGCGTCATCGTCATGCCGGGCGCCACCGCGTTGCAGCGCACGCCGGCACGGCCATGGCTGGCAGCAATGGCGCGGGTCAGCTGGATCACGGCCGCCTTGCTGCTGGAATAGGCCGCCTGGATGAGATGGCCCTGCAGCGCCAGGTTGCTGACGGTGTTGACGATGCACCCCCGGCTTTCACGCAGCGCTGGCAACGCGGCGCGGCAGGCCAGCATCGTGCCGCGCACGTTGACCGCATAGGTGCGATCCCACAGGCCCGTGTCCATGCGTTCGACGTCGCCATCGTTGCGCGCCACCTCGGGCCCGAGCAGCGCAGCATTGTTGTGCAGCACATCAAGCCGGCCAAAGTGGGCGACAACCTGCGCGACCATTGCCTGGATCGATGCTTCATCGGCGAGGTCAAGCGGCACCGCGATGGCACCGGGCAATTGCGCGGCGAGCGCAGTGGCGCGCGCAAGGGCAATGTCGGCCAGCGCCACGCGGGCGCCACGCGCGGTCAGCAGGCGGGCCGTCGCCTCGCCGATTCCGCCCGCCCCACCGGTGACGATGGCAACCTTGCCGTCCATGGCAAAGGCATCTGCGGTCATGCGCATTCTCTCCCTGTTCGCTTGTGTCAGGCCGTTTTATGGTGATGGTGACAAAGCGGAAGACGGCACTTTTTTGTGCCCATGCCAGGCGAGGGAGGCCGAGTTGGACAGCGCGCCATTGCATCAGGCCATCGCGCGGCTGGCCGCCGAAATGGCCACGCATGGCAAGCATCGTGATGACCCCGCGCGAGAAGTGATGGGCCTGCTGGGCGACCGCTGGTCCACGCTGATCCTGCTGGTCTTGGCAACGGGCGAATGGCGCCATGCCGATTTGCGCCGAACGCTGGCCGAACTTTCGGCCGAGCAAGCGATATCGCAGCGCGTGCTCACTCTGAAGCTGCGCACGCTGGAGCGTGATGGCTTTGTCGCGCGCACGATCATCGGCTCGGTCCCGCCGAAAGTGAGCTATCGCCTTACGCCGCTGGGCCGCGACCTGCACGGCCAGGCGCGCATGCTGATTGACTGGATCAACACCCGCGCGGCAAACATCTGGCTGGCGCGCAAAAAGTTCGACGCGGCAGAGAGTTAGGTCGTAAACTCATAAATGGCGCCTCGGGGGTGCCATTTATGAGTTTACGACCTAGCCTGCATCAATCAGTGCTGGGGATGGTTCATCCGGTATTGCACCTCGATTTCATCAAGGGCGATCTTGGCGGCGCTGGGCAGTTGCACGACATTGTCGGCCACATCTGCCTTCGCACCCGCTGCGGCCTGGAGGCGTTCGACCACCCAGCGCAAGGCGCGGTCGTTGTTGTTGGCGAGGTTCCACTGGATCGCTTCGCGGATCGGCGGGATGTCGAACGGCACTTCCCGCATGACCAGGGGCATCGTGCCGACGACGATTTCGGCCATGCGGCGGTGCATCGTGGCGATGCGATTGGTGCCAAGGATCAGGCCGGGCAACGACAGGAACGATGGCGCGATGACCTCCACCCGCCGCTGCTGCTTCTGGCGCCGCATGAACCAGTCCTCGAACGCGGAAACCCGCGACTTGCCGAAGCGCGCCGTCACGTGGCCAAGGTCAAGATAGAGATCGCGCGTCATCGGTTGGGCCATGGCCGGATTGGCGGCATCGCCCACCACGACGTAATCGTCTTCGAACAGGACCTGGCTGGGATGATCGGCCGAGATGGCGATATCGATGGTCAGCAGGAGGTCAATGTGTCCGCGCTCGATCGCTTCGATCGGGGTATCGTTCATCGGCTGGATCTCGAAGCGCAGATGCGGCGCATCCTTTTCGAGATCGGCCAGCACGCGGGTAAGCAGCACTTCGGTGGAATAGTCCGAGGCCATCATGCGAATGGTGCGGTCGGCCGTGGCAGGATCGAACGGCGGCGCCACCGCCACGGTGGTGCGGATCTGTTCGAGCACGGCCCGCACCGGCTCGATCAGCTCTTCCGCCCGCGCGGTGAGGATCATCGCCCGGCCCTTCACCACCAGCAGTTCGTCCTCGAAATACTCGCGCAGGCGGCCGAGCGCGCTGGAGGTGGCGGATTGCGACAGGCACAGCCGATCGGCCGCCAGGCTGACGCTGCGTTCGGTCAACAGCACGTCGAGCGCCACGAGCAGGTTGAGATCGAGCCTTCCGTAGCGCATCGCCATCTCCCTCGCCCCTCAGATCATTGCGAGGGCGTTGGAGACGAGTGTAGCAGCATCGCCATCGTGTGCAAAACCGGCGCGATCGGCCGCTGCGGTGGTCAGCGGGGGCTGCGCGGCAAAGGCTGCTTCGAGCGATGGATCGGGCTGGTAACTGACCAGATCGGCCGCCACCGTGCACTGGCGGGCGATTTCGCCGGCCAGATCGCCCATGGCCACGCGCAAGGCCGGAAGCGTCACTGCGCGGGTGTTGGGCATCAGGCCGCTGTCGAGGTTGAGGGCGTGGACCAGGTTGTCGACGCAGCGCGTCACCGATTGCGCCCAGATCGTGCCTTGGGCCGAGACCGGGCAGACAAAGCGTTCGCCGGCCTTGAGCGCATGGAACAAGTTGGAGATGAACGCCGATTTCAATCCCGATGGTCCCTTGGGACGGGCCAGGATGCCCGAAAGGCGAACGGTGACGCCATCGACCAGGCCGCGGTTGGAAAACATCGCGACGGCATGCTCCATCATCGCCTTGTGCCCGCCGTAGATCATCTTGGGGCTGAGCGGGGTGCCATCGTCCACCTGCGCCGGAAACGGATCGCCAAACACCGCGATCGAACTGGCATAGACCACGCGCAGGCCGGGATTGAGCGCGGCCGCCTCGAGCAGCAGGTCATACATCGCATCGACATTGATGCGCCGCGACAGCGCAGGATCGGCTTCCGCCGCGCCGCCCGGCACCGTGGCGAGGTGGACCAGCGCATCGCACCCCTGCGCCAGGGCCGCACCCCGCACGGCCGCATCGCCCATGTCCCCCACGATCAGCCGCGCGGGCGCGGGCAGATCGGCGGGCATGGTATCGAGCCCGGTAACCGCGTGGCCGGCGCCGACCAGCCTGCCGACCAATGCCCGGCCGACAAAACCGCCAGCGCCCGTCACCACGATATGCATTGGGAAACGCTCCTTAGAAATTGCCGGAAAGGCGCAGGCCCCAGGTCCGCGGCGCGGAGAAGTGCCCGACGGCCATGCCGAGCGGCGAGGCCTGCGGCGCCAGGTCGCGGCGCTTGTTCTCGATGTTGCGCACAAAGCCGGTCAGCGCCAGGCTGCCGTTGGCGGCGCGCACCGTCAGCGAGGCGTCGGTCGTCCAGTAGGCGGGAATGCGCTCGAAATCGAGATATTCGAAAGCGCCCCACTGGCTGTCGCGCCAGGCCGTGTTGACGTTGGCCACCAGTTCGATGTCGGCGTTGAGCGGCACCACCTGCTCTGCGCCAAGGTTGACTGTCCACTTCGGGCTGAACAGCAGTGGATTGCCCGAGCAGTTGAAGTCCTTGACCGGCGCACCGCCAGCGATGGCCCCGGTATAGGTGAACGGGCAACCGATGTTGTCGCGCGGCGAGGCGGTATAGAGGTGCAGGTCGTTGTACTTGGTATCGAGGTACTGGACCTTGGCGCTGAGCGTGGTGCCACGGGTGGGCTTGACCACGAGATCGGCGTCGAAGCCCTTGATCGTGGAGCGGCCGGCGTTCTCGTTCGAGCTGATCAGCGTGCCGCTGGTGTCAACGGTGAAATAGGTGATCTGCTGGTCGCGGTACTTCCACAGGAAGCCTTCGAGATTGAGCTGGACGTGATTGTCGAAGAACCGGTTCTTCGATCCGATGGTGTAGGCGGTGATGAACTCGGGCAGGTACGAGGTCTTGCTCTCGGTCATCTGCAGGCCGCCGGCGCGATAACCGGATTCCGCCGTGGCGTAGAGCAGGCTGGTGGGCGTGACATCGAATTCGGCCGAGGCCTTCCACGTCACGCGTGAATAGCTCCGCGTATCGACGACGGGATTATAGGTCTTGAGAATGGCGCCGACGCCATTGACCAGTGGGAATACCTGGTAGCCGGGCTGGTTGGTGCTGTTGCCAGCGATCCAGCCGTTGGACTTGAGCCAGTTGATCGTGTCACCGGTGTTCAGGAAATTGGGGTAGTAGGGCATGTTGCCTGGCGTGGCGCAGCCAGCGCCGAACGAAGCGGGTGGCGTGATCAACGCAGGGGGCGGGCCGCCGCAGAACGTGATGAAGTTGTTGATCAACCCGTCGATCGACTTCTTGTCGTGGGTATAGCGCGCGCCGCCGATCAGCCGGAACCGGTCGGACACGTGGGCGGTCAACTGGCCAAACGCGGCATAGCTGTCGGTCTTGTGGCGGTAATCCACCATCGGCAGCACGAATTCCTGGTTGTACTCGTCGTTGGCCTTGATCTTTTCATTGAAGTAGTAGCCACCCAACACATAGTCGAACATGCCGGTCTTGCCGGAAAGGCGGGCTTCCAGGCTGGTCTGCTTCACCTTTTCGACGGTGTGGGCCACGTTGAAGGCCGGGCCATAGAAGAAGGAATTGTCGCTGCTTTCGCGATAGGCCGGAATCACCGTGAGCTTTCCGATGCCGGTCTTCCAGTTGATTTCCGCGTTGACGCCCCAATAGGTGCTGTCCTGGCGCTGGTCCTGGTTCATCGCGCTGAGGAACCCAAAGGCCGGCGCACCGATGTTCTGGGCGCGGAAAGCATTGGCGGCAGGGGTGTTGAAGCCCTCGCTCGAATCAAGATTGGCGGGGAAGAAGGTGTAGCCCGTCGCGCCGGGAACATACCCGCCGATGTAGCTGCCGCCCGCACCGCGGCCACCCAGGTGGGTGTAATCGGCACCGATGCGCACCGACAGGTCGCTGCTCGGCTCGACCAGGAACTGCGCGCGCAGCGAGCCGCGCTTGGCATCGTCGGTGCCATCGCGGTTGTAGCCATCGTGCGTGGAATAGGCCGCGCTGACGCGCAGCGCGGAATTGGCGCTGGTGGCCAGGTTGACATGGGCATCGGCATCCACCGCATTGTAATTGCCGGCAGAGATGTTGAAGCCCATCGAATTGCGGCCGATTTCGGGATGGGCCGGAATGATGTTGACCGCGCCGCCGGTGGCGTTGCGACCATAGAGGATGCCCTGCGGCCCCTTGAGCACTTCCACGCGCTGCAGGTCATAGAATGCCGCGCCGAAAACGCCGCCGCCACGGCCGAGCACCACGCCGTCATAGCTGGGGGTGACGGCCGGATCGTTGTAGCTGCTGGTGGTGATATTGCCGACGCCGCGGATGAAGATCGAGGCGATATTGCCGCCGGGCTGCGGGATCGAGAGCGAGGGCACCGCCTTGGTGATGTCGGCCGAGGAGGTGATGCCGCGCTGGGCCAGATCGTTGCCGGTGACGGCATCGATGGCGAGACCCGCCTTTTGCAGCGATTCCTCGCGGCGCTGCGCGGTGACGATGATTTCGCCGATCCCGCCGTTGTCGGCCGGGGCTGCGGCAGTCGCCGTGGCCGTGGCCGTTGCAGACTGGTCCTGGGCGGGCGTTTCGGCCGCGAATGCCGGCGTGGTGACAATGGCCAGGGCGCTCGTGGCGAGCAGAAGGGTGCGCATGGTTTTTCCTCCCCGTAAATGTGGCGCTTGAATTGCTTGATCTTGCGGTTAGCCCTGCGCGCCGCAAATATCTCACCGATTGAATCGATAGATCTCTATCCACAGTTCGGATTTGTGCGGTGTGCCTGCTTCGTTAGGTCATGACCCCTATGAACCGGGAGACAATCAGCAGCATCGCAACGGCGCTTGTCGTTGGCGGCGGTATTGGCGGCATGGCAACGGCGATAAGCCTGGCCGAGCGGGGGGTGAAGGTCGACCTGATCGATCTCGACCCGGAATGGCGGGTCTATGGCGCCGGGATCACCATCACTGGCCCCACGCTGCGCGCCTATCGTCAGCTTGGCCTGCTCGACCAGATCAAGCAGCAGGGCGCCATCACCAGCAAGACGCGCCTGTTCCGCTATGACGGCCACCATATCCTCGACCTGGAAGAGCCGGTGATCGAGGAAGGCTTGCCCGCCACTGGCGGGATCATGCGGCCGATCCTGCACCACATCATGCAGCGCCGGGTTGCCGAACTGCAGATCCCGGTCCAGCTCGGCCTGACCGTGTCCGCGCTAGAAAACCGCGACGACGGGGTCGACGTGCGCTTTTCCAACGGAACGGAAGGCCGCTATGACCTGGTAGTGGGCGCAGACAGCGTCGCTTCGGGCGTGCGCAGCATCGCCTTTCCGCACATGGGCCCGGCACAGCCAACCCGCCAGGGATGCTGGCGCATCTCGATCGCCAAGCCGCCGGGGCTCAATGCCAGCGAGTTCTTTCTGGGCCATGCCAACCCGGCGGGGATCACCCCCTGCGCCCCCGACAAGATCTATCTGTGGATGCTGACCCCGCATGTGGAGCGCGAGCAACACATGGACGAGGAAGAGCTGTTCGTCACGCTCAAGGACCTGCTGCGCGACTTTGGCGGCAATGCCGGGTGGATCCGCGACACGATGACGCGCGAGGACTGGATCAACTATCGCCCGCTCGCCGCCGTGCTGCAGCCGCGCGACTGGTTCAACGGTCGGATCGTGCTGGTGGGCGATGCCGTGCACGCAACCACGCCGCACCTGGCATCAGGCGCCGGGATGGCGGTGGAAAGCGGCATCGTCCTGGCCGAAGAGCTGGCGCGGACGCCGGACGTGGCCAGCGGGCTGCGCGCCTATCAGGAGCGGCGCTTTGACCGTTGCCGCGACGTGATCGAGACCAGCGTGGCCGTGGGCCGGCTGCAGCTGGAAAACGGTGATCCGCAAATCCACGCCAAGATGCTGGAAGGCGCGCTGCACCGGCTGAACGCGCCCTACTGATCCCGCAGCGCTAAATCTGTCAGGTGGCGGCGCGGCGTGACACGGCCAGCGCCGCCACCGCCACGCCCAGGCCGGCAAGCGCGGCATAGCCAAGCACAGCAAAGGCCGGCATCAATCCACCCCGGTGCAGCGCCAAAGCCGTCACCACCAGCGGGCTGAGCCACTGGCCCAGCGCAAAGGACGATTGCCACACGCCCGTGCCACGCGCGCGTACCTCATAGGGCAGCAGGCTGATCGACCAGACCAGCAGCGTGGGCAGCAGCATGCCGCCGCCGATCTGGTTGACGAAGCAACCCACCAGGAACATCGCCACGGTCGTGCTGTGCCCCATGATGGCAAAGCCTGCGGCGATCAGCGCGAATTCCGCACAGAGCAGGCGCAGCGGCCCCTGCCCCGCGATGCGCGTATAGATGAAAGTGCCCAGCGGCACGCCCAGGCTGGCCAGCGACGTGAACAGGCCGATGCGCGCGGCGCTGACCAGGCCAAGCTGGACCAGACCCGACGAAGCCTGGATCTGCACGGTATAGAAGAACACCGAGCCATAGATGGTAATCGCCACGATTACCGCCAGGCGCCCCCAGGGGCTGGACGCCACCACCGGCGCGGACGATGCCTTGGGCGCGGCGGCGGCGGGCGCGGTATCCCAGGTATAGCGCCAGACCAGCGCGAACATGACCAGTGCCGCGCCATAGACCCAGAACGAGGTGCGCCAGCCGAAATCGCCGAGCACACCGCCCAGGTTGAAGAACACCAGGGCAGAGACCGAGGCAAAGGCAGTTTGCCCCGCCAGCCAGCGATCGCGCGCCGGGCCGGTGAAGTAGTCGCCGATCATCGTGGTCGAGAGCACGTAGATCAGCGCTTCAGCGATGCCGACCGCCACCCGCGAGGCGAGAATGGCCCACAGGCTGGTCAAGACCAGCGGCGCCATGCCGACAATCGCATAGAGCACGAACGCCATCAGCAGCAGGCGGCGCCGGCCAAAGCGATCGCCCAGCAGCCCTGCGACCGGACACAACAAGGCGACGCACAATGATGGCAGGGTAAGGACCATCGGCACGAGATAATCGTGGCCCGGAACATGGGCATATTCGGCCATGAGGCGCGGCAGGACCGGCGCGAGCAGAACCACCGCCATGGTCGTGAGGGTAATCGGCAACAGCAGGGAAATTCCCGTCATCGTACCGGCTTGCTGTTGTCTCTCCACGCGCATGCTCTTTCCTGGCTTATGAGCGCAAGACCATTCCCGGCAGTGCGGAGCGCGTCCAATTGATAGCGCAGGGCCCAATCGATCGGTCTTGTCGATAGGCGCGACGGGACCGATGGCAAGGCATCGAAAAAGCGAAATCCACGCGCGGAACAGGGGATGCTAGGATTGGGCAACGGCAGGGCCACTCCTGCGATCGAGAGGAAACGACCATGACCCTTGCCGAAACGCCCTTTTCGGATCTGGCCCGTGGACAGCAGCGGTTGGCAGGGCGCGTGGCCGTGGTGACCGGCGCGGGCTCCGGCATCGGACGCGGGATCGCGCGGATGTTTGCGGCGCAAGGGGCAACCGTGCACGCACTGGATATCGATGCGGCAGGCATTGGCGCGCTGGCCGAAGAGGCCGGCGGGGCCGTGCGGGCCTGGCCGATAGACCTGCTGGACGAGGCCGCGGTACAGCAGGCGATCACGACGATCGGCAGCGAGGCGGGGCGGATCGATGCGCTGGTACCGGCGGCGGCGATGGCCGTGTTCAACTGGATCGACACGATGACCTATGCGCAGTGGCAGCATACCCTGCGCGGCGAACTCGACATCGTGTTTCTCTGCACCCACGCGGCCTGGCCCTGGCTGAAGGCGAGCGGACGCGCGGCGATCGTCAATTTCGCCTCGGCCAATGCGCACGTGGCGCTCAACGGCTCCCCGGCGCTGGCGCACTGCGCGGGCAAGGGCGGTGTGATGGCCATGACGCGCCAGTTGGCGATGGAAGGCGCAGCCCACGGCATCCGCGCCAACACGATCTCGCCCGGCCTGATCCTGACCCAGCAAACCGCGCGGCACATGGCATCCGATCCCGGGTTCGAAGCGTTTGCGCTGCAAAAGATGATGATCAAGCGCATCGGGCAGCCCGAGGATATCGCCTGGACGGCGACGTTCCTGTGTTCGGACGAGGCAGGCTATATCACCGGAGCGGATTTCCGCGTGGACGCCGGCGCGACCGCATGGTGAGGCAGCGCAGCTGACCCTTCCCGGCGTATCGCGCGGTGTCAGCTGCCGTCGCTGATCAGGGTGCCGCCATCGGCGACGAGATTGTGGCCAGTGACGAACCCGGCGGCGGGGCTGGCAAGGAAGGCGACCGCACCGGCGATCTCGGCCGGGGTACCCGGGCGACGTAGCGGCGTCATGGCCATGCGGCGGGCCATGAAATCGGCATTGTCGAGCAGCGGCTGCGACAGTTCCGTGGCGACAAAACCAGGCGATACGGCGTTGACCCGCACGCCGCGCGGCCCCCATTCCACCGCCAGGTTGCGCGCCAGCTGCGCCACCCCGGCCTTGGCCAGGGCATAGGCATTGATCCGCCCATTGCCGCGCAGGCCGGCCAGGCTGGCGACCAGCACCGCGGCACCAGCACCACCCGGCGCCGCGGCGATATGCGGCAGCGCCAGGTTGCACAGCACGACCTGGCTGCGCAGGTTGATCGCCATGACCTGGGCATAATCCTCCATCGCGAGATCGGCAAAGGCGCCGGGGCGGCCGGTGATCCCGGCATTGCACACCAGAATGTCGAGCCGCCCGTACCGGGCCAGCGCGAAATCGACCAGTGCCGCCTGCGCGGCATCGTCAGACACATCGCAAGCCATGCCGGGCATGCCAAGATCGGCGGCAACACGGGCCGTGTCGGCCGCGCTTTCGCTGGAGATGACGACCTGCGCCCCTTGCGCGATCAGCGCCTGCGCGATCGCCAGGCCAATGCCCCGGGTAGAGCCGGTGACGATCGCGCTCTTGCCCGACAGATCGAACATCGGCTCAGTCCGGCTTGTGTTCGGGCAGCGGCTGGCCATTGTGGAGATAGGCCGGTGCTTCGATCAGGATGAAGGCAATGCGGCAGGGCTTGTCGGTGGTGTTGCGCCACAGGTGATTGGTGCCGCGCTGGACGATGATGCCGCCCTGCCCGATCGTGCGCTTCGCGCCGTCGTCCAGTTCCAGCTCGATCTCACCCTCCAGCACGATGCCATAGTCGATCGAGTTGGTGCGGTGCATCGGGCTTTCCTTGCCCGGCAGCATGTCGACGATGCGGATGACCGAACCGCCGTTGAGCGTAAGGCCTGCCGGACGATGGCGACCATCGGTTTCGTCATTGTTGTCAGCCGGCACCGTTGCCGTGGTCCACACCAGCAGGAACGCGCCGTCACCCGAAGGGATCAGCTTGGTGGGCGACACGTCCTCTGACTTGAACACCGCCCGGCCGTTGGCGTCATGGCCGGTAACGACGCGCTGCACGGGGGGAAGGCCGGAATCGGAGATTGGCGAGTTCATGGGCATGTTCCCTAGTTGATCAGATGAAACGGACAGGTTCAACCAGCAGGTGGCGCGTTGCCGCAGGGGCCAGAACCGGCTCGGCCAGATCGTCAAGAACGCCGGCAATCACGGTGGGGTCGGCCCCGGCGGCAAGGCCGATCTCATCGAACTGGGTGAACGGAAAATCGCCTTCGACGACGCGGGCCAGATTGGTGACCACGCCGCAGACATCGTCCCGCGCGACGATCGCTGCCAGGGCCAAGGCCCACCGCGCGATATCCACGCCCCGCGCCACACGAAACACCAGGAGCTTGGCCGGCGCATCATCAGCGCCGGGCGCGACGACGCGTTCGGCGGCGAACAGCGCGATCGAGCCATCCAGCTCGCGGAAGTTGTCTTCATCGGGCCCGACGCGCAGGCGATAGGCTTCGCTTGCCTTGGACGCGGCCATCGCGGCCGGTTCGGCAAAGCGGATCACCGTGACCGCATCGCGATCATCGAGCAGCGGCAGCCCGGCAAGGTCTTGCGCATAGTGGTGGACATAGCTGGCGAAACCGCCCGACACCTCGGGCTCGGCCACCACCATCGGGCCATGGACGGTTTCGAGATGACGGCGCAGCCCCGCACGGCCAAGCCCCACGCCCGTGCGCGGCAGGATGACCAGCTTGACCGGGCCGGATGGCGCCGCGTCAACCACGGACAACGGTCTGGTTCAGCACGCCGAACGGTGCGCGGCCGGCGGCGTCGACCGCTTCCATGCGCACGCTGTCGCCAAAGCGCATGAAGGCCGTCTTGGCTTCACCCAGGTCGAGCATTTCGATGCCGCGCCGCTCGGCAATGCAGGAAGAGCCGATCTCGCGGAAGTTGGGGTTCGACACGGTGCCCGAGCCGATGATCGTGCCGGCAACCAGATCGCGGGTGCGCGCCGCATGAGCAACGAGTTCGTGGAAGCCATGGCCCATCGGCTCGCCATTGGCAGCGCCGAACCGCTGGCCGTTCCAATCGACGAGAAGATCGAGACAGACGCGACCGTTGCGCCAGGCATCCCCCAGTTCATCGGGCGTGACGGCATAGGGCGCCATGCCGCACGGCGGCTTGGCCTGGACCCAGCCGAACCCGGTCTTCATTTCCGGCCCGGCAAGCGTGCGCAGCGACCAGTCGTTGACCTGCACGACCAGCCGGATGTGGTTCATCGCCTCGGCCGCGGATGTGCCCATGGGCACGGCATCGACGATTACGCCGAATTCGCCCTCGAAATCGATGCCGAGCGCCTCGTCGGGGACCTTTACGTCGCTGACCGGGGCGTAGAAACGATCCGAGGTGCCCTGATACATCAGCGGCGCGCCGGTCTTGATCGGCGTGATGCCGAGCACGGCATCCATCAGATCGCCATGCGACTGGAATGCAGAGCCATCGAGCCATTGCCAGGCGCGCGGCAGCGGGGCGAGCACCTGTGCCGGATCAAGCGGCTCAGCGAACGTGGTGATCGCCAAGAGTTGCGGCGCGACGTCGGCCCATTGCTCCAGTGCGGCCTGCAACGTGCGCACCGGTGCGGGCGCGCATGAACTGCCATCGGGCGATACCACCACGAGCCGTCCGTCCGGCGTTCCATCCTGCAAGGTGGCAAGGCGCATCGATCGTGTCTCTCCAAGTTCTCGTTTCGCAACGACTATGCGGGCAGCAGGCAGCGCACAACGGCATCTCATCGATAGCTTCGCATCGAAACTATGCGATGGTTCGGCCTCCAGGCGGCTGGCAGGGCACTGCAAAGACAAGCCGACATGGAGAGTTTGGTGGCGATTTATCTCAAGCGCGGTGCGACGGCGGAAGCCAAGGCGGACACGGACCGCAAGGTGCGCGATACGGTAGAATCAGCGCTGGCCGACATCGAGGCCCGTGGCGATGCGGCCGTGCGCGAGATGAGCATCCGCTTCGACGGATGGGACCGCGACGATTACCGCCTGAGCCAAGCCGAAATCGATGCGGCGGTGGACAGCCTGACCGCGCAGGAGCGCAAGGACATCGAGTTTGCGCAGACCCAGGTGCGCAACTTCGCCCAGATCCAGCGCGACTCCATGAAGGACGTGGAAGTGGAAACCATGCCCGGCGTGGTGCTGGGCCACAAGAACGTGCCGATCAATGCCGCCGGTTGCTATGTTCCGGGGGGCAAGTATCCGCTGCTCGCCTCGGCGCACATGTCGGTGATCACCGCCAAGGTGGCCGGCGTGAAGCGCGTTGTCACCTGCGCCCCGCCGTTCCAGGGCAAGGCGGCACGGCATATCGTGGCGGCACAGGCAATGGCCGGGGCCGACGCGATCTATGCGCTGGGCGGCATCCAGGCCATCGGCGCCATGGCCATCGGCACGCAGAGCATCGACCCGGTCGATATCCTGGTTGGCCCCGGCAATGCGTTCGTTGCCGAAGCCAAGCGCCAGCTGTTCGGCCGCGTCGGCATCGATCTTTTTGCCGGGCCGACCGAGACGCTGATCATCGCCGACGAGGTGGGCTGCGATGCCGAACTGGCCGCCACCGATATCCTGGGCCAGGTGGAGCACGGGCCCGACAGCCCCGGCGTGCTGCTGACCAATTCAGAGAAGCTGGCGCGCGAGACGATGGCCGAGATCGAGCGGCTGCTGCAGATCCTGCCCACCGCCGACCACGCGCGCAAGGCGTGGGAAACCTATGGCGAAGTGATCGTGGCGGAAAGCTATGACGAGATGGCGCGCATCGCCGACGACATCGCCAGCGAGCATGTGCAGGTGATGACCGCCGATCCCGATTACTTCCTGAACAACATGACCAACTATGGCGCGCTGTTCCTGGGCCCGCGCACCAACGTCTCGTTCGGTGACAAGGTGATCGGCACCAACCACACCCTGCCGACGCGCAAGGCCGCGCGCTATACCGGCGGCCTGTGGGTGGGCAAGTTCCTCAAGACCTGCACTTACCAAAAGGTGCTGACCGATGAGGCATCAGCTCTGGTTGGCGAATATTGCAGCCGGCTCTGCGCACTGGAAGGCTTTGCCGGGCATGGCGAACAGGCCAACGTGCGGGTGCGCCGTTATGGCGGGCGCAATGTGCCCTATGCCGGGCAGGCCGTCCCCAGCGAGTTGACGCGGGCATGACGGAGCGGCCGGTGTTGCCGACCACGCCATCGTTCCGGCTGGACGGGCGGCGCGCGCTGGTTACCGGCGCGGGCCGCGGGATCGGCCTGGCGATGGCCGCCGCACTTGCCGATGCTGGCGCTGTGGTCACGCTGGCTGCCCGCAGCGCCGACGAGATCGCGGCAGCCGCAGCAGCCATCCGCGATGCCGGTGGGGCTGCCGAGGCGGTGGTCCTCGACGTGGCGGATCATGCAGCGGTTGCAGCCTTCTTCGCCGGCCGCCCGGCCTTTCACGTGCTGGTCAACAACGCCGGGACCAATCGCCCGATGCCGATGTGGCAGGTGGGTGAAGCCGATTACTATGCGGTGATGGATCTCAACGTGAAGGCGGCGTTCTTCGTGGCGCAGGCCTGCGTACAGGCGATGATCGCCCAGGGCGTGCGCGGCAGCCTGATCCACATCGGCAGCCAGATGGGCCATGTCGGCGGGCCCAACCGCAGCCTTTACTGCGCGAGCAAGTGGGCGCTGGAAGGCATGAACAAGGCCTTTGCACTCGACCTTGCCCCCCACGGCATCCGCAGCAACACCATCGCCCCCACGTTCATCAAAACCCCGATGACGCGCCCATTCTTTGCCGACGAAAGCTTCAGGGCGAGCGTGCTGGGCAAGATCAAGCTGGGCCGGCTGGGCACGGTCGAAGACCTGATGGGTGCGGTGCTGTTCCTGGCGGGCGACGCCAGCGCGCTGATGACCGGGACCAGCCTGGTGGTCGACGGCGGCTGGACCGCAGACTGATTTTTCACAAGGAATTTGCACATGTTCGAGCCGTTTCCCGGAAACTACATCTGGAACCTGGGGATCAACCTGGCGCTGATCGCCGGCGGCAACCATGGCGAGCTGGACGAGGTATGCCGCCCGGTGCGCGAGGCAGCCAAGGCCGGCGCCGATGCCGGATCGGCACAGCTGTTCGACAGCTGGATCGCGGTGGCAGACCAGGTGACGCGCAATGCGCAAGCCGACGAAGCGGAAGGCTTCCTGCTGTCGGCCGGAACCAAGTATCTGCGGGCATCGGGCTATTACCTGGGGGCAGAGCGCCTGCAGAGCCGCGACTATGCCCCGCGCTGGGCGGCCTATGACAAGGGCCTCGAACTTTATCTCAAGGGCGCCCGGCTGCGCGGGCAGCATGTCGAAAAGGTCGAGATTCCCTATGCGGGATCGAGCTATCCCGCGCTGTTCTACCACGATGGCTCGGGCACGCCGCGGCCCACGCTGGTATCGGTCAACGGGCTCGATTCGATGAAGGAACAGGTGGCCATGGCCGGCCACGCCGCGGTCAACCTGGAGCGCGGGATGAACACGCTGTTCCTCGACCAGCCCGGCACCGGCGAGGCGATCCGCAAGCGCGGCCTGCCGGCGGTCTATGACGCGGAGCGCTGGGGCAGCCCGGCGCTGGACTACCTGCTGACGCGCGGCGACGTGATCCACGATCGCATCGGCATTTTCGGGCTGTCGTTCGGCGGCTATCACGCACCGCGCATCGCCGCCAACGATCCGCGCTATGCCCTGTGCGCGGTCATGGGGGCCAACCACGTGTGGGGCCAGCGCCAGCGCGAGCGCGTGGCCAACGAGGGCGAGAACCCGGTGCCGCACTACTGGGACCACGTGATGTGGGTGTTCGGGATCGACGACCGGAACGCGTTCCTCAACTATGCCGACAGCATCACGCTTGACGGGCAGGTGGAAAAGATCCGGGTGCCGTTCCTCGTCACCCATGGCGAAAACGACCGCCAGATCCCCGCCTTCAACGCCCAGCGCAGCTATGACCAGGCGGTCAACAGCCCCAAGCGCACGCTGCGGGTGTTCACCAAGGCCGATTTCGAGGTGGAGCACTGCGGCGCAGACAACGGCACGGGGATGCGCGACTATATCGCCGATTGGTGCGCACAGACGTTTGCGGAGATGGGGTGATGGCGCGATATCTGAAAAACACCTGGTACCAGGCTGGTTGGGTCGAGGAACTCGCACCTGAAGGCGTGCTGGCACGCACGATCTGCGAGATTCCCCTGGTGTTTTTCAGGTGCGCCGATGGAACGGCAACGGCCTTGATCGACCGCTGCCCACACCGCTTCGCCCCGCTGTCGGCCGGCAAAGTGGCACACGACCGGATTACCTGCGGCTATCATGGGCTGGCCTTTGGCGCAGACGGCCGCTGCGTGCACAATCCCCACGGCCCGATCGTTTCCGCGTTGGCCGTGCGGGCGTTCCCGGTGGTGGAACGGCACGGCGCGATCTGGGTGTGGACCGGCGCGGCGGAACAGGCCGATCCGGCGCTGATTCCCGACCTTTCCTATATCGACGAAACGCCGCCGCTGGCGCGGATAGCCGGCTACATGCCAACAGCGGCCAACTACCAGTTGCTGAGCGACAATATCCTCGACCTGAGCCATGCCGATTTCCTCCACCCCGATACGCTGGGCGGTATCAACACAAGCGCCAAGAGCACCAATCGGCAGGACGGCGAGCGGGTCGTGGTCGATTGGCTGGCCGAAAACTGCGTGCCGCCGCCCGCTTTCCGGGCCACGCTGCACGGCGCCGAACGGGCCGACATCTGGACCGAAGTGGTGTGGCAAGCACCGGCGGTGATGACGCTGGGGGTGGCCGCGATGGAAGCCGGTGTCGCGCGTCGCCCGCAGGACGAAGGCTATACCCTGCACAACATGGTGCCGGAAACGGCGACAACCACCCACTACTTTTACTGCGCGACGCGTCGCTTTCGCATCGATGACCAGCCGTTCACCGATTTCCTCAAGGTTGCCCTGGCGCAGGCCTTCGTCGAGGAAGACAAGCCGATGCTGGAGCGGCAGCAGGCCCGGATCGGCCAGGCCGACTTCTGGGATCTGCAGCCGGTACTGCTCAAGATCGATGGCGCATCCACGCGGGCGCGGCGGGTGTTGCAGGAAAAGATCGCCGCCGAAGCGGCAGCAGACTGATGGCCGAGTTTGTCTTTCATCACGCCGGCGTCTCGGTGCCCGATCTGGATGCCGCGATCGACTGGTACGATCGCGTGCTGGGCTTCACCCTCGAAAAGCGCTTCTATATCGAAGCCGCGCGCAGCCACACCGCGATGGTGCGCAAAGGCCCGCTGCGCTTTGAAATCTTCGAGGTGGAAGGCGCGGCCCCCCTGCCCGAAGACCGGCGCCACCCGCCGCGCGATGTGAAGACCCACGGCAACAAGCACGCGGCGTTCCAGGTGCCAAACCTCGACGCCTTCCTGGCGGAGATGGAGCAAAAAGGCGCCGACATCGCCTTCGTCGTGCGCGAAAGCTTTGGCAAAGGATGCTTCATCCGCGATTGCGCCGGCAACCTGATCGAGTTCGTCGAAGAGCCCGCAACCTGACGGTCCAGCCGCTGCCTCCCGATGGTACGACAAATGCGGCGGGGCGGGGGCGGCACGGCGCGGGAATATCGGCCAATCTTCCACAAATGGCTGCGCTCTCAGCGCGTTTAATCAGTGATTGAATATCGTTGACCATCACTTCCTGCGACCCTAGTGATTGCCGCTCGATAACGCGCTGCAATCAAGGGCGAAGGGAGAGATGAGGTGGCAAGCTTCCGCTGGGGCATATCGCGCTGTGGTACCGGCCGGTTCCATTCCGATCCGCTGGCGGCGCGTCGCCTTGCCATGACATCGCGTGTACGCGCCGTGGTGGCCACCTCGGCTCTGCTGGCGGCGGCCGAACGAGGAGACAAGTGATGCAAACCGATCGTCGCAGCCTGCTCGCTTCGGCCATGGCACTCGGCGCCGCCGCCGGCACGCCGGTGCTGGCGCGGGCGGCGCAGGGCGCACCGCTCAACCCGGCGTTCCCATCCGGCTTCCTGTGGGGCGCCTCGACCGCCGCGCACCAGGTGGAAGGCAACAACCTCAACGCCGACCTGTGGGTGATCGAGAATCTGCCCAACACCATGTTCGCCGATCGTTCAGGCGACGCGGCCAACAGTCTGGAACTGTGGCCGGTGGACCTCGATCTGGTGAAGGGCCTTGGCCTCAATACCTATCGCTTCAGCCTGGAATGGGCCCGGATCGAGCCTGACAAAGGGCACTTCTCCAATGCCTTGCTCGATCACTACAAGGCGATGATCGCCGGGTGCCGCGCGCGCGGTATCAAGCCGGTCGTCACCTTCAATCATTTCACCACGCCGCGCTGGTTCGCCGCGCAGGGCGGCTGGGGCAACCCGGAATCGGTCACGCTGTTCGCCCGCTTCTGTGATCGGGCCGTGCGCCATCTTGGCGCCGGCATCGAACTGGCCTTGACCTTGAACGAGCCCAATCTCGCCGGCTTGCTGGGCGAGTTGCTGCCCGCCCAACTGGTTGCCGGCGACAAGGCCATGCAGGAAGCCGCCGCCCGCCAACTGGGCGTGGCACGGTACGCGCCCGGCGTGGCGATCTGGGTGGAAGAGCCGGCCACCTATCGCGCCCACATGATGGAAGCCCATCGCCGCGGCGTGGCCGCGATCAAGAGCGTGCGGCCCGACCTGCCGGTCGGCGTCAGCCTTGCCATCATCGACGACCAGGCGATCGGACGCGATTCGCTGCGCGATCGCATGCGCGAACGCTATTATGGCGAGTGGCTGCGCCTGGCCGCACAGACCTGCGACTTTGTCGGGGTGCAGAACTACGAACGCAAGGTCTGGAACGACCGTGGCGTGGTCCCTCCACCGGCCGACGCGCGCAAGAACTTCACCGGGGCCGAGGTCTGGGCGGGATCACTGGCCGGTGCGGTGCGCTATGCCTGGGAAGCAACCAAGCTGCCGGTCTACGTGACCGAGCACGGCGTCAACACCGGCGATGACTCCTTGCGCCAATGGCTGATCCCCGCCGCGCTGGCCGAACTCAAGCGTGCAATCGCCGATGGCGTCCCGGTCCGCGGCTATATGCACTGGTCCCTGCTCGACAATTTCGAATGGGGTTTCGGCTATGCCCACCGCTTCGGCCTGCACAGCGTCGATCCCACCACATTCGTCCGCACTGCCAAGCCGAGCGCTGCCGTGCTGGGCGCCATCGCCCGCCGGAACAGCCTGTAAATAGCAGATATCGGGGGGACGCTCGGGCGCGTGGTCCTGGTGGGCGGTGACGGGCTCGAACCGCCGACCCTCTCGGTGTAAACGAGATGCTCTACCAACTGAGCTAACCGCCCTATTTGACCGAATTCCTTGAAAACTAACGACAATCACTACGTTTCGTAAGTGCTATCGGGTGCCCTCGGATCGGGGTGGTCCGCAGATGGTCCGCAGACCATCTCGACGCGCCGTCCTCTACACTACGGAACAGCTTGGTCAACACCCGTTTTGCCTTTGGACAGTTACGCGGGTTGTAGTGAAGATAATTGCGGCTCGTCGTCCGAGCGAGTCCCCGGTGGCTGGGTAAGAGCCCGATCCGAAACTAAGTTGAGTGGTATCAGTGGGTTAGCTTGACGACC